>JAGHUA010000038.1 GCA_018065085.1 Candidatus Liminaster caballi | reverse complement strand
TCTTTACTCTGTAAGATCCGGCAGCTGTGAAGCGTGGGTTGTCTTTCAAGAACTTAGTGACAGCCTTCTCAAAGTCGAGCTTGTCGTCCGCCTTCATCATCGCGCTCACCTTGAACTGTACATAGTCAAGGTCCTCATCACGAACGCCCTTAGAGCGAAGTGTGGCCTGGTCTTTGAGAGCCTGGAGCTCTGCCTTGGCCTCGTCTCGTTCCTTCTCAATGGCTGAGATGTTTGGCTGCTGCGCTGCTTTGTTCTTCTTGAAGTCCGCGATGGCCTGCTCGATCTCTGTCTCGCTCATGCCCTGCTGCTTGAAGTAGCTGCTGAGTGCAGCCTTTTCTGCTCTCTGGGCTCTCGCGTTTGCGATCTCTTCGGCCTGTGCGAAGCTGAAGCCTCCGCCTGCATTGCCGCCGTTGTTATTTCCTCCGGAGCTTCCCTGGCCTCCGTTACCATTTCCAGCGTTTCCGCCCTGTGCTCCAGAGCCGCCCTCGCCGCCGTCGTCAAAGAGCTGTAAGTTGAAGATGTGCTTCTTCATGGTCTTGTTACCTCCGTTTTTGTGATGTACGTGAACATTTTCCCGTTTTAGGCCCGTCGGCCATAATTAAAAGCATCCACGAGGGCGCTCAAATTATCGTTATTTCTCCGTAGGCTTCCTGGATCCTGAGGATGCCGAGGAACCACGTGCTGATGAGTGCGCTGCCGATGTCGTTCAGCTTCTCCCAGCTGATGATGATCAGGCCACTCTCGACCCTTGTCTTGATGTGCTCCAGGGCGATGTTCTCCAGCCCTTCGATGAGCGTCAAGGTGATGGCCGAGACTGCAGCGCAGACTATATTATGGCCAGGAACTCCGGAAAGGTTCGCTGCATGTCCCTGGACGCTGATGAACTTCTTAGTCTGATCCAGATGAACTTGTACCACGTTTTGCCTCCCTCTCCGCGCGTCTCATGTCGGCGCGGCGTTTTTCTTCTTGGCGTTCCTTCGCCTGGTTTATCTTTTCCGCCTTCCACTCGGCGTACACTTTCGGACTCGGTGAGATCCTGCCCGGAGTTCTTCCGGTGTAGATCCTCTCGGTCTGTTCTTCGAGGCCCATGTATCTGCTGAAGTTTCGATACTCTTCGAGCTGTGCCTGGTATCTGCACTGTGCCTCGACGATGTCATCGTGATCAGCTCCGGCCTTCCTGAGAAGCTGCACCTGTTCGCGCCTTGCTCTCATGGCCGTCTCCATCTGCCTCTGCTTCTGTGTTGCCTCGTAGGCGTTGAACTCTTTGCCCTTCCACTTCTTCGGCGTTGCTTCTCTGGCTGCAAGGTCTTCCAGGTACTGGTCCGTGTAGTTCCTCTGGCTGATGCCCTTGATGAACGGGTAGTACGTGTGCCTGCAGTTCCATCCGCAGAGTCCTCCGCCGGATCCGAGACCGCAGACCTCAGTCAGCTGCTGCTTGGACCAGACGCGTCCCTGCCAGGATGCGTGCGAAGGTCTTGCAGCCCCATGAGCTGAGACCTCGAAGAAGTTGGTGTTGAGCTTCTGGGCGTTCATGTCGGTGACTTGTCCGGCCAGCTGTCCGAAGCCGGTCAGAAGTGCACGCCTGACGGCCACGTCTATGCGGTTATGCCAGCCGCTTGCGTAGTCGATGCCGTAGTCACTGCCGCCGTCCCTGAAGATGTGATCCGTGCGGAGCCCTGACCTTGTCATCATGTTGGTCGTTTTTCTGACCAGCGTGTTGTAGTCGTAGGCGCCGTTGGCCATGCCGATGATCGCGTCGTCCAGGTAGCCGTTGTAGATGTCGGCCAGTGGTGTGAAGACTGTCTTGCCGTTGCCCATGTCCACCATGAAGCCGGTGGACTTCGTTATATTGTAGAGCTCCTCCGTGGACTGCCTGATCAGCGCCTCGGTGATCTGCTGGAGCTCTGCGTTCTGCTCGTACGGGATGAACTCCTTGCCAGCTGCTTCATATATTTCCTTCTGGCTGGTGTATTCGTTTTTGATGACTTCCTCATAGAGCTGACGGACCAGCTCCTCATTGCCATCCACAGCCTTGGAGACCAGGGCCCTGATGTCTTCCGTGGAATTGCCCAGGATGATCAGGCGCTGGATCTGCCAGTCAGCTGTTGAGGTGATCTTGCCCGCCTTCTGGATGCGTCGCATCACGTCCTCCATGATGCTGACCTCCAGGTCTCTGTATTTCTTTTCTACGCCTGCAGCGAGCAGGCTGTGATAGCTTTCGTCCATCTATTAGAAGAGCACGCCCGGAGTCTGTTCGGGTAGCTTGGCCGCAGCTGCTTCCTCTGTCTCCCCGTACCACTTGGCGCGATATTCTGCCAGGCTCATGACGCCGATGGCTACGTCCTGACGATCCTGAGCTCTCTCTGTTTCCTTGTCCACAATGATCGAGTCGTCGAAGTCGATCGTGATGTCAGTGTCCTCCACCAGATCAGCCACGCCTGCAGTCTTGCCGAGGCGGATGATCGCACGGATGAGATCCTTCAGAGCATCCTGGAGGATGATCTCATGCTTCTTGATGGTTCTGTACATGTCAGAGTTCTCACTGATGACCTGGGTCGCTGTTGTGATGCTGCCCTTCTCGAAGCGGTAGTACTGGGTACCGAAGCCGCACTTGAAGCTGAGAAGGTTCAGGTCGTTGTTGATAGCCTGCTCATGTTCCTGGACTCTGAGGGCCATGTTGACCTCGTGCATCGCCTCGTGGGACTCTTTGAAGAAATCCTCCGGCAGCTGATAGAAGACGCTGTCGTCCGGATCAAACACCTGCGAGCCGTTTGCATCTGTGAGCATTTCAGGAGCCACGAAGATGCGCTTGCGGCCGAGTGTGAACTCGTTCGCGTAGCTGTCATACTCGAGGTCTATCTTGGCCAGTACGTCCACGCTGTTGGCGTAGATGCTGATGCCCATCGGGTTGGTGTCGTCCTCGTCCACATTGTTGGCGATGTTGAGCTTGTCGATCACGAACTGAGGCTTGTCGCTTCCGGTCTCGACTCTTGCTGCGAGTCCCTCGAAGTGTGGGATCTCGTTCCATTGTGCCGGTGTGAGCTCCTTGCCAGCTCCATCAGAGGCCAGCACGACGCTGTTCTCGATGACGTACTGGAAGCCTAAGTCCTCACCGTTCTCGCCGATCCATGGCTCCAGCTTGTGATGCTGCAGCTGTGCGTACTTCTTGCGCTTGTATGTTTTCTCGAAGACGAAGATGCACTCCGTGACGCGAGAATTTTCCCAGGCTGTTGGGAAGATATTCTTGGCCACTACATAGTCGAGCTTCACGTCTGCGCTGAGGACTGCACCGTCTTCAGTCACTTCCATGTTGGTCAAATATGGCACATAGGCCACAGTGCCGCAGGCTGCCATCCTCTCCTGGTACTCATTGCCCTGCACCATGAAGTTGGCGTCCTCCAGGACCTTCATCACGAAGGCGCTGGTCGCTTCGTCCTTGATGGTGATCTTGACCTTCTCATTGAGAAGCAGGTCGCTGATGTCCTCGCAGAGCTTTTTCGCCATGCCGAGGCTCTTGCGGTGGCAGCGTGTGTAATTGCTGGCGCCTCTGTAGACTCTGTACCAGTGGAACTTCTTGACGTCCGACCTGTACCAGCTGTCCCAGAGGGCTATCTTGCTATAGAAGGAAGCGTCGAGCGTGTCGATGCCCTTCTTTTTGAAATATGCGAAGATATTCATGTCTCATTTTCCTCCTCTTCATCCTGCACAGGCAGGAAGCGTTTGATCTTGCTCCAGAAGCCCATCACCAAGTAGCGGATGGCGTCCATCGCGTGGTCGTGTATCTTCACGGGCACCTCTCGGCCCTTCTCGATCGACTTCTTGTCGTATTCATACGTGCCGAACTCGTCGATCGCGTTCTCCTGCGCCGGATCCACGGACAGCATCCCGAAGGTCAAGAGCTTCTGCACTCGGGAGATGCCCAGGGCGACGTCGTTCTCTGCGTCTCTGAGTAGCACCTGATAGTTGGCCATCCTTGTCGCCCTCTTGATCTCTTCGGCCAGACCTTTGGCAGATGGATCAATGAAGACGTAGAAGATGTTGCAGCTGTACTTCTCATGGAGCTCGTCCACGAACGTGACGAAGTCCTTAGCGTACTCGCTCGGGCTCTTCTGCTTGCCCGTATCTCGGCCGGAGTGATAATACTCGGCCAGGCCTTCGATCTTGTGCGCTGCCAGGTTAAGACCTGCAGCCTGGAAGGTGGTGGCGTTCTGCTGACCGTAGTCGACGCCCACGCCTATGATCTGGAAGGCTGTCTCGTCTGTTCGGTGGATGGCCTTCTCGCCGAACATGTAGTAGATCATCTCGTCCACGCCGATGCACAGGCCCAGCCACAGCCAGCGCCACTGCCTCTCGTCGATCTCTTTCAGGAGCTCGGCAGCAGCCACCAGCTTCGCGCCCAGCCACTTGGCCGGCACGTCTCTGTAGTCTACATGCACATGCAGCACGTCGGGACGTTTCTGCATCTTCCTGAGCCAGACCATGACCGGGGCGTTGGGGTTCTTCGGAGGGTTGAAGAGGTAGAGCATCTGGAAGTCTTCCTCGTTTCCTCTGATGAACGTCGCCTCGATGTTCTGCAGCTCGTCCTCGCCTTCTCCATCAGTGAAGAACTCACTGACCTCATCCAGCAGGACCAGCTTGATCGGCTTGCTCTCGTCGATGATGCCCTTGGTGTCGTCAATACTATCCGATCCGGAGAAGTAGATGGTGTTCCCGTTCGGCTTGTATGTGATCTCCATCGGGCTGACGGTGATCTTGAAGGCGCTCTCCGGGATCCCCAGCCTCTTGATGGCTCGCTTGATCTCCTTGTAGACCGTCTTCCTCAGTTTGTTGTGTCTCTTTCGTAGTACGACCACAGCGCAGTCGTCCATATTGACCACCTTGTAGACTGCCTCGATGGCTGCCTCGCTGGTCTTCGTACCTGCACGCCCTGACGTCAGGATCTTGTGGGTGTGGTCTGTGTCATTGAAAGAGTCCCAGAAGGCCGGGATGATCAGGTCACTGATCCGGACTTCTTTGCGTGTCATTGATAATAACGACAGGAGCCTCCTGACCGGTTCCGTCGCTCAGTTTAGACTGTAGCACCTGCAGGCGAGCCTTCTGCTCCTCTGTGGCTGCATCCCAGTCCTTGTGCAGCATCTCATCGTACTGCTTGATCATGCTGCGAAGCTCTGACTGGGCTCGGGCCTGTGCTTTCATGAAGCTGGCCTGCTTGTCCCATGCCTGCTGTACTTCCCATTTTTCGCCCCAGGACTCGGCTCCGCTTCTGTCCTCGACCTTTTCGACTGTCTTGTCGTCCTGGTCTTTGACGAAGCTGATCTGCTGGGCTCTGATGATGGCCGCGTAGGCGATCTGTATCTGATCCCAGAGAAGGTCGAGCGGTGAGGTCTCTGCAGTGATCCCCAGGATCTCCATGGTCTCCTGTGGGATGTATCTGCTGAGCATGCCCCAGCGCTTGGCGTTCTGGTTGCCCTTTGGGGCTCCGTGGCCGACGGCGTTCTTGTTCCCTTTAGGCGCTCCGCCTTTGTTGCGAGCGTTCGTCTCCCCTTTGCGAGCGTTCGCCTTTTTCTCGCCGTCCCACTTGTATGTGCACTTCCACCTCCGGACGGTTCCCTCCGGAAGGTCGAGCTGCTTTGCAATGTCGACCAACTTGTGCCCCTGCTTATAAAGCGCCAGAGCCTCGTCGGCCTTAGCGTTCCTTGCTTTTGGCACCTTGTTCTTACCTCCGGTTGTTTGTTAGGTATAGAAAAAGCAGGGCCTCGTCACGAGCTCCCTGCTTTCATGTTTTCCACCATATAAGAATATCACATATCATTTTGCAATGTTTGCCGACTTTAGTATCTCACCCAGGTGCAGCAGTCCCTGTTTTCTAAAATAGTACGCCCGCCTGATGCTGTAGCTGATGTACTCGGCCGCCTGGTTCATTGACTCCCTGGCCACGAAGAACGTCGTGAGGACTGTCTTCTCGTTCTCGTCCTCCAGCATCTCGATGGTGCCGGTGATCTCTTCGACCAGTCTGGCCTTCTCGACTCTTTTGGCCTCTGCCTTCCTCTCGCACTCGTCCACCTCTGCCATGATCTCCAGGAGCTTGTCCTCTGGAGTTGACTGGACTCTGTCCTTGTCGTACCTGATCGCACCAGGCAGCAGGCAGCTCCTCAGCTCTCTGGCCTTCATTTCCAGGCGCTTGATCTGGCTCTCGGCCTTCCTGATCTGCATCAGATAGTTGTAGGCTTCGTTTAGTTCCTCCACATGTCTCACCTCCCCTTCAGTTCGACCCTTGCTTCCTCGAAGCAGGCCGCCTTCAATTTCTTCGGATCATATCCGAACTCGGCCTCGATCTCTTCGATCTGGCCGAGTATTCTCAGACAGCGCTGATGGCCGAAGCCGTACTTGCGATATAGTGCCAGGAGCACGCACGCGATGACCTGGGGGCCGATCCAGTCCTTCTGCCTCTGTCTCATGTAGATCCACTGGGCTCTGTTCATCCTGCCCATGTCGATCTTGGCGTTCAAGTATGCCAGATCGTGCCAGCTCTTTCCGAGCTCGTGGTTCCTGATCTCGATGCCGGTCTCGTCCTCCAGCATCTGCAGCATGCTGACTTCGTTGGTCTCTCCACACTCGTCCCAGGCGTCCTGTGTTTTGTCCATGAGTCTGCGGATCCTAAGCGGACCCCAGCCCCAGTACCTGTGGAAGGCGATGGCCATGGCGCTGTATATCATGTCCACCTGTCGCTCCATTTCCTTCTGCATGGCGATCTCTGCCGCTTTCAGCGCGTCCCTCATTTCAATACATCCTCCACCTTTAATATGATTTTGTCGGCCGCTCTTGCGTAGCCGTACTCGATGTTGCAGCCTCTCGACTTTTCCCATCCTGGAAGCTGCACCAGTGCGTCGCACCTGTGAAGTATGTCCAGGTCGATGTCCATGATCTCGTCATAGCTGAAGCTGTCACCGATGACGCTGGTCAGCTCCGCCGGGTTTACTACGTCGTAGCCCTTGGCCACCAGCTTGTCCTTGTACCCCTCGAAGATCCTCTTGAAATTTGCGACCCCTGTGATCGGTCCGCTTATGTACACTCTGCTCATGTTTCTGTTTCCTCCGTTCCTCTTTCATCACCCTGGCGATCGCGATCTCTGCCGTCGGGTCTTTGCATCCGCTTGGGTTCATCCCAGTCTTCTCCTCATTGTTCTGGCCACCTTCGTCTCATACACACGGTCGAACTCTGACTGCGTGATCAGAAGAAGGTCGCAGAGCTGCTCGATCATTATGCTGACGTCAACGATCTCCTCCACGAGGTTGGCCCTGCTCTCTGCAGTGCCGAGATCTGTCTCCTGTCCGACTCCTCGCGCCCGTCGGTACTTATTGATCGCCTGGATGAGTTCAGCCGCTTCCTCCTGTGTCTGGTTCAGCTGGCTCTCAATGCCGTAGTGTTTGCCGCTCTTGATGTTTTCCTCTTGGTAGTTCATGCCCTTCTCTCCTTTAATGCTGCCAGCAGTGCTGCCTGGCTTGTGTCTTTATGCTGCAGGGCGTTCATGGCCTGCTCGTCCACCGTTCCCTCTGCTATGAGGTGGTGGATGATGACCGGCTTGTCCTGCCCCTGTCTGTATAGTCTGGCGTTGGCCTGCTGGTAGAGCTCCAGGCTCCAGGTGAGTCCGTACCAGACGATAGTGTGGCCGCCTTCCTGAAGGTTGAGGCCGTAGCCTACGCTGGCCGGATGTGCCAGGAGCACCTGCACCTTGCCGTCGTTCCAGTCCTTGATGTCGTTCGCTCCGTTCAGTATGCGAGCGCTCGGGATGGCGTTCATGATCTTGGTGAGGTCGTGCTTGTAGCTGTAGAAGACCAGCACCGGGCTGTCTGTTGTGTCGATGATCTCCTGGAGTGCTTCCAGCTTTGCGTCGTGGATATTGACGACCGTGCCGTCCATACTGTAGACGCTGCCGTTGGCTATCTGCAGGAGCTTGGTCATGACTGCGGCCGCATTTAAGGCCACCACGTCTGTGTCGTCTATCTGCAGGAGCTGGTCTGCTTCCATCTGCTTGTACAGCTTCATCTCTGACTCGCTGAGTCGCACCGGGATCACGTTGTCGATCCTCTTCGGTAGTGTTAAGTAGTCCGCCGCGCTCATGCTCACACAGATGTCGCTGATCTTTTCCTCGATCTTTTCCTTGGCTCCCTTTAATGGCTCCCATTTATAGACCACGTAGCCGTTGCGGGCTCCCGCTCTGAAGTACTTCTCGCGGTACGCTCCGATCGTCTGGCCTAAGCGCTCGCCCCTGTCCAGCAGATACACCTGCGCCCACAGATCCATGAGGCCGTTGGGGCTTGGTGTTCCTGTCAGGCCTACGACTCGCTGAGTCACGCCCAGGGTCTTGCGTAGCGCCCGGAAGCGTTTGGCCTGTGGGTTCTTGAAGCTCGACAGCTCGTCGATCACGATCATGTCGAAGGGCCAGTGCTTCTTCTTGCTGTAATGATCCACCAGCCAGACCACATTATCGCGGCCGATGACGTAGACGTCAGCATCCTGCTCCAGTGCTCTGAGCCTCTGCGCCGCTGTGCCCAGGACCTTGGAGATCCTAAGCTCTCGAAGGTGGTCCCACTTCTTATGCTCACGCGTCCAGGTGTCCTCCGCCACTCGCTTCGGTGCGATCACCAGCACCCTGGAGACCTCGAAGCGGTCGTAGATCAGCTCGTTGACTGCGGTCAGTGTGATGACGGTCTTGCCCAGTCCCATATCTAAGAACAGGCCGACGCTCTTTTTGCTGACCACCAGATCAGTCGCTCTCTGTTGATAGCTGTGCGGTGTATATTGCACGATCGACCACCTCCTCGATGAACTGCCGGGCCTCGGTCATCCCTCTGACCTCTCGCACATTGCAGCCCAGTCGTCTCAGTCTCTGCTGTTGCCACTCCTGGATCTTAGTGCTGTGGCCTTGGTCGGTCTTTAGTTCTATGAAATAAACATCCCCACCTGGTAGGATGGCGATCCTGTCAGGCACGCCATCATTGCCGGGGCTCACCCACTTCATGAACTGGCCGCCGAGCTGTTCAATTTTCTCTCTCATCCATTTCTCTATATCTCGTTCTCTCTGCATCAGTTTCCTCCTGGTACAAATTAGCGGAAACAATGGCCAACATTCTCCTATATAGCTATTACGTGTATGTATATACGCGTATATACGGGCGTTTTACGCGCGTTTTGTAGAAATACGATAACTGTATATAGTGTTATGTGTTCCACTTGTTACCACCACGCTGACGCCCTTATATTTCAATGCTTTCAAGTGTCCACAACTTGCGCCACAACTACCGACACAAGTCTCACTTGTTGCCTCTTACCGCCTTAGGCTTTGGTGGTAACAAGAACGCCGCCGCATTTTGCACCACCCTCTGCCTTATTCCTCTGTTTTTCGTGTGTATATCCTCTGCTTTCCGTAGCCCGGGATCCTTGCAGTCGCTCCGGTTCTCTCCCATCCAGGGAGTCTTGCCATCATGGCTGCGATCTCATAACCGTCCTGTCTACGCCATGCAGCCTTCGGTCTTCCGAAGCACTCGCAGAAGATCTCCACCGCGCAGACCTTTGTCCTCTCCATGGATCCGGTCGTCTTCTCCACCGCGCTGAGCTCGTCATGCTGCTGGAAGAAGTCCATGCGCTTGTACACGTCCCAGCTGTACCAGTCCTCCGGCAGCTTTGCGTCCAGGTAGTCCACCAGATCGCCCTCGCGCTCGTCGTATTCGAGAGCCGCTTGCTGCATCCTGGTCGCTTCCTTCTCCAGCTCCGGATCCAGGAAGGTGTCCTCTCCGTCCACTGAGTACATGAACGCCTCGGCCCATATCTGCAGACGTTCGTCTTCACTTATATCCCAGACCGACTTCTTGCCTCCGCATACTGAGACCGGCCAGAAGCGTCGGTTGCCGGTTGTATCTCTGAGGAAGCCCGTCGTGCTGTTGGTAGTTCCGAAGATGATGCAGGTCCTCGGGTGTCTCTCGACCACTCGACCATACGCCGGACGGTACTCGTCCACCTGTCTGCTGATGAAGCCCTTCAGGATGTCCACGTCTGCCTTCCTGGTTCCCTGCATCTCGCCGATCTCCATGATCCAGACGCCCTGCAGCTTCTCCGCTGCTGTTTTGTCTCTTGTATCTGTCAGGCTCAGACTGTCGCTGAACCATTTGCCGCCCAGCTTGCTGAGCAGTGTGCTCTTGCCGATGCCAGGCTTGCCATCTAATACCAGCACGGTGTCGTGCTTGCATCCTGGTGTGAGCACTCGGTTGATCGCTCCGACCAGTGACTTCCTTGTGACCGCTCTGGTGTAGGCTGTGTCGTCTGCTCCCAGGTAGTCGATGAGCAGCGTGTCTACTCTTGGAACGCCGTCCCAGTCTGGCAGGTTTCTCACGAAGTCCCTCAGAGGGTTGAAGCGTCTATTGTCTGTTACAATGCCCAGCGCCTTGATGAACTTGCTCTCAGGAAACTGCACGCCGTATCTGTCGGCCACATATCCGTAGAGCTGGGCGTCGTCCACGTCTCTCCAGTATTTACTCGGGCGGCTCCATGGCAGCCCTGTCGCTTCTACGAAGCCGTTGAGCTCATTGAAGCGGATGCCCTGCAGGTTCTCGTCGTTCTGCAGGATCAGGATGGCGTTGGTGATGACCGGCTTGATGGATCCGGTCTCGCTGTAGACCAGCTTCGTCTCCCAGTTCTCCTCGATCTCCGGAACTGGTTCCTCGCTTGAAAATTCCAGCACCGCCTTGGCCTTCCTGTCGCTGGCCAGTGTGAGCTTCACCTGGTCGTCCTTGCTGGCGAAGTCGGCCATCGCCTTGTAGCTTGGCTTCTGATCCGCGCGGCTCTCATCCAGATCCTCGTCCTGATCACCGAAGAGGTGAACGCGTACCAGGTCGAACGCGTTGCACAGCTGCATGCTGGCCGGATCGGTTGAGTGGTTTGAGTATGCGAAGGTGTCGCCGTCATATACCACGAGACCGTTGGCTGTGGATCCGCCGGTGTATGTGTAGCGGTCCGGTGTTGTGCCTGGTGCATATACTTCCTTCAGGAAGGTCTCGATCGCGCCGGTCACTGTATAGGTACGGCAGAAGGCACCGACGATGTTGTCCTTGGCCAGCGGATCCTGCTGCTTGCTTCCTGGTCTTCTCTTGTCGATCTCGCCCTTGCACATTGGCCAGTAGCTCACGTCGGTCCAGTCAGGGTACTCCTGCAGGATCTCATTGGCCACCATGAACGGCGCGTCGTAGTATTTGAAGAACGGCTCCACGTCTGAGCTGTTGCTTGGCCAGTACATCAGACGAGTCGGCTGGAAGGTTGTCGGATCAAACCAGTCCATGCCTACCTTCTCGGCCAGCTTTCTCGCGATCGCCTCGTATTCGTCCGGCGTGACATCTCTGTCCAGCGGTATGATCAAACGGAAGCGCGGCGTCTTCTGGCTGTGCTTGTGCGTACTGTAGACCGCCATCGCTCCGGTTATGTTCAAGTTGTTCATGAGCTGATCCCAGAAGTCCGCAGGCGCGAAGTCTAAGTCCAGCGTGACGATCTGCCTCGTGGCCACGTAGCCAGTCTTGCGTCGTCCATCTTTAAGGTGTCCACCGACGAAGCCGCCGATGTCCTTGATGCGATCCTGTTGCTCTTTGCCCATTTTCATGTACTCGGCATGGGTCTCGCCGGTTGTCTGTGATTTTTCGAGCCTGGTCAGTAAAGCGGACCAGAGCATCTTCTTGTTTTTCCAGTGTGTCTCGAAGCGGCTCTTGCCGGTTGAGATCGACAGCTCTCCATTGTTCTCCACCTGGATGCTGTTATAGTCTTTGATGTTCATGATCTGAGTGGCTGCTTTCATTCTGCCCACCTCCTCATGCAGTCACGGTGGAAGAAGTTCTCCGTCCCGCGTTTTGTCTTGCAGTATTCAGTCTTGTCATCCTCCGGATCCAACGGTCTGCCACAGATGCAGCAGTCCGCTCTCCAGGTTCCGGAGGCCTTCATCTTATTCAGTTTTGTTTTGAGTGCCTGCGTCAGTGGCATGTCGTTGTCCTCCTGCTATGTTGATGCTTAATGCGGGGGCACGAGGCCCCCGGGATTTATTAGATAATAAGGAAAGCCGGGCGGACGCCAAAGGAGAGCGAAGCGCCGTAGTAGCTCGCATTACCGTGGTCGTTGACAAAGGCGAAGGTCGACGCGCCTGCCGGATCAGCCAGCCACCACCAGTCTGAGAGCTTTGACTCTTTGCGTCCTGCTATTCTGTAGTGATAGTCCTGCATGAGTGGCCACTCCTCGAGGTTCTGCTTTGTAGGAAGGAACCAGCCACGCTCCTCACAGAACGCCTCAGCCTCATCGTGTGGCAGATCCATGAGGATGTTGTCAAAAAGAAATACCGGCTTTCCTTCTGCAGTCAGTCCCATGCAGGTCGCTGTCTGCTTCTGCTCCATAAATTTCACCTTTATCTTGTCCCCGATCTCCGGGACCTCGACTTCCTTCTTTTTAATTCTCCATACTTTCATGTGTGTCTCTCCTTAGTCTTTTTTGTAGAACGTGGTCTCGTAGCCGTCACCCTTCAGAGGTAGGCCAGGCGCCCAGTCAATAGGCTCGGCCATGCAGGCGTTGATCACGTCCAGCGCGTTGGTGTCTTCCACCGGCACGTCTACGATCATTTCATCATGGACGTGCATGACTATCTTGTAGCCCAGGTTGCTGACTCTCGTCATGGCTACGGCCAGACAGTCCCTCGCGGTTGCCTGGACGATGTTCTCGACCAGCTTCCCGCCGTATGTCTCAGTCTCTCCCCACTGCTTCGTCTCCTGGTTTACTCCCATGTAGACGATGTGCTCCCGGCCATCGCGCGGGTCCATCTTCAGCTTGGTGTCCCAGTAGCAGAGCTTCCTGCCTCCTGGCAGTTTGATGAAGAGGTTGTGGTTGATATAAGAAAATTCGAGGCCATGCTGCAGCCTTACGGTGCGGTGTTCCTCGATGGCTGTCCTGACTGCGATCTCGCACAGCCTCCACAGCTTCACGACTTTCGGGTTGGCATTTCTCCAGCTGTCAACTACAGCCTGCAGCTCTTCCTCTGGGATCGAGCCCTCTCGGTCCATGCGCTTCATCGCTCCGACGCCGCCCTGATAACCACAGGCCAGCTCTGCGACCTTGCCCTTCTGTCTGAGTTCTCCGTTCTCTCCGTGTTTTACGACCGGCACCTTGTACATCTGGCTGGCTGTCTCGCAGTAGATGTCCTTGCCGGCTCTGAACGCTTCCAGGCGCCACTCTTCGTCTGCGATCCAGCTGATCACTCTCGCCTCGATCGCGGAGAAGTCACTCACCACGAAGCGGCAGCCCTCGGATGGTATGAAGGCGGTGCGGACCAGCTCAGAAAAGACGAAGGCCGTCTCGCCGAAGAGCGTCTGCATTGTGTCAAAATCTCCCTCGACTGCCAGCTCTCTGGCCAGATCAAGATCCTCCAGCGAGTTCCTTGCGAGGTTGTGCGTCTGTACCAGTCGGCCGGCCCATCTTCCTGATCTGTTGGCGCCATAGAACTGGAGGATCCCACGAAGGCGGTGATCATCGCAGACCGCGCCGAGCATTGTGCTGTACTTGGCCGTCGATGTCTTGCCGAGTGCTGTCCTGATCTCCAGCATCCTGCGGACGTTGTCCGGGATATATTGCAGCGAGAGTGCTGCGCTGATGGTGTCCTTAGTGACTGACGTCATCGGCATGCCCTGGTCGTTCAGCCATGTCTTCAGCTGTGCCAGGCTGTTCGGGTTGCTCAGTCCGGTGAGCTCCTGAGCTTCCTGCTGGAGCTCCTCCTTCCTGACCTCATCGTATTCCACAATTTTGTCCACCATATCCACAGCAATGCGGACACCTCGGTCGTTCATAGTCTGGTCGAGGTTCCAGAGCTCCTGCTCTGTCTCGGTGGTTTTATACATTGATAGCTTTGAGTCGATCTCCATCTCAGTGACTACGTCCTGCCGGTTGTATTCGATGTACAGCTTCCACTTGTCCGGATCATGCTCCGGCAAGTTCCTGGTGCGCTGCCCGTTGACTCTCGTCGGCTTGCATGGCTTCGAGAAGTACTGGATCAGTGCCTTGCCCTGCGGGTCCTTCAGTTTATCCTCTGGAAGGCCGAGAGCTTTGCCTGCGTCTGCGAGGCTGCCAGGCAGTCCCATCGTCAGGCATTTGATCATGGTGCAGCGCCATTGCTCCGGTGGCATTTCCCGCCCGGTCCACTTGGCCAGACAGGTGCGCTCGAAGTTAGCGTTGAAGGCTTTCTTGATGCAGTCCGGATCATATAAGTGCTTCCGGAACTCGAGCATCTTTTTCTCTTCCTCATAATTGTCGTGGAGGGCCGTGCAGTCTATAACCTGCACAGGCCCACCGTCGACACTGTAACCGATCAGCAGGATGTCGAAGTCAGGCGCCTCGGTGTATCTGTAGACGCCAGACTTCAACAGGTCAATGGATGAGTATGTTTCTATATCCACTGACATCTTGCTCATAGTTTAGAAGTCCTCCTCGTCTGTGAAGTCGTCGCCTCCGAAGTCAGACTCTGCAGATGCTCTGCTTGCTCCGAGGTGATCGCCCTCGCTGAGCTTCTGGATGTTGTTGAGGCCGACGCCGATGCCTCTGTTGCCGTTAGTGTTGAAGGCGTAGAAGTTGATGCTGGCGCGACCATAGCAGCCGCTGTACACTTCGTCCGGGTCGATGATCTCCACGAGATCCTTGTCAACGATGCCAGGCTTCTGGTTGCTGTTAGCGTTCAAGAAGTACATGCCGGCGTACTCAGGAGCCTCAGGTCTGTCCTCGTCTCCATCTCTGAGAGGGAGCTTTAAGTTGGCCGGCTTCTTGCCGTTCCACTTTGAGCTGATGCCTTCCTTGATAGCTTCCTGGACTGCCTTCTCGATCTTGTCGAGTGTTGCCTGGTCATCCTTAGGGATGAGGAGGCAGATGCTGTACTTCTCGTCGCCGCCGTTGAAGCCGCGAGCCTTGAAGATGTTGACGTAACTAAAACGAACTTTTCCTGTGATAACTTTTGTAGATGCCATTGTATGGTTCCTCCTTATTCTTCTGTGAAGTCAGCCTTGGCTGCTTCGGTTGTGTTAATTGCTTCTCTCTTGTCGCTCTCCGGTACCAGGACAGGCTTGCCTGCAGGTTTTACCAGCAGATCGCCCAGGAGTTCCGTGAGCTTCTTCTTGCCGACGAGCTTCTCCATGTTGGTGATGCCGTTGAGCTTGCGCTCGTAGAGCATCGCGTCGTCGTAACCGGCGGCCCTGAGAGTGTCGGCCACCTTGATCTCGTCCGCATACTTGCGGATGCTTCTGCCTTCCACCAGCTTCCAGCCTGTGTACTGCTTGCCGGCCAGTGCCTGCTCTAAGGCGTAGCCGCTGATGTCTGCCACCCACTTCTCCAGCTCTTCAGCCTGCTTTAAGATGTCACCGATCTCCTCATCAGTGAGCAGCTCCGGCTTCTTGAAGTCGTGCTTGGCCAGTTCCAGGTTGGCTTCAGCTCTTGCCCTGCAGATCGCTTTCGCAGGACAGAAGCGGCACCACTCACCGCACTGGATGAAGTCGCTGTCGTTCATGGCCATCTGTGCCCTTGGTGCGACCTCTTCCTCTGCCCAGAGTCTGAGTTCTTCCAGGCTGATCTCTTCCGTGCTTACGTGGTCGAGTCTCGGCTGGATGATAGTCACGCGGACAGTGTCGAAGTCGTAAAGATCCCCGAAGAGCTCCGCAGCTCCCAGGCCGTAGAGTCTGAGCTGTGGGTTGCCCACTGCGTCGACCTTGACGCCTTTGCCATACTTTAAGTCGCACACCTCGATGGTGTGGCCTGCGATGATGACAGCGTCAGCGGATCCGAAGCTCTCAGGCACCCACTTGTCGAGACTGAAGCGCTGCTCGATCATGAGCTCCGCGTCGGGTCCTCCCTGGATCAGCTTTTCGGTCACGATGTCATAGTAGAAGTCGGTCGCCTCTTCCATCTCTCCGCTGTAGTACTCGAAGGACTTGCGGGCCTTGTCGAGCTTTTTCTTCCATGAAGAGCTGACGCCCTCCTCGTTGAACTCCCTCAGCTTCAGCTCTGCCAGCTCATGCGCTTCGGTTCCTTCTGCTGTGTATGCGCTGCCAGTCTGTGGCGGGCACTGCTCAGCGAGGTGAACGGATCCGGGGCAGTTGATCCAGCGGTGTGAGGCTGATGGACTAAGTCGTGCATGATCAGCCATTGAGTACCTCCTCGGCCTTAGCCTTTAATGCAAGAAGCTCCTCTGCGTTCTGCACTTCTGTGAGCTTCTCGACACTGGTGAGCTCTTTGATCCACTGGCTGGCTGTGTTGGTTCCGGTCTTCTTGTTGACCTGTGCCAGCATCTTGCGGACCTCCACCTGGAGCTTGCTCACGTCAGGAGCTGCCTCCTTCTTTTCCACCTTCTTCGGCTCTGCGTCGATAGGGTCCTCATTGTCTACGCCGTGAGGGGGCTCCACGGTCTCCGTTTTTGCCTCTTCCTTGGCTTCCGCCTTCTTAGGTGTGGACTTCTTTGCCTCTGCCTTCTTAGGCTCTTCCTGAGGCTGCTGTGCGTTTTCCTCGCGTGCTTTCTGTGCGAGACCTGGCGCGATCACCACGCCGTTGCAGAACTCGTCGAGCTCCTGCAAACTGTTAAATTCGACTGTTATTTTCATGTCGTTCCTCCTTGTAAATATGGTATAATTAGACTGTGGTTTCTCCTGTGAGCCTTGGATCGTTTGCATCCTTGGCTCATTTTTTATTGTTCAACTCGACCACCTCCTTCTGTGCTGCTTTTGATAGATAACCGAAGTAGTGGTCGCCGTGGATGTATGCAGGCGTGCAGCTCTCGTTATATCCTCCGGCTGTGAAGTACATGATCTCGGTATCAAGTCGCTGGCCTGTGACTTCCAGCATCACTGCTGCGTAGTCACTGTCTTGCATATTCCAGGCAGCCTTCTCGACTGCTCCGTTCCACATTGTTGTGAACTGGTTCTCCTGCTCCAGCACCTCTGTGATGGTGTTCGGGAATAGTGGACAGTCCACTCTATTGAGAACTACGTCAACGACCAGGCGCTTGCCTGTGAGGTCCTGGTTGCCTGCCTCAGCTTCAACCACTAAGGCCAGGAGCTCCAGCTCTCCCCAGTAGTCCATCTCCTCGATGTCTCTGCTCGTCAGCTCTCTGGCTTCGCCTTCCTTTGCGACCTGCAGATCGTCCCAGGCTTCTATCTCAGCCCAGCGGTCCTTCTCCGCCTGGACTTCTGCCTCGTAGGCTCTCTCCGCTGCTTCTTGCTCTCGGATCCATTCGAGCTCGATGCGTCTGCGCTCTGCCTGTTCCTTCTCCACCAGTTTGGCGAAGCCTACAACTGCAGCCACGAAGATGATCAGCACGATGGCCACCCTGTTCCAGCGGATGTGCTGCATGTACCAGTTAAACTTTCGCAGGTACTTCCTCAGTCTTTTCAGTTTTGTGTTCATTGGTTTCTCCCTTCATGCTCCTCTGTATTGCTTCATAGGCAGCCATGGCCAGGAGAGTAAGGTCTGGTACTCTTTCCGTTGTCATTTATGCCTCCTTCTGTAATCTTTTTGATTACCTAAAAGGTAAAAAAAAGATCCTCTACTGTGGTTTCAAAATGCTGAGCAAGTGCGATCTTGACGCTGTCCTTCGGAGATCTCTCCCCGCTCTCGTACTGACTGATCGCCATCGAAGTCACTCCGACGATGTCAGCGACCTCCTGCTGCGTCATTTTTCTCTCTTCTCTGAGCCTCCGGAGCTTCTGTCCAGTGAAGGCTCTGTTTAATGTTGTGACCATCATTTCCTCCTTATAGTGCTCTTTCTATCGTGTAGCTGCAGCACAGCCCGTCTGCGTATTCTTTGGCCGCGCTGTATGTTTCAAAGTCCTGAGGCATAAGATCAGGATCCTCAGGGAACACTGTCCAGTATCTCATTTCTTTCGCTTCCTCCTCTTCTTTTCAATTATGGCATTTTCGAGTCGTACCATCTGAACCGCTGCATCTGTGAGGTCAGGATCCTCGAAGCGAAGGCCGCGTCTGTTAATCTTTGCGTTCTCGCTTCTGCTGATCAGCATGAGGTTCTCGATGTCACAGTTCAGCGGGTTGGAGTCTCTGAAGCTGACCATCTTGTCCTCTGGTATAGGGCCGTAGTGTTCCACCCACACTGCTCTGTGTAAGAACTCCCAGCGCTCCCAGAGCGTTCCGGTCATCTGCTTCTTGCGGAGCTTGTAGCCGTCAGAGTTGACGACGATCGCGCCGACCTGCATCTCGTTCACCGGTCTGTCTCCCTTTTTGAACTGGGTGGCACTTATGCGTTGCTTTATCTCTGCAGCTCGTTCTTCCCCGACGTACTCCTCCAGCTTCTTTCCTTTATTGCCAGGAGGGTGTCCTTTTTGGTACCAGCCAGTGCATCCGGACTTTATTCCGTGGCGCTGGCGGAACTGTTTCATCATTGTGGCCGTGAAGGTTGTCCCGAACTTGGCGTTGACCATCTCGGCCATCTCTTTGGAGCTTACGCCCCAGGAGTTGTCCCGGACGAACTCGTACATGCCCTCCGGGTATCTTGTCTGGTATTTCCAGTATTCTTCTTTTGTCCACTGCTTCCTGCCGTTTCTGTAGCCGTGGTTGCCTCGGAAGGCTTTCATGCTCTGCGCTGTGAAGTTTGTCCCCAGCTTTTCGTTGCAGGCCTTGGCGAGATCCTGGTCTCTCAGCTTTGGAGACCACTCTTTCACGAAGTCGTGAACTTCTTGCGGGTATCTATACACAGCCATCAGCCCTTCACCTCCAGCATCTCCGGAACGCTTCCGTGCTCGTTTGCGTAGCCGTACTCAGCCATGTGCACCATGGTCTTGTAGGCCAGCTCACCGTTGCGGATGATCTGCTCGGCGACTTTTGTCATGCCCTCGGACCTTCTCAGCTCTCTGTCGAGCTCCTCTTCGGTGAGCTCTTCGTCGTTGAGGCGTTCCAGCTGCTCGAAGAGGTGGTTGTTGAGATCGCTCAGTGTGTTCTTCATTCACATCCACCTCCTACCTGCTCCCAGGCCATCTGGAAACCTACGGACCAGAGCACGATCCTCGGACTGATCCTCTGACCTATGTCAGCAAAGGCTGACTCCCACCAGTCTGTGTTGTACTTTTCAAAAATCTCGATCAACTCGGTCGGATAATTTACACCGTAGCCGACGTTGATCTCGTCGAAGATGTTGCGGATGTTCTCGAAGTCCTCCTCGAAGTCCTCCTCTGTTATATCCTCATAGTCGTCAAGCATTTCTCTGTATTCTTTTTCCAGGGCGTCTATGTCTGCCTTTATATCTTCCCAGTCGTAGTCGTAGCGGTCGGATGTGGCCTTCAGCTTGCCCATGTAGTAGTTGATGTCTCTGACATATCTTGACATGTTCTCGGGTGTCACCGCGTTGTACCAGCAGGCAATGGAGTCACCTAAGTCTCCTGTGACAATAAGCTGGCCCAGTTTTAGGTCCAGTATGTAGCGCACGAAGTAGTCACTGGTTCCGGAGATGTGCCTCCAGTCCATGATCAGGAAGTTCTCGTCCTGTTGCACTACCGTGGCTTTGTGGTTAGCAAAACGAGCACGAGCGGCTTGTTTTTGCTCCTCGATAGGTTTGTGTCTGTTCATGTGGTCGTTCTCCTTTACATTTGTGTGGTTCTGTGTAATCGAAACGATTACATTGCTTATGATAAACTTTTCGTTTATAATTGTCAATAGAGAAAATAAACTTTTTGATTATAAATTTTTAGGGGGTCGTTATTATGGAATTTAAGGATATTGTGAAACAATTAAGAACAGAGCGAGGCTGGAGCCAGCAGGATGTAGCTGACCGTCTCGGAGTAAACAAGCAGACTATCTCACAGTATGAGCGCGGGATCCGCAAGCCTCTCTTCGACACAGCTGAGCAGCTGGCCGATATTTTCCACGTAGACCTCAACTACTTGATGGGCTTCACAGATAAAATACAGAAGCCGGCCGGAGACGATACAGATCCGGCGACTAACAAGTTCCTGGGCGTTACCCTGGAAGAGATCGACCTGATCGAAGCCTGGCGTCATGCTGATGAACAGACGAAGCGCATCGTGGCCTATGCGTTAAAGCTCGGGGGTGTGAAATAATTGAAGGGTGTTATATATGCAAGATACTCGCCAGGACCTCAGCAGACTGACAAGTCCATCGACGGACAGGTTGCAGACTGCAAGGCCTTCGCAGAGAGGAACGGGATCAGCATCGTGGGCTTATATGCTGACCGTCATATCTCTGGAAAGAGCACGGCGGGTCGTGTGGAATTTTTGAAGATGATCGAAGACGCGAAGAAGCACCGCTTTGAGTGCGTCATCGTGTGGAAGGTTGACCGCTTCGGCCGAGATCGCCGAGATATTGCGGTCTATAAACATGAATTGAAGAAGGCAGGCGTGAAGCTGCTCTACGCTGAGGAGACTGTCCCGGAAGGACCTGAGGGCATTATCCTGGAGAGCGTGCTGGAAGGTCTGGCCGAGTACTACAGCGCCGACCTGAAGCAAAAGGTCAGCCGAGGGATCAGAGAGACAGCAAAGAAGGGCGAGTGGACCTTCTGCCTCCCGATCGGCTACACCAGGGACGAGAACAGGCACATCGTCATAGACGAGCCGAAGGCTGCCGTCGTGCGTGAAGCCTTCAAGCTGCACATCGCTGGAGCTACCACGAAGGAACTGCAGAAGCTCTTCTCTGATCATGGCATTATTGGCCAGAGAGGCGCGAAGGTGATCAGCTCCGGCTCGATCTATCGCATGCTGCGCAACGATGCCTACCTTGGCCGCTTTGAGGTGCAGGGCGTTGTTGTTCCTGCGGAGCCGATCATTGACCGGGCGACCTTCGAGGAAGCTGCCAAACATTTCAAAACGAGCCGCAACAATGCGGCCGCGAAGGCAAAGGTGGACTATATGCTGAGCTGTAAGTGTTTTTGTGGATATTGTGGGAAGATGCTGGTCGCTGACTGCGGAACCGGCAAGAAGGGAAAAGTCTATAATTATTATAAATGCAAACATACGAAGGGCTGCGAGCTGAAGCCGGTGCCGAAGGACAGACTGGAGACGGCCGTGCTGACTGCTACGATCACCCACATCCTCAACGATGAGATGATCGACCGCCTGACTGTGAAGATCCTGGAAGTCCAGGAAGCTGATGAGCAGCTGGATCCTGCTGTAAATTATAGGCGCCAGCTTGATGGAGTGCGCAAAAAGATCAAGAACACCGTCACCGCTATCGAGGACGGTGCTGGCCGTGCTATGATCTCACGACTGAACGAGCTCGAAGCTCAGGAGGAAGAACTGGAGCTGCAGATCGCAGCCCTGGAAATAAAAAAGCCACGTCTGACCGAGAACACGATCAGAGCATGGCTCAATTCTTTCAGGCTTGGCGATGTGGAGGATCCTGACTTCCAGCGTCGCCTTCTGGACACATTTGTGGCCCGCGTCGAGGTTAAAAACGGCGAGGCCCGTGTCTTTTTCAATGTGAGTGGTGAGGGTTCGGATACCATCACCAAAGTGGACCTCCCGAGCTGGAAACCGAACACCCTCGTCGAGGTCGTCCCTGGCTTCATAGTACTCTATATTATGCTATAACGCAAGAAAAAGCTCCAGGCCGTAGCCTGGAGCTTTCTCGTTTTATCTTTCTTTGAACCATACGCTGGCCTGATACATCGCGAAGATCCCCACCATGGCCAGAGCCACGACGAGCATGATGATCAGGATGATGACGGCCACCGTGGCCACCAGGGCGATCATGACACGCCCAGGATCTTCTTGACCCTGGCAAGTACATCTGCAGGATCCAGGCCGGAGCCTTTCACTCTTTCCGCGAGTTCCTTCGCTAATACATCGGCAGGATCTGGCTGAGCGTCTCCCACGATCGTGCAGTAGCTCTGGTTCTCCAGATAGATCCAGCCGGCGCCGCTCTTCAGCTTGCCCCAGCCGTTCTGCACTTCCACGATGGTGAAGGTGCCCTTGCCTGTCTGTCCCTTCACAGCGTTGGCCATGCCGGCGCCTGTTCTGATGTTCAGGTCGTCGATGAGCACTCTCACAGTGAACGGTGTGGCAGGATATTCTACCGGCGCAGGAGCAGGTGCAGCCGCTCCCAGTCTTCTGTTGACCTCTGCAGCGATGGCACCGTGGCGCTCGTAGAGATAGTCGCCCGGGCAGGACTTGGCTGCGTAGTCTCTGTGGACTGTCATGTTGCAGCCGTTGAGGTGGTTCACTCTGTCCTCTTTTTTATCGGACCAGATGAGCTTCTTGATGCCGTTGCGCTGGCAGATGTCTGTCACGAGATCGAGAAGCGCAGCGAACGCCGCCTCTGTCACCGCATAAGGGTGAGTTGTATCGCTTGCGACTTCGATGGTGACGGCTCTGTTGTCGTTGGCGCTGTTAGAACTGCACCAGGATCGATCCGCCTCATCTACGGACAGACCGATGGATCCGTCCAGGCCCACGACGTAGTTGGCAGAGCAGTCGCGGTCTGTAGTCGCAAAAAAGTCGCAGCCCTGCTTTGCTGTCCACTGGCCAACTATGCAGTGGATCGTGATCGTGTCGATCGCGTGGTTCCTTGGGCTGTTTTTGTGCTTTGTGATGTTCTGATAAGTAACAAGGGAGCTATTGCTCATGATGGTGACCTCCTTGTCTGTGTAAAAATCGTAGAAGTCCTGGCCGTAAGCTGCGCGCCTCGCCTTCACAGCGCTGCTCATGTCGGCAGGTCGTTCGTACTTTGTGAGCACGATGTTGGACGCTTCCTGGACTGTTCTGGCTGTCCTCAGCACTTCCCAGACTGCGGTGTAGCCCTTCAGCTCCTGGATGAGGAAGTCGAGCTGCATCACAAGGTCGCCGATGGACGCGCCTGTCTTTTTGGCATAGTTGAGCAGGGCCTCTTTGCGGCTCCAGAAGGTCCACTGTGCGAGGCCGTAGCCGGCGCTGTCGTGGACGAAGTTGGTGTACTGGCCAGAGTCGACCGCTGCTGTGTAGCTGTCGTCTGTGTAGCCCAGCTTCTTCTCGAAGCTGTTCTGCAGGTTCTGTGGCTTCAGTCCGCTCTCCGCGTAGAGGTTGCCCATGAGCCCCGCCACACCGGCGGGGCTTAGGCCTTTAACTGTCAAGAAGTTCCAGATCGCTCTCTCTGTAGTTGATCCGGTTGCTATCACTGCTTAGGTCCTCCGGACTCTTCGCCCTTCTGCTTCAGTATGTCAACTGCTTTCATAATAACCGAAGGGATAGGGGCGCCCATGAGTCCCGCGTTCTCGATGATCGAGATCGTCTCGTTAGCAATGAAGGCGATGATGGTGGCGTCTCTGACGAAGCTCGACCCCATAACAAGATCAAGCCTGCAGGCTACAAGTACCACCAGGAGCGTGGTGCCTTTTCTGCAGAGGCCCTTCCATCCGGCCCTGCTTTCGAGCGCACCGTTTTCGGTCTTCTTTGAGTTGTGGAAGACTCCGGCCACGATCAGGCCGGTGATGTAGTCCACACCCATGAAGATGATCAGCGTGATCAAGGCTGTGTCCCAGCCACCGAACAGGGCAGCGATCGCGCCGCCCACTGTTCCGATGAGTGTGCAAATTCCATTTTTCATACTATGCCTCCTCTTCATAAGGCTGGCCAGTGATCTCCTCAAATTCTTCCGGAGTGATCCACTCCTTCACTACTGCATCGCGCACGCGCTTGATGCTCCAGAGCTTTGAGTCGTAGTACTTCTTCACTGTTGCATATTTCTTGCTGTGTTCCATGCTCTTCTCCCTCCTTTACTCGTCCAGGTCGATGTCTGACATCATGGCGATGTACTCGATGTTTGCCTGGATCTTTGCGTCTCTGATCTCCTGGGCTGATAACTCACGAAGCACGAACCAGTACTCCTTGCCATACTTGGCGATCTGTACGAGTGCCATGTTGTCGTGCTCTTCAGTGTTGCCCTCAGAGTCTTCGATGACTACGTGGGAGAGGTTGCCCTCGAACGTGTCCTCTGTCAGCTTCTTGGAGCTGATGAAGTTGTTGCCGTTGAGGCCCAGCCCTTCGAGGGATGTGCCATCAGCCAGCACAATTTTGAATGTTTTTTCTTCCATGAGATACTCCTTCCGAACAGCTCCACATATAGAGCGTTCAAGTTGTAAATTTGCTGGTGTGTCATTACCTTCCAGTTACCACCGAGCCAGCCTTTGAAGCTGTTCTCGATGTCCTCGTATTCCATCCGGCCAGCGTCCAGCAGTCTCTTGTATGCTTTCAGCTTCCGCCGCTCTCTGGTGACTGCCTTGGAGCTGATCTTGATCTTCACCGCTCCGGTGCTGGTCAGCTGGTAGCTCCTCTGCAGATGCGAGAACGGGCGGCTCAGCTTGCAGATCCGGGTCTTCTTCGGGTTGATGATCAGCCCGAGAGCCTCGGCCGACTCTGTCAGCCCTCTCAGTAGGTCATGCAGGAACTCTTTGCTCTGGTGGATAGCGTAGAAGTCGTCGGTGTAGCGGCCGTAGCCGTGGACGCCTCTCACGATCTTCGCGTAGTTGTCCACCGTGTACGGGTACGCGATGCCGATGTTCTGGGACGGTTGGCTGCCGATGTCGACGCCCTTCCTCAGGAACTTCTTGCCGGTGAGCTGCTTCGGATCCGCGCCGACGTTCATCAGCGGGTCGATCTTGGTGCGCATCATCGCCTCGACTTCCTCATCAGAGAAGCGCGAGACGTCCAGCTCGAAGCTCTGGAAGACCTTGTCGAGGATCTCCTTCGCCGTCTCTACTGTCTCCGGATCCAGCTCAGCGCGATCCATAAATGAGGTTAGGATCTCCCGGCACTTGTCGTGCGGTATGTTTGCATAATATCCAGAGAAGTCCACCAGGAGGATGTAGCCCTCATTGGTGTGGTTCTGCATGTAGTATTGATGCAGGTGCGCCTCGAAGCGCTTCCTGTGGAAGCTGACGCCCTTGCCCTTTTGTGAGGCCCCGTTGTCATAGATCAAGTAGGGCTCGATGGATGGAGTGAGAACATTGTCACAGAGGACGTGGTTCACTGTCTTGTCCTTCATTGTGTTGCTTGTGATGTAGCGGGTCTTGCCCCGCTCTTTTATGATGAACTTCTGGCCAGGATCGGGTCGATAGGTGTGCTCCATGAGCTCCCGCCGGATCTTGGCTGTGTTGAGCAGGTGGTTCATCTCGAAGAGCTGCGTGCTCTTCTTGAACTTGCTGCCGTTCATCGCTTTGGTGCCTGCATCGTATAAGATGTTGGCGTCGTAAAAATCATTCATAAAAACCACGCTGCAGGAGCATCGGTCTTGACCGGCTCCGTCATGATTGACATTTATCTGCTATGCAGCAGAACGGACGGCCCTTCCTTTCCCATTGCCGCACGGTGGAAACCTGTCCAGCTGTGTGCGGTTGTGAAATCCGGGCGGACGCCATTGGAGTTCGAAGCGCTGTTGTAGTTCGCATTACCGTTGTTGTTGACATTGGCGAAGTTCGACGCGACGTCACCATAAACAAGGGCCGCCCCATGCTTATTTCTTCAGATGTTTCAAGAACCGGTTGTCAGACTGCCGGAGTGCTTTGATCATCTCGAACTCTTTCTCGACCTCCAGTACTATCGCCATGTATCTGTTCTTGTCAGCTGGAAGCGTCTCGGCGATGTACTGCAGCTCGTCCTGGAGCTTATTGCAGCACACGAGCGCCCGATCCATCTCCAGGCGACGTTCTTCAAATTCTGACATATAGGTGGGCCAGATAGTGTTCGCGGCTCTGAGGTGTTCCGAGATCCCGCTGGTGAACTCCAGCACCCTGTCCCGTTCCTTCTCGATGAACCACATCTCAAAATTTTCCTCCAGCTCTTTGAGCGCTGCAGCTTCCACCCTTCTCTGCTCTGGGTCGCTGATCTTCTCCGTCACCTTCTTGATGTGAGCCTCCAGCTTTTTCTCGCTGTGGCCAAAACTGGCCAGGAGCTCCGCGGTGATCAGTCGCCTGATGTAGTAGGCGTGATGCTGCGCCCTCAGCTTGCTCTCAGCGCGTTCACTGACTTTTATATCTGACATAATGCTCCCGTATCTCCTTGATTAGTTATTACCGGGGCACGGTGGCCCCGGGATTAAATTATGATCAATAGATCGGGAAAGCCGGGCGGACGCCATAGGAGCCCGAAGCGCCGTAGCAGCTCGCATTACCGTTGAAGTCGACAAAGGCGAAGCTCGACGTGTTCACGACGTTCCTCAACCAGTAGGTTGTACGGTTGCTGATCAAGTCAGGGCGGTGTCTGAAGAGGTTGAGCTGCTTGCATGCGACGGAGTACTTCGCAGGAACTGTCGAACCGTCTGAAGTAGGCTCGAAGAAGTTGCCGCCGTATGCCATCGACTCACTCATGAGCTCAATGTCAGAGTCGAACCACGCGCCGCCTGATGGTCTGCCGTTTGCCACAGCGTTGCACAAGTACTCTCTATGGCCGAGAATATGAGACGCGCCGAAGGCTGCCTTGATGGTGTTCTTGGCCTGTGCGAGGTTGGCTGTGTACATAGCGCTGCCAGTGTAGCCGCCTGTTGTCACGTTGCTGGCGTTCATCTGTGCGTTATAGAGTGCAGTGTCCGGAACGATCACAGCGTGGTGCTGTGTGCACTCTGTATCTCCGGATCTGAGGAAGTAGTCGAAGTCTGCGATGCGGTAGTTCACGCCGCCGATGGTCCAGTAGTCACCTACCCAGAGGTCTGTGAACTTGCCGGAGCGGATAGCTGCAGACTGTTCAGCTGTGAAGCTGTCGCCGAGATACTTGCCTCTGTAGAGAGCGTTGTGAAGTCCTGCATTGTCGTAGTTGAGAACATTGCAGAGGTTCTTCAAGTCCTCGATCTCTTTGGCGTTTTCTTTGTCGATGCCGAGGATCTCATTGATGGCAGCCACGACGCTGGCCTTCTCCTCGGTGTCGAGACCTGAGAGGTCTCCAGTCATTGCCTTGCGGAAGGCTTCGACTGTGATGTTTTTTGTGCCTGTACCGTCTGCCTGACGGATCAGGAGCAAGTCGTTTTCGGATCCGACTGCCTCGGCGTTTGCGAGCTCGTCGATCCTTTTGGTTTCTACACTAATAGATCCCATGATTATCCTCCTTGTTATGCGTATTTATACTTCCAGTCTGCGACCAGGACGTTGCCGTCGTCATCAGCGAGCAGTGTCGTCGCACTGTCGTCGTCGGCGCGGATCGGTGCCGTGATCTCGTTCTGGATGAGCATCCTCTCCAGCTGTGTCAGTCTGTCCTCGTGCTCTGTGATCTCGTTCTGCAGGTGTCCGGCGATGTCGGTGTCGAGCTGTCCCTTGATGTCAGCAAACCACTCATTGAAGGCGTTCTGCTGTACTCGCTGGAACTCTTTGAAGCTGGCCGTGATGTCAGCCAGGTCGCTGTCGCCTTTTGCTTCCAGGGCTTCGATGTAGTCGTCAATGGCAGCCGTGAAGCCTGCGTAGGCTGTGCTGGCCATATCCTGGAACTCGTCGTATGTTGCGTTGGACTTGTCCACGAACTCCTTGTAGAACTGCTCAAACTGAGCGAAGAAGACCGAGGTGTCGATGCTGTCGATCAGCTGGGTGATGTAGCCACAGATGGAACTGTTGGCTCTTGTGTCTGTGATCTGGCTCTGAGTGAGCACGGACTGGTTGGCGCTGATCGTGATCAGTGCAAGGCCCAGCTCATAGTAGTCACCAGATGCAGGCTGTAAAAGCTCCGGAGGTGCCGGAGTGGATGCAGGTGTGCCTGTCTTGACGATGATCTCGCAGAGTCGCTCCAGATAATTGCATCGGAGCACGACGCGGTCGATCCTGCTGTAGCTTGTAGGTGCAGGCTCCAGCTGTAGGATCTCTTCGGCGTTGTCATAGGCGAAGTGCCCGTTGACCATACCGAAGCCAGGCGCCACCTTGATGCTCAGGCCTGTGTCTCCTGCAGTCACCTGGAAGCAGTTCGCCGGCTTGGCCAGCACTCCGTTGGTGACGAGCTTGGAGAAGAACAGAGCGAAGAGCTCAGAGGTCTCAGCTCGGTCAAAGATCGGCATGCCTTCCTCGTCCACGCCTACGATCTCGGAGTCAAAATATCCGTATCTTATAGCCATGATTAAGATGCCTCCCTTTTGATGAGTTTTGTGATAGATGTCAGGCCATCAGTTCCGAAGGTCACGCTGAGCGTCTGCTTGCTGCCTTCGTACACTTCCTGGATCTCGGTGATCCTCTTCGTGCACTCGATGTTGACATCCGTGTAGCGGTATGTGCAAAGGTCTCCCAGGTCGAAGTCCGTGCCGTAGATGAGGTTGGCAGCTGGATCCACGTCGCTGTTGACCGTTTCCACCTTCTCGTACTCGGCCAGCTTTTCCAGGCCGCGCTGACGAAGCAGCTCTCTGTACTGGGCGGCTGTGTACTGTCTCTCGGTGCCTGCGTCGTCGTAGTAGGTCGACTGCAGGTCTCTGGCGTCAACGTAGAGCTCCCGGCGCTCTTCCTGTGAGCTTGTCCGGATGTCCACGATGACGATGGCGCGGGCTGTTCCTTCTCCCTCTCCTGCCACGTAGGCGTAGTTCTTGCAGCTTGACTCGTCTCGGTCGTACTGCGCGTTCTTGACATTGTAGAAGCTGTCGGAGAAGATCGCCCAGCTGTTGACGCTCTGGGCGTCAGTTCTGTCCTTGCCCTTCCACACTTCAAAGGTGAGGGCGTTGGTTAAATAGTCATATCTGAGGCGGTGGCTGAGCTCCTGCGTCTGCTCGATCTCGAAGAGCTTGTCGCCCACGTTGTCGCCGGTCATCTTGACCGTGACGCTGCTGCCCACACCGCTGACAGCTCCCAGGCGGATCTGTGGGATCTTTCTGCCTGCGTCTGTCGGGTTGATCAGGTACTTGTTCACCAGAGCCCTGCCGATGCTCTCAGGCGTACCGGAGAGCGCTGTCTGCAGGTCGATGACTCTGTTGTTGAGGAGTTCCTCGCAGAAGTACCCCTTGCAATATGCTGTCCTGGCTCCCTTCTCGTCTCTGTTGAAGTTCACCTCACGGATCAGCCCGAGCTCCTCGCGGTCGCTTCTGTATAAGTAGCGCCCCTCGTTCATCAGAGGGAAGAACTCAGCCGGCGCATGCAGCTCGAAGACTCCGGCCGCATAATAGCGGCGGGTCCAGATGAGTGTATTGAAGACGCCGACAGCTCCCAGGAGCTCGAAGTTTTCGTCTAAAATCATTAAATTCATAGGCTACACCCCCAGATACTTCGGAGTGTAAAACAGGTTTACATCCAGGTTGGTGTAGTTGACGTCTGCGTCATATTCCAGATAGTTGTCGCCTACGTCCAGCTGGAACGGCTCACTCTTTCGGTCGATCTTCTGGTAGCAGTTCACGCCGTTGAGTGTGATGACCTGGTGCCTCTCGTTTGTGTCGATCAGGAGCACATCGCCCTGCTGCATCACGATGTTGACCCTCATATACTGCCCGGTCAGTGTGTTCGTGATCTTTGGGTTGGTGACTTCGCCCCTGGTAGCGATGAACTGGATCTGCACACCGGTCGAAACGTCGCCATCGTTGGCGAGCACTACTTCCTTGTGCAGTGTACGGTAGCCCATAGTCGCACCGCCTAAGAGCAGGCCCCTGGCTTTTGGGTTGTAGTCGAGCTTGCCGGATGCCCTTCGTGAGAGCATCATCCACGGGAACGCGAAGAGCGGCGTGATGTTGGCCATGTTCTTGCCGAAGTTGTCCACGTTGAGCATGTACGGATCCGGACAGAGCAGGTCGACGATGATGCCGAGCTTCTGGTCCACGTTTTTGGTCTTTTTGAAGGTCCAGCCCTCCAGCTCGTACTCGATGTTGCGGCTCACGCCCATGCAGGTGATCAGCGCCTTGCCTGTGTACTTCGGGTTGAAGAACTTGATCACCGCCGCGCGGTTCGCTGCGTTGTCTTTGTTTGACTTGAAGCTGGCCTCGATGTGGATCGCTCTCGGCTTGATCTTCTTACCATCGACAGACGCCCCGTCGACCAGGGCGTTGTCTGATGTGCTGATCTCAAGCTCTGAGGACTCCAGGCCAGTCACCGCATTGATGTCGATGTCTTCACCTGGACCCATGAGGAGCGTCTTGCCGTTGCAGGTCAGCTCTATGGTTATAATATTTTTTGTCATTTCACACCTCCCGCCATTTTTCTGAGCGCTTCGCGCTGTGCCTTGGCCACCTCGCTCGGCGATGTCACCGGCGTGTTGTAGGTGTTGTGCTGCTCGAAGGAGTTGTCCACATTTACGACCGCGCCTGCAGATGTGAGTGCTCTGAGTCCTGCAGCTCCGCCCATGGTGAAGTTAAAGCCTCCCAGGTTGGTGCTGACTGCGCCCTGCATCCTTGCGACCATCTTGGCCGCCTGCTCTTCCATCTGTTTGATCGCGTCAGGTGTTGCATCCTCAAAGCCTTCAGAAATTCCAGGAGGCAGCCAGTGGCCGACCTCGTCCCTGAACTCTGTCGAAGGTGAGTTGATGCCCAGCTTTTCCTTCGCTGCGTCCAGCAAGCTGCCAGCGAGATCCTTGACCTTGTTCTTCAGCCAGTCCCAGCCTCCGCTGATACCGTTCCAGATACCTGTCACGATGTCCGAGCCGATGGACTTGAACTTCTCAGGCAGGTCCTTGATGCCGTTGACGCAAGCGTCGAAGAGTCCCTTGGCTGCAGCTGCTCCCTTTGTGGCGAGATCTGTGCCCCATGTGACCACCTTGCCGGCGGTGTTGCTGAGGTATGTCCAGACCTTGTCCGGGATCTGCTTCGCCCAGTCTACGATCTTGTTGATCATGTTGCTCATGGCCGTGCTGGCGTTGCTCACCATGTTGGTGCCCCATGTCACGACCTTATTGGCTGTATTGACGAGCCACGTCCAGACCTTGTCCGGGATCTGCTTCACCCAGTCGATGATCTTCGTGAGCATGTTGCTCATGGCTGTCGATGCGTTGGAGACCATATTCTGGCCCCATGTGACCACCTTCGTGACTGTATTCACCAGCCAGGTCCAGACCTTGTCCGGAAGCTGTGACACCCACTCGATGATCTTGGTGAGCATGTTGCTCATTGCTGTGCTTGCATTGCTGACCATGTTCTGGCCCCAGGTGATCAGCTTGGTCACTGTGTTGACGAGCCACGTCCACACTTTTCCAGGTAGCTGTGACACCCACTCGACGACCTTGCTGAGCATGTTGCTCATGGCCTCGGAGGCTGTGTTGATCATATTCTGGCGCCACTGCACGAGCTTCGTGACAGTATTGACCAGCCAGGTCCAAACTTTACCAGGGAGCTGCTTCACCCAGTCGATGATAGCGGTGAGCATGTTGCTCATGCCCGTGCTGGCTTTTTCCAGCATTGATCCGGCCCAGTCTACGATCTTGTCGATGATCTTGCCGCACCAGTCTCCCAGGGCTGTGAGGATCTCACTCCAGCAATTTTTCCATGCTTCGTATATGTTTTTCAGTCCCTCAACCAGCGCCGGCAATGCCTGGATGACACCGTTGGCGATGCCCAGGAGCAGCTTGCCTCCAGCTGCGAGGAAGTCAGGGATGTGCTGGTACAGGCTTGTGATCATGTAAGCGACCAGCTTCACGATGGCCGGCAGGATCTTCGGCAGCAGTGTCGCGATGCCACTGGCCACAGAGCTGAGCACCTTGCCAGCTGTGGACAGGAACTGCCCCGTGCCATCTCCCTCTATAAATTTGTTGATACCGTTGACAATTTTGTCACCCAGTCCAGACCAGTCGAAGTTCGCGATCGCGTCTGCAGCTTTGTCCATCATGCCCATGATGGCGTCCGCTACGCCTGCGAGTCCGTTTTCGTTGAAGCCTGCCTGGATCGCTCCGAGAGCGTCGGCTGCTGCGTCCGCTGCATCTGCAAGCGGTCCCGCTGCCATTGAGAACAGTGACGTCGCGATGTTGGTCATCGACGCCTTGATCTTTCCGGCTTTATATTCCAGCGTGTCGCTGACTGTGGCGTATGCTTCGCCAACTACATCCGCGCCTGTGGCCATGTCTGCCAGGTCTTTCCTGAACGTCTCACCGTCTTCGGAGAAGATACTCAGGGCAGCCTTGCCGGCCTCGATAGAGCTGAACATGTCGACCATCGACAAGCCACTCTTGTCAGCTTCTGCGCTGATCATGCCGAGGACTTCGTCCAGAGTCGCGCCGGAGTCCATCATCTCATTGAATGACATGCCCGCGTACTTTGTACCCTCGGCCGCTTTTTCGAGGTTCTTTGCTGCGACTGTTCCGTTCTTGCCCAGTTCAGCGATCAAGCTGTTGAGCTGTGTGGTGGCCTGAGCTGTTGGTGTACCTGCTGCAGTCATAACTGCAAGAGAAGCGCCCACCTGCTCGAAGGACACGCCGAACGCTGCCGCGGTTGGTGTTACCTGAGCCAGGGATGCACCCAGCTCGCCTACGGTCGTGATACCATCGTTCTGTGTCTGGATCAGGACCTTCTGCACCTTCAGCATCGCCTCTTCGCCTTCCATGCCGTAGGCGTTCATGGTCTTGGCTGTTGCTGATAGGGCTGTGTCTACGTCTGTGAAACCTGCCGACGCCAGCTTCGCGGAGTTCTCCAGCATTGTGCCGAGCATTTCCGTCGATACACCAGCCGACTCTGCGGAGTATGCAGCCTCAGCCAGTCCATCTGCAGCCAGTCCTGTGGAGGATGAGATCTGCAGGATCGTGTCGTTGAGTTCTTTGAACTGTGCGTCCGTTCCACCGAAAAGTGTTTTTGTTTTGGCCATTGAAGCCTCGAAGCTCATGCCCGAGTTGAGTGCTTCCTTGCCTAAGTTGATGACCGCCTCTGTGGCCTTGGTCATAAGGTTGCCGGCGAAGACGCCGAGCGCGTTTTTGGCTACGTCCCCCAGGGAGCTGGTGCTCTTCTGTAGCCCGTCCGTATTGAGGGACGTGTCAAAGGTTAGTGTGCCATCTGATGCCATTTTTAGGCCCTCCCGTTACTGCTCCAATATTGCGGCAGGGTTGCCGCCGTTCATGAGTAAAGTGGAGAGGTCACTTTCGAGTTGCTGTCTGTCAGCTGACTGCGGGAGTCTGTAGAGCTTCTTCATTTTCTGATAATGCTCTCGCTGTTCTTTCGGGATCTTGGCCGGGATCTTCATGGTCCTATAGCCGACGATCTTCATGAACTGCGTGTCCTCCGGCAGTGCCTGGAACAGAGCCCGAAACTGCCACCAGTGGAGTGAGTTGCGTGCCAGGTCGATGCGATATGCTGCCATGAACGCCGCGTAGATGTAGTCCGCGTCGTATTCATACGAGAACGGAGGGTCTGAGGCCTGTCCGGATCCTTGTCCGGTGCTGTCGTGGTCTTCTTCGCCGCACTTGTAAAACCAGAGCACCTGCTCCATCGCGTCCATGATTGTGTCAGGAGCGAAGCGCGTGCCCGGGAAGTAAAGCTCCAGCGCTGTGGCCATCTTCTGCATCGGATCCAGGGAGCCGTCCTGCATCATCTCCTCGAAGAGGATGCCCGTCCGGAAGTCTGTGTTGATCCTGACCATCTGGCCAGCGATCTCGACCTCTTCAGGCAGTCCGTCGATCAAGAGGTTCAATGCTTGCCGCCCTTCTTAGCGATAAACTGCTGAGCCTGCTGTCTCTGAGCCTGGGCTGCCTGTCTCTGGGTGTACTTGTTTGTGAAGTCGTTGAGCTTCTTCTTCTCACCCTGAGCCCAGTCGGTCAAAGTCTCGACCGCTTTGAGGTGCACCATGATGTTGTGCTCCTTGCCCTTGAATACCTCGGCAGCTGTACCAGCTCCGAAGATCTCGTCGAAGTAGTCGTCCACGACCTCGCACTGCTCAATGTAGCCGTCCGCGATCCTGTCGTACTTCTTGTCCCTGCTCTCTGCAGCTCTCGCCTGCATTTTTCTCGTTGCTTCTTCGTACGGACCGATGAAGTCCGCGTCCATGAAATCGCCCTGAAGTGTTACGCCGTTGATAATAATATCCATGATTTTGTTCTCCTCTGGTTGGTACTTATAAATAGAGCCAGCAGGCCGTACCATTGACCCACTGGCTCCCTGTCCGCCTCCTGCACATGTCAGGCGCACGGTCTCAGTATTTTGCTATAGGTGACGCTTAGGCGTCGTACTTGCCGGAAAAGTCTCCAGCTGTGAAGGTCTTCGTCACAGTGTCGAACTTGCCCTGGACAGGGTCGCCGACTGCGTGAAGAGTACCAGACACGCTGATCTTCTCGCCTCCGTTGCCTTCGATGTCGCTGACTTCGTTGGCTACGAGGAACTTGCGGGCCTTGTACTCGGCCTTCTCTTCTGAAGGTGTTCCGATAGGGTTGAAAAGATCAACGCGGACGTATGTGAGCTGTGCATCTGCACCAGTCGCATGGTCGCGGCCCATCTTGTAGAGTGCGTAGATCGCCTTCTGTGAAGGGATCAAGCGGGACTCGTACGCGAACTCGGTCTCGTAGCTTGTGATGTCAGAAGACGCAGTCGTCTCGTTGATATATGTCTCGCTGTCTGTCTGAGCGTTTGGGCTCTCGTCTAAGGTTGTGAAACCTGTGCCCATGAGCTCGAACTCGTCGCCGATCTCAGCGTAGTCGGCGATGGCGTTTCTGAGAAGAGCCGCACGGCTCTCGTCAAAAATCTGTAAATTGAATTTCATGAGATTATGCCTCCTTGTGATAGATTAGCTCCAGTTGTATCTGGTAGCGTGCGTTCTTTAGCGCCTCGTCGAACATGTAGCCCGGTGAGAGGACGCTGAGCTTCTCCGGGTGCATCCCTGCAGGGAGCTCCGGAAAGTGTCCAGCAGCAGCCTGGTCCTCGACCCACTGTGCGAAGTCTTCGTAGAAGGTGCTGTTGGCGATGTTCTGGACGCGGTCCATTGAGTAATACTCACGGCTGCCGAAGTTGAACTGGTAGCGCCTGTCTGAGCTTCCGTCGATGTATGTCTCTATGATCGGGTTGAAGATCCCGACCTCGATCACGTACTCCAGCGGCTTGCTCCCGAGTGCATCCACTCGCAGGGCGCCAGGCTTCAACAGAGGGCAGTCCTTGAAGAACTCGGCCACGCCGTCAATAATTGACTTTACTGCCATGTTATCCCTCCAGTAGCTTCAGGATCTGGTCCTTGTTTGCTGTCTTCATACGCTCGAACCACTTGCCGCCACGTCTCGGATCGTAGCTTCTGGTCGGCGCTGTGTTGTAGTACTGCTGGCGTGCGTACGGTGCGATGTACTTGACCTCGCCGGATCCGATAGTCGTGCCCAGTATGCCAGAACGCTCCAGCGTTCCGGTCCTGTGTGGCACATAAGGGCTGCACAGTCGCAGCACCTCGCTGTCGATGATCTTCTGCTTCTCCGAGAGCACCGTGTTGATGTGTGGGGCGAAGCTGGCGCTGAATTTTAGCTGCACCTTGCCACCAGGGCCCTGCGCCGTGGTGTCCGGTGGTGTCACTATTTTCTTGAAGCCCATCACTCGCCTCCGATCCGCCAATGCTTCACGACGTCCGTGCCTCTCATGGTGTTGTCCGCGTACTCTGTGACCGTGATGATGTCCGCACTCAGCCTGCACGCAATAGCATCGAGCTCAGTGGCGTCCACAGGATCCTCCTGGTCGAAGTCCGCCGTGATGACGATGTCGCCCTTCTGGAGTGTCCAGTGCTTGGCCGCCTCTTCGTCGCTCATGCTCTTAAAAGCCGCTTCGCTGGTGTAGGTCTTGCCGTCCTGGTCTGCGTCGTACGGGATGCGCAGCTTGAAGCTCGCACTCTCTGAGTGCACTCCAGCTGCATGGCTCTCACGCCTTGCCTCCATGTAGGAAGCGCTGGCGATCCTTGTGGGATAGTAAAGCTCACGCCTGTCCTCTCCCAGCCTCCGGTTAAATATTACAAGAACAGTCTGCACATTCATCGCCGTGCCCTCCGATCTTGACCTTGCGGCTGAGCCATCCAGTCGGCAGCAGGTAGAGCCTGATCGCCTCGTAGACCTTCTTGCGAAGTGCCTCCTCAGCTGTCTGGCCATCCTGTGCCTCGGTCACGTAGGTGACGCTGTAGCCGTCGTTGCTTTCGCTCTTGACGCCAGCGCCCGCCGTGTTGCTGGTCATATTTTTGTAGATCACCTCCGCAGCTGCGCAGACGGCCAGCTTGACCGCTGCGCTCTCTTTTGCGAAGATGTCGCCGTTGATGTAGGTTAAGTAGCTGATGTGCGCCTCTGCCTTCGCCTCAACAGCTGCGAACTTGTCCTCGGGGATCAGTCCGCCGAGGGTGTCCTTGTAGAAGTCATAGTTGACATACATCAGCCCGCACCTCCTTTACTTAGGCAGTAAGTACTGCAAATGGGAAGCGCTTGCTCTTGTCCTTCTCTAAGCCGTTGACAGGGTTAGGGATCTCCCAGCCGAGTCTCATGACTGCACGAAGAGCGACCATGTCGTTCTGCATGAGGTTGTAAGCGATAGAGCCGTCAGGGTTCTGAACTACGCCCTCAGTGAAGAGCTTGAAAGTGATGTCCTGGCGGATGCTGTAAACGAGCTGAGAGAAGTCGCCAGAGATCATTAAGCCCTGAGTCTTATCGAAGGCACCGTTGCGAGGGAAAGAGATCGCAGATCCGTCAAGAACATAAGAGCCAGCGCTCTGCATGTTGTTGAGGAAAAGAGGACGACCGTCCTGATCCTTTAAGCCGCGGAGCTTTGCTCTCATAGAGATGTCAGCCACGTGACCGCTTACGAAGTAGCCAGACTGCTCAACTGCAGCAATAGAGCCCTGCTCGCCGAGTGTAGCGTCGTAAAGATCGCCAACAGTAGCGAGGGAAACCTTTGCAGCTGCAGGGATAGAAGGAACGAGGCCCTGTCTCCAGTTTGCAGGCTTGCCAGTACCGAAGAGGATGGCTTCGTCGATAACCTTGCCGAAGGCTTCCTGAACGCGAGGCTTAACCTCTGCCCAGATGTCGTACTCAGCGTCGTCGAGTACTGCTTCAGGAATAGGCACGATGACAGCGATCTCTTCTGCGTAGATCACTTTCTTGTCCCATGCCTGCTGTGCTGTCTTCTTCTGGCCAGCGTCGCCGTCCACGAAGTAAGCAACAGGAAGAGAGTCAAGGACAGGAAGTTTTGACTGCTTCGCTGTCATGTTTGCGAGCTTGCGGCCCATAGAGAGCACGCTGGACTGCTCGATAGTTCCCTGGATGATCTCCTGAGCTCTGTCCTCAGGAATAAGTGCGTCGGCGTCAGTTCTGAAAATGCCAGTAGCTTCGCCGTCGAAAAGCTGTAAGTTAAAAACGTACTTTTTCATTGTGAAATATACCTCCGTATTATATTCTGTGACCCGCAGCTCTGCGGATCGCGTTGTTGATGCTGGCGTTGTCGCCAGTCTGTGATCCTGATCCCTGACTTCCATCTGTTCCGGTCTTTACTCTGTAAGATCCGGCAGCTGTGAAGCGTGGGTTGTCTTTCAAGAACTTAGTGACAGCCTTCTCAAAGTCGAGCTTGTCGTCCGCCTTCATCATC
>JAGHUA010000054.1 GCA_018065085.1 Candidatus Liminaster caballi | reverse complement strand
TCGTGCCGCAAAGATACGAAATCCGAAAGGTGGGATTGACTCCTTTTGACTCCAGTTGACTCCAGTTGACGCAAAAAATGCAAAAATACCAAGCAAAACCTATTTTTAAGACTTCGGAAGACCAAAAAATCGGTTCCGAGCATTTCCTAAGAGTTAGGAAGTCGCCAGAACATTGTTCCCAGCATTTCCAGAAACCTGGAAGTCGTCAGAACATTGTTCTCAGCATTTCCTAAAACCTTGGAAGTCGCCAGAACATTGTTCCCAGCATTTCCTAAAACCTTGGAAGTCGTCAGAACATTGTTCCCAGCATTTCCAGAAAGCTGTAAGTCGTCAGAACATTGTTCCCAGCATTTCCAGAAACCTGGAAGTCCAAAACAAACTTTCGGCAGCATTTCCTAAGAGTTGGGAAGTCCAAACAAAACTTTCGGCAGCACTTCCTAAGACCATGGAAGTCCAAATGAAACTTTTGTCAGCATTTCCTAAGACCTAGGAAGTCCAAATGAAACTTTTGTTAGCATTTCCTAAGACCTGGGAAGTCCAAATGAAACTTTTGTTAGCATTTCCGAAGACCTGGGAAGTCCAAATGAAAGTTTTTCATGCTGTACGGTTAAAACAATTAATGAATTCGAGGATAATTCATGGCAATTCGTGTTCAAAATATTAAATATTGCCTGCGGCGCAACATAAATTTACAGAATTTTCTTTTTTTCTTAACATGAATTTCCATGAATTACCCGTGAATTTAATCGTAAATTTTTTTTTGAATAATTCGTGGTTCATTCGTGATAATTCAATGTTTAAAATATCTTCTTAACATGAATTTCCATAAATTACCCGTGAATTGTATAAATTCATTTTTTTGATTTTCATCCGTACAGGTCGAAGTTTTTTCAGCATTTCCAGATCAGAAGCAGACCATCACGGGTTCGAGCAGGTCTTCATTTGGCCAGTGAGGAGCATAGAGCAAAGGTGCAGGACGTCCGCCAACACCACGCCAGTCGATGCTGCGCACATAATTGAAGTCGGGACCGCCGAACTCAAATGAACGACCGTAAAGCAGGATGGCACAACGGGCGTGGTCAATCTTCCAAAGACCTCCCCCATGACAGTCGTCCTGTCCGATCTCCAGCAGTTCGCGATGCTGATATACATTACCGAACTTAAGAACACCGTCGTCGGAGATGATGAATTTCTGATACATTATTTATATTATATAGTTTAAGTTTCGGAAGTTAAAAATAGTCACAAAAAAAGCATAGGAATCCTTGCTTATGTCGCAAAAAATGAGTATCTTTGATGCGCCTTAATTCGTGCCAATATACCATGATTGCTGTCACGCCATAAACGGCACACTGTATCCATAGACCCTTCCACTCGAAGGCCACTTCATGAAGTGTGGCGCCTGTTCCCATTATTCTGGCGTAGGCATGTGTGCCGAATGACGATGGGAACAGCCATGAAACGTATCTCCAGAACATTGGTTCGGCTGCTACAGGCCAAGACATTCCGCTCAGGAAGAGCAAAGGCACTGACATGAAGATGTAGAGCAGCATCGGATCTTCGCTGCGGTACAGGAAGGCTGACATTGATATGCCCATCAGGGTGCAGGCCAGTACGTATGGGAAGATAAATGCCAGGAATGTGGCATAATCGCCCAGCGATAGTAACGAGAACCAGTCGGTCACACCTGCATACATATAGAGGGCTATCAACATGAACAGAGGTACGTAGAAGAGAGCCTTGCCAATGACAATGCAAAGCGGATTCCGGAAATACGGATTGTCCGAAGGAATACCTGATCCACCGTTCTTCTCGCGTGTTATTCCCATCGATGTGCCTATGCTCAGGAACAGCAGCTGCTGGATGATCAGCATCAGTACGGCTGGAATAAGGAAGCTGGCGACACCGCTCTGTGGATTGTATAACGGCACGTAAGAATTTGTCACAGGAGCTTTCATTATCTCTGCCTGGCGGTCGGTCGTAGGGCGCAGATAGTTATTGGTCTTGATGTCAGCATTCATTTCGAGCGATACGTTCGTTGCCGACAGCAGGGCAGCCTTGTAGTAGAGCATGCATCGCATGTCGCTGTAGAGGCCTATGTATGTCTGTCTGCCTTTCGCAATATCCTTGTCGAAGCTCGATGGAATCAGCAAGTAGGCATAGATCTTCTCACGTCGCATCAGCTCCTGGGCTTGTGCTACGTCACAATGATATAGGACTTCCACTTCCGAACATGCATCAACTTTTCGTGCGAACTCTCGGCTCATGTTCGAGTGACATTCATCAACAATGGCTACCGGAACCTCGCGTACCGTCTCGTTTGTATATACGAAGGTATAGAGCAGAGGGTAGGCAAGAGGTACGAGTATGCTGAAAATGATAAGGCCGAAGTTGTGAAGCACCTGATGCATCTCGGCGTACCAGACCTGTGTTATGTAGTTGAAATATTTCATTACGGCTTATATTGTGCTTTAAGGAATGCCTTGCGATAGCGTGGTATTACGACGAATGGGATGAGCATCAGACACAGCAGGGCTACAACATTCTGCCAGACGTATGCAATGGAATAGCCGTTGAGTGCCTGGTTGACGTAGATCAGATAGTAGTGTCTCAGCGGGAAGAGCCAGCAGAGATACTGAAGTACCGGATGCATGGCCGATATTGGGAACGTGAAGCCAGAGAGCGACAGTCCGAGAATGCCCCATAGTGATGACACGCTCATCGAGAAACGCATCTGTCCGATGAAGATTCCGAAGAACAGGATGGCAATGCCCTGCGAAGCCAGCACTCCCAGCACTCCCCAGACGAACATGTTCAGGACACCACACTCGCACGGGAACTCCAGGAAACGGTACAGATATACGTCGGTGAATAGTATGAAGAATGAATAGATGATTGTGATCGGGAGCACCTTGCCGGCAATGGCTGTTGTCTGCGAATAGTTCATGTCACGATACAGCAGCTTTTGTCTGCCCTTCTTCCATTCTTCACCGATTACGTAGCTGGTGCAGAGCATTGTCAGGATGAAGATCAGACCTGGTAGGATGATGTTTGACAGATATACCGAATAGTTCAGGTACGGATTGCCCAATGCATGCTTCTCTATGACGATCGGCTGCAGTATGCCCATTGCCCTGTCAGGAGTCAGCCCCTTGCCGTAGAGTGTCTCGCGGGTCAATGACAGTCCCAGCAGCTCGGCAGCCATGCGCATGTCTTTCATCAGGAGTGCGCTCGGGATGAAATAGACCTCGTTGGTGTAGAACGAGACGTGAGGCTGTCGGCTCGCGATGGCTGCTTCGGTCGTACCTTCCGGTATGTAGAAGAATGCGTATATCTCGCCTTTCTGCATGGCCTCGCGTGCCTCTCCGAAGGTGTGGAAGTGAGCCACTATCTCAGTCTGTTCCATTGCATCCAACGTTCGTAGGAACTGGCGTGTCACCTGTGTGTCGTCCTCATCCACCACGGCGGCAGGCAGGTTCGTAGGCAGTCCTGACCACATCAGCGTGGTGAAGAAGATGATGCATATCAATGGAGCACCCAGCAGACAGAACAGCAGAAGAGGTCGCTTGAGGTATTCCCTTACGTCAGTCAGACAGAGCGAGAGGATTCTACGCCATATACTCTTATGTCTTGGAAACATCGGTTCTTGTCTTATTTAAGGATTACGCTCATGCCTGAACGCATGTTGTCTATATCTGATGAATTGACCGGAACACCACGTACCTCGAACATCTTCAGATCATAACCGTCCGAAGCCTTTGTTGCCTTCCATACGGCGAAGCTGCCCACGTTCTTGATGCGTGTGATACGTACTGTGATGTCCTTGTCGAATGCAGGTACGTAGGCGGTAAGTTCTTTGCCGACAGCTATTTCGGTGAGATAGTCTTCACGCACGTTGAATGTCACGTACACGTTGCCTGTCATGGCCACATTCATGATCGGGGCGCCCGATCCTACCAGCTCGCCAAGTTCTGGGAAGATCTCGGTCACCTCACCGTCAGCCATTGCCAGCAGCACGGTTTCATCGATGTAAGAACTAACTTCGTTGATTGCACCCTGGGCCTGCTGCACCTTTGCCTGTGCGGCTTTCCTGTCTTCGTATCGTGCGCCGTGTTCGGCCATGTCGTATTGTGCCTTTGCAGCCTTCTCGGTGGCTGCCATGGCGTCATACTGTGCCTTCACCTCATCGTACTTCTGTGCCGATACAACACCGTTTTTGTAGAGGTTTGCCACACGGTTGTAGCTCTTCTCAGCCACTTCAAGACCTGCCTTGGCCTTCTGCCACATTTCGTAAGCACCCTGTATCTGTTCTTTCTGCGCACCGTTGCGTGCCTTCTCGTCCAGAGCCTGGGCTGCTTCATAGAGTGCGTTCACCTGATCCAGTTTTGCGTTTACGTCCGGAGCTTCAAGTATGGCCAGAGTGTCGCCTTTGCGCACGTGGTCGCCTTCCTGGACGCGTATCTCCAGTACACGTGCCGGAACCTTGCTCGATACACGGTAGTCGGTTGTTTCAATCTCACCCTGGATTATCTCGGCACGTTCAGGCAGGCAAAGGCCTACGACGATGAATGCTCCGATTGTGATTATAATGAAGGCAGCGAAAACCATTGCTACCACGGATTGGTTCTTCAGTTTCATAATATGATGAATTTTAGTAATGAATGATGAATTTTTATCTGTTGAAAGTTGTTCTTATCTTGCTGTACCCATGGCGCGTCTGAGGTTGGTTTCAGCCAGACGGCGGTCGATGCGAGCTGCAAGGACTGTCGATTTTGCTGACAGCCATGCGGTCTGAGCCATTATTACGTTGCTGATCGGGATTACGCCCTCGTTCATGCCCATGGTGGCAAATCGTAGGTTCTCTTCTGCTTCGGCCATGCTGCGCTGTGCTGTCTCCTCACGGCTTGTTGCTTCAAGTACGCGCTGTGCGCATTGTGTTGTCTGCAGTTCTATCTTCTCACGGGCTTCTTCAAGTGTGTAGTCCGACATCTGTGCCTTGATCCTGGCCGATCGTACCTTGTAGTAGCTTTCGCCCCAGTTCAGGATCGGGACCTTGACCATGAGTCCTACGTTCCACATTCCCTTCATCTTCTTCTCGAAACCGTTGAAGGCCGATGGGTTGCTCCATAGGTAGTTGGCTGTCAATGCCACCTGTGGCAGATATTCAGCACGGACCACTTTCACCTTCTCGCTGTTCACCTTGCTCAGCAGTTCTAGTGCCTGCAGTTCCGGACGGTTGCACAATGCTGCGTCCACACAGTCCGAAGCAGGGCCTACGTTTCCGACAGGTGCTGACAGTACGTCGTCGGTAGGGTGGATGTCGGTATTGATGTCCAATCCGCAGAGCTGGCACAGGAGCATACGCGACAGGGCAAGTCCGTTGTCAATCTGTATCAATGTCACTTCGGCTTCGTTCTTCTTCACTTTCACGCTGAGTCCGTCGGCCTTCGAAGCCAGACCTTCGTTGATCAGCTGTTCCACGTTGTAGTCGAGAGTGTCGATCAGGTTCTTGTAGCTCATTGCCAGCTGGCGTTTGCTCTCCAGGTCCACAATCTGCCAGTAGGCTGTCTCCACCTGCACTACCATTTCCTGCATTTTCTGGTTCGACTGGGCTTCGGCTATCTGTTCCGCATATCGCGTGATCTTATTATAGGCTACAATCTTGCCGCCCATGTAGATAGGCTGGGTCAGCATCAGGGCTGCGGCGGTCACGTTGCGGGTGTCTGTGCGCAATGCATCCACCAGTCCTGCACCCACGCCGTTCAGGGTTTGTGCCATGTCTGGTGTCAGCTGCTGCATCACTCCTCCGATCTGCTGGAATAGTGGAGCCATCTGTGGGTTCTGCTGAGCCAGGCCTGTCAGAACCGTTGCCGCCTTTTCGCCCATTGCCGCACCCATGGTGGTGCCTATGTTTGTCAGGCTCTCCTTCTGGTCGTCGTTGAGCAGCGAGATCTCCTTCTCGTTCCTGAGGTAGCTTCCCATAGCTTCTACTCGAGGCAGGTAGTGTGTGAATGCCTCCTTGCGCGAATACTTTGCCAGCTCCTTGTTCATTTCCGAGATGGCAATGTCCTTGTTGTTCTTGATGGAAAGGCTGATGCAGCTGTCCAGGCTCAGGTACATCGATTGAGCCATTGCGCCACTCACGGCCAAAACCATCATGATTGTCGTAAATATTAGCTTTTTCATCTTGGTTTAGTTGTTTTTCCGGGTGCAAAGGTAGGGCTTTTTTTCGAAGTGAAAAAGATGAAAATTTCATGTAAATTGGAGCATATTTCGCATTTCTGTCAAAAAAAGGGTGTTTTTAAGCTTTTTTATCTCTCTTTTTTGGTTATATTTTCTTATTTCTTGCTATCTTTGCAGCAGTTTTTCACGATTACCTTCCTAATCCCTAACCCATAACCCATCATGAGCCTTACCCGAATCACCATCGAACAGCTGTGCAACATTGGCAGGACCCGCGTGCTGAGTTACAAAGGCAGGCTGATGGTAACTGACCACATCGCGCACGAATATCTGTTCAGAGAGCCCTGCCGCATCGATGCGTTCCTTGTGCTGGTTTGTCTTCGTGGACGACTGTCGTACGAGGTCAACCTCGAACAGTACGAGATGGTGGGTTCGGGCATAGTTGTCAATATGCCGACCAACATCATCCAGTTCAAGGGTTCCGAGAATCTTGAAGCCTACGCCATACTCTTTTCGTCCGATATGCTCGATTCCATTCCGTACGATCTGCGTCAACTCGCCAACAGCTATCTGCCCATCAAGCATTATTTCCGCGCCCGTGTTCCGCTTGAACTTATCGAACCTCTGATTCCGTATTACGGACTTATGAAGGCCTACTTGTCGCGCCCTGTGCTTGAGACCGACAGCATCATTGGCTCTCTTTTCCAGGCATTCCTGCTCAGTGTGCTCAGCCTTATGCGTCAGCAGCAGATTCATGAGCTCGACATCGATCAGTCGGCCAATCGTGGCAGCCGCCTTTTGTATCAGCGGTTTATGGATCTGCTTGCGCAGCATCATCAGCAGGAACGTACCGTGCAGTTTTATGCCGACAAGCTCTGCGTCACGCCCAAATATCTCTCCATGGCCATCAAGGAATACAGTGGCCGTAATCCGTCCGACTGGATCTGCGATTACGTCATTGCCGAAGCCAAGTCCCTGCTTCATTACTCGCAGATTTCCATTCAGGAGGTCACCTTCCGCCTTAATTTCCCCACACAATCTGCTTTCGGTAAATTCTTCAAGCAGAAGACCGGCTATTCGCCTTCCGAATACCAGAAAGGCCTGAATATGTTGGGACGAAGCACCAATATCAAGGCTTGAAATACGATTTCTGCCGCCATTTTTCCTTTTTGCGATTCTGCCACATCGTTTTGGCTGATGCCAAGTTTCTGTGCAAAATCTGCGTCCGTCATTCCATTCTCTTTCATCGCCAGATTAATTAATTATATAGGTATTATAGCGCAAAGATACGAATAAATTTGCATCGGAGATAAAAAAACGCACTATTTTCAAAAAAAAAATGCAATTCGTTGTCACGAAATGACAGCAATGCACGTTATATAGACAGAAGATACGAAAAAGAGACATCAAAGAAAGAGAAAAAATGACAGACAGCAGAACGTTCAGCCAAGAGGTGATGCCACACAGCCGCCGGCTATTTGCAGTTGCCTATAGGTATATGCAAGTGGCAGAAGAGGCCGAGGACGTGGTGCAGGACACGATGGCGCGGTTATGGAACGCACGCGAAAAACTGCCGCCAGAAGCCGAACTCCTCCCCTACATGATAAAGGTGACGCGCAACATCTGCATCGACCGACTTAGGGCACGGCAAGAATCGGAACCAGACACCGACATCGAAAACATCCCGTCGGATGACGGCCCGATGACCGACAACGGCGTGGAGGACAGAGACAGATTGAGGCAGGTTACATTGCTTATAAAACAATTGCCAGCCGACCAGCAGAGAGCAATAAAACTCAAGGCGATGGACGATCTGAGCAACGAACAGATAGCACGACTGACCGGCTGGCAACAGGACAACATCAGGCAACTGCTATCGAGAGCGAGAAAGAAACTAAAAGAAATGGCACAAAAACAAGGCTTGATATGAAACAGGACAACATAGATCACATGCTCGATGAACTGGCTGAGGCATACGACGCCAAGCTCATGAAGGAGGCAGAAAGCCACATTCCGGAAGGCTTTGAGCAACGTCTGGAGGAAATGATAGGCAAGCTCGAAGAGAAGGAGCAGGAAGATGAGAGGAGGAAGCGCCGTCCAATCATCGGCATGATCCGCCGCTATGCCGCAGCTGCCTGCATTGCCATCGCCATAACTGTGGGCTTCATCATGATCGACACCAGCAACGGAGCCACGGCATTCGCCGACACATGCAGGACGCCGGAAGAGGCCCGACTGCAGATGGAACGCGCCCTGGCCTTGATCAATGAGCACTCGCAGGAAAAACTCTCCAAGGCAGAAGGCATCCTTGCCCAACCGACATCGATACAGACAGACATCGACATCTCGAAATACATCAATTTCGGAAAATGACAAAGAAACAACATTAACAGCAATAACGATAACCACACAAACAGCAATATGAAAAAATTACTGACAACATTGATAGCCCTCACACTCATCACGGGCACCTTCATTGGCAAGGCGTTTGCACAGAACCCACTTTTCGGGAAATATGGCAGCATGGACAACGTCGAATATGTGTGCATCACAAGCCCAATGCTCAAGCTGATTGGCGGCGGCTCGACTGTGATCAACGGCGTAGAGATCAAAGGCATCACCAACGCACTGAAGAGCCTTCTGATAATCAATGCGAAGGAGAAAAACGTGCTTGAAGTCATGAAAAAAGACTACCAGACGCTCCGCCAGACGGACGGCTACGATGTCTATATGGAAGTCAAAGACCCTGACAGCAACGAACACGTCACCACCATCATCGGCCATAATCCTGACAACGACAAGGAGGTGGAGGTGGTCATGAGCATCGACAAGTCAGGCACAAGCCACACGTTCATCGTGCTGACAGGCAAGTTCACCGACGAACAACTCGCAAAACTGCTGAAAGGGAAAAGCTGACGAAGGACAAAGGACAAAAGACAAAGGACAAAGGACGAAAAAAAACGAAAGAACATATAAAACAACAAGAAAATGAAAAAGTCACTCATACTCACACTGGCAATGGTTGCCACATTGACCACCGTCAACGCACAGGAACACCGCCACACCCATCAGACAGATAGCGATCAGCAGACAGCGACTGACAGCACCATTGTGTATAACAATATGCTGTCGAGAACCAACAACACATGGTCGATCAACTTCCTCAGCATCATGTCTGAACCTGAGAATAAGCCAAGTAAGTGTACCGGCCACAGCAAGAACACCATGGAAGTTGGAGCCATGGATCTCTTCCTCGGATATGCAGGCATCGGCAAGACGGAAGGCTTCACTCAGTCGCCCGACGGAAGCCTCGAATTCGGTTTCAACTTCGTGCGCGGACACTGGAGTCTCAACAAAAGGAACACTTGGGGCATAGAAAACGCTTTCGGTGTGAGCTGGACACGCTATAGGACAGAAGATAATGCCGTCTTCCTCCATGATGCCGACAATAACCTCATCTGTACGCCATGGCTCGACGAAAACGACCAGAAGAAGAACTACAGCCACGAACGTATGACATACGTAAGCTGGAGAGCTCCTCTGATGCTGACCCACAAGAATCCTAAGCTAAAGACAGGCTTTTCAATCGGTGCAGAGGCAGAAATGCGCCACCACATCCGTTCGCGCGTGAAGATGAACGGCGAGAAAAGATACGATGTATTGCGCCACGGCATGAGCGTGAACCATTGGGGATGCAACGCCATCGTGAAGCTGACCTACCACGATGTCTCACTCTACGGCAGATATTCACTTACCCCTTTCTTCGACAGCAGCCACACCAAACTGCAGGGCACTCCGTTCTCCATCGGTCTCAGCCTTGACCTGGATTGAAGTCTTGAGGCACCTCAAAACCTCATAACCTTACAACCTCAAAACCTACTTCTGTATATACCACGGACGCATCCTCGTCTCGTATGGCAGGAACCAGATGCGATCAAAATATGACGGCCAGGCAGATTCCTGCGTCTCGCCAATCTGAAGACCAAAGAACTTCGTACCGGCATCGCGCAGCATATTGAGCTGACGCAACAATGACGATGATGGCATCGGTATCTGAAAGTCGCTGATCAGAAGGACATCGGCGCCACCATATTCCTCGCGGCTGCAAAGCGTCGTGACAAGGAGTTCGATCATCTTGGTGGCATCAGTATCGCCCGATGCCTGCTGACGGAAGAAATCGAGCAGACGCGTACGGTTGCGCCTCACATCGAACGGACGCGCATTGACAGAGAACGGAATAAGCAGGAGTTCCCTGTCCTGCGCCAATGCCAGCGACAGGAGTTTCACCACAAGGCTGTGTGACACCTCGCTCGGCACACCAAGCATCGATGCCGAAGTGTCAAGACAAACCACCATCGGTCCTTTCTGACGTGCCCGATGAAGTTGCAGTTTATGCTGCGGATGCATGATGTTGCTCTTATAGCTGAACGTCTGCAGTCGGCGTGTGGCGAACTTATAGGCAAAGAGCGACGACAGTTCGGAATCGGACATCTGTGCCAGCTCAAGAGGCAGCAGCGACGACAGATCATTGCCAACGCCCACGCCCTCGATGTCGCTTGGCGCGCTGTGATCGACCTTGTTTTTGTTGCCCATCCCGAGAGGCACACGTTCCGGACCCTCATCGTCGGCAATGCGTCCCATGACCCTGGCCACATCAAGAAGAGCCGGATAGCGATATTGTACACGCACGATGTGGCGTATGCGCTCGAACTCCACATTGTTCCATATTCCACCCATCAGTGCCCATGACTGCGCAAACTCATCGTCCGAACAGTCATGCGCAGCCAGATAGTCAGGAATGACATCGAGATACTTATCGAGCAACGCCTGAGCCTTTGGCTGGTGTTCGCTGATATAATCCTGGCGTATCTGTGCCAGTTCGTAGGGATCAGTCACTCCGCGCTGCTGCATGAACACAAGACGAGCCTCAACAGAGTCGGCAAAACCCTGTTCCATGTCCCTACAGATACATTCTGCGATCTTGTCAATATGTGCAGGCAGAGACAGATACATCACTCACCATAGATCAGCAATCGCACATCGGCACGGAGCTGTGCCACCTGACGACGGAACGAATCCATGTGGCCGGATACGGTCTTAGCCACATCGTCCGACACAAACAGATGCTGCTTCAACTGTATATGAAGCGTATTGGCACTTACAAAGATGTCATCGACCATCTGCTCAAACTTCTCGATGTCAGTCTCACCGATAGACGTACGAGGCTCAAGGCCTGTCACGACCTGCTGAGCCGATGCGGTCAGCGCCCGTTTCATCGGATAGCGCACGCCATTGATGTAGATGTTCGACGCATCGCGATAGATATTGACGCGAGTCAGTTCGGCATCATAGACACCGATGTTGTCAGGATTGCTGAACGGACGGATGACCCTGCGCTTGGGTGCAGACGGATCGTTATACATCAAACCACGCACTGCCGGCTGATCCATCCTATGATTGGCCATCGAACGGAATTCAGAAGCCGGAATATAGGTCAGCGGCATACCATTGATCGATGTGCAGCCGTCATCGACAGCGAAATAGAAACCATCGAACAGCACCAGCGCATCGTCACGGTGATCGCCATGTTCGCGAGCAAGCTGAGCCGACTCGCGCACCTTCAGCAGACGCATCTGACGCGTCACAGCCGCATTGATGGCATCGAGCTGATGCTGATACAGATTGAACACCGCCTCGGCAACGATGCGACTGACGGCAGGAATCTCGTCAGGTTCCGACCAGAGGCAATGAACGGCCACCTGAAGGTCGGCAAGCGATACGGAAGTGCGGTCGTGGAGCAACGCCGAGGTGCGCAGCAGGCGGGCAATGCGCGTCCAACGTCGATCGCTCACATAAAGCTGGCGATGCACGTCCTGACCCTCTATCTTCACGTCTTTAAGAGCATTACGTATGGCGGTGATGGCATGAAGCACATCGTCAGGAATCTCGACATCGTCAATCTGACGCTGCAAGGACTCATACTCATCCTCGCCAAAAGCCAGAGACGAAAGCTGATCGGCCGCAGGCAGCGAATCCTCACCCTGGCTGCCTTTCATACGCAGCATCGAATAGAAATTATCCTCATTGCGCACCGGCTGGCTCACGAGACGGAGTATGAAACGGTCATAAAGCGCCTCAAGGCCCTCGCCCTCGGTGGGCAACTCATTGCTGGCGCCGATCAGAAGCTTCAATGGCAACCGGAGCTGCGTCTGTCCATTGAGATAGGTCTTCTCATTGATCACGGTCAGCAAGGTGTTCTGAATGGCAGGTCCTGCCTTCCATATCTCATCGAGGAAGACCACATCCGCCGTCGGCAGATAGCCGTCCACACATCGTTCGTAACGATCGGAATCCTTCAGGCGACTGATCGACACAGGACCGAAGATCTCGTCGGGCGTGGAGAAACGCGACATTAAATATTCAAATGAACGCGCACGCGTAAAGGCATACTTCAGACGGCGAGCCACCATACTCTTAGCCACACCCGGAGGGCCAAGCAGCAAAATGCTCTGACCCGACAGAGCCGCCAACAGCGAGAGGGCAAGTTCCGAGTCCTTCTCAAACACACCCTGAGACAGCTGTTTGAGCAACGATTGTATTCTTTGCTTCATGATTTGATTACGTATAAAAAAAACAAATGACTGCCAAAGGACGAACCCTAAGCAGTCAATTATCCGTTTGCCTAAAACGATTTTTCGCCAGTGATTAACGCATAGTGTCGCCAACGGTCAGATTCTTGCGACCCTTAGCACGACGGGCAGCGAGTACGCGGCGACCGTTCTTTGTTGCCATGCGAGCACGGAAACCATGCTTGTGGAGACGGCGATGGTTGTGAGGCTGGAATGTCATTTTCATAGCTGTGAAAATTTATATAGTTATTATTGATTTTGCTGAATTGCGGGTGCAAAAGTAGTCTTTTTTTATCAAACTACCAAATATTTTATTAAAAAACTTCAATATTTTTTGTTTTTATTACATATTTTTGCTATCTTTGCACCCGCAAATAATCAATTCGCAATCTCTAATCATCAAAATATTATATTATGGCAATCAAGTCACAGGACATTAAGAACGGTACCGTCATTCGTCTCGACGGTAAGCTTCAGGTTGTTGTGGAGTTCCTCCATGTAAAGCCTGGCAAGGGTAACACATTCATGCGCACCAAGCTTAAGGATGTAGTAAGTGGTTATGTAGTTGAGAAGCGCTTCAACATCGGTGAGGTTCTTGAGGACGTTCGCGTTGAGCATCGTCCATACCAGTTCCTCTACATGGACGGTGAGGACGCTGTATTCATGAACCAGGAGACCTTCGACCAGGTTAACATTGACAAGAAGATGATTGTCGGTGGTGACTTCATGAAGGAGGGCGATATCGTAGAGGTTGTCAGCGACACATCTACAGACACTATCCTCACAGCCGAGATGCCAGACAAGACCGTGCTTGAGATCACATACTGCGAGCCAGGCGTAATGGGCAACACTGCTACCAACGCAATGAAGCCTGCTACTGTTGAGACTGGTGGTACAGTTCGTGTGCCTCTCTTCATCAACCAGGGCGAGAAGATCGTCGTTAAGACCAGCACTGGCGAATACGTAGAGCGCGCCAAGTAAGGCATTTAGCAAACAGTTAATGACATAAATTAACTATGGTTATCACCGAATGGGCTGAACAAGACCGTCCGCGTGAGAAAATGATGGCCAACGGTCCTGCCTCGCTTACTGAGGTAGAACTGCTGGCCATTCTCATTAACACCGGACAGCGTGGCAAGACAGCCGTGGACATTGCACGCGAGCTAATGTTTCATACAGGCAACAGCCTCATGACTCTGGCTCATACCTTGCTGCAAGGCGACGATGACGAACGCAAGGCAATGCTCAAGGGCATCGGCCCTGCAAAGATGTGCGTCATTCAGGCTGCGCTCGAACTTGGCCGTCGCCATCAGAACGAGATCCAGCAATACACCGACAGCCGCTTCCGCATCACATCCAGCACCGACCTGTTCAACATCTTCAACCGACAGCTCTCTGACCTCGACTACGAGGAACTTTGGGCTGTCTATTGCAGCAACAGCGGCAAGATACTCTACAAGAAACGCATCAGCGAGGGTGGCGTGAACTTCTCAGGTGCCGACATAAAGAAGATATGCCGTCCTGCCATCGAATATATGGCTTCGAACGTAGCTTTGTGTCACAATCATCCGCACAGCAGCACCCATCCAAGCCGTGCCGACATCGACCTGACACAAAAAGTCAAACAGGCACTCACCACGATCGATGTGCGCCTGTTCGAGCATATTATTATAAGTGACGGTCAGTATTACTCAATGTCAGAGAACGGTGACTTCTAACATCTTGACGTCCACTTTCGGACGATCGCCAGCTGCTGTCTCTACCTGCTGGATCTTTTCAACTACATCCATGCCTTCCACAACCTCACCAAACACGGTGTAGTTATTGTCGAGGAATGGAGTGCCACCCACGGTGGTATAGGCCTCACGCTGAGCTTCGGTGAATTTCGGTTCGCCAATCTCAGCGTTTTTTGCGCGTGCAGACTTCTCCAGTTCGTCCTGAAGTTTCATCAATCCTGCATTATCGCGGTTCTTGCGCATCTCCAGGATGCGGCTTCTGTTCTCCACCACAAGCTGGTTGAACACATCCTGCAACTGCTGCATCGACATCTTACGCTCCAGCTGTGTCAGTTTGCCGGCGCTATAGACCTCGCCAGTCACGATGTAGAACTGACAACCTGATGAACGACGTTCGGGGTTGGCCTCATCGCCTATGCGCGCTGCTGCCAGAGCGCCTTTCTTATGGAAAAGCTGCGGATAGACAAACTCGGCAGGGATGGTATAGCCCACATCGCCCGAACCGAGAGCCTTGCCCATCGGAGCGTCCTTGCTCTGCGGATCGCCGCCCTGCACCATGAAGTTCTTAATCACGCGATGGAAGATTGTTCCATTGTAGAAACCTTCCTTTGCAAGTTTCAGGAAGTTGTCACGATGGAGCGGAGTCTCATCGTAGAGGCGAACAGTGATGTCGCCCAGTGTTGTTTGAATTTTTACTTTTGACATGTTTATATTTCTTTTTAAAATAGCAATATTGTAGTATCATTCAACGGAGGTTCGTGAAATTTTCAACGGAGTCTCAAGGTCTTTTTAATACTAACCATGGACTTTTGTTGTCCTTGCTTTCCTTCTTGATATATCCAAGTTTTCGGAGAACAGCCAACTCTCTGTCGATAGTACGTGTCGTAACCTTTAGGGCTTCCGACATTTTGGCTGTCGTCACGTAGTTATTGTGTTCAATTTGCATAAATACAAGCATCTGTCTTTCAGTTAGTTCACCCTTTATAGGGCTTCCGACATTACTTCCGACATTACTTCCGACATTACTTCCGACATTTGGCGTGTCGTAAGGGGTATTTTCGAGAGGTGCTTTCGTCTCAGTTTGGTCACTCGTATTGATGTGTTTTGGAGTAGCAATTGGCGCAAGTTCAAGAGCTACGTCCTTACGTACAACAAGTCCCATTGCGAGAAGTTCACTTGTTTGTCTCTCTTGCAACGGTAATCTCTTTGCAACTCGATCGAGCATGTATATCTGGGATGCGTCTAACTCTGGATGTTTGAGCAGAATCTGGGCGTAAGTAGTGCTGAGCATCCTACCATCAATCTCTACAGCTACCATACCGTCACTCATGTCGTATGTTGGCATAGGGAAAAGACGTTTACGCTGCTCGTTGAAGAGTTTCAGGATGCCGCCACCTTCTGTTTCCACCATCTTCACATTACGCATCGCTTCTACGAGGAATGGATAACGGTAGTTAGACTCAGGATAATTGTTGCGTATTACTTGCTCTATGCTATTAGGAATAAAAGTGCCATAGTTGCGGAACATTATCTTCTCATCTTCCCACTCTACGACCTCCATTCTTGCTCCCGATTCATACGACTGGTGGGCTATCAT
>JAGHUA010000079.1 GCA_018065085.1 Candidatus Liminaster caballi | reverse complement strand
AAGGATTGTTAGCCATTGAGGCCTTAATTCCAACACCATCATCTGCGACAACTACCCGCATTTTGTGTTGCTCAAGGCTAAAGTGAAATATTACAGTGCCGCTCTTTTTCCCCGAATGAGTTATTACATTATCTAATACCTCATATAAACAAAACGCCAAGCAGTGTCCCTGTTTCGACACCATCGTCGAATATTCCGACCTCCAGCCCTCATTTTGAGGGCGGAGGCCTTTATTATTGTCATATCAAGCGACATCTACTTACAACCTATGCCTATGCAGCCAATTCTGCATGCCGGTTGGGCAAATAGAATTCAAAGTTTTCCTAAGATGATCAAATGGTACGAAATATGCACCATACCAAAGCACATAACCTAATATGCGAGACTTGCATGTCTGAGTTGGACGGACAAGGAATGGCAATTCGTGACGCAGGAACTTATAATCGGACGTATTACCTCCTAAATAAAGATCAATTATGAAGAAGCGATAATAATCCTTGAATGTAGTGAAATTGGCATAATCAACCAGATGCTTCTTAAAAAAATAGCGCATGCGGCTCCAGTCTTTATTGCGCGTTGCTTCCATATAAAGTGATTCTGGATTTCTACCACACCAGTATTTATAAACAACAGCATCAGTCAGAACAAATCTATAGCCATGAGCCTTTAAATTTATTGTAAGTTCCAAATCCTCACTTGTCTTCATATTAGTATCGAAACCTCCGACATCCATCAGTGCGCGTTTAGGATACAAGGCCAGCCATGGCGGATAGGCAGCCATGGAATGCAGTGCAGGTATTCGTTCCTCATTATTGTATGACAAATAGTGCCCAATGGATATTTGCTTGTCTGACAATGATAAAGAATGTGTTATCTGCTTCGATAAAGAGCCTGGCAATAAGAGATCATCGGCATCGACAAACCTTATATATTCTCCATTTGCTCGCTCAATGCCATAGTTTCTTGCCGAACTTGCACCTCCATTTTCCTTATAATAATAGGAAACTTCAGGAGATGCAATCCGCTCAACAACTTCACATGTATTGTCCGTGCTGCCATCATCGACCACAATGACCTCAATCGGGCGATAATCCTGATCCAACACAGATTGCACTGCATCAGAAATATACTTGGCAGCATTATAGGCTGGAATGACGATAGAAATAAGAGGATTCTCCATTAGTGATAGCGCTCAATTTCAAAATTTATCAAAGAACCAGGATACCCATCCATACCACCACTCATACGGCAATATATAGCCTCCATACCATGCCAAATAGCCGGCTACACGTGAACCGCAAATCTGAGCAGGATGAATTCTGAACGGCATCTGCTTGCGAAGGAAATGGTACAGAGTTGATGGGTGGTCAATCGGATTAGTATTATGGATGTAAAGACCCATGATGAAATAGCGGTTATATGCCACTTCTCCAAGATAGTCCTTAGCTGCACCTTTATGCTTCAGATAGAAATAACGGATTACCGACCAATCTTTCTTTTTGCTCGTAATGCTGTTGGGATTGATACATAATCTATATTCATATATCAATTCCTCGCACTGTCTGAACCTGAAACCATGAGCCCAACAATTATAGACGAACTCTGCATCCTGCCAGAATTTCATTTTCGGATCAAATCCACCGACCTTTTCTATAACCGAACGCCTGTACATCGGCAACGGTGTCAGAAAGCCTCCCATCCAGTTTTCCTCTGGTGTGATGATTTCGTCTTTCAAACGGTATGAACCTATAGAAACCTCATTCTCTGCAAGGCTTTCCAGATGCCTCACTTGCTTCTCCAATGCGTCAGGCATCAAGATGTCATCAGCATCAAAGAACTTGATGTACTCTCCTCGTGACTCTGCAAAACCTCTGTTTCGAGCCACACATGCACCACCGTTCTCCTGCCTGACAACTCTGACATCAGGGAGATGCAACGATTCGACATAATCAGCCGTTCCGTCTGTTGATCCATCATCCACCACAATGATCTCTATAGGGCGGTATGTCTGAGCCTCAACAGACAGCAGCGTATCTTTTATAAAAGCCTTCGAATTGAAGGAAGGGATAACGATACTAACTAAACAATTCATTCTATTTCAATAATGAAAAGAGATTGTATTTTTCATAAACTTCAAAAGTACCTAATTATCATGTCTGACACAAGCAATGAATCTTTTGACAATCTTCCTATTTCTATAGTTATACCACCACCAGGAAGGTCTTAGGCAAAGAGGAAGATGAAAGATCTTATGGCCGACAAAACTCTCCAACTCCGGTGTTATACACATATAGAAAGGCCCCCAATTCGGACGATCTGCCGTAGCCTGCACAGAACGATGCGCGTTGATGTATGTTACGTCCACACCCGCCACTTGATTCAAAACCAATTGACAATGATTGGTCTGATCAACTTTGCGTATTATAATGACTTTGGTCCCAGGTTTGCAAAATACGGCGCCATGCGAAACCGAGCCTTCTGTTGCGGCGAATTCTTTGCAATGCATTAAAAGATTCAATTGTGTCTCAAGTTCGAGCTTTTCTGGAGAGATAATTGAATATCCCATTTTGGCAAATACTTTCTCAATACACTCTTCTCCCATTTCTCGCCATTGGTTGTTTGGGATTTTTGAACGTGTGAAATATATTTTTTCCGGATATAATGCTCCTGCTGTCTTCGTGACATTATTCTTAATAGTTGCTATAATGTCACCAAATTCCTTGGTATAGAAACCGCCTTTGTATATATCTTCACATCCAAAAGAATCATCTGGTATAATGCAAGACTTGCATCGAGTAATATGTGTGACATGATGCCAAGATAACAGATCGAAACCGGCAAGTTCAAAAAAACGAATGGAATAAGATGCTAATGGCTGATTGCCTGTAGTTATATATACGACCTTTGCTCCGTCGGTAATTCTCTTTCTACATTCATCGGTACAGAGATACCATAGTTTCTTCAGATTATCAGTAAAAGTATGTCCAAATATGTTGAGCAAAGAGCCTATATATATAACCTCATCTTCTTCCTGCTCGACATGATCATACTCATAACTACAGCCCTTAGTTACTGAAAAAGCCGAATTCTCAATGAATGAACCATCTCCATCAAGAACTCCTCCTGCAAGGCAGCCGTTATCATTATACCCATCTTTTACAGGCAAGATAATGGCATTCTCATAGATTGTGCTTCTGAGTTCGATATTTAATAACATAACCTAACTTAGTATTCGTTTCATAAAAAGGAAAGGCGCATAGGAAGGATAATATTGAGGGGCATACTCTTGTCCGTTTTCTCCCATGTGTCGGAATTTCCGACATGTGCTCTCCTTTTCCAGTTCTCCTGATGCATAAATATTCTGGATATGCCCAATGATTGTTGTTCTGGCTCTGTCAAAGAGCTTGGAAATAGCCTCAATTGTTCTATTGTGCTATTTCGTATTTCTAAATCATTTGCCATTAGTACTTTATATTGTATTAACTCATTTTGGCTCATCATCATGATGGCGCACAAAGATGATTATAATTTATTGATTTTCAGAACAGATTGTGACAATTTGTCAAAAATCGCAAACTTTTCTCATTTCCAATCTCCCAACACCAATCCTCTTGTCAGCTTCCAACGCTCACAGAGAAGGTACGCTGGTCAACGGTGATAATAAGCTATTCTTGTACGTAACGTATCGTTTTATCATGCATGAATATCGGTCAGTAAATCTTCATTGAAATATTTAAGCCATGCTGTATATGTATCTTGCGCAGACTGGAATGTTCCAACCAAAAATCCAGGAGTGTCGGCAAATTCTCGTAGTCCTCGATAATAGAACTGCTTGTGTTCATTATCTATTATGAAAGGTATCACATCATTTCGCAAGCATTCACGGAACAGTATTAAACGTCCGACACGGCCATTGCCATCCTGGAACGGATGTACGCGTTCAAAACGATAGTGATAGTCAGCCAATGTTTCTATCGTTACTGTTTTTATCTTTCCATACCAATTGGACAATGCCTGCATCTCTTTTCCGACTTCTGAAGGTTTGGTAGTAGTAATTCCTCCAACTTCGTTTCCTAATTTTTTCCAATCTCCTACTCGAAAATAGTCTTTTTGCGCATCTGCTGTTCCTGCTTTTATGATTCGATGGAACTCTTTGATTATATCATTATTCAGTGGTACATCAATAGTTTTAAGCAGAAAGTCAAATGCCAAGAAATGATTAGCAGTCTCAATAATATCATCTACCGGCACTGCTTCTTCCTCTTTAAAACCAATCGTTCGAGTCTCGAAAATATATCGAGTCTGTTCTTCGGTTAGTTTACTGCCTTCTATACGATTAGAGTTATAGGCAAGCATTACTTGTGTCTTATGATAGATGCCTCCCTTTCGTTTAGATTGCATCTCATCTATGAGAAATAATGTCAGTTTGTTCATATTTAAGCA
>JAGHUA010000041.1 GCA_018065085.1 Candidatus Liminaster caballi | reverse complement strand
CCTGCGGTCATGCCAGATGCAGCCAACTGAGAAGCTACTTTTGCAGCTGCGTCAAGACTGTAAGCAGTGCCATCAACAGCATCGTTTACGTTAACCATGACGTCAGCGACAGCCTTCTCATCCTTAAGAAGTCCCTGAAGCTGGAAATGCGCATTCTCAAGGTTCATAGCTCTCTTTATACCACCGCTGATAATACCATCAGTGATAAAAGAAAACGTTTTAGACACTAGTTTCATACCGGCATCGGTAAGATTTTGAATTACGCGCATGCCGATAATACCAAGCGTTGAAAATCTATCAGTTAAGGATTGGATGTTATTAGCGATACTCGATACGCTATCATTACTTCCAGAAAAATCTAACGACCGTTTTAGGCTGTCGATAGAGTTCATGCTCTGGTTTATGTTCTTCTCGAACCGGCCATTGTCAAACTCCATCTCGACAACGTTTCTATCAATATTGTTGCTCAAGCTCGCTTAACCTCCTCCCACATGTCGTTGGCTATTTGTTCGAAAATTGGCAGGACGGCGGGGTTTATATAATCTCTGCCTTCAACCCAACCGCCCGTGCCGGTACCGTGTCCATACTGCAGAATGATTGCAATAGGAACACCTTTGTTGATGTGCGAATTTAAGAATCTCAGAACAACACGATCGCTGGATCTATCGATCTCGTAATACCACGAGCTAGCAGTTTCTCCGCTTTCAATCGGTGTTGCTGATCTTAGAGCTTCGACGCCGGCTCTTCCATAGCGGTCTAGATCCCCAAGTTTAGCAACCTCTTTAAGTCTCTCGCAGAACGTGTTAAACTTTGAAAAATCGCCGCTTTGTTTGAGTGTGATCGTAGAATCATCCCCTCGTGTTAAATTTCTTCTTGTTCTGTTCGTTAATGTCGCGATAACGCTCTATGAGCTCTTTCTGATTTGTTTTCTTTTTAGGATTGTTCTTAAGGCTCGTAAGCCTGATTAATGTTAATAAGCGGTTTATGTGCCATTTTTCAAACTCCACTGGAATGTTGAGAGATATCATCCAGTAATAAATAAGTTCGTTTGTTATAGGCTCTCGAGATGATTTATTTTGAATCTCTCTGAAAGTGATTGCTGACATCGGATTGTTTATATAGGCATCAATCTCTTTTATGTTATCTTCTGTAAGGGCATAGTACACATTCGGATCAACATTAGGAGTAATCGTCATACATTTAATGTAGTCTATGATCTCTTCAGTTGATTTCTTTTCTTTCCCGAGAAAGACTTTGTGCCACTTGGCTTCCCATTTGGAGATTGACAGTAAGGAATGCTCCAATGTCAGCTTAGTTTCGTTTATGTAGATAAACTCTTCCTTTTCCGAATCGAACTGGTCGGTTTTCGGAACGGTTATGGTTAACATTACTTTCCGGCAGCAGCCTTTGCAGCGGCGACCTCCGATTCGCTTACTTCAGGAACGATCTTGTTGATGAAGTCTGCGGCATATACATCGTTGGTTGCGAGCTTCATGAACAGCTGCTCATAAGCAGGAGTCTGAGAGAATGCGATAGACAGCTCGTCGGACTTGATAAATCTCTTGCCGTCTTCACTCTTCTCACCGTATGCTTTGAAGAGTATATCCTTGAATACCTTGACGATTGCAGGCCTGTTTTTCGCGTTTACAATAGTGGTAAGTCTGTCAGCCAGACTGGTCTCGGAGCTAAGCTCCATCTCAATGACTTCGGCCTTGTTGAGGTTGAAGAAATAGTCCTCAGTTCTCTCAACACCGTTGTAGTCTACATAAGTGATGGTCTCTTTTACCATAATATAATCTCCTTTTCAGTAAGTAATAAATAAGGGCTAGAAACCCTTAGAGTAACTAGCCCATTTTGAAGTTTTGTGGATTAGTCGTCTGCGCCGAGAAGTTCGATGATCTTTGCAGGGAGAGGAAGCTTTGCGGGAACTGCGGGGACTACACTGCCACCCTCGCCGGGGTCAACTTCGGGCTTACCATACAGGTACTGCTCGAATGCTGCGAGCTTTGCCTGGCCGGCCGCGTCTGTGAAATTGCGAGAGTCAATCTCGATATGTGCGGTGGGCTCGAAACCTTCCACCTCGATAGGAGTGGTGGTTACTTCATAAGACAGTTCCATTGCCTCGGGAGATTCGCCTTCGGTCTGGTACTGCTTCTCAGAGGGAGACGCAAGCGCGCCGTATACAAGGTGGATCTTGTATGCGAATGCGGAGCCCTTCTCGTCGTTGCCGATCTTGGTTCTGTAAGAGAAACCAAAAGGAACGCGGGACTGCTGACCGAGCTTTACGCCAGCACAGAGTTCTTTTTCGCCATTGCATTCTGCGAACTCAGGGGGATAGGTGTAGCAGGAGATGGAAGCCGCGAACTCCTCACGAGACATGAGGTTCAGATACTTAATGTTGTCGGCGTAAAGAGCTGTAGGTTCTGCGCCGGAGGGATTCTGAGAAACACTGATGAGACCGTTCCAAGCAACGCCGTTGCCATATGCGCCATTTTCCTGCTTGTAAAAGACGCCACGATCACAGCCGGTTTCGAAATATCTTTCACCGATACCATCCCATGAAAGATTGAATTTTTCAGCCATGTGGATTTTTCCTCCTTAATAATATATTGTTAATACCCAGTGGTTTAAGTTATCCGCCACGTACATTCTGTCGAAATAACAATACTTGAAGTGATCCATCATATCAGACCAGATTGTCGAATCAGGATCTTGATCGATAATCGTCAAGCTATATCTCGGAAGTTTCAAATATGCTCTATTGTCAGCGCTTTTGACGTTAACGTTTTCGAACTTATACATAACGGCAGGATAACTCATACGATCTTTGCCAGGTCCCTGAAAATAAGCATTTCGGGATCCTAATACTTCACAAATCTCTTCGTGAAGCTCAAGCCTGCTGCCCATTCCAGATACCTCCAATCGTAAGATTTATTCGAGGGCGATTGGGCTCAACGTTTTCGACACGCCAAGCCCTATCGTCACCTGCGAACTTAAAGTATACGATGTTTTGGTAGTTCTGGAGGGCGTAAATATCAGCAACAATGCTGACGTCTTTGTTAAGAACAAGAGTTCCATTAACTTCTGCGGCTGCAGAAAGCTTGCGAGTATTTCTGATCAGATCTCCACGATATGGTCGCTCTACGATCTGGTCAACCCACACGCCTGTACCCTGTCCATTAACTGTTTTCTCTTCCGTTATTGCAAATCCAACAACCCCAGATGTTTTAGCCATCCAGAATCACCTCATTCTGAATTACTCTGCAGCCTTGCAAGCGAAAGCAACAGGTGCAACAGCTGCCGGAGTCTGATCAGCAGCAGCGGAATACTTGAGAACGATGACGGAGCCGTCAACGAAAGCAACAGGTGCTACCTCGCCAGCGTCGCCAATATCTACGAGCAGCATGCCCTTCTCGAAAGCGTTCTGTGCTTCCTCAGCTGCGACCTGAACTTTAAAGCCGGAGTCTTCGTACAGTTTGCCATCAGCTTCCTTGCCGAAAGCTATGAATGCGCGGATGTTCTTCTCATCGCCGATCTGGAAAATAGCGTTCATCATGGTATTTTTTCCTCCTTATAGATGTTTATTCGGACTTAATCAGGTTTCGTCGTCTTCAGCTTCAACAGCCTCTTCAAGAGCGATAGCAGAGTACCACTCGACGAGAGCGCCGGAAAGACGAGTCTCAAGAAGCATCTTGAGCTGGTTGAAGTCGATGTCGAACTGCTCGAACTTAGTGATCTGACCACCCTTTACGCAACCGAGGGTGTAGTCCTGCAGGTTAACGAAGATACCGAGGAGCTTGTGCTGATTGCCTTTTGCGTCGGTACGTACGAGGTTGTCAATCTGCTCGATGGTCTGAATGCCCTTAACGTCAAGAGCTGCAACGAGATCAGCCTTGGAGCTGTAGATTCTGCGACCGTTGAGGTCACGAGCAAGCAGCATGACGTTCAGAGTGTGAGGAGTGCAGTAGAAGGTCAGGTTGCCGGAACCCTTGTACTGCTCACGTGCGTACAGAGCCTTTGCGATGATTGCTTCTGCCATAATGTAGTTCTTACCGAAGTTTGCGCCGTTGTTGCTGCCGGTGAGTTCAGTACCCATAGCAGAGAAGTCTACATCGAAGTGCATGCAGTACAGCTCGTCGTCCTTCCAGATAGGACGGATGTGATCTTCCTTAATCTTATCAGGGTCGGATACGTCGCGGCCGTCACCGAACATGATTGCCTGTGCGATCTCCTGATTCAGGGTGTGACGCATTACTGCGTAGTTGTAAGCAACAACGTCGAAGTCAGTGATGTCAAGAATATCATCACGATTGAGCTTGTCCTTGATGTAGATGGTCTGTGCGTCATGGGTTCTGCCAAGCAGGTTGATCTTACCCATTTCCTTCTTGTAGGTGCCCTTCTTGTAACCGAGAGCCTTCAGCTCAGCCTGGCGAGCATCAGCCTTGCGGGTACGGATACGAGCAATGGGAGACTTATGTACACCGTTGATGACACTGTCAACCCAGCTGTCATCGGGGTAGAGAATGGGAGGTGCTTTGGGATCGATAAGCTCGTAGTCGGGAAGCAGGGAACCCATGTCTTCGCCGGAGAATACGTCGTGTGCGAGCTCGTCCTGTGCACAGTACTCTTCCATTGCTCTCTGGAAAGTAAGATGGTTGGATTTTGCATACTCGAGGATATCGGACTGCATCTCGTGGGAGATGATGTTTACTTCCTGAGTATCTGCTGCGTTAAATGCGTTCTTCTTCATATCATTTCCTCCTTCGGAATGTTCAATATCATTTTCTTCGATTGCTGCACCAATCAGTGCATACATAACGGTTTTCTGCTCTTCAGTCATGCTGTCGACAACTTCCTGTACGGTTCTACCGCCATCAGCATGCTGCATCTCTTCGTCATCGGAGAGATCTTCGTCGTCGGAATCGCCGGAAATAGCTGCGCCAATAAGAGCATACATAACGGTTTTCTGCTCTTCGGTCATGCTGTCGACAACTTCCTGGACGGTTTTGTCATTGCCTGCAGGGTTCTCTTCTTTCTTGGCGTCTTCGTGCTGAAGCTCTTCGCCATCCTCGTTAACGAGGTCGAGGTTATCCTGAGGATCATGGTTTAGTGAACTATGCATAAGTTCAATGTTACCTCCAAGAATATAAGCTTCTTCTTCGTATTCGATGCCGTGTCTAATGACGGTTTCGATCTTTGCTTTGGGGTTAGCTCCTGCGAGAACAAGGCTGAGCTCTCTAATCTCGCCGTGGCTCACGCAACGTTTGGAGTCCTGAGTGAGGCTATTTGCCCAGATGGACAGAGCATCAAGGTCTCCGTTGTCAACGAGCTGTTTGGCGAGTTTGCCGCTAGGAGTATTGTTGAAATATCCATAGGCATACATGGAACCGTCTCGATTCTCGAGATATGCATGGCCCAGAGTCTTTTCAGGATCATCATGCTGGTGCCCCCAAACAAGAGGCACCTTAATGCCATCCTGATGTTTAAATGCGTCGGGCAGAATTGTTCTACCGTCCGAGCATTTGACATTCGCGACTGTAGCCCATCCGCAGAAATCGCAATCAGTATGTCTCATAGTACGGATCTTCCTCCTCTTCATAGTAATCTTCAGAACCACCCAGATCAAGTTCCTCGTCAGTGTGGTTTAGGTTGCTGTTTAGCAACATGTCGGCTCTCGGATCATCCGAAGGCTTCATACCAAGTTTCTGTCTGATTTCGTTCGATGTCATGATCTCATTACGAGTTAGCTTGTCAGCCAATTCAGCCATCGAATCGACAGGGACGAGTTTGAACGGATCTCTAAAATATAGTATGGACTTTCCTTGGGTTCTGGATGTCTGAGAAAGGAAAGTTCTCACGAATTCTTCAACGACAGCGGCAACAATCGGTTCGATTATGCGGCTGTAATACTGCTGCATAGTCTTCTGATCGGCAGTGCCGTTTAGAATTTCCATAGTCATACCAATCTGAGAAAATGCCTGATCGGTTAGGTACTCAACCTGTTTCTGCAGATTGTTTTCAATTGGTCTATTCAACTGAGTGATTTTCTCAGTGGCATCAGCATAAGCAATACCGTATTTTGAATCCACCAATTGCATTTCTATATCTTTAATCCTGTTCTCAGCTTTTGCCTTCTTGTTTTCGGTCGAGGTCGAGTATGGAAGCTGAATGATGATGTCAAGCTTACCGGACGCCGTCTTTTCATCTGCCACGTCCAACAGAGCCATCTTTCTCTTCAGTCTCTGCCATACTGAGTTCGGCTCATTCATGATTGCAAAGAAAGGATTTTCGATAATAGCTGCTTTAGATTTAGG
>JAGHUA010000015.1 GCA_018065085.1 Candidatus Liminaster caballi | reverse complement strand
TAGGTAGGGAAGCCCCAGTTCTGGCCTTTGTCTGAGAATGGATCCGGCGGAGCACCAGCCTGTCCGTTCATATTGAAATAGAATGGTTCGACCCAAGCCTCAACCGAAGCACGGCTGATGCCGATCGGAATATCGCCCTTAAGGATTACGTCCTTCTCGCGGGCATAGTTGCTGGCAGCGAGCAGCTGTGTGTGGAGCAGGAACTGAACGTAGCAGTAGAACTGCACCTTGTGATGATTGTCCTTCTTGGCGGCAAATGCGGCGATTGCCACTTTGTCGAACCTGCTGTGTTCAGGCCAGCGGCTGAAGTCTGGAGTGCCATACATATCGCGCAGCACTGAGAACACGGCGTATGGAATAAGCCACTCGTCATTGTTCTTGAAGAACGTCTTATAGTCGGTCGATGCGAGCGTGGCGGCGCCTTCCTGTTCGAAAAGATCGTGGAGGTAGGCACGCTTGGTGTTGTTCACTGCCTCATAGTCAATCTGAGTCAGCGCGTTGAGCGCCTGACGCTTTGCCTCGTAGGCAGCGGCTTTGTCCTGATCGGCAAGCTTTGGCAGCTGGCGCAGATCGACATACTGCGGATGATAGGCATAGATTGAGATGGAGTTGTATGGATAGGAGTCTGTCCAGGTGTTGGTGATCGTGGTGTCGTTGATAGGCAGGATCTGCAGGGCCTTCATACCGGTCATTGCCGTCCAGTCGATCATAGTCTTGAGGTCACCGAAATCGCCTACGCCGAAACTGCCATTGCTGCGCAGCGAGAATACAGGCACGGCCACGCCGGCCACACGCTTGGCATCATGCCAGCTGTCCTTGAGATTGTAGGTGCGGACATTGCCCTTTGTGGCAAGCACATGAGGCATTGAGGCCTGTTCGCGACGGACACATTTGCCATCGCGCCACACGCCATAGCGATAGAGCAGGGCAACACCACCGGTCGGGAGTTTGGCTTCGGTCGATCCGCGCCACACGATACCGTCTTCTGTCTGAAGCATTACGGGTTCTGAGTCGTTGCTGCCGAGGTTGACTCCGATGGATTCACCCCACACAGTGCGATACTCAATTTCGAAATTAAGTTTCATGGTTTGTTGTAGTTTGTAAATATTTTGGGTTGTATTTGTGCGGCAAAAATAGTGCATTTTTACGAAATCACCAAGAAATTGTACGGAAAATTGCACAATTCTTTGCATATTTGAAAATTATGACCTATCTTCGCGGCACAAATGGATATTTTATAAAGGATATGAAAATACTTTTACTTGGTAGTGGTGGTCGCGAATGTGCCATCGCATGGAAGCTGGCTCAGAGCCCAAAGTGTGACGAACTGTTTATTGCTCCAGGCAATGCCGGCACATCGGCCTATGGCAAGAACGTGCCGATCAAGGTCAATGAGTTTGACAGGATTGCCGATTTCTGCAAGCAGGAAGGAGTCGGGATGATCGTGGTTGGACCTGAGGATCCGCTGGTCAATGGTGTGGCAGACTACTTTGAGGGTTCGGGCATCAAGGTCATCGGTCCGTCGAAGGCTGCTGCCCAGCTTGAAGGCTCGAAGGATTTCTGCAAGCAGTTCATGACCCGCAATGGCATTCCTACTGCTCGCTATCAGAGCTTCACCGCTGCCGACTACGACGATGCATGCCGTTTCCTTGACACTCTCAAGGCTCCATACGTGCTCAAGGCCGACGGTCTTGCAGCCGGCAAGGGCGTGCTTATCATCGAAGACCTTGCCGAGGCTAAGCGCGAACTGAAGGAGATGCTTGGCGGCATGTTCGGCGCTGCATCGAGCACTGTGGTCATCGAGGAGTTCATGTCGGGCATCGAATGCTCGGTGTTCGTGCTCACCGATGGCGAGGGTCACTATAAGATCCTGCCTGTTGCCAAGGACTACAAGCGCATTGGCGAGGGCGACACAGGACTGAACACCGGCGGTATGGGCAACTGTTCGCCAGTTCCGTTTGCCGATGCCGAATTTATGCAGAAAGTGGAAGAGCGCATCGTGAAGCCTACGATCAGCGGCCTGCTCAAGGAGAATCTCAAGTACAAGGGATTCATCTTCCTTGGCCTTATCCGCATGGATCGTGACATACAGCACTATCATGCCGGCGATCCTATGGTCATCGAGTATAATGTCCGCATGGGCGATCCGGAGACTGAGGTTGTGATGCCTCGTATCAAGAGCGACCTCGTGGAACTGCTGGAAGGCGTGGCTGATGGCAATCTCGACACCAAGACGCTCGAAGAAGATCCTCGTACGGCTGTGACCGTGGTGCTTGTGAGTGGCGGTTATCCTGGTTCTTACGAGAAGGGCAAGGTGATGGCCGGTCTGGATGACGAACTGTTCACTCAGGGCGTTGTGTCGCCTGAGGATAATGCCCGTAAGTCTATCCTCTTCCACGCAGGTACTGCAGTCAAGGACGGAGACATCGTGACTGCCGGCGGACGTGTGATCTGTGTCACTTCCTATGGCAATGACCGCAACGAGGCTCTTGCCCAGTCGATGCGCGGTGCCGAGATTATCAAGTTCGACGGCAAATATTATCGCCGCGACATCGGTCAGGATCTGAATAAGTTTTAAGTAATGCAGAGTGGCGAGTCGCTTTTTTACCTGTTGCTGAGCATAGCGGTCGTGATTGCCCAATGTGTGTTGGGCATGGGCGATTGGTGTGCGCTCTCCGTTCAATGGCTGTTGGGCGGAGTCATTGCGGCAGGCATAGTCTATTGTATCAGCGCCAACCGACTTGCCACTCGTTCTATCAATGGTCTGCTGCCATTGTCATGGGTCATCATTGCCAGCATACTCAATCTATCGACCATCCATCTCGCATCGCCTATGCTATGGTGGCAGCAGGATCTGTTGCTGACAAGTTTTACAGCCGTCTTCCTCCTCAGCACAGGTTCTTGGCTATCGACCGACGATACACCGCGATTCCTGTTATGCGGATCGATGATAGGGCTAAGCACGGTGATCTATGCCGAATCGGCCATCTGGCTGCTGGCTATGCCGTTCTTTATGTTCTGCCTCCGCAATTTCACGATGCGCAACTTCCTGAGCATTGTGTCGGGAGCGATCTTCATGGCATGGATCAGCTATTGCGTGATGCTTTTTGCTGTCAGTGACGACTGTGCCGATGCCTATCTCATGTCGTTTGCCGGCATCATGGATTGGCATTTCCCTGATCGATTCATTGTCATCAGCCAGCTGGCATTCACGCCGATGCTGTTCCTTATCGCCATTGCCGTCATGCTTTTTTGGTGTGTTACCAATGGTCTGTTTGTCAATGTGGTCAGCAGCTTGCGCATCCGTTCGGTGATGCTGGCTTCTGTCTGTGCGGTGGCAGTCATTATGGTTCTTGCAGCGGTCGATCCGGTTGCTTATCCGCTGTTTATATGCATGGCAGGCGTGTTTGTGTCGATGAATCTCTGCCTCACCATGGCCAATATGTCGGCTCCAGCCACACGCTGGTGGTCGGTCATTGTGGCGGTGGGACTTATTCTGCTCGGTTTTGCCGAAAATGTGATAAACTATCTATTAACCCTTTAATACATTTATTTATTATGAAGAAGATCATTCTTTCTCTGTGCCTTGCTGCAGTTGCATTCATGGGCACAACAGCTTCTGCTAAGACATTCGGTTGGGGTGTCACTGCTGGTATGAATATCTCTAAGATCGATTGGGATCATGCCGGAGATACCAAGGCTGACCCAGAGAATGGCTGGTTTGCAGGTGTTACCGCCATGGTTTCGCTCCCAGTTGTAGGTCTTGGCGTTGACGGTGCTTTGGTTTACTCTCAGGAGAAGGTTCCTTTTGCAGAGGGCACTGAGACCCTCAAGCAGATGAGCATTCCTGTTCACCTCCGTTATGACTTCAAGCTCCCTGCAGTTAGCAACGTCCTTACTCCATACGTGCTGGCTGGTCCTCAGTTCAACTATGGTCTTAATGATGTTAAGAAGACATTCGAGGAAGTAGGCTTAAAGGAGTCTCTTAAGCTCGATAACTCTTCAAACTGGAAGCTCGACCTCGGTGTTGGTGCAATCCTGTTCGATCACCTTCAGGTAAGCTATACCTATGCTATCCCAATGGGCGACACAGGTAAGCTTAAGGCTCAGGAAGAGGTTCTTGGCAATGTAGAGACAATCTCTAACAACTACAAGCTCGGCACACACCGCATCGGCGTTGCTTACTATTTCTAAT
>JAGHUA010000009.1 GCA_018065085.1 Candidatus Liminaster caballi | reverse complement strand
TGCCTGAGGTTGCGGACGGCAATATGCACACCTTTCCAATCGTTAGGATCGTAGGTGATGGTATCTGCCTTTCCTGTCAACTCTATGTCAGTAGTAGCATTACGCTTAAAGGTGATGAAATCGGTTGCCTGTGCCATTGTTGTGTACAATGCAATTGCCAGGATGCTTACAATTTTTCTTTTCATGATTGTATCTTTTTCATCTTATTCTATTGTTTCAGGACATTTACCGTCTTCGCTGATCCATGACTGTCCTTCACATACTGATTCCTTGATCAAACCTTTGAGCAACTCATCTTCCAACTGCTCGTAATACACATCGCTCCAATGTTTCTTGTTCCAATGCCAGGCAGGAGTGACAGCAGAAAACTGTTCCCGAAGTTCATCATTTCTTTCAGGTGTCTTTTCTGATTGGTCCTGAATGTAGCACACAATTCAGCGTGATACCATGTTTGCCGTTTTTTTTGATTTGTTTTTGGTTGTTTATTATCTATTTTCCGATGCAAAAATTCTTGAAGATGTTGTTGAGGGTGTCTTGTGTGGTGATGGAGCGGCCGAGAATAGCGTTCAGAGAGTCGATGACGGAGAGAAGGTCTTCGGCAACGAGGTCGGCAGAGATATGTGAACTGAGATCCTGTATGACACGGAGGAGATGTGAGTGTGCGTCTTGAAGGGCTTCGTAATGTCGGAGGTTTGTCAGGATGACGTCGCTTTGGGAGTCTTTAACACGAACGCAGTCGATAAGGGCATTCTCAAGAGCATCGATGCCGGTGCCGTTTTTTGCGGAAATGCTGATGTGCGATACGGGGAAATCGAGAGTAGCCACAGGTGCCTGGCCCGTGGTATCTACCTTATTTAATATATATATAATGTGTTGGTCATTGCGATGCTCGATTTCAGGGTAGTCGATGCCCGGCTCGGACATAAGGAGAATAATCTGTGCACGCGATGCTGCTTGATGTGATCGTTCGATGCCGAGTTGTTCAATACGATCGTCGGTATGGCGGATACCGGCGGTGTCGATGAATCGGAAGAGATAGCCGCCGAGAGTGATTGTGTCCTCGATGAGATCGCGAGTGGTTCCTTGAATATCAGAGACGATGGCGCGGTCTTCCTTGAGCAAAGCGTTAAGAAGTGTGGATTTGCCAACGTTTGGCGCTCCGATTATGGCCACAGGAATGCCATTCTTGATGGCTTGTCCGGCTTGGAATGTTGAAGCCAGACGCGTGACCTCGTTATCGATGTTCTGAGCAAGGGCAAGGAGTTGCGAACGATCGGCAAACTCGACGTCCTCCTCGCTGAAGTCCAGTTCGAGCACAAGGAGCGAGTTGAGATGAAGTAACTGATCGTGAAGACTGGCAAGTTTCAGGCTTATACAGCCTTTCATCTGCTGCATGGCAATGCGGTGGGATGCTGCAGACTGGGCGGAGATAAGATCCGCCACAGCTTCGGCCTGAGAGAGATCGAACCTGCCGTTTGCGAATGCGCGACGGGTAAATTCTCCTGGTTCTGCAAGGCGTATGTAAGGTCGGCCCTCGTTCGACGTGCTATTGCCGGTGTCTGCCTTCGAGTTGCACAAAGCTTCAAGAATCTGCTGCTGTATGTAGATCGAACCATGGCACGAGATCTCCACGACATCCTCGCCCGTAAAACTATGTGGCGCACGGTAAAGAGACACAACGACCTCATCGAGGCATGTTTCCCGTTTGGTATTGTCAGCGGAAAATTGTTCGACGGCAAGTGGAGATGCATAGAACTGACCGAATGTCAGGGTGTGCGACGGTCGGGACGAGAGAGCGTGGTCAGTGCGGAAGGGAATGAAATGAGAAGATACACATTCAATGGCCTGCGGACCGCTGACGCGGATTACGGCGATGCCTCCGATGCCAGATGGGGTAGAAATGGCTGCAATGTTGCTCATCGTTCTTTTGACTGATTTTTCTTGTGCTTTATCTCCTTGAATGATATGTATTCACCATCCGTTTTGTCATAAAGTTTCTCTCGTTCTTCAGTGGGATGGTAGTAATCGAGATCGTCGATTTCCGACTCAAGCGGTTTCGGACGGAAGAGGTTGCATACCCAGTCCTTGACAGTGAGGTAAAGGCCGTAAGCAATTTCGCCCAGCGTGCTTACTGCACTCCGGACGAGCGATATTGCCAACATCAGCAAGACGATGGCTACGAGGAATATGCAACCTAAATAAGCCACTGTGATTATTTCTTAGCCGCTACGCAGCTGAATAGAATGTACAAAAGGATGATAACAGACAGGCTGGCAGCTAACTGACCCAGGCATGCAAAAGCAGCAAGGATTGCCACTGTCAGGATCAGAAAGGAATAGCGAACTTTGTTTTCTGCCCATGACATGTGACCCGGCTTGATTTTGAGAGAGAACATTGGCAGCTCGCAGATGAGCATGTAGCTCATGGCAAAGAGCAGAAGGCCAAAGGTAAAACCACATCCATAGGCGTGTGTCTGGATGAATTCGAGAACCGTGTCTATGCGAACAACATAGGTGAATCCAATCCAAAAGAGAGCATTTGCAGGTGTCGGCAGGCCTATGAAAGACAGGTGCTGGCGTTCGTCGCAATTGAACTTGGCCAGGCGGAGTGCGGAAAAGGCTGCCATTATTGCTGCAAGAAGAAATGCCGCCCATGAATAAGGCGCGAGATCCTCGTCAATGTGCATGAAAATCTGATAGGCCAGGACAGAAGGTGCAAAACCGAAGGAAATCATATCGGCCAATGAATCGAGTTCTTTGCCGATTGGGCCGCTTATGCCAAGAGCACGGGCTGTCATTCCGTCGAAAAAGTCGAAAACTGCACCCAATACGATGCAAAGACAGGCGGCATCCATGTGTCCGTGAAGGCCAAAGAATACTGCCAGGCATCCGCATAGCAGATTGCAGCACGTAATAATATTTGGAAGATTTATGAGTTTCATTTGGAAAGAATTGTTGACAGGAACCTACATGGACGATGCGTCTCTTCGGCCAATTTCAGATTTTTGCCACAGGAGTCGTGTTGCCCTTCACGGTGTCACCGATTTTGACAAGGATTTCAGCATCGAGAGGGAGATAAAGGTCGATGCGCGAACCGAACTTGATGAAACCGAGCTCGCCGTTGATCTCAGAACGCTCGCCAGCCTGAATGTAGGTCACGATACGACGGGCAACAGCACCAGCCACCTGTCGCATAAGGATAACCGGACCCGCATCGCTCTTGATTACGATGGTCGAACGCTCGTTCTCTGTGCTCGACTTAGGGAGGTTGGCCTTCTTGAAGTTGCCGTCCTCATGCTCCACCTTGAGAATGTCACCATTGAGCGGACACCACTGGGCATGGACGTTTGTAAGGCTCATGAAGATGCTGATCTGGATTCTCTTGTCCTTGAAATAGTCTGGTTCAAATACTTCTTCGATGGTTACGATCGTGCCGTCACTCGGGGCGATGACGTCGTGAAGCCTGTCGCCTGTGAATGTGCGGGCAGGATAGCGGAAGAAATTTATAGTGATACCATACAGAATCAGAAGTGGAGTAAGGACTGCGACAAATAACAGAGTCGGTGCATTGCAGACTGCCAGAACCACAATGGCTATGACAACCACTGCTCCGAAAGCGAGAATAGTGGCAGTGCCTTCTTTATGCATTTTCTTTGTCTTCATTTCGATATTTCTTTACGTATTTGGCAATTGTGGGCGAATGTTTTACCCTAAACAGTCAAATTTTCTGCGCAAAATTAAAAAAAATATCGTCAACTGCCAAATATTTTGCAGAAAATGTGTACCTTTGCCCCGAAAAACAAAAAAAACGCCCGATATTCGGGCTTGTTGTTTACAAAATACGTAATAAAATGAAACAAAATAGCAATCATCGCGGCCGCCGTCGTCCTGATCATGTGGAGGTTTTCAACCCATCGGCAGAGTCAACCCTGCTCAGTTATCTGTTCGAGGTGCTGGCTCCTCGTTCACGTTCTGAAATCAAGTCATATCTTGTCCACAGTCAGGTGATGGTCAATGACACTCCCACCACACAGTTCGACACTCCCCTGATGCCTGGCGACAGTGTGACGGTCAACTTCTCGCGTCCCTATGTGTCGCTTGATAATCGCATGTGCCGCATGATATGGGAGGATGATGACATAATCGTGGTCGAGAAGCAGTCGGGATTGCTTACCGTTCCTGCCGGACGCCAGCGAGAGAAGACCGCCCAGCAGATTGTCGATGATTATGTATATGCCCAGGACGGTCGCAGCCACGCGTACGTGTGCCATCGTCTGGACCAGTTTACGTCAGGCATCCTGATCTTTGCCAAGAACAGCAGCGTACAGCAGCGGTTGCGCGATGCGTGGAATACCTATGTTGTCGAGCGAATGTATATGGCTGTGTGCGAGGGAATGCCGAAGGATCCGGAGGGAGAGGTGAAGAGCTATCTGGTCGAGAACAGCGCCATGAAGGTCTATTCTACCAACGATCCTTCAAAGGGAAAACTCTCGGTGACACGCTATAAGGTGGTGCGCACCAATGGCAATTTCAGCCTGATCGACATTCAGATTCTCACCGGCCGTAAGAATCAGATTCGCGTCCACATGAGTGACTTGGGCTGTCCTGTCACGGGCGACAAGAAATACGGAGCCAAGTACAATCCATGCGGACGCTTGATGTTGCATAACTATGCGTTGCAGTTCATACATCCGGTCACTCGCCAGAATTTGCGTTTCGAACTGCCATTGCCTGCCAACTTTAAGGTCTGAGCGACTTACTTCTTCCTCTCAGGCTTGAAGGTGCGAGGACTGTTGCCCTGACCCTGACGGTGGTTGTTGCCGCCCTGACGAACGACGCTGCGACGGTCAAGCTGCTTCTCAAGGTAGAGAATATACTTCTCATCGCCCAACACTTTACGGAGATCTTTGCGGTACTGGGCCTTGAAATCCTCCTGCTTCTTGCGCATCTCGGCGCGCTGCTCCTCGGAGAGCTGCTGGATTTCCTTCTTCATGTCCTTGGTCATCTTCATCATCTCGTTCTTCTTCTTCTCCTGAAGTTTGGTCACCTCCTCAAGAGTGCTTTTGCTGAGGTCGATGTGATTGATGACGGCAGTGTCAACGACAGCATCAATGTTATGCTGCATCTGCACGCGGGGAGCGTTGCCGTTGCGAGGCTGTACCGAAGGGTGATTGCCTTTGTGGCCCTGAGCCATGGCACTGATGCTGATGAGAATGCTGACTGCGGTGAGAATAAGACTTTTTTTCATAATATAAATGTTATTAAATGTTGATGATTAATCGGAAGAATAAACTCAATTTTTGCTTCTGTTTGTCATTAAGACCTTGCAAAATGGGAAAGGTTTAAGCAAAAGATGAAAAAAATCACGGCAAATAACATGAAAAAACGGGAATAATTTGTCAGAACCGAAAAAAAAGCATAACTTTGCACCCGCTTTCGTTTGGAAGCGCAAGTATTAACCAATTAAAAATCAATTTGCGAAATGGCTACAAAGATCCGTCTTGCACGACATGGTCACAAGGACTACGCATTCTATTCAATCGTAGTCGCAGATAGCAGAGCGCCACGTGATGGTAAGTATATTGAGAAGATCGGTACTTACAATCCAAACACCAACCCTGCTACTATCGATGTTAACTTCGAGCGCGCACTCTACTGGGTAGAGACAGGTGCTCAGCCAACCCTCACCGCTGAGAAGATTCTTTCTTACGTTGGTGTACTCTTGATGAAGCACCTCAAGGGTGGTATCAAGAAGGGTGCTCTCACAGAGGAGCAGGCTCAGGCTAAGTTCGACGCTTGGAAGGCTGCTAAGCAGGCTAAGATCGCCACAAAGGTATCTGGTCTTGCTGAGGCTGCTAAGAAGGCTGCAGTTGCTGCTGCTGAGGCAGAAGTTGCTGTAAAGAACGCTAAGGCTGAGGCTCTTGCTGCAAAGAAGGCTGAACTCGCTGCCAAGGCTGCCGAGGAGGCTGCTGCTAAGGCTGCTGAAGAGGCTGCTGCTGCAACAGAAGAGGCTCCAGCAGAGGCATAAGCTTGATTATAGCAAAGCCAAAAAGAAGGGGATGTGCCAGTCAGGTGTATCCTCTTCTTCTTTTTTGTGACATCAGATTAGAAACTCCTGACGTCTTTGCAGATGAAAACCTCCCTATATATATTAATAATGTGTGCCATCCTACACGGCGTGGCACGGACATCGTATGCCCAGGAGCGTATGGGGCAGAGGGAGATAGTCAACAAGGTGATGTTTTGGAACTGTGAGAACCTTTTCGACACAGAGAATGACTCGCTCCGTCAGGATGATGATTACACCCCAGAAGGCGCGCGCCATTGGACATCCTACCGTCAGTATGTCAAGTTGATGAACATAAGCCGGGTCATCGATTCGTTCGGTTCAGACAGTGTGCCGGCGATCATCGGATTGGCTGAGGTTGAGAATGACAGTGTGATGAGGCGGCTGACACGCGGAACTCCGCTATACAGGCACCACTATAAGTATGTCATGACCCAGAGCGATGACGTGCGAGGCATCAATGTGGCGCTGATGTATCTTGACGTGGAGTATAAACTGCTTGGGTGGGAGAGTCTGAAGGTCTCATTAGGACAGGTGTCTGCATCCGGGAAAGAGAAGACACATAAGCCGCTTCGTCAGCCGCGACCGACGCGAGATATCCTTCATGCCTGGGGACGAGTGATCGGTGGTGATACGCTCGACGTAATAGTCTGCCATCTGCCGAGTCGTCTTGGCGGACGTAAGAACAGTCTTCCAATGCGTAAGCAGGCTCACCTCGTAATCCACAGCCTTACGGACAGCCTCAGCCTTATTCGCACAAATCCGAAGATCCTTGTGATGGGCGATATGAATGACACGCCATACACCCGTCAGCTCTGCAAAGACATGCGATTCGGCTCAGGTCTGCATAATCTCATGCAGCCGCTTGACAGAGCCCTCCGATTGGGCAAAATACCTTTCGGTTCGCACAAATATCAGGGCCGATGGAGTTGGCTCGATCAGTTCTGGGTTAATGATGCTCTGTTCGTCGCCCAAACAGACAACCCTGCCACAGGGAATCGGGTTTGGGTGTCTGATGCCAACTGCCTGGCCCATGATTATATGCTCGCAGAGGACGTCGCACATCTTGGTCATCGTCCGCTGAGAACCTACTATGGTTACAGATACGAAGGCGGATTCAGCGATCATCTTCCCATCGTGCTCGATCTGCATCTCCGATTTCGTTCAAATACATTGAAGAAGTGAGGCTAAGCAATCGCAATCTTCCTTGAGAATCTGCTTCCAAATTGTAAAGTACTGAATATCAACACTCCCCGAAAGCGAAAAGTGCCAAAAGAAACAAACTGGAAACAAAAATTTCAAAAACCCCAAAATGAAAACATCTGCTTAACAAATCTTAACACGGGAAATGAACGGAAATTTTCATTTTCTTGCATATACTAAGTACGTTTAAGAGAGAATAAATTTAGATAAAATCTTGAGTCCTTGTGAAGTTTTATTGGTATTCACAATGATTGTGTATAACTTAGAGAAAGTATATTTCATGTGCTTTCTAAAGTGAAAGATTAATTGATCAAAAATGTCAAAATAAAATTATTTTGGATGGAAATATTTTTAAATAATGTGAAAATTTTGGATGTTTCATAAAAATCATATACCTTTGCACGTAGATTAAATCAATTAGATAAAATGGCTAATTTAAATCGCTTAAAAGTTGTTCTTGTTGAGCACGGAAAAACAGGAAGATGGCTTGCCAATGAACTTGGCAAATCAACTTGTACTGTCAGTAAATGGTGTAGCAACACAGTTCAGCCTGACCTTCAGACACTAAATGACATAGCAAATTTGCTTAATATAGAAGTGTCTCAGTTGTTGGTTAGTAATAAAAATGAATAAACCCAATAATAACAATGGAAGATTTATTTGAAAAAGATCGTGCTGTCATGTCAACGAAGGCAGAGGTCAAAGAAATCTCAGGTTATGCTATTTATGCACCACAGCAAAAGGAAAGAACGGTGGTAAATAACTTGCCTGAGTTTTATCCAGAACTCCCTGAGGGGAAATTTGATATTGTATATTGCGATCCACCATGGGATTATGGTGGCAAGATGCAGTTTGACAAATCATCCATAAAGTCTGAAAACAAAGATTGGAAAAGAGATATTTTCATTAGTGCTGCCAATTTCAAATATCCTACAGTTAAGACAAAGGAATTAAAGAAAATACCAATCCCAGACATTTGTGCTGATGATTGTTTATTGTTCATGTGGGTTACAAATCCTCATTTAGCCCAAGGAATAGAGTTAGGTCAAGCCTGGGGATTCGAATATAAGACAGTAGGATTTGTTTGGGACAAATGTAATCACAATCCAGGACAGTACACATTGTCAAATTGCGAATTGTGTCTTATCTTTAAAAAAGGAAGGATTCCACAGCCACGTGGTGCAAGAAATGTTCAGCAGTTGGTAAGAGTTCCAAGGACAGAGCATAGCGTTAAACCTATTGAGGTTCTTCATAACATTGAAAAGATGTTCCCTTCACAAAGGAAGATTGAACTCTTTGCACGACATAAGCCAGAAGGATGGACGGTGTGGGGCCTTGATGTTAGACCGGTCTATAAAGAAGATGAAAGTTCGGAGCAATCTGAACCTTAAACAAAAATGCCACGCCTGGATTTAGTCCAAGTGTGGCATTTTTCAAAGTTTTAGTCTTCAAGGAGAGGAGCTATATAGGTTTCAAAATGATCGATTAAATCTTCTGCTTTCTTGGTATTTCTCCAGAAGAAGTAGTTGGATTTGAAGTCATTAAACCAATATGTGATTTCTCTAACTCTGCATGGATCACGAGTTATATCGCCTTGGAACACTATCCAGAAGGGAAGGTTTGGAGCCGAGATCTTACCAGTAGTTCTCAACTTGTTCAACAAACCTGGTGTAAAATATTTACAGAGTCTTTCATGTGCGTTACCTCTACCAGCAGATCGCGGTTTGCCCTCAACCCAACCATCTTGTCTTTTAATTTCGACATAAATGGTTTTGCCTGTTCTTGTGTTACGAATTGCGCCATCAGGCTGAATGCCATGTTTGGTGATAGGTTCTTCAGGAGTATAGATAGCTGCGAGTTCTTCTTCTGAAAGTTCTACATCAACGTACAGATTTTTGAAATCCGTAGGTTGGCTAACAACTTCATACTCTGTGTCCTTAAACAATTCCGAAAATACTTCGATAAAAGAATGTTCTGCTACAGTAGCTTTAGAGCCGCCATAGTCTTGCCATTTTCTACGGAATCTGTTGTCAAAACTTCCCATACTAATAAGTGATTAATTCTGAAATATTTATATTTAATGCTTTTGCGATTTTTACAATAGTGATTAAAGAAGGAACTTTCTCAGCTCTTTCAATGGAACCGACATAAGTTCTGTGAAGGTCAGCAAATTCGGCTAATTTCTCCTGAGAGATGCCTTTAGCTTCTCTGCAAGTCCTCATCTGCGTAGCAAAATGAGATATTATTCGTTTTTCTTCTTCTGTCATGTAATAATAATGTTAAAGGATGAATACGTTAGAGTGGCATTCTTTAGGGTGCAAAATTAATATCAGAATACGCTTTTGTCAACAGACTATAGAATGCATTGTATTTATTGGACATATAAGACAACGTAATTTTAATAAAATTTAAGCAAAAATAGTTCTAAAAAATAGGCATTATGAATACCATCACTCCATATTTTAATGAAAATGACAACTTTATATTGTATGAAGGTGAATGTAATTCTGTTCTGGACAAGTTGACAGAACAGGTTGACATGATATTTGCAGACCCGCCTTATTTTTTATCTAATCAAAAGAAGACAACAGCATTTGGAAAACCCAAAATTCGGGATAAGGGCGAATGGGATCGTGTCCTTCCGTGGGAAGAAATAAACGCTTACAACAAATGCTGGATTACCAAATGTCGTAAATTGCTTAAAGAGAACGGTACTATTTGGGTGTGTGGAACTTATCACAATATATATTCAGTTGAGCAAAGTCTTATTGAATTGGGCTTCAAAATACTGAATATCGTTGTTTGGCAAAAATTGGATCCACCGCCAACACCATATGGTGGTAGATTAAATTTTTCCGCGGAATATATTATATGGGCAAGAAAAAGTGACAACGTTCCTCACTGCTTCAATTATGATCTGCTGAAAGAGTATAATGGTGGGGTTGAAATGCCTGATGTATGGAAATTTGCTCGACCTGGTTTTTGGGAACGTTCGTGCGGAAAGCATCCTACACAAAAACCTTTGAGACTTCTTTATCGTATCTTACAAGTATGCACCCAAGAAGGGTTCACTGTGCTTGATCCTTTTGCAGGAAGTTGTACAACAGGAATTGCTGCAAATTTAATGGGCAGAAAATTTATAGGTATAGATATAAATAAAGAATTCCTTGATTATGGTATTAGAAGGAAAATAGAAATACTTGACCCAAATAAGGCTGATAAAATTCTTAATAAAATGTCAGAAAATCCGGAAGAGGTCACAGTAATGGTAAACCATGTAAATCAAGAACTAAGGAAAAAAATGATAGATTGTGGGATTTGCTATTTACGGGCAGGAGATTCAAAGGGCTCACTTTGCGTAACCCCAGGGTTCGAAAGAATGCAGTATGTTCTTCTTCATACAAATGGTGCTGATTGTCAGTTATTTAAGTTGAAAAACAAAGGAACCTTCCAAATATGGACGAAAGAAACTCTTGAAAAATATGGGTTCACCCCTTCTCACTCACCTTACTATATTGTATTACATTTTGACCCCAAAACCATAAAGCATTTAGGAAATCAAGTACACCTAAAAGAAGGGGCAAATACATTCAGGGCAAAAATTAGGAGATTAAGCGATTTCTTGGGTATAAATTGATATTCATCCTAACAAGATTGACAACTGAATAAGAAGACCCACTGTTTTTCAGCAGAAATGCCGATTGACAGTGGTTAGCTGTTCCCAAATAGTTCCGCCAAAGAAATTTTATAGCCGATTAAACCAATTGAGTTACTTCGTATCCCAAGAATACAACGCAAATAAATTATACATGGTATATAAGAATATTTATAGCAACAAAGAGCTGGATGTCAAGAAGAAGATTGCGATTGCTTAGCATCACTTCTAATCATATGAAATCCTTATCCTCAATCACATTGCCCTCGGCGTCAGTGATGCACCACTGGGTGATGTTGCGCTGCTCGCTTGCTATGCGAACTCCGCACTTGGTTACTTCCCGACCGTCAGCCTCGTAAGGTATGGCATATCCCTTGCTGTCAATCTGAGCCAATGCATTCTCGACAGAGTCATCAACCTTCAATTCGAGTACGTAGATGTCCGTCTTGGTCTTGATCACCACGTCAGCACGGCCAAGGATGCTCTTGACCTCGGTATCAATCTTGCTATTGAGCATAGAGAAGATGACGTA
>JAGHUA010000069.1 GCA_018065085.1 Candidatus Liminaster caballi | reverse complement strand
TCGTTTTGAAACATCTGCTTGGTCTTTTCTACAATGTAACCTACATGGAAGCAGATGGTGCTGATGATGTTAATGAGAATGTTCATGGATGTAATTCTATATTCGTAAAGATTGTTTATTCAGTAGTTTCGTCAAGTTTATATTCAGCGACCTTCTGCATCGCCTTCATCGGGATGGAGATATGAGGGCAGATCCATTCGAGGTATTGCTGATTATCATCTTCATGACGGAATATCGCGGCATCCATCATTGGCTTGACATGCTGCAATCCGGGGTGTTTTTCGAGTTCAACCCTGAAGTCTGCCACATCCTTGCCGTTGCCGATAGTTGCGGTCAGGTATCGGCGGCTTATAGCCACATCGGTGACCTCGTAATCTTTCTCCATGACTACACCTTCCGACTTCATCATCTCGATGAAAAGTTCATCTTCCTTGCTCTCCATGAAGTCCTTGTACCAGGCAATCCATTGGCGTTCGTCTTCAAGCATCAGATGATTGTCATCCACGTAATGTATCTCAGTCGGGAATGCGTACTTCACGCAGTTCGGATTGTCTGAGTCGGCAGGCGTCAGATGCAGGTTCTGGCGTTCCGAGTCATAATCATAGATATATCTCACAATCTGTCTCTGTCCGTTCTCGTCGCGGAACTGCATAAAGGCGATTCCCTGCTCATCGTCGTCATCAGGCTCCATCATCCAGAACGAGAAGCATCGTTTTACTACCAGGTTCTTATCGGTCATCGAAGCCTCCACCTCGATGCAGTCATAGCGACCGCCTGTGGCTCCTTCAGGCAAAACCTCAAAGAAGATGTATGCCGTGCCAGAGTATTTCTTCAGCGTGTCGTGTTCCATCCAAAGCGAATCAGATGAAATCGGCAGCAGTCTCAATGTACTCAATGTATTAATGCGGAAGTTCGGGTCGGTGAAACTCTGCACGAGGAATGCCGTGTGAAGAGTGTTTTCCCACAGATTGCCATTGCCCGACATCTGTCTCAGCTGCGAACGGTAGGCATCGGCCATCTCCTTCAGCATCGTGTTTTCAGGCTGCAGTTCATGCATGCGATTGTACATGCTCTCCAATATCTCGCAGCCAATTATATCAATCTTTCCTTTATATGCGCGTACAATATTCTTATAATGTACATAATAGATAACGATCAGATGAGCATAGTGGAAAGGATGTTCGCGGCTGAAGTCGAGCAGGCATTCCCAATCAGCCAGATTGAGCACACGGCGCATTCCTTCCTCATCGCAAAGAAGCAGAGCCTCCAGAGTCTGTTCGCCCAGAGTATAAACGTCAATCGAAAGTTCCTCAGCCTTCGCCTGCACCTCTTTCCACAGGTCGTTGGCCGAACCGATGATGTTAACGTATTCGCATAGTTCATCGTCTGTGATGCCATACTCATTGCAGATATGCTCCCACGTATTATTGACAGAATTACCACCGACACCGTTTTTCAGGCCGCGGTACAGTTGTGAACTGCCAGAGTAGCCGATATTCTTTGCCAGATTATTGGCAGACGTAGCGAATGCATTCAGCCTGATAGCTTCATTCAGGTACCATAATTTATTGTGTTCAGCCATATTGTTTTTGTTTTTTCGTGATGCAAAGATATATATTTCCTCCGAAATAACCAACTGTCACCGCGATATTTTTTTTATTGAATGCATGATAAATCAAAACAGTATCAAAACGGCGTTGTTTGATAGTGTTTTCAGTATCAGCGGATAATTGCCAGTCATATTTTTGAACAATCTGCCTATTCCATCTATCTTTGCACCGTCAAAACGGCAATATGCATCAGCCGCTAACCATTAACCAACAATAAATATATTAATAACTATTAAAACTCAAACACTATGAATGTTTCGCAGGAAAGTCCGGCCATCAAGGCCGCCATCGAGGCGCTCCGTCAGAAAGGAGAAGCCATGTTCCAAACCATTAAGGAAGAGTATTGGCCACTCGTCCAGACCATTTTCGAAAATCTCAAGGGAACTTTCGGCTTGAATGTGTTTGGCGATGAGGTTGAGCAGCTCGACAAGGCGCATCTCATCAGCGTCATCAAGCAGTACATGCCAAAGGGCTGCAACGAGGTCGTCGTGATGCGCAGAGTCGAGCAGGAAGGCATCTTCATCTATGTGTCGTATGCCAAGGACAGGACATTGCTCGAGCATGATCGCAACAATTATGTCATCGTCAAGGCCACTGCGTTGGCCGAGGATGTTGACGTCCTCTTCCGTGAGTCGGAACTTATCATTCTCAAGTAATTGTTTAACCCTTAATACATATATATAATATGTTTGACTTGATATTTGGCGCCATTGGCAGCCTCCTTTCCTTCATTGGCGAGATCGTAGCCACCATCATCGATGGCATCATGAGTTTTGCAAAGCACGTAGTCGGCTGGTTCCGCGGATTGGGTTTGCGCCGTGGTCGCGACATCCCGTTCATTGCCGATGGCAACAGCGAGCAGTTCAAGGAAATGCTCCAGCGCGCTCCTGAGATGAATGTCGGCATCTTCGAGGGTGTCTTCGATGAGCAGACAGGTGAGATCACCGATTATCAGTATCTTGAGGCCGATGAAGTGGATGCCAAGACACGCCAGGCATTCGACCAGAACGGACCGCTTGTAGTATTGTCATAAAACGCACTGCCCTTATGAAAGTAATCATTATCATCGCTGTGATATGCGCCGTCAGCTATCTCTATTATATGCACGGGCAGCGCAAGAAGACACGTCGTGCCATCGTACCTGAAATCCTCGCAGGTGAACTCAAGATGCAGGATGTTGTGGGTTATCTCAAGACCCTTGAGCTGAAAAAGGATGTTGACACACCGTTCATTGCCGATCTGCATCACCCCTCGGTTAAGGATAGCCTCAGATTGGACATTGACACCACCGATGCCAAGCGTGCTTTTATTGTGGCCACATATAAGGAATCTCAGACAGCAAACCTCGAAAATGTCAAGGTGATCTTCTGCGACAGTGTCGAGCCAAAGATTGACGAGGCCATGAAGTCGTCCGGTTCTGATTCAGGAATAATCGTTTTAGGTTGATAATATTATGTTTTTTACTATTCTTGGCGGCATTATCGGCGGACTGATCGGAGGCTTCATTGGGGCAATGCTCGACGAAGCCACCCTCAAGGACGAGGTCCGCACACAATGTCCTGAAGCCTTTGTTATCGAGATTAAGAAGAAGAAAAAGAATGCCCTGAAATGCGGAATCTTTGACGAAGAAGAAGACTCACTCGGCGACATCGAGTTCGAATCAGAGGAAGGCGTTTCTGATGACCTCTACGAGGGCCAACGTATTTATCTTTATGACTAACCAATGATCCATCTTCACACATCTATCCGAGAGCAGGTCACACCGACCGACCTGCTCTTGCTCCAAAACTTCGAACAGGACCTTCAGTCCTATGTCCGACAGCTGCTCAATGGCGAGGATTATCGTCAGCTGCGTCTTCTGATTCATCTCGAACTTCAGACACAGCGGCCCGAGACTCCAGTCCATATCATCGACAACGCAGATTTCTCCATGCCTGGCGCCTATGCTCTTGCCCAGCAGTTGAAGCGTTATGTCGAGAAGCGTGACGATATTGCCATTGCCCTGCATAACGCCACGCTGGTCATCACACTCACCTTCAGCCTCAAGACAGTCGATAGTGAGACACCGACAGCAGCTTCCGATAAGAAACGACCGACTGAAGACACTACACCGGACTTCTTTCCTGTCGAGCCACGTTTTTCCTTCGATCAGATGGTCTTGCCCGACGAACTGCGCGATGAGATAATGTCTGCACTGCGCATCATCGACTGTCAGGACCTCATCTACAACCAGTGGGGATTCAGCCAGGTCGATCCCGTGCCGCGTTCCATCCTCAATTTCCACGGCGTGCCGGGAACGGGCAAGTCGATGTGTGCCCACGCCATTGCCAAATATCTGCAAAAGCCATTGCTCGCGCTCAACTATGCTGAGATCGAATCCAAATACGTAGGCGAGGCACCGAAGAACCTGCAGAAAGCCTTCGATGTGGCGCGTGAGAAAGATTGCGTACTCTTCTTCGACGAAGCCGATTCCTTCCTCGGTCGTCGCATCCAGAACGTACAGCAGGGAGCCGATCAGGCGCTCAACAGTCTTCGCAGCCAGATGCTCATTCTCCTTGAGGAACATCGCGGAGTCGTTCTCTTTGCCACCAATCTCGTCTCAAACTTCGACCCAGCCTTTGAGAGCCGCATCCTCAAGCATCTGCATTTCGAGTTGCCTAATCAGCAGGCGCGAGCAGCCATTCTGCGCAAGATGCTTCCGTCCCTACTTCCTGTCGATCATCTTTTTACCGACGAAGAACTTTTTGCAGTCAATGCCGACACCGATGGATTGTCCGGGCGCGAGATCAAGAACTCCGTCCTTTCGATGCTGACGTCACATGCCACACCCGACGCTGTGTTCACGCTCGAAATGGTTCGTTCTGCCCTGTCAAAAACCGTAGCGCAGAAGCAGGCACTTCAGGCCGAAGAACTTGCACGCAAAGAGGAGGAGGCACAGCGTCGAAAAGAAAGAATTACAGCCAAACTGAAAGAAAAATTGGCCGAGAACGGATAAAAACGGTCAATTCTAATCGAATAATTTAAAAAAAAGGTACCCCACCGGTACAACATATAAAAAAATGTTGTATCTTTGTCCCGCCTAATCTGAGGTTCGCCTCAGGTCAGGAGACATAGCAAGTAAAGGTGTCTTTACTTTATCGCTTTGACAAATCTGGTAAATTTGAAAGAGATGCGATAATGTGATAGGCATCCCTACTGAATTGTAATGCCGTTATGGTATTGCTGCGGCTTGGTTATAGGATAGCATCGACTATCCTATACCTCAAGTTCGGAAGCTATAGCATACCTCTATACAATCCGGCGTGGGTACCGTCCTTATTCATCATCTCAAGGTTTTACCAGAACCCGTCAAAGGTGAAGCAAGGAAGTTCTCACGCCTTTTTTGCGTCTTGTCCGAACCATTTACCATCAACGAACCATACTGGCTCCTGAGAATTATTGCCAGATAACATACACATATTTATAATAATCTATGCCATTATTTCAAATCACCACCAAGCAGCGAACCAGCTGCAACGGCATCCGCATCGAACCCGGCATGTCCGTCCAAGTCGTTTCAAAAAGTTTCAGCAATCCAATCATCTCAAATGGCGGTCAGCTCGTCATCGATGCCTTCATGCGCGTCTATGGCATCGACATCAAGAAAGCCGGCTGTCTTAATACAGTATATTTGAATTGCGAGAGGATTGGGTAATAATTAAAAACAAATTTTAATATGTTTGAAGGAAAAATTGCAAAGGCCGTAGGAGGTGGATTGTTCCCAGAGGAAGACCTTAAAAAACTTGTACACACACATGCGTTAATTGGTGCTATTATTCTGGCAATTCCGGGATTCGGCATTGATTGGATAATTTATTGTGTCGTTTTATGGCACATGTATCACAAACTATGCCAAAGAGTAAATCAATCATTGGGTTGCGGAACGATAATCCTTGGTGTAGGTGTTAATATCGTTATAGCTATTGTGGTGGATATTGCACTTACTATAATCCCTCTGCTTTCTGGATTTGTAGCCTATTTGCAATTTTATCTTTCAGGTAAGGCCTTTATCGAAACACTTAAAAAAATGTAAAATACTTACTATTATGGCAGAAACACCTAATGAAAAGCAAATTATCGACAGCCAGAAGCATTATAGCGAGGAAGGGCTGTGGGATAAGATGAAGTCTGTTTTCAAAAAAGCAGGCATCAAAGTGATTTACCTTGCGCTTGTGTTGTATTACACAGTTAGTGCAGATTCTACACCGACATCCAAAAAGGGTATTATTTATGGAGCTCTTGGTTATTTCATTCTTCCTATTGATTTAGTACCTGATGCTATTCCAGTTGTCGGATTTAGTGATGACCTTGCAGCACTTGTGGCTTGTGTCGCAGCTGTATCTATGTGCATCACACCTGCAATCAAGTCTCAGGCTGAAACTAAACTTAAAGATTGGTTCGGCGAGTTTGATAAGAAGGAGATTGAAGAATTAGTATAAGTTAATCTTAAAATTTATTATGAGTTTATTAGTACAATTAGGTTTTATGGCCGCCAAACTGGCATTCTCTGCTTATCAAAGTGAACAAAGACGTAAAAAACGAGAGGATACATGCATGGCAATCAGCGTTGTTGCCGCAATAATTCTCACATCGTTTATTGCATTCCTGCTTTACCATTATTGCCCTTTCATGACCGAAAACATTTCTGTTGTTAATTGGGGATCTATCATACTTAGTTCCTTATTTCTTCTCATTATTCTCCTATTTATGACAGACGGGTCTTTCGGCGCTTCCTTATTTATATCTGCTTTAATTATTGGTGCTATATGGTACTTCTGGCCTACATTATTTGAAAACTTAACATACTCTGTTTGGATATTCGGTATAGAATCAATAATTACACTCTTTGTTTTGCTTTTTACCATTCTCTTTGGTATAACTTGTTCTATAGCTGATTGCTAACGTTATCAAGTACAGATATGATAGAATAAAGAATCTGTTCCCAGAAGCCATTCTATAATGCATTGAAGCTTGCTATAGAGAGAATATTAATATCTGTAAATGTAAAAAAACGAAATAATCTTAACAAAAAACTATATGAGTTACGGAAAAAATGATGTAGTTAACGCAGCTACCAAACTTGCGAGATTAGTAAACGGAGGTGTCGTTGGCTACTATGTAGGAGGTAAAACGTCAAATATGATGAATCATATTGTGCCAGAACAGTTAATTGACGTTGTCGAGAGGCACAAGAAAGTACAGTTAGGAACAAGCCTTGCTCAAAGTTTTGTACCCGGTGCTGGTGTTGCAGCAACCGCCTTTGCTGTAGCATCACTTTGGAAGATGTACTATGATATCAATCAAGTGCTCGGTATCAAAATTAGTGAGAATGCTGGCAAAAGTCTTACCTCGGCAGTTATTACCAATCTAGGTTCTGCTGCTGCTCAAGGTGTAGCAACAGCTGTAAGTGAAGGAGTTAAATTCATTCCTTTTGTTGGTTGGATTGCGAGTGCAGGAATAAGCGCAGCGACCTCAACTGCTATAGTATATGGCGCTGCTTTCCTATATCTAAATGCTCTTACTGCAATGTACAGTGCTAAAGGAAAATTTGATTATAATTACTTGGAATCAGAACTAACAGATGTTAATGAATTAGTAATTATTGACGAATTTTCAGATTCACGATTTCCTCCTCATATCATATCAAGAGTTAAAAAAATAATAGTAGATAAATTGGGCGTAGAAGAGTATGAAGTTACACATAATGCTTCTTTTGTCAATGATTTAGGTGCCGACTCTCTTGATACTGTAGAATTGGTTATGGAATTTGAAAAAGAATTTGGTATAGATATTCCAGATGAACAAGCATCTAAAATTGATACTGTTGGAGATGCCATTGAATGTATTCTTGCAAATATGTAATTTTAAGATTGGATATAATAGATAGGAATCTACAATATATTTCAAGGTGATATCATATCTTCCTTATATATTTACACCACTATTCGGAGCTTTCATTGGCTATATCACTAACTGGATTGCCATCAAGATGTTGTTTCGACCGCATCGGGCACATTATCTATTTGGTAAGCAGCTGCCGTTTACGCCAGGAATCATCCCGAAAGAGAAAGCACGTATTGCCGCATCAATCGGAGAGGCAATAAGTCAGAACCTAATGAACGAAGAGGTGCTGCGTCACACTTTGCTGAGCGATGATATGCTCAGCAAGGTAGGCGCGGCATTCGACAAAGGCGTGGATAGATTGCTTCATGAGGACAAATCCTTACATGAGTTGCTGACATACTTTATGAATGGGGAGGAGCTGGAAAATGCAGAGTCTCAGGTAAAAGCAGAAATAGCCAAGATGGTGACGGAGAACCTCACTTCTGCCGACCTTGGCCAGAAGATAGCTCACATGGCCGTAAATCATGCCATTGAGAAGATGAAGAACGGTCTGCTTGGTTTTTTCCACATTGACAAACTACTGGGTAGCCTAAGAACTTCAGCTGAAGATATGTTGGCAAAAAATATCGACGAGATGCTTGCATCAAATGCTGCTGATATGGTGGCTGCATTAGTGGATAACAGCATTGACAATCTGACCAACTCTTCAGTTTCGTCTTTGCTGGCCAATAGGGAAGAGCAGATTGCTTCCGCGCGCAATACAGTTTTATATATGTATCGGCATACAGTAGAGAATCACCTTCCAGCAATGCTTGCATCTCTCGATATCAAGCGTATCATTGAAGATCGTATCAACGGTATGGATGTAATGGAGGTGGAACAGCTGATCTTCGAAGTGATGGATAAGGAACTGACAGCCATTATTCGTCTCGGTATTCTCCTTGGCTTCATCATGGGGTGCCTGAATTGTTTGTTCCTGTAATATAAACTGAGATCTATTACGAAAAGTTTCGTTCGGACTTCCCAACTCTTGGGAAATGCTGCCGAAACTTTCGTTTGGACTTCCCAGGTCTTGGGAAATGCTGGCGAAACTTTCATTTGGACTTCATAACTCTTGGGAAGTGCCAGAGAAAGTTTCATTTGGACTTCCCAGGTCTTGGGAAATGCCAGAGAAACTTTTATTTGGACTTCATAAGTCTTGGGAAGTGCCAGAGAAACTTTCGTTTGGACTTCTAAGGTTTTGGGAAATGCTGGAGAAAGTTTTGTTTGGACTTCCAGCTTTCTGGAAATGCCGGGAACAATGTTCTGGCGACTTCTAGGTTTCTGGAAATGCCGGGAACAATGTTCTGGCGACTTCCAAGGTTTTAGGAAATGCCGGGAACAATGTTCTGGCGACTTCCAAGGTTTTAGGAAATGCTGGGAACAATGTTCTGAGGATTTCCCAACTCTTAGTAAATGCTGGGAACAATGTTCTGGCGACTTCTAGGTTTCTGGAAATGCTGGGAACAATGTTCTGGCGACTTCCAGGTTTCTGGAAATGCTGGGAACAATGTTCTGGCTACTTCCCAGGTCTTAAGAAATGCTGAGAACAATGTTCTGGCGACTTCTAGGTTTCTGGAAATTCTGGGAACAATGTTCCGGTGACTCCTAGGTTTCTGGAAATGCTGAGAACAATGTTCTGGCGACTTCCCAGGTCTTGTAAATGCTGGGAACAATGTTCTGGCAACTTCCTAACTCTTAGGAAATCCTCAGAACCGATTTTTTGGTCTTCTGAGGTTCTGGGAAGTGATTTTGCTTGGCATTCTGGGGAGAGCGCAGCCTATCCCATGATACGCATGACTTCAACAATAGGCCTTCCGATTTTAGGTTATTCTAAGCGTGAGTGACTGATTATAGTAAAATAACAGGAGGCAGATACATGTGAATCTGCCTCCTGTAATGTTTATGTTTTTACCAGAACGGGTTTACTTGATGATGATAAGCTTGCCGTTGTGGATAAGGAACTTGCCGCTCTGCATGTCAGAGGCGCGTGTGCCATCGAGGTTGAAGAACTCAACTGATGAAGGCTCCTCGGTTTCAGCGTTGAGAGTGGTGATGGCTGTAGAGAAGTCATCGGTGAACTTGGCCTGTGTGGTGTTATAGATCTGGCAGTTGAGACGGTTTGTGCTGTCGTATGAGCTGATGAAAGCTACAGCACGCATGTTGTTGGTCACCCAAGTGCTCTTCAAGTTGATGTCGAACGAGCCTGAGTAGAACTCGCCATCCCATGTGAATGTCTGACCCCATGTGCCGTTGCAAGCGCGGAACACACCTTCGTGAGTGCATGTGCCAGAGTAGCCTGACTGAGTGTTTGACTTCAGCTCGTCTTCAACCACGAAGATGTTGATGCGAGGAGTTGGACATACGGCATCGAGGGCAGGGCTCTTCTCGCACTTAACGCTGACGGTAGCTGTTGTGCCGTTAACCTCGATATTGGTAATTTCGACACCAACCAAAGCAATGCCGTCTGTTGACTTCTTGATCCAGGCAGCGATTGTGTTTGCCTGGTTAGGGAAACCTACTGGGCTTGCGTCATCGCAATATGGTGAGGTATAGGTACGATCGACCATCATGGCAGGAGCGTATGTGCCGCCACCGGTGTAGAACCAAAGGTAGCTGTTGCTCTCAGGAGCTGTGTACTGGTCGGTGTAGTATCCGTTGTGGTGCTCGATCCAAACCACCTTGTTGCGCAGGCCGTAGCCATCGAGTGCGCTGTTGATGCGTGTGATAGCTGATGGACAGTTAGGACAATTCTCAGTGGTGAACTCCTCGATGAGAGCCATGCGTACGAAGCCTTTGTCGAAGGTGCCGAAAGAGCATGTCTGAGTGTTGTCGGCCATGTTGCAGTCCTCCTGACCCTCGATGTGGGCAGTGAGAGTGACTGTGTTGTTGCCGGCAACGAAATCAGTGAGAGGAATGGCGACAGATACGTTCGTCACATCACCGCTGGCAAGGTTGGTTTCGATTGTGCCTGTGTTGCCAGTGAGTGAGTTATCGCCGCTGACAGTATAGTCGATGTTGATGCCGGTGATAGTCTGAGCGGCGCGGTTGCGGATCTGACCCTTGATGATTACCTGACCCTCGTTGAGCTTGACGAGTTCCTTGTTTGGAGCGATTGGCTTCAGTTCGATGTTCCACTGTGGGAGGTTATCGCCTTCAACCACAGCCTCGATGCTGAGCGAACCGTAGTCAGCGCTGGCAATCGATGCCCAGCTGCTCGATGCCTTGCGCCACCAGCAGCCGTTCTCGTGAGTAGGGCCGGCAAACGATACGACGTCAAGCTTCTTCTTCTGGCTGAAAGAGTAACCAACCCAGAGATTGGTTGTAGATGTGATGTCGAGAGGCTGGTCGAGTGTGATGACATTCCAGCCCTGCTCGCAGGTAACTGTGCCAGAAGTGATGTTCTCGCCTGTGTTCTCAAGACGTACCCAACCGGTGAGAGTCTCAGGCATGGCGGTAGCCTCAGGGATACCTACACGGATCTTGGTGAGCTTGGCGCCGGCATACGAACCGAGTTCGGTGGCAGGCAGATAGATGGCGCACTCAACTGAACACATATTGGTCTTGCCTGTGATAAAACCGCTTGTGGCGGTGGCAATATTACCCTCGCAATAGCCTACGTAAGCCTCATCGGCAAATGCCATGCTAAGCGATGTGAGCAGCAATGCTGCAAAGGAGAAAAATTTCTTCATAATAATATTATTTAAAATGTATATACAGTTTTGTATTACACGATTAATACTGGCACTCTGACTCAAGGATGCGCTTGATGACGGTCTCGGCCGAGATTTCGCGATTGGCAGCCTCAGGAAGTACGAGCGAACGTGGACCCTCGATGACGTCGTCGGTGACAATCATGTTGCGACGCACAGGCAGGCAGTGCATGAAATGGGCATCGCGAGTCACGGCCATCTGACGGTCTGACACTGTCCATGAACGCCAGTCAAAGCCAGGATAGAGTTCAGGGAAATCCTTTTCGAGGTTCTTGCCATAGTGTGCATCCTCAAAACAGCTCCAGTTCTTGGCATAGACGAAATCGGCACCCTCGAAGGCCTTCATCTGATCGTATTCGATGACGGCACCCTTGGTGAAACGTTCGTCGAGCTCATAGCCGTGAGGATGGGTGATGACAACCTCATAGCCGGCAGCGATGGCAAACTGTGCAAAGCTGTTTGGAACAGCCTGAGGCAGACGGCCTGGGTGTGGAGCCCATGTCATTACAACCTTCGGACGTGCAGTTTCCTTATGCTCCTCGATGGTGATGATATCGGCGAAGGCCTGAAGCGGATGTCCGGTGGCACACTCCATCGAGAACACCGGTTTGCCCGAATACTTGATGAACTGCGAGAGGATCATCTCCTCATAGTCATCTTTCTTCGATTCGAAACGGGCAAACGAGCGTACGCCGATGATGTCGGCATAGCCGGCCATGACCGGAATGGCTTCGAGAAGGTGTTCAGCCTTATCGCCATCCATGACCACGCCGCGTTCGGTCTCCAGTTTCCATGCACCGGCATTGACATCGAGCACGATGGTGTTCATGCCGAGGTTCTGAGCGGCCTTCTGAGTGGAAAGACGCGTGCGGAGCGAGTTGTTGAAGAAGACCAGAAGGCAGGTCTTGTTCTTGCCGAGATGCTGGTAGCCGTAACGGTTGGCCTTGACCTCCATTGCTTCAGCAAGAGCGACCTGAAGGTTCCCCAGGTCGCTCACGTTGGTATAGTATCTCATTTTAAAGAATTAGTCCTGGTACTTCTTTACGATGATCGAGCCGTTGTGGCCGCCAAAGCCAAAGGTGTTGGAGAGGGCAGCTCGAACGGTACGCTTCTGAGCCTTGTTGAAGGTGAAGTTGAGAGCGTAGTCGATGTTCTCGTCCATGTCTGCCTCATCGTGGTTGATTGTAGGAGGAACGATGTCCTCGACAACCGACTTGACGCAGATGAGAGCCTCAACTGCACCGGCAGCGCCGAGCAGGTGACCTGTCATTGACTTTGTAGAAGAGATGTTGAGCTTGTAAGCCCAGTCGCCGAACACTTCCTTGATGGCCTTTGCCTCAGAGAGGTCGCCAACAGGGGTCGATGTGCCGTGTACGTTGATATAGTCGATGTCCTCAGGCTTGAGATTGGCATCCTCAAGGGCTGCGTTCATCACGAGCTTTGCACCGAGACCCTCTGGGTGGGTGGCTGTAAGATGGTAAGCGTCAGCGCTCATGCCGCCGCCGACAACCTCAGCGTAGATCTTTGCGCCGCGAGCCTTTGCGTGCTCCAGTTCCTCAAGGATGAGACAGCCAGAGCCTTCGCCCATCACGAAACCGTCGCGGCTTGCGCTGAACGGACGGCTTGCGTGCTCCATGTCGTCATTGCGGGTCGAGAGAGCCTTCATGGCGTTGAATCCGCCGATACCAGCCTCGCAGATGGCAGCCTCAGCACCACCGGCAACGATGATGTTGGCCTTGCCGAGACGAAGGAGGTTGAAGGCATCGATCATGCCGTGTGTTGAAGAAGCGCATGCCGACACAGTACCATAGTTAGGACCATGGAAACCGTAGTGGATGGAAATCTGACCGGCAGCGATGTCGGCAATCATCTTAGGGATGAAGAATGGGTTGAACTTAGGACCCTGTTCGGCATTATAGCCAACGCATTCCTCCTGGAAAGTCTTGATACCACCGATACCGGCGCTGTAGATGACGCCTATGCGGTTCTTATCCTCAGTCTCAAGGTCGATGCCACAGTCCTTTACAGCCTCGTCAACGGCAGCAAAGGCAAGCTGGGTGTAACGGTCAACCTTACGCACCTCCTTCTTCTCGAAGTAGAGAGTAGGGTCGAAGCCCTTTACCTCGCATGCAAACTGAGTCTTGAATTTTGAAGCATCGAACAGGGTGATAGGTCCGCAGCCGCTCTTGCCTTCAACAAGACCCTTCCAGGTCTCTTCAACATTCAAACCAAGCGGAGTAACGGCACCAAGACCTGTTACGACTACTCTTTTTAATTCCATACTATCTATATATTTTTTTGTTTGGGAACGGCCAAGCGAAAGACTGCCGCCCGGATTTGTAAGAATCAATCTAAAGAAAAATTACAAATTACAAGACACACATCGCCACGGAGGACGCATTCTGTGCTTTGTAATTTGTAATTTCTGGAAAAGGATTATTCCTTGTTCTTCTCGATGTAAGCAACAGCGTCGCCAACAGTAGCGATCTTCTCTGCCTGATCATCTGGGATAGTGATACCGAACTCCTTCTCGAACTCCATGATGAGCTCAACGGTGTCGAGGGAATCAGCACCAAGGTCGTTTGTGAAAGAAGCCTCGAGAGTTACCTCTGACTCCTCAACGCCCAACTTCTCAACGATAATCTCTTTTACTTTGCTTTCGATTTCAGACATAATCTTTAGTTGTTAAAAGGGTTAATATTGATATTTTTTATTTTCAATTTAAGTTAATTTGCAATTATTCGCAAATATTCGCAAATTTTCCGAGCGGATATGGTTCGATTGTCAAATTTATTGCGTATCTTCGCGCCATAAACACGGTGCAAAGGAACAAAAAATATTTGAATGCACGAAATATTTTATGCTGAAAAATATAATAACATGCACATTTTTTTATAATTTGCGCCAAAATGTAAGGTATAAATGAAAAATATTGCAATTTTTGCGTCGGGTTCTGGCTCAAATGCCGAGAATATCGCTAACTATTTCAATGAGAGTCAGGACGTACGTATCTCTCTTATCGTGTGCAACAAAGCTGATGCCTACGTCTTCGAGCGTGCTAAGAAACTTGGCATCCCATCAAAGCTCGTCACCAAGGCTGATATGGCCGACGAAAAGGCAGTCATGGCATTGCTCGACGAGTATAAGATTGACTTCATCGTCCTTGCCGGCTATCTGCTGCTCGTGCCTAAATATCTGGTGGAGGCTTATCCGCGTGCCATCGTCAATATTCATCCTGCGCTCATCCCTCTGCATTGCGGCAAGGGCATGTATGGCGACCGCGTACATGAGGATGTCATCCGCTGCGGCGACAAGGAGTCGGGCATCACCATACATTATGTCAACGAGTTCTTCGACAACGGCGACATTATCTTCCAGGCCAAGTGTCCAGTTTGTCCGGGTGATGACGCACATGCCGTAGCCACCAAGGTACATGCCTTGGAGTACGCACATTTCCCTCATGTCATTGCAGAAACGATTGCAAAAATGTAATCTGTAGTGTAAATATTCTGCATAATATTCGTGCAAATATACGGATATTTATGTAAAATCGGGCAATTTTTGAATTTTCTTGCAAAAATATTTTGTATGGATGCAAAAAGTTTGTATCTTTGCGCTCGCATTTTAAAACCATTGTGTTATGAAAGTTAAGAAGGATCGAATATCGGCAATCCGCGAGATAATCCAGAGCAGGGATATCAGCAGTCAGCAGGAACTTCTCGACATCTTGCAGCAGCAGGGTCATAAACTTACTCAGGCCACCTTGAGCCGAGACCTTAAGCAGATGCAGATTGTGAAGATGAGCCTGCGCGATGGCGGCTATCTCTATGTTATGCCCGATGTGGCAGCATCGATGAAGAGCAATCTGGCATCGCATTTCGTTCCGCCGCGCAATATCAAGGGAATCATGAGCATAGAGTGCAGCACCGTCCTTGTGGTGGTCCGTACCAAGCCGGGATATGCAAGCAGCATTGCCTATGATATCGACCAGTCGATGCTTCCCGAAGTGATGGGTACGGTGGCAGGCGACGATACCATACTTGTCATCCCGCGTGGAGGATACAACACCAACCAGGTGGCCGAATCGCTGTGTCATGTGTTGCCGCGTAAATAACGCTGGCATGGACGCAGGTGAAATCAGGAAGCAAGAATACGAAAAGAAAGCAAATAAAAAGTTTACACATTTATAATATTTAAGGAATTGGTTATGAATACCCAATCTGAAGACCAGCCACAGATACGAATCTACATTGCTGGTAAGCAGCATATCCATTATGTTACGGAGATCCTCGACGTGATCGAGGAGTCGAGCAAGGCACGCGGCACCGGCATCGCACGCCGTTCGCCAGAATATGTGTCGCAGAAGATGCTCGAAGGCAAGGCCATCATTGCCCTTTGCGGCGATGATTTTGCCGGATTCTGCTACATCGAGTCATGGAGCAACAAGACATACGTTGTCAACTCCGGACTTATCGTCAAGCCGAAGTATCGCGGACTTGGTCTTGCCAATCGCATCAAGCGCTTCTCGTTCAGCTACAGTCGCCGTCTCTTCCCTGAGGCCAAGCTCTTTGGCATCACATCTGGTGCAGCCGTGCTCAAGATCAACAACCAGCTCGGCTACCGTCCGGTGACATTCGAGGAACTGACTGACGACCCAGCATTCTGGCGCGGATGTCAGACATGCGTCAACTATGACGTCCTCACCCGTACCGACTTCAAGCGCTGCATCTGTACGGCTATGCTCTATGATCCGGAAGAACATCCGGAGGAGGTGCTCGAAGACCTTGATAAGATCTGATGATTGACGAATTACGAATTACGAATTACAAATTACGAATTAATTGATTGAACTATGGCAAAGAAGGTAGTTGTCGCTTTTTCAGGCGGACTTGACACAAGTTATAACGTGATGTATCTGACCCGCGAGATGGGTTATGAAGTGTATGCTGCATGTGCAAACACAGGCGGTTTCAGCGATGAGCAGCTCAAGACCAACGAGGAGAATGCCTATAAGCTCGGCGCTGTGAAGTATGTGACCCTCGACGTGACTCAGGAGTATTATGACAAGTCATTGCGCTATATGGTCTATGGCAACGTGCTTCGCAACAACTGTTACCCAATCTCTGTAAGCTCGGAGCGTATCTTCCAGGCATTGGCCATTGCCCGCTATGCCAAGGAGATCGGTGCCGATGCCATCGCACACGGTTCGACAGGTGCTGGCAACGACCAGATCCGTTTCGACATGACTTTCCTTGTCAAGGCTCCCGGTGTTGAGATCATCACCCTTACCCGCGACCGCAACCTGAGCCGTCAGGAAGAGGTTGACTATCTCAATGCGCATGGCTACTTTGCCGACTTCACTAAGTTGAAGTATTCATATAACGTAGGTATCTGGGGTACATCAATCTGCGGCGGCGAGATCCTCGACAGCAAGCAGGGTCTGCCAGAGACTGCCTACCTGAAGCATCCGACCAAGCAGGAGCCGGAGATTCTCTCAATCGGTTTCGAGAAGGGTGAGATCTGTTCGGTCAACGGCGTTCATTATGACGACAAGATCAAGGCCATCCAGGAGGTCGAGAAGATCGGTGCTGCCTATGCCATCGGCCGTGACTGTCACGTGGGCGATACCATCATCGGCATCAAGGGTCGTGTAGGTTTCGAGGCTGCTGCCCCAATGCTGATCATCGCTGCTCACCGTTTCCTTGAGAAATATACACTCTCGAAGTGGCAGCAGTACTGGAAGGATCAGATCTCTAACTGGTACGGTATGTTCCTCCACGAGTCGCAGTATCTTGAGCCGGTCATGCCTGACATGGAGGCAATGCTCGAGAGCTCACAGCGCAACGTGAACGGAACCGTTACCCTTGAGCTCCGTCCATATTCGTTCCAGACAGTCGGTGCCGACACTCCTGACGATCTCGTTCACAACAAGCTCGGCGAATATGGCGAGACTGCCAAGGCATGGACCAGCGATGACGCTAAGGGCTTCATCAAGGTGACTTCTACACCTCTCCGCGCATACTATTCTGTACATCCTGAGGAGGAGAGATAAGCCCCCCTCTTATCCCCCCAAAAGGGGGAAGACCTGAAGATACAAATGTATGACACCTTATTACCAGCAATGCAACATTACCAGACTTCAGATCCGGCTTTGTATGGATTATTAAAGGAATATGTAAAACAGTTGCGAGTCCGCAGGCCAACAGAAGCAGAAAGTCTGATGTGGCAATTATTGAGGAATAATGCAATAGGTGCTCATTTCCGCAGACAGCATATAATTGGTTCTTATATCGCAGATTTTTGCTGTTTGAAATCTCATTTAATCATTGAGTTGGACGGAGGTTATCATAGTCTCCCTAATCAGCAGGTGAAAGATGAAGAAAGAACTGCATGGTTAGCTATGCAAGGATATAAAGTAATTAGGTTTACGAACGAGGAAGTGCTTTTTGATACAGACCGAGTTTTACAATCTATTAGAAATAGTCTAAATGAATAAAATATATAACAGTAACTTCCAATCATCCCCACTTAGGGGGGACCGAGGGGGGCTTCGAGTAGGAATTCTTGGCGCTGCCGGCTATACGGGTGGCGAGCTTATCAGACTTTTGATCAATCATCCTGAGGTCGAGATCGTCTTTGCCAACAGCGAGTCGAATGCCGGTAACCGTGTGGCGGACGTTCATGAAGGTCTGCTTGGCGACACTGATTTGTGCTTCACTGACCAGATGCCTTTCTCTGAGGTCGATGTTATCTTCTTCTGCTTCGGTCATGGTAAGAGCGAGGCGTTCCTCAAGGAACATGATATTCCGGCAAATGTCAAGATCATCGATTTGGCTCAGGATTTCCGCATCAAGGGCAATCATGACTATGTCTATGGTTTGCCGGAGATCCATCGTGAGGAGATTAAGGCCTGCCAGCATCTTGCCAATCCGGGTTGCTTTGCCACATGCATTCAGGAAGGTCTTCTACCGTTGGCTAAGGCAGGTCTGCTGACTTCCGACATTGCCGTCAATGCCATCACAGGCTCTACTGGCGCCGGACAGAAGCCAGGAGCCACCACGCATTTCTCATGGCGCAACGACAATATGTCGGTCTATAAGCTCTTCACCCATCAGCATCTCCATGAGATCGTACAGACGCTCAACGAACTTGCTCCTGAGTCTTCGCCTAAGTATGTCGATACGCTCAACGATGGCTATGACACCGACGGACTGACCGTCGATTTTGTGCCATACCGTGGCGACTTCACCCGAGGCATCTTCTGCACCGAGGTTATTAAGCTCGACAAGGCCGTAGCAGCATCGGATGTCGTTGCCCTGTATAAGGACTTCTACAAGGACGCTGCATTCACCCACTACAGCGACTCGGCCCTTGACCTCAAGCAGGTTGTAGGCACCAACAAGGCGCTGGTTCATGTCGATGTGTTCGGCCGCAAGGTCGTGGTCACATCTATCATCGACAATCTGCTCAAGGGCGCTGTCGGTCAGGCCGTACAGAACATGAATCTCATGTTCGGTCTTGACGAGAAGGCCGGCTTGAATCTCAAAGCTATTGCATTCTAGGTTGTTTTGAACCACAAATGTTCACAAATATACTATTTAAGTTTGTAAATTATATTATTTGTGTTTATTAGTGTAAATTTGTGGTTAAATAAGAAGTAACAAGTATATGACACTTTTCGACGTATATCCACTTTTCGACGTCACCATCGACCATGGCAAGGCCTGCCGTGTCTGGGACGATATGGGTCAGGAATATCTTGACCTCTACGGCGGACATGCCGTGATCAGCATCGGCCATTGCCATCCGCATTACGTACAGAAGATGACCGAGCAGCTCCAGAAGATGAGCTTCTATAGCAACTCGGTCAAGAATCCATTGCAGGTCGAACTTGCTGAACGTCTCGGCAAGGCTTGCGGCTATGAGGACTATCAGTTCTTCCTTATCAACAGCGGTGCCGAGGCCAACGAGAATGCCCTCAAGCTCGCTTCGTTCTATAATGGACGCACCCGAGTGCTCAGTGCCGAGAAGGCGTTCCACGGACGCACCTCCCTGGCTGTCGAGGCTACTGCCAACCCTAAGATCATTGCTCCGATCAATGCCAACGGACATGTCACCTACCTTCCGCTCAACGACCTTGATGCCTGGCGCAAGGAGATCGAGAAGGACGATGTCTGTGCCGTAATCCTTGAGTGCATACAGGGCGTAGGCGGCATCCGTATGGTTGAGGCCGAATTCCTCAAAGGTCTGCGCCAGCTGTGTGACATTCACAACACCGTGCTTGTGTGCGATGAGATCCAGTGTGGATATGGTCGAAGCGGCAAGTTCTTTGCCCACCAGCATCTCGGCGTCAAGCCCGACATCATTACCGTGGCTAAGGGCATCGGCAACGGTTTCCCAATGGGCGGCGTGCTCATCTCGCCAAAGTTCACACCTGTCTATGGACAGCTCGGAACCACCTTCGGAGGCAATCATCAGGCTTGTGCCGCAGCTCTGGCTGTGCTCGATGTCATTGAGCAGGAAGATCTCGTCGGCAATGCAGCCCGCGTGGGTGAGCATCTCCTCGACGGTCTCCGTCAGATGCAGCAGGAAGGCGTAAAGCATATCGTCGATGTGCGTGGTCGCGGACTTATGATTGGCATCGAACTCGATGTGCCGTACAAGGAGATCCGCAACCGACTGCTGTTCGACGAGCACGTCTTTACCGGCTGTTCGGGCACCAACGTGCTGCGTCTTCTTCCGCCTCTCTGTCTTAGCATGGATGAAGCCGATGAATTTCTTGCCAAGCTGCGCAAGGTTCTGGCCTGATTCATCTTCACATAATCTCTCTCATACCATCAAACGAACCGACTCATGCGCTTACAACGTATCTATTTAATATTGCTGTTCATGATTTGTCCCATCCTGGCCTTCTCGCAAGGTTGGGATGAGATTCGTAATGGCAGTTCTTACCTTTATGGCGAAGGTTGGGGCAGCACAGTCAATGAGGCTGACCAGGAGGCTCTGCGCGATCTGATAAGCAAGATCTCTGTCAGCGTCTCGGCCGATTTCTCGACCATCGACAAGGAAACTTTTGCCGACGGCAAGCTCGATGTGTCTTCCATGGCATCGTATGTGGTCAACACCTACAGCCAGGCCACACTCAACAACACCGTGAAGATCATCCTCAACAACGAGCCTGATGCACATGTTGCCCGATGGGTGAGAAAATCCGAGATTAACCGCATCTTTGAGAGTCGAAAGGAAAAGGTCAACGATCTGATTCAGGCAGGTCTGAAGGCCGAGGAAGAAGGCAAGGTTGACTTTGCGCTCAAGGACTATTACTGGGCGCTGACTCTGCTCAAATCGCTTCAGTATCCCAACGAGGTGAAATATGTTGCACCTGAGGACGGCGTTGAGCGAATGCTGATCAACTGGATTCCTGAGCGCATGAACAAGGTCTTCAACGACGTCAGCATCAGCGTGTCTGGTCAGGAAGGAGAAGATGTCGATCTGCAGATACTCTATCGTGGCAAACCTGTCAACAGCATCGACTATTCGTTCTGGGACGGACGCGATTGGAGCAATATCTACAGCGCCAAGGACGGACGCGGTGTGATCGAACTTGCGTCTGGCAACCAGAGCGATATCTATAAGTTCAAGATTGAGTATGAGTATCGTGAGCAGCACACCGACCCAGAGGTCGAAGGCGTGCTCAAGATCTTCAAGAGCGTGTCATTGCGTGCTTCGTATAAAGACGTCAAGAGTGGTGTCAACGCCGCCGCCGTTGCTCCTACACTCACAGCTTCGACCGCAGGATATGTCAGCAACAACTCGTTCAGCAAGATTCCTTCATCCGCTTACGAGATGCCTAAGCAGTTGCCTGATGCCAGCAAATACGAGCCTGTGGTCAGCAAGGTAATCAGCGCCATCAAGGCCAAGGCCTACGATTCGGTTAGGGAACTGTTTACCGACAACGGATTCGACGTCTATAGCAAGCTCATCAAGTATGGCACAGCCCGTGTGCTCGACACTCCAGTTCTGTCGTTCTTCAAGCATGGCGATGAGATTATCTGCCGCGGAGCAACCATGTCATTCTCATTTGCTTCGGGCATGCGCAAGTCGTTTGTCGAGGATGTGGTGTTCACACTCACAGAGTCGGGTAAGATTACAAATATCTCGTTCGGCCTCGGACAGACGGCCAATGATGACATCCTTGGCAAGGGACAGTGGAGTGATCAGGTGCGCCTTGCCATCATGCAGTTCCTTGAGAACTATAAGACTGCCTTTGCCCTCAAGCGCATTGATTATATTGAGACGCTGTTCGATGACAATGCTGTCATCATCACCAAATCTGTAGCTCAGCGCACCAATCGCAAGGTCAATGACTTTGGCAACCTCGAACTGGCCCAGAAGATTATCCGCGAGAACCGTTTCGACAAGCGTTCGTACATCCGTTACCTGCGTCAGAGTTTCGCCAGCAAGGAGTTTATCAACATCCGCTTTGCCGACAACGATGTGCGCAACCTTGGCGGTGATGTCTATTGTCTGCAGATCAATCAGGAATATTACTCTTCCAACTATGGCGATCAGGGTTACCTCTTCCTGATGATCGACATCAGCGACCCGAACCAGCCTCTCATCAAGGTCCGCACCTGGCAGCCCGACAAAGATCCGAACTTCGGACTCTATGGCCCGGAGCATTTCAACTAAGGCACACTTGTTGTCTTTACTTGAATTATACGTGTAATTTTCTGAAGTCTTGAATCTGAGATAGTTGGGTTAACGCGCAATTCTCTGAGTTTTCAAAGAAATATACTTAAAAGAGGGTGTGTCAAAAGGTATTAAGCCTCAGACACACTCTCATTTTGCAGAAATTATTCCATAAAGCGCATCATATTGACCAATTGCCATTTATCCATTGTCAATATATTTGTGGACACTTATGGAACTAATAAGAAGCAGCATCTCAATCTTCATCTAAAAGTAATTGAACGGTTCCGTCAAATACATAAGAGTAAGTTCTATTTGAAAACTTGAATGAATCGAACTTTATAGTTATATACTCATCATCTTTTTTGTCTTTTACGATAGCAGACCCACTTACATAGTCATAGTTCTCCCAATCATTAATAGTAGATAATGAAGGTGAGAAGTTTTCCAGTTTACTTCCTTTCTTTAGGTTTTGATTACCTTCTAATTCAATATAATAGAAGTATTCAAACATCGCATCATCGTCTGATAGGTTACCGCATGGCAATGTGATTGATCCCTTGTGATCGGACAGGCTCCATTCAGTAGCATAGGTTATGAAATTTCTATATCCATAACATGCATAACGCTCACCGTTAATTTGAATTACATCATAATCTATAAGTGACTTCAAATCGTCATTTTTGTCGTTGCTACAAGACGACAAGAAGTTAATGGCACCAGTTAGTAATATTGCCGCTAATATAAAATGCTTAATCTTGTTCATAATACAGATGTAGATTATTGAGAGCCAATTTTATTGTTGATGTTTGCTAATGAATTTAGCGATATCGGAGATTGAATTTAATTCTCTCTTCGCATACTCTAAATTTGTAATATTTACTTTATACTTTCTTTTTAGCATAACAATTATTTCAATTAAGTCTATATGATCTAGGCCCAAAGTTTCTCCTAGTAAAGGGGAAGTTTCATCTATCTGCTCTGGAGTTAAATAGTCGAGATTAAGAGCAGACAGAATATTATTTTTAAGTTCTAAGACCAGTTCTTTATTAGACTCTTCACCATTAGAAAGCATAACGCAAACCTACTCTAAAAAGAGAACTCTCCAAACCCCATCCTAGTTCAACAAGACCTCTTAGCGAACGGCCACCAAAGTCAATACCAATTGGAGTCAACTGATAAGCAGCAAGAAATTCTCTATAATCCTCAAACAATTCACTATTAGCAGGACCATTTCCTGTGTTACATATCACACCCAATCCAATTTTTGAATATAAAGATGCATGCTTTTTATGCAACCAAGTGGCTTGAAATACACCCATGCAAGTAATATATTTGTCCGAAGCTTTATAATTATCATAAATGCAATCCTCTTCATAGTTATAAAAGCCCTTAAAATTGAATTCCTGATAAGAAAGAGACCCTCCGAATCCAAATGTTTTATTGAAGAAGTGCATATACGATAAGTTAATAACACCAGTTTCGGATTCATTCTCAAAGTTTCCTCCAACCCATGAAATTTCATTAAGGGCAGAAAATACAGAGAAACTGCTTATACCTATAGATAACTGATTCTTTTTATCTTCCCATGTTTTACTCATGGCTGAAGAAAACATTGTTATTACAACAAATAAAATAATAGTTTTTTTCATGACGAACTAAAAAAGTTAATAATTTGAATGGAGACATTTAAGCTTCTTTTTAACAGAAGTTTTACTAGCCTTCTTTTTCTTATCTTTCAGGTATTTGTCACTATTTATCCCTTCTGGCAGATCAGAAAGAAGATAATTTGCACAAGTCTTGCCAACCCAAGTTTTATTCATCGTATTATTTTTTATGGATGTGGCAATTATGTTGATAAGCTTTCCTCCACCAAGTTTGAGATAATTCTTTACGGTGATATTAGCTTCTTTTTTATACAAGACATTATTGGTTTCTTGCGATTTAATCAGATAGACAATTTCAACATTAAAGAGTCCTTCAACTTTGCTAGACGTCCATCTGTTTATATGAATCTCAAAAAAAGAAGTTTTAACATTTTGCGCTTGAGTTGAGGCTGCATATGCGTAGTCTGTATGCAAGAGATTATATCCTTTTGCTAATAGAATAGAGTCTGCTGAATTTTGGAAATATGAAACACACTCAGGCTCTTCTGTATGATTAAAAACAGGTAGGACTATAATATTAGAAGGATGTTCTTCATAAAAAGAAGCATATTTTGTACCGCGTGTAGCGGCATTTGCTTGAAAACAGGCACAAAGTCCACATATCAAAGTGGATATTGTTATCAGATTATTTAATAAAGACTTTTTCATGTGGACTTTTTATATCATTTTACTGCAAGATTTGATTGTTCTATCTTTTCCCTATAAGCAGTAATACCTGCTTCATTTAATGAAATCACAAATTTGTTTCCATCAGATGTGTTCACAGATGCATGCATCTCATCAATCAAAGAAAAAAGTTCAATTCTATTGGAATCAAATTCTGCTGTCCAAGTCTTTGTTTTAGGTTCGAACAAAAGTGCAAGTTTTTGACCTGTAGCCTGATTCTCAATTATGTAACCACCATTTTTGTCTGGTTTTACGGCATAGTAATAACCATCTGTTCCCATTATTATTTTTGTAGATGCCAAAGGATTAGAACCAGTCCAGAATTCTATAGTATTAAGAACTGCCGTGTCAATTAAGCCTCCGATAAAGAACTCAAATGGAGCCAAAACAAAGGCAATAATAGAATTGATATATTTATTACCAGTAATTGTATTGTTTAAGTTCCAGCACCAATTCAACGCGGAAAATGAGCCAACTGCGCATGAACTTAAGAGTTGAGAGGAGAAGGCAAGAATTAGAATGCTATTTATAAACTTTGTTTTTTTCATGATTATGTTGTTGAGTGAGTGATTTTTTACCCGAATGAAATAAAATGACTACTGCCCATTTGAAATTCTGAGCCTCCAAATGGGCAGCAAACATTTAGAAATTAATACCCAATGAGATGAAATGGTATCTTGTCTTCGAATTGGTGCCATCAATGTCGAAATAATCAGTAAGGTCAGGATTAAATCTGTAGCCTAATGAGATATTATTGATGTTGATGCTAGCTCCAACATTCAGACCTAATTGGAAACGCTTTGCGTCGAGATCTTCAAAATAATCAATTTTTTCGTCTGAGCCATCTGCAGATAAAGACCCCATTACATTTAATCGAAGATTCAAACCTGCATATGGTTCTAATGAAACATTATCGGAAAATGCGATTTTATAAGAAAGGTTCAATGGCACAGCAACATTGACAAGTGTCTCACGTAGTTCATCTTCTGAATAAGTGACCCAGTTTAATTCAGCGCCCAATTGGAAGAAAAGAGGAGCAGAATTTCCAGTTAAGTTAAGTCCATACAGTAAGCCTAATTGAGCACCCTTATCAGAATCTGTCTGATTTTTCATACTTTGAAAACCGTAACTTGCGTAAATACGCGAATAATTATCTGTAACATCCTGGGCAAAAGCAGATACTACAGAAATACAAACTGCTGCTACAAGAGCAAAAAAACTTTTTGTTGTTTTCATTTTTTTAAATTTAATTGATAAGTTTATGAATAGAGTTATTTCTTGACTGTTCCTTTTATGAATGCCTTTCCAGCTGGTTGGTTAGCATCCTGGCCAAAATTCATTCCGTACTTGCCTTCTGGCATATCACTTAATACAAAATACGTACATTGCCTTCCTGCTACAACTTTATCAGTTGTGGCAGTATTCAGAGCTGTCGCAGCAATATTTATCAAAGCTCCGGCTAATCCGCCACCTCCCGAATTAACACTTGTATCTACGGTTATTAAACCTTCTCTTTTATATAGGGTTTCACCTGTTTTAGTTGAGCGAAGAATATACTCAACGCCAGCCGTTAGAGCACCACCTAAATTATTTCTTTTCCAAGATTTGATAATAGTGAACATTGCAGCGTCAGCGTCTAAGAAGTTCTTAAATGCATTCAGATCAGCTTCCAGAAACAATTCGCTGTCATAAGCACTCTCTTCTTGAAGCATTTCCATAGTCAAATAAGGAGAAAATACATAGTAACCCTTTTCAACTAATGGAAGATACATTGTCGTATAGAAATAATCTTTGGCTTCAACAAAATTAGTCTGATTAATTGGTGGCATTATCACAATTGAAACAGGCTTCTCTTCATACATCTTCGGATATTGGGTTCCTCTTGTAATTACTGATGCGCATGACGTCAATAATAAAGCTGATAATGCACAGATTATTAAATTTTTCATTTTTCCAACTGATTAATAATTCTTGAGATGTATTTTGAAGACTCTGGGTATATCTCGATTTCTTTTTTAAGAAATGCAATACCTTCTTCTGTCTGTCCTATTTTGCAAAGAAGGAAACCGCGTTCTGCATAGAGACCCGGAGGCACAACCTTTCTAAGGCCTTTCTGCTTCTCAATCTTTTTATACTGCTCAAGCACCCTTGCTTGAAGCTTGTCAGTATGTTTTTTATTGTACTGATAGGTTGTTTCTTCGTAATCATACCATGAGTACAAAGAAGTCGGCGCCATGCATGAGGTTAAGAACATGCAACTTAGCATGGCAACAGATAAAAAATATTTTTTCATTATGGTAAAGTTATTTGTTGTGTTTCTTGAGAATAGAGCATAATGTATTTATTGAAGATAGTGTTGCCTTTGCTGTCTTTTACAACAATTTTTCTTTTTCCGGTTGCTACACTATAAAGTTTTCCTTTTAATCTAGCTTTCTTTGCCTTAACTGGATTGGCCTCGAAAGTTGTGCCGTCTAAATCTACATACACTTTTTGATGAGTGTATTTGCCCTGTGTAACAAATTGAAGTGAAGCAACATCATCTTTACCTGTTCTTTGCTCAGTTGGAAGTGATGCGCAACCTGTGAAGACGAATGCCAACAAAAGAAATAGCCCTTTAACTATAGTTTTCATTTCTTCTCCGTTATTATATAGTTTGACAATGATTGAGGGTCAATAGGAGCAGATGTTATAATTTCAACAAATGAATATTCTGTTTCAGGTGTATCGCCACCACACATTACGACTTTAGCTGTACCAATCTCTTTCCCTGGTAATTCAATCATAATGCCTGTTTGTGGATTCTTTACCTTTTTACCTCTTGTTTTAACAACAAATTCATCACCGATTTCTATACCTTGACTTGTTCCACCTGCTATAAGCACAGCATCTTCATCGTATGACAGGAAAAATGTTTGCCATGGTTTATCTGTACATTTATTGATGATGTTTTCAACCAACTGTCCTATAGCTTCAGATATTGCCTTGTCACTAAGTGATGCGTCATAGCCAGCCTTACTACCAAGACCCATTGTTTGTTTTGACGTTAACTCAGCAGATCCTTTACCTTCCTCAGAATATATAATGAGTCCAGTTGAAACATCAACAAGACGAATTGAAACGGCTGCATCAACGGTCTGAACATTTGTTGTAGAAAATGCCCCCTGTTTGCCTGTATTCTTTCTGCCAAATTCAGTAACTGAGCCGATGATCATATAATCTGCGCCAATAGTTGAAGCTGAATTGTCTCCTTTTGTGCACTCCTCCAGTAATGACGCTAAATCGCTTCTTTCTATTAGTAGAAATTTCCCACTTGCTGCCAACTTTGAAGATAAAATATCCAAAGCCTGTTTGCCCATAGGATCATTCTCTTTGTCATAAAATATGCCTTTTGCATATTGTGTTTCGTTCGAGAATCTTCCAATGGCAACTTTTCGTTTGATAAATTTGCCTGTTTCTTGTGTAATTGCAGGTGTAGAGGCTTGCTCTACAATGACCGTCTTTCTTTTTTGGCTGTAAGAAAAACAGAATAAACTTGACACCAGAAAAAGAATAAAGAACCTTTTCATTGAAATTCTATTTCTGCAAGGTTCCAATGCAGGTTATGATACACAAAAAAGACGGGAGCCTCCTACTTGTTGCTTACCCGTCTCTGTGGCCTTCGCATTGCCCGATTCATGAATAAGCAACGAAAGAAAGCCCACGCCTGTGAGATATGCATATACCAACTCCCAACCTTCACAGGCGTGGGAAGTGGAGATACATTCCACCAACGCAGACACTTCAACCATTGCATTATCTTCATGAATCTAGAAAGTTGCGAAGTTTCAGAGGCGAAGATAACGACGTTGTAGCGTCTTTTTACAATAAAATAATGTCACTAGTTATACCAATTAAGGCAACTAATTGACGGTGCAAATTTATGTTATTTTCAAATAAAGACAAAAAAAATCATAAAAAAATTGCAGCTTAATGCATGATTTGGTAAAATTTATTAAGAAAAGCATCCAAAATTAGCTTTTTTATCAACAGAAATGAGCGATAGGTTATAGATAGGAAAGCTTGCATTGCTAATGCCATCAATATTAGGTGCCTATAATTTCAATATTGTACGCGGTGGCATGCAGACTAATCTTGTCCGTATGCAGCTGTTCTTTTTCAAGATCAGCTGTATATTCATAGACATCTGTTATGGCTTGCATTATATGTTCAAGGCGACCTTTATCTTTAACTGGCCCTCTCATATACTAAAACTTTATCGCGGTTTGCATAATGATATTTTTTCATACAATGGTTAGAATTGACAGGAAAATTTAACAAACTTGTATGTTTTTCGCCTAAATGCTTGCACTCTACGATAGAAAATTTACATTTTTATCTTATGCTTAAGAGAAGAATGACCAAGCAAAACCGCTTCAGAAGACTTCGAAAGGCAAAAAAACGGTTCCGAGGATTTCCTAAAACCTTGGAAGTCATCAGTACATTGTTCCCAGCATTTCCAGAAACCTAGAAGTCGTCAGTACATTATTCTGAACATTTGCCAAGACCTGGGAAATCGCTAGAACATTGTTCTCAGCATTTCCAGAAAGCTGGAAATCCAAAACAAATATTCTCTGGCGTTTCCGAAGAGTTGGGAAGTCCAAACGAAAGTTTCTCCTGCATTTCCTAACTCTTGAGAAGTCCAAATAATAGTTTCTCTGGCACTTCCGAAGATCCGGGAAGTCCAAACAAAAGTTTCTCTGGCATTTCCGAAGAGTTGGGAAGTCCAAACGAAAGTTTCGCCAGCATTTCCTAACTCTTGGGAAGTCTAAATAAAGCTTTCAGCTTTGGTATTATTATGCGTGACAATGGTCGGGTAAAAAAGAGGAGGACGTGCAAAAGTCTAATCATGGACTTTTTGACACGCCCTCTATAGTTTTTAGGCATTAGGTGCCAGATTGTATATCATTGCTTGTTCTTATTGATGGCATCCTTTGCCTTCGACGTTGCCTCAATGGTTGCGGCAGCGGCTTTCTTTGCCATAGCGCCCCATGCGATGTTGCGCTTCATGGCAGTGGCTGTGACGTAGGCCATGATGAAGAGCGAGACGAAGCAGAAGATGAGAACGCCGGCAATCATGAGCAAGAACTTAAGAGCGATGATTATGAAGTTGCCTGTGTTCGACTCAGTGTGTTTGGTGGTCGATCCGTCAGAATAGTGGGTGGTTACCTCTGTGTCAGGCATGAGAGCCATGGCGATGCCTGCACCGAAGACGGCCGAGGCAATGGCAAATCCGACCTTCTGGATGCCGCCCAGCACCTTGTTCTCCGTACGGTGGCGTGTGATGTAATAGCCTGGCTGATAGCTGCTCCAGATGTAGAGAGGAATGAGGATGATGCAGAGGATGAGATAGAACTGTATTGAACGCGAACTGCTCTTGGTGGCATCAAGACGGCCCTGCTTCTGCGCAATGGCAATCTTCTTGAGCTCCTTGAACTTCATTCCTGCCGCCTCGTCGAACTTCTTGCGGAGATCCTTTGAGTGCTGCACTTCCTTTTCGTGTTGAGCCTTGAGTCGCTCGCGGCTCTTGTCAGTGGTACAGGTGTCGATACCCCATGCCAGCTGATCGATTCTCTCTTTGCTCAGGTTGAAATCATATTTGATGGCATTGAGGTAAGACGACTTGAAGGCATTGGCTGTCGAGTATTCATACATGGCAATCTCGCTGGCACCCTCCCAAGTGATGGTGGTGTCCTGTTCTGCCCAGTTGTCAACCTGGTCGTATGCCTGTTGTGCGCGCATCTGATCGTCCTTGGCGTCGTCGCTGCACCAGTTGAGCAGGAATATCGAGATAAGACATCCGACGATGAGGATCCAGCGGAATGTCCAATGCTTCTTGCGTGACCAGGACACGATTTCGCGCAACTCAGCGAGGCGTTCCTTAAAGAACTGGTCGTTAGGATCCTTGACTGCCTGCTCGGCCTTATCGAGCAGCTTCTCCATTTCATCACATTCCTCTGCTGAACACGGATATACATCGTCGATATCGACCGTATTACCGTTCTTGTCCTTGGCTGAGATATGGCTGCTCGTAGTGAGAGCGGCATCGAGATAGTCGTATGCCTCGGTGTTGTCGAGGTTGCGACTCTTTGCTTCACTGAGATCGTCCTGATTGAACGAAACATAGCCCTGTTCCGGCGCTTTCTTGTCTTTTTTGCTAAAAAATGACATAGTTGTTTGGGGTGTTAGGTTAGTAATAGGTGAGAGTAATTCGAAGTTGCTCTGTGGCAACGCGGCAAAGATAGCAATTATTTTGTAATAAACAGTAAATGCTGCATGTTTTTCGATGTTTTTATGCATTCAACTCCCCATTTTGGACGGAAAACGCCGAAAAAGAGCGTCGAAAATGCAAAATGACGGCGCTTTTTGCTTTTATTCAGATAATTATGTGTATCTTTGCCTTGTTGATTTAGGTCATAAAAGAATCATGAAGTACTCTTTGATAGTGCCAGTCTATAACCGGCCGGACGAGGTTGACGAACTGTTGGAAAGCCTGACGAGGCAGCGGACGACCGACTTTGAGGTGATCATCGTGGAAGACGGATCGCAGCGTCCGTGCCGTGATGTGGTGGAACGCTATGCCGGCAGGATTGCCAATCTGAGATATTTCGACAAGCCGAACAGCGGTCCAGGTCAGAGCCGTAATTATGGTGCCGAGAGGGCTCAGGGCGATTATCTCATCGTGCTGGACAGTGACGTGGTGATTCCCGACGGATACCTCGACGCTGTGGATGCCGAGATTGCGAGGGAAGGCACGGATGCGTTCGGCGGACCCGACCGTGCGCATGACAGTTTCTCTCCCGTACAGAAAGCCATCAACTACTCGATGACATCGTTCTTCACCACGGGCGGCATACGCGGCGGCAAGAAGAAGCTCGACAAGTTCTATCCACGTTCGTTCAACATGGGCATACGCAAGGAGGTGTATGAGGCGTTGGGCGGATTCTCGAAGATGAGGTTCGGCGAGGACATTGACTTCAGCATACGCATCTTCAAGGGCGGCTACAGGTGCCGTCTCTTCCCGGAGGCATGGGTCTGGCATAAGCGCCGCACGGACTTGCGTAAGTTCTTCCGTCAGGTCTATAACAGCGGCATCGCCCGTATCAACCTCTATAAGAAATATCCCGAGAGTCTGAAACTGGTGCATCTGCTTCCGTTTGTGTTCACCGCCGGATGTCTCTCGCTCGTGATTCTGACGGTCATCGCCACGGTGCTGTGGGGATGGGCAGGACTCTGGTGCCTGACGCCGCTTGCATTGTTCGCACTCATCATAATGTGCGACTCGACGCTTGCCAACCGTTCGCTGAAGGTGGGCATATTGAGCATCGGCGCAAGCTACGTTCAACTGACGGGCTATGGCCTTGGCTTTGCCGAAGCCCTGTGGAAGCGAGTGATCAGGGGTAAGGACGAGTTCCAGGCATTTGAGAAGAACTTCTACAAATAATCAAAAGACACAAATATATAAACAAAAGATATGAATCTGTTGAAGAAAATATTGCCCGATGTGCTGATGGTGCTGCTTTTTGCAGTCATCTCGGTAGGTTATTTCTATAATGCCACGACCAACGGCCTTGTGCTGACGGGCGATGACCATAACGCAGCCCTTGGATGCACGGTGGAGACCAACGACTACCAGCAGCGCACAGGCGAGATATCGCGCTGGAACAACTCGCTGTTCAGCGGTATGCCTACCTATCAGATGGCACCAAGCTACAGCAGTACACATTCGTTGCGCTACGTGCAGGATGCGCTGAAACTGTGGTTGCCAAAGTATGCCGGCTACCTGATGCTGATGCTCATCGGCTTCTATCTCATGCTGCGTGCGTTCAATTTCCGTCCGTACCTGGCAGCGTTAGGCTCGATACTTTGGGCATTCTCATCGTACTATCCAATCATCATCGGAGCCGGCCACATCTGGAAGCTCATGACCCTGTCGTTCATTCCGCCAACCATCGGTGGCATCTGGCTCTGCTACCGTGGCAAATATCTGGTGGGCGGCGTTGTGACGGCGGTCTTCCTTACCCTGCAGATCACCAGCAACCACGTGCAGATGACCTATTACTTCCTCATCGTCATCGCAGCCGTAGCGCTTGCCTGTCTCTATGACGCATGGAAGAACAGGGAGATCGGACAGTGGGTGAAAGGCTCGATGACATGCGTTGCGGCAGGTGTGATTGCCATCTGCATCAATGTCAGCAACCTCTATCATACCTACGAATACAGCAAGGAGACCATGCGCAGCAAGAGCGAGCTGACCAGCGTCACCAAGGACGAGGCAAACCAGACAAAGGACGGCCTGGAACGTGACTACATCACGGCTTGGAGCTATGGCATCGGCGAGACATGGACCCTGCTCGTGCCGGATGTGAAGGGCGGCGCATCAAAGCCTTTGAGCAAGAACGAGACTGCCATGAAGAAGGCCAACCCACGTTACAAGAGCATCTACAGCCAGCTCGGACAGTACTGGGGCGAACAGCCTGGAACCAGCGGACCTGTCTATGTCGGAGCGTTCGTGCTTTTTCTCTTCGTGCTTGGCCTGATGATTGTCAAAGGTCCGCTGAAGTGGGGCCTGCTCATTGCCACAATATTGAGCGTGATGCTCTCATGGGGTAAGAACCTGATGTGGTTCACCAATCTTTTCCTCGACTATGTGCCGATGTACGATAAGTTCCGAACCGTGGCATCTATCCTTGTTGTGGCTGAGTTCACCATCCCGCTGCTCGCCATGCTTGCCCTGAAGGTGATTGTCGATAAGCGCGACTCATGGAAAGACGAAGTCCGTGTGCTGGGCTTAAAGCTGAACTATCTGTCGTGCACGGTCATCAGCTTCTGCCTGACCGGTGGCGCTGCGCTGCTGTTCTGCCTGATGCCTGACACATTCTTTGGCGGATATATGTCAACACAGGAGGCAGGCATGCTCAATGAGGCCGTGCAGGCAGGACAGCTTCCGGCTGACCTCGTGGTTAACCTCCAGGAGATGCGCCGTGCAATGTTGACCAGCGATGCCCTGCGTTCGTTTATTATCATCCTCGTCGGTGTGGCTGTGATTCTGATCTACGTCAAGAAGAAGATCAACTGGCAGGTGATGACAGCAATCCTGGCCGTGCTCTGCCTGTTCGATCTCTGGGATGTGGATAAGCGCTATCTGAGCGATGACATGTTCACACGTCCGAAGGCAAAGAAGGAATACTTCAAGCCTACTGAGGCAGATAACTACATCCTTCAGGACAAGAGCCATCACCGTGTGCTGGACTTCGCACACAATACGTTCAACGACAACACAGCCGGCTATTACCATCATTCGATCGGCGGTTATCATGCAGCCAAGTTGCGCCGCTATCAGGAACTCATCGAGATGCACATCTCACGTGAGATGCGCGGCCTGCAGTCATTGCTCCTGCCTAACGATGACCGTATGAGCTATAAGATTGCCGACGAGGAGAACGGAATGCCTGTGTTGAACATGCTCAACATGAAGTATGTGATCCTGCCTGCCAAGGAAGGAACCATTCCAGCCGTCAATCCGTATGCCAACGGCAATGCATGGTTCGTGGATAATGTGAGGTATGTGGATAATGCCGACGACGAGCTTGCCGCCCTCTATGACATCAACACAAAGCATGAGGCTGTGGCCGACAGCAGGTTCAAGGCTGAGGTAGGTGAGTCCGTGGCACAGGACAGCCTGTCGCACATCACATTGACCAACTATGAAGTCAATGCCCTGCGCTATGAAGCAGAGTCGGAAAAGGGAGGTGTGGCTGTGTTCAGCGAGATCTACTATCCGGGTTGGAAGGCTGTGGTGGATGGCGAGGAGGTTCCTGTGGGCCGTGTCAACTATGTGCTCCGTGCCATTAACCTCAAGCCGGGTAAGCATGTCGTAGAGTTCACGTTCGATCCTCAGACGCTCCACACCACCGAGGCAGTGGCATGGACTGCCATCATCATACTCCTGGCAGGAATTGCATGGGCTGTGGTTCAGGCTTTCGCCAAGCGCAAAACGAACCAGCAGTGCTGAATCACGGTGCGCAGCCAGCCGTAATGACCGGCCATGATGCGCAGACGTTCGAAGAGTGACTTACGGCGATTGGCGGTGGTTATGCCTTCGCTCAGATAGTCAGTCAGAATAAGATGGGTGTTGCTAAGTGCGGCACCCATTTTTTGTGCCCTGCGCATACAGCGTATGCACCAGTCGAAATCAGCAGAGAAACGGTATTGAAGATTATAAGACTCAAGAAGAGCTATGTCGCGGCGCACGTAGAACGACTGATGGCACACGACCATGCCATTGAGAAAACTGCGCCATGTGAGCGACTCGGGGGTCTGCAGGCGGCGATGGCGTATGAAACGGCCCTCGTCATCCACAAGGTCGGTCTCGCCATAGACCACGGCTGGAAAGCGGTCGTCAGGCATCCCGTCAGTCCTGCCGTCGTTCGCGCACGTATTATTATATATATGTGTAGCGACCTCGCTTAGCGTGTCGGCCGAATGGAACTTGTCGCCGGCATTGAGAAATATCAGATATCTGCCACGGGCGCGGGCTATGCCTTTGTTCATGGCATCATACAGACCTTTGTCGGGCTCGGAGAAGACACGGGTATGGCTGGCTGCGTCGCCACATTGCTGATAACCGTCGGCAGGGTGGGAGAGAAGGGCGAGAGTGCCGTCCTTCGAGGCTCCGTCGATGATGACGTGCTCGTAGTCGGTGAATGACTGTGAAGCTACGCTGCCGAGGGTACGCGCAAGGGTGAGTTCGGCATTGAACGTGCAGGTGATGATGCTGAACAATGGTCTATTCATATACCTCGATGTATTTCTGTGCCACTACAGCCTGGTTATACACTTTGCTGACTTTCGCCACAGATGCCTCGCTCAGCCGTTCGCTATTGGACAGCACATAGCGGATGCCATCGGTCAGATCGGTCACGTCCTTAGGTCGGGCCACATAACCTGTCTGCAGGTGGTCGATCATCTCAGGGATGCCGCCGATGTCGAAACCGACGCAAGGAGTGCCACACGCCATTGCCTCCATGATGGTGTTGGGCAGGTTGTCATTGAGCGATGGCAGCACGAAGACATCGGCTGCGCCATAGATATCAGCAATACGCTGCTGATCGGTCACATAGCCAAGCACGCGGCATTCTGTATGTATGGCGCTTGCCACGTCCTCGCCATGACTGCCAAGCACAACCACGGTTACAGGGTTGCCATCGTCTGACGGTTCGGCACAAAGCCTGTTGACAGCCTCGATGAAGAAACGTGCGCCTTTGCGTTCGTCGGTCAGCTTCTGCGATACGAAAAGGATGATACGTCCATCGGCAGGCAATGACAGACGACTCCTCAATGCCTTCTTGTCAGAGGCATGGAAGATTGCTGTGTCAATGGGGTTGGGAATGGAAGTGATGCTGTTGCCGGCAAGCAGAGGACTGTCTGTCACCTGATTCATCAGCCATCGGCTGCAGGTCACGAAACGCACGCCGCAGTTGCCGTAAGCCTTGAGTTTGCGCCTCATGGTGTGACGCGCAAGCCATGGCATTCTGTCCGATTGCTCGTAGTGATAGATGCTGTCAAGAGGCCATAGGTCGTGCATCGTCCATACCACACGCTTGCCGCTATGGGCAATCTTCTGCAACGAACCGATGGAAAGGAAACCCTGGTTGACCCAATGGATATGGATGACGTCGGCCCATCGGAAAGCCTCGCAGTCGCTGACGTCGACTCCAAGCCAGTTGACGTCTATTGTCCATGACCGGCGCCATGAGAAACCTGTGAAAGGAAGCATCAGGATGCGCTCGACGGCTTTCTGCCATGGCGCCCTGACGTGCGAGACACGCGGATCTTTGGTCTCCTGGTCGCGCACCAGCATACGCACCTCCGCACCGCCGAGGGTCAGTGCTTCCATAAGGCGTCGGCATGCCACGGCAGCTCCGCCCGTATTGTCGCTTGTATTGACCAGGAGTACTTTCATATTATTCGTTGTTTTCGGATATATCGAGTTTCAGGTTGACGGTATGTACCTGTATGCGGTTGAGGTCGGGCAGTTGCATATAGTTGCCGAACATGCGTGTGAGGTAGCCGTGAGTGTCGTGTGGGGCAGGGAACCTATAGCCCTCGAACTCGATTTCTACAGTCGGGAAGATCTCCTTGCATGTTGTCTTCGACTTGAATGGAATGCCCGGCGAACGATGCAGCCATTCCGAACGGCTCAGCCTGGCAAGCAGACGCAGGATGGGGTAGGCAAAGCCATGTGCCATACTGCCGATGACGGTCACCAGCTGTCTGGAAGTCTTGTCGGAGAACCTCCTGCTGTCGAGCACACGGTAACAAGGACCGATGCAGCGGCGTCCGAACCATGTGAGAGCCACTGGCATCTTTTCGAATGTGATGATGTCTATGAAGATTCCCCTCATGCCAAAGACGCGGTCGTAGCCGAGAACATCCTCCATAAGGCTGTTGGTGTCGCGCAGTTTGCCGTGTGTGAAGAAATAGCCCGGGTCGGTCTTGTGATCCTGCAGACGGTAAGGAAGGTCGGTGCGGCCTTTCATCAACTGGAGGAGCTTGTCATAGTCCTCGCGCATCATATCGACATCAAGGTCATCGTCCCACGGGATGTATCCGCCATGGCGCACGGCGCCGAGCAGGGTTCCGCTGCTGAGCCAGTAACGCAGTCCGTGTTCCTTGCAGAAGGCATCAAACCACAGCAGCATCTTGAGCATGTGCATCTGCAATGCCCTGAGTTGCGATCCGTCAGGATTGAAGCGCTGTCGCAGTTGTTCGTGTTGTTTTGGGTCGATCATCGTCAGACGAGTTTAAGGGCTTCGATAAGCCGGTCATTGTCCTCCTTGCTTCTCACAGCCATACGCACATATCGGTCTTTGTCGATGCCTTTCTTGGCGCTGCATGCGCTGATCAGGATATTGTGGTTCTTGAGCAGGGTGAGGGCGATGTCATTGGCTGTGAACGGAGGTAGCACCTCACAGAGCACAAAGTTGGCCTGTGTAGGCATGACGTGGAGAAACGGAATCTCATTGAGCTTGGCGAGGAAGTCGGCGCGTACCTCGATGAAACGTGTGCATGCCTTGTGATAGTCGGCTTCGTACTTGGTGAAGATCTGCATGAAGAACTCAGCAAACGAGTTGATGTTCCAGATGCTAACCTGCTTCTTCATGGCGGCAATGAGGGCTGTGTCGGCGCTGGCCAGGATGCCAAGACGGAGTCCCGGTACGCCATAACTCTTGCTTATCGACTTCATCACCACAAGGTGAGGATGCTGTTCGAGGTAATCGTCGTGCAAAAGGGTTGCCGTCTGCCAGTGGTCGCTGAAATCGACGAACGACTCATCGACAATCAGTCTCATGCCGCGCAGCTCACACCATGTGGCAAGGTCAAGGACGTCGTCGAGAGGGATGAAGTTGCCCGACGGATTGTCTGGGTTGATGAGCAGAAGCGTATCGACAGGGTTGGCGCCGAAGAAATCATTCAGGTCGGCAATGCCGTAGCGGAAGTCGCGGTTCTGAGGCACGAAGGCAACGACATTGTCCTGATTGATACGGTTGGGATATTCCTCGAACGTAGGACGCACCACGCCAAGACGTCCGTCGATGTTCTCCATCAGAGCCTTGATCAGTTCGGCTGCTCCGTTGCCCGGTATGATGTATTCCTCTCTCACGCCCCAGCATCTGCTTGCCAGCAGCGTGTTGACTTTCATTCCCGACGGATATTCGCCAAGCAGGGTGCGGAAGTTTGCCTCAAGTTCGTCGATGATCTTCGACTGGCGGAAATACGGATTGACCAGATAGCAGAAATCGAGCATATCGGGGAAACGCCAGAATCCGCCATAGCGTGTGTAGTATTTCTTGAGCAGTGCCTCCGGTTCGGAAAACAGGGCTTCGGCGATGTCGAGATCCTGCTTGTCGTCGATCTCATACCATTTCTCGCCATGGATAGGCAGAGCCTTCAGGTCGTGTGAATTGAGAAACGAGATGATGCGCAGCACGTTCTCATAATACTCATTATTGCCCACCGACTTGGTGTAGGCTTCGAGGAACGGAACGTATTTTGAGGCGCAGAAGTCCTTTGAGAACTTATAGATGTTGATGGTCTTGTAATATGAGTCCTTCTCCTTGTAGTCGAAAGCCGCCTTGGTCACAAAGCTCACGATGTTGCTCTCATCGTCGATCTTGACCATTGTGCCGTCCATCCACGACTGGTATTTGGCCACAAGGGCGAGGTTGGGATAAGGGTTGCTGACCAACTGGCGGATGATGGCAGCGTCATAGATGAGGTCAGACTCAAGCAGCAGGGTGTCGTCCTTACACATCTCGTCCTTGGCAAGGGACAGAGAGTAGATATTGTTCGTGCTGTCGAAAATCGGGTTCCAGATGTAGCGCACCGGAATGCCATTGTGCTCGTTGCCCACATGGTCGATGACCTTTTGCCCATAGTAGCCCACCACGATGATGATCTGCCTGAGATCAAGTTCGGACAGCAGATCGAGCGAACGGTCGATGAGCAGAGTGCCGTTGACCGGCACCATGCACTTGGTGTTTTCTTTGGTGTATTCGCCGAGGCGTTTACCCATGCCTGCGGCAAGTATGATTGCTTGCATACGTATTATTTGCCAAGAAGTCCTACGCGGCTCAGCATCTGGTCGATGAACCAGTTGATCTGCTCGGAAATCTTCAGTTTGTAAATCAGTATTGTGCCTGTCACACCGCATGCCGCACAGCGTGCAAGGATGTCAAGCCATGGCGAAACATCGATGAGCGACGGTATCAGGCAGTTGACACCCAGCATGGCGATGAGTATGACCACGATGCGGAGATGAGCCCATGTGAAAGGATTGGCATGCAGCTTGACCTGAACCAGATACTGCTGATAGGCAGAACTGATCAGACAGGCGATGAGTGTGGCAAGCGCCGCACCGCTGATGCCCATGCGAGGGATGAAATAAAGGTTGGTGCAGATGCTCGAAATAGTGATGAAAATCGATATGAACAGCGTCCAGAAATAATATTTCGAGAACGAAATAAGCGTGTTGCCGAAATTGATGGTGCTGTTCACAACCTTGGCCATTCCAAGCAGGGCTACTGCCAGCTTGCCTGCCGCAAACTTATCACCGTTAGGGATGATGGCGAAGATGGCATCGAGGTTGATGCACACAATCACGAACAGCACTGCCGACGCCAGCATCTGATGGATCGATACCTGTTTGTAGAGGCGTGTGGCCTCGTCGATGTTGCCGTTCTTCATGGCTTCGGCGGCAAGTGGCTGTGAGATGGGACTGATATTGCGCGTTGGCATCTCAACCACGGCTGCCATATAGACCACCATTGTATAGATGCCGGCATCATAGAGTCCGCGTACGCCCGACACCATCCAAAGGTCCAGCTGGGTCATGATGTTGCCCGATATTGCTGCCAGAATCAGGAATCCCTGATATTTGAGAATCTTGGTGCGAAGTTCTGGATTGATGAATGACCAGTCGTGTTTCAGCGAGTTGTCGCCGATGTGCAGCGAGTAGGTGCCGGTGATGAGCAGACACATGCCGTATGCCACGAGGAAACCTGCTATGAGTCCCTCAACGTCGATGTAACGTAATCCGTAGAGCAGATAGAGCACCAGCATAAAGCAGCGCATGCCGATCTCACGTACGGCTTTCGGTATGGCAATGCGCATGTTGATGTTGGCATATCCCTCGAAGAACTGCCAGAACGTAAGGATTATCATCAGCGGGATGACCCAATAGAAGAATTCGTTGAACGCCGCTGCCTTCTCGCCGAAATATCCGGTTATAGGCTCTTTGCACAACACATAGATGATCGTGAGCAGCACGGAACCCAGGACCGGCATCAGCAGATAGAAATAGAAGAAACCGTTGTTATGATTTTTCTCGTCCTTGAAATATGGGAAGAAACGCATGCCTACCGAGTTGCAGCTCAGCATCGCAAAACCCGAGAAGAAGAATGCCACCTCATAGACCACCTTGGTGAGACCGATGACTTCGGGATCAAGAAACTTGGCTACGATATAGAACTGCACGAAGATACCGAGCAGGACACCGACATAGTTGACAAATGTGCCTTTGAGTGATTGGCGGATGATTATTCCCATGATTGTTTGTCAGTCACGTTTACGCGCGCATATTATAATAGTGTGCGGCAAAGATAATCAGTTTTGGCGGTATAGCAAAATTTTTCCCGTTAATATTACATAAATGATACAATCGCACCCGCTTATGTTACCAAAGTTAATATGTATGTTATAAAAATGTTTGTCGATTACTTAAAAAGTGCGTAACTTTGCCCCGCTAAATCTAAGACAACAAAACCGATGAAAAGATTGATTTCCTCGATGGTCGCTGCTGTGACCATCTGTTCTACAGCCGTGGCTCAGTTCAATGCGCCACGCAATGATGATTCATTCGGCCTTAAGGATGCCTATCGTGACTACTTCAAGGTCGGAGTTGCACTCAATGTGCGTAACCTTACCGAAGAGCAGGAGGCTATCGTGCTCCACGACTATAACAGCGTGACGTGTGAGAACGCAATGAAGCCGGGCGAACTCCATCCTGCTGAGGGTGTGTGGGATTTTGCTCAGGCTGACAGTATTGCCAATTTCTGCCGCCAGAATGGCATCAAGATGCGTGGCCACTGCCTTGTGTGGCACAACCAGTTCGCCAACTGGATGTTCAATGACAAGAAGGGCAAGCCTGTCAAGAAGGAGGTGTTCTACCAGCGTCTGCGCGAACACATCCACACCGTCATCGAGCGCTATGCTGATGTGGTCTATTGCTGGGATGTGGTCAATGAGGCTATTACTGATGACGAGAAGCCACGCTGGCAGCGTCCGGGTGCTCCGGAATATGTGCCTTACCGTCGTTCGCAGCTCTATAACCTCTGCGGTGACGAGTTCATGACAAAGGCATTTGAGTTTGCAGCCGAGGCAGCAGGTCCTGACGTGCAGCTTTTCTATAACGACTATAATGCATGGCAGCGTGGAAAGTCTCAGCGTATCTACGATGCTGTGAAGAAGATCAAGGATGCCGGTGTGCGTGTGGATGGTATCGGTATGCAGGGTCACCTCAATATCTATGGCCCTAACATGGACGATTTCGAGAAGGCTATTGAACTCTATTCGAAGATTGTCGATCACATCCAGATCACCGAGCTCGACATCCGTGCCAACGAGGAAATGGGCGGTCAGTTGCAGTTCAGCCGTGGCGAGGGTCAGGTCATCAAGCCATACATCCAGACCATGCACGAGGATCAGTACAACCGTCTGTTCCGTGTGCTGCGTAAGCATAAGGATATTATCGACGTGGTTACTTTCTGGAATCTTAGCGATAAGGATTCGTGGGTAGGCACTGCCAACTATCCGCTGCTCATCGACAAGGATCTCAAGCGTAAGCATGCCTACTATACTGTGCGTGACTTCAAGAAGTCTCTTGACAATGCTCAGATCAAGGAGGATTTCCGTCCTTCTGAACTTAATCAGCCTGGTCAGGAATATCCAATGGTCAACTCTCAGGGTTATGCCCGTTTTCGTGTCGAGGCTCCACAGGCCAAGTCGGTTATCGTCAGCCTTGGTCTCGGTGGCAGCGGTGGCACTGTGCTTCGCAATAAGGATAAGGACGGTTTCTGGACCGGTACAACCGAAGGCCCAATGGACGAAGGTTTCCACTACTATCACCTCACCATCGACGGTGGCGTAGTGAATGATCCGGGCGCAAAGAACTATTACGGTTCTGTACGTTGGGAGTCTGGTATTGAGATTCCTGCTCATGACCGTGACTTCTATGCAATGAAGAACGTACCTCATGGCACTGTTCAGGAGGTGTGGTTCTGGAGTGAGAGCACTCAGCAGAATCGTCGTGCCATGGTCTATGTGCCTGCCGAATATAACGAACCTATCTCTGCAAAGAACGGTAAATCAACAACCAAGGTGGCTGAACTCAAGCGTTATCCTGTGCTCTACCTGCAGCATGGCTGGGGTGAGGACGAGACCGCATGGAGCAGCCAGGGTCACGCAGGACTTATCCTTGACAATCTCATCGCTGAGGGCAAGTGTGAGCCTTGTCTCATCGTCATGACCTACGGTATGACCAACGAACTGAAGTGGGGTCACATGAACGAGTTTGACTGGACAAAGTTCCAGACTGTGCTCATGGACGAGCTTGTTCCATACATCGACAAGAACTATCGCACCATCGCCGACCGTGACCATCGTGCCATGACTGGCCTTTCGATGGGTGGCATGGAGACTCGCATGGCTACACTCGCCCGTCCTGAGATGTTCGGCTATTGGGGTCTGTTCAGCGGCGGCATCTACGAGCCTAAGGATCTTGAGAATGTGACTGCCCCTAAGCGCATCTTCATCAGCTGTGGCGCAAAGGAAACTCCTGACCGTGTGCGTGAGGCTGTTGCCAAGCTCCAGGGTGCAGGATATGATGCTTACTCTCATGTCTCAGAGGGTACAGCCCATGAGTTCCTCACATGGCGTCGTGCTCTTAAGGAGTGGTTGCCACTCCTCTTCCATTAAGAGTCTCTGATTAATATTGAAAAATAATTTGGGCTTACTGGGTGAATTCCCGGTAAGCCCAAATTTTTTCAATTAGCCTTATTAGCCTAATTAGCCTAATTGGTCTAATTGGTCTAATTGGACTAATTGGTCTAATTGGCCTAATAAGCCTAATAAGCCCCAAATTATCTATTATTCCTCTTCTTTTTGAGGCTTGGTGAGCTCGGTGTAGAATATCTCGCGGTATTGTTTGATTTTTTCGAGATATGAGCCGAAAGCTTTAGGCTGCTTGCTGGCAAGTATTGTGAATGAGTCGATGGCAGCGTCAATATAGCGCATACATTCGTCAGTCTCCTGGAGTGAGAAATGGAGGATTGCGGCCTGGAACTGCATCGTTGCCAGAGGATAGAGATTACCAGCAGGGTTGCGCTGATAGCGTTGTTCAGAACCGCGGATGGCAAGGTCAGAATATTTGCGTGCTGCCTCGATGTCTTCAAGACTAAGACAGATCTGTGCGTAGATGCCCTGTGCACGTGGGAGGTTCAGCTCAGGGTCATAATCTACGTTGCTGAGCGTTGGGATAATCTGCATGGCCTTTTCGAGTGCCACCTTACCTTCCTCATACTTGCTCATGCCCATGCAGTTGTTGCCAAGGCGGAACAGGGCGGCTGCCAGAAGGCGTTGACCACGTGCAGGGTTGATGTCGGCAATGCGCTGTGCAGTCTGAATCATCTCGCTGTTATAGGCAAGTGTCACGGAGTCATGCTTCATGCGGAAGGCTGTCATAGACATGTTGGTCTGAAGGGTGTAGAGTACATCGAGCACATTGGCCGACGTGGTGTCGCAGTTGTCGCACAGTTCGTCGATGAGCAATGGGAACTGGCGAAGCGGTTCGTCATATTCCTGCTGCATGGTCATCATGCTGACAACCTGGGTGCGAGCCTCGATGTTGAGCAATGGGTTGGTGACAGGCTGACGGGCGGCCTTTTCGTAGATGACAAATGCGCCGGAGTAATCGCCCTGCAGTTTGAGATAGTCGCCGTAACGGAGGATGCGGCGTACATTGGTGGTATCTACTTCATAGGACTGGCGCAGGATTTCGCCCATCTTTGCATAGTTATCGGTACCGCCAGCCATACCGAGCAGATCCACCTGTCGGTCGATGGCAGAATAGAGACTGTCGATGGTCTGCTGCTTCTCGTTAATGGAAGCTGTAATCTTTCGGTTGGCATCGACCAGCTGCTGTTTGTCCTGACTCTGTTGCTGCAGCTTGCCGATGAGGTTCTCCTTTTCGTAGAGCGCGATGGCATCTTCAAAGCGTCCCTGCTTGACAAGGTCGATGACCTGCTGTTCGATGCTGTTGAGTTCGCTAAGGTCGATGCGTGCAAAACGATCGATATAGGTTTCAATCTGACTGAGCTGTTGCTCGTACTGATTCTCAAGTTCCTCGATGCGTGCATTGAAATCCTCCTCGCTGATCTGTCCGCGACTGCGCTTGTCGGCGAGTGCCTGTTCGGCTGCCTCAAGATTTCGTGTGTAACTGCTTGATGACAATTCGCGGTAGGAATCGCGTATGCGGGCAAGATGTTCGGTGCTGCACATCACGATGTTGAAATGCTGGCCGTTGCTGGCAATATACCATTGGTCAAGCAATGTCGGGTTCATGACCTCATAGCCCGAGCGTTCGATGCGGCGAACATTGACCTTATCGCCAGCGTGAAGAACACGGAACTGAAGCTGGTATTCGCCGTCAGCATTGCTCACCGTGGCACCGGCACCAGCCACAGCTATTGAAACATTAGGCAAAGAGGTCTTGGCTTCCTTGCCTTGATATTCAAGTACGCGTCCGCTTTGTGTTATCTGCGCGACGGAAGGGAGAAGTGCTGAGAGTGCAGTGACGATCAATGCTGAGATACGTTTCATAGGATTTTGATGTTTGTTGACAAAGAGTCAGGAAATGAGAAAATGAGTAATATAAATCCTGAAAGAAAAAAGAACATACGGCTCGGGGCATCTGCTGCCCTCTGAGCCGTATGTTTTTCAAGTATAATAGACAAGGCGGAAAACCTTTGTCGATAAGTCAGTGTGTGACTGATCAAGCCGAAGCCTTGGGCTGATAATTAGTCAGCAAGCTTAGCCTTGATGAACTCACGGTTGAGACGTGCGATGTTCGAAATCTTGACAGACTTAGGACATTCCATCTCGCAGGCACGTGTATTAGTACAGTTACCGAAGCCGAGTTCGTCCATCTTGGCAACCATTGCCTTAGCACGACGGGCAGCCTCAACCTTGCCCTGTGGAAGGAGGGCAAACTGGCTAACCTTAGCCGAAACGAAGAGCATTGCCGAACCGTTCTTACAAGCTGCAACGCAAGCGCCACAGCCGATGCAAGATGCTGAATCCATAGCCTCGTCTGCATCAACCTTAGAAATGAGGATTGCGTTGGCATCCTGAGCAGCACCGCAGTTGATTGAGGTGTAACCACCAGCCTGCTGGATCTTATCGAAAGCAGAACGATCGACCATGAGGTCGCGGATTACAGGGAAACCTGCTGAACGCCATGGCTCAACGGTGATGGTCTCCTCGTTCTTGAACTTACGCATGTGCAACTGGCAGGTTGTGATAGCGTCGTCGATACCGTGAGGACGGCCGTTGATATAGAGTGAGCATGTACCGCAGATACCCTCGCGGCAGTCATGATCGAATACGATTGGTTCCTCATGCTTCTGGATAAGCTGCTCGTTGAGAGTATCCATCATCTCGAAGAACGACATTTCTGTGCTGACGTGCTCAACGCGATAAGTCTTGAATTCGCCCTTCTCTTTTGGGCCACGCTGACGCCAAACTTTTACGTTTACGTTAAGAAAATTTTCTTTTCCCATAGTGATTATAAAATTTTAGAAGAGTGAATTAGTTCTTGTAGTTACGTGTTTGTACCTTGATCTCCTGATAGTTGAGCATTTCCTTCCAGAGCTCTGGCTCTTTGCCTTCGCCCATGTACTTCCAGCAGCCTACATACATGAAGTTAGCGTCGTCGCGCTTAGCCTCACCTTCCTCTGTCTGGTGCTCCTCACGGAAGTGACCACCGCAAGACTCCTCACGATGGAGGGCATCGCGTGCCATGAGTTCACCGATCTCGATGAAGTCGAGAAGACGTACAGCCTTATCGAGCTCAACGTTGAGAGAGTCAGCCTTACCTGGAACATAGACTTCCTTCCAGAATGTCTTGCGAAGCTCGCTGAGGAGCTTGAGACCCTCTTCGAGGCCAGCCTTTGTACGACCCATGCCGACGTGCTCCCACATGATGTGACCAAGTTCCTTGTGGAGAGAGTCAACAGTGCGTGAACCCTGAACAGCCATGATCTTGTTGATCTTATCCTGAACAGCCTTCTCAGCTTCAGCGAACTCTGGGAGGTCGGTTGAGAAACGAGGAACCTGAATCTGGTCAGCGAGGTAGTTCTGGATGGTGTAAGGCAATACGAAGTAACCATCGGCAAGACCCTGCATAAGAGCAGATGCACCGAGACGGTTAGCGCCGTGGTCAGAGAAGTTAGCCTCACCTGCGCAGAAGAGACCCTTGACAGAAGTCTGCAGTTCGTAGTCAACCCAGATACCGCCCATGGTGTAGTGGATGGCTGGGTAGATCATCATTGGAGTCTCGTATGGATTGTCGTCGGTGATCTTCTGATACATCTGGAAGAGGTTGCCATACTTGTCTGCAACAACGTCCTTGCCAAGACGGTTGATAGCGTCAGAGAAATCGAGGAATACAGCAAGACCTGTGCCGTTTACGCCGTAGCCCTTGTCGCAACGCTCCTTGGCAGCACGTGAAGCAACGTCACGTGGTACGAGGTTGCCGAATGCAGGATAACGACGCTCCAGGTAGTAGTCACGATCCTCTTCTGGAATCTGGTGACCCTTGATCTCGCCCTTCTGGAGGCGCTTGGCATCCTCGAGCTTCTTAGGAACCCAGATACGACCATCATTACGGAGAGACTCAGACATAAGGGTGAGCTTTGACTGGATGTCACCGTGAACAGGGATACATGTTGGGTGGATCTGAGCGTAGCAAGGGTTAGCGAACATAGCGCCCTTGTGGTAGATCTGGATAGCTGCACCACCGTTGCATGACATAGCGTTGGTCGAAAGGAAGTAGGCATTGCCGTAGCCACCGGTAGCGACAACGACTGCATGAGCAGAATAACGCTCCATCTCGCCAGTAACGAGGTTACGGCAGATGATACCGCGTGCACGCTCTACGCCCTCATTGTCCTTGATCAGAACAACGTCGAGCATCTCGCGGCGGGCATACATTGTCACGTTGCCCTTCTGGATCTGACGGTTCAGTGAAGAGTAGGCACCGAGCAGAAGCTGCTGACCTGTCTGACCCTTAGCGTAGAAAGTACGAGATACCTGAGCGCCACCGAACGAACGGTTGGCAAGTGTTCCGCCGTACTCACGAGCGAAAGGAACACCCTGAGCCACACACTGGTCGATGATGTTGTTGGAAACCTCAGCCAGACGATATACGTTAGCCTCGCGAGCACGGTAGTCACCGCCCTTGATTGTATCATAGAACAGACGATAAACCGAGTCACCGTCGTTCTGATAGTTCTTTGCAGCGTTGATACCACCCTGAGCAGCGATTGAGTGTGCACGGCGTGGAGAGTCCTGGATGCAGAAGCACTTTACCTTGAAGCCCATCTCGCCAAGAGTAGCAGCAGCAGCGCCACCTGCAAGACCTGAACCTACAACGATGATATCGAGCTTACGCTTGTTAGCAGGGTTAACCAGTTTCTGGTGTGCCTTATAGTTTGTCCACTTTTCAGCAAGCTTACCCTCTGGGATCTTACTGAGTTCTGGAGCAAGAATATTTTCAGCCATAATATTGCAATTATAATTTATCGATTATCAATTATCAATTCTCAATTTGCTTAGCAGCCTGTGAAGCCACCGTTGTTGATGATTGCAGCTACAACTACTGAGCAGAAACCAAGGATGATGACAGTTGCCCAAACATAGCTGATGCAGATCCAGCGGTTCAACCAAACCTTGCCGTTGAGACCAAGAGTCTGCATTGAAGACCAGATGCCGTGGGTCATGTGATACCACAGAGCGCAGAACCATACAGCGTAGATAACTACGATGACAGGGCAAGCGAACACGAGGTTGATCCAGTCGAAACCTGCTGTTGGAGCGTACTGACCTTCAGCGCCAGCGAGCTCAGCAAACATCATGTTGTACCAGAAATCCTTGAGGTGAAGAAGCATGCCGAGAATCACGATGATACCGAGCACGAGCATGTTCTTGGCGGCCCAATGTACAGGCTGCTTGCCAGAAACAGCATAACGATCCTTGCCGCGAGCCTTGTAGTTCTGAGCAGTCAGGATGAATGCGAACACAAAGTGAAGCACAACCAAGAGGGCGAGACCGGCAGTAGCGATGAGCGCATACCAGTTTGTGCCAAGGAACTCACATACCTTGTCATAGTAGTGATCGCCAGCAGCTGTGCTAACCATCACGTCATAAACGTAAACAAGGTTCATCAGCATGTGGAAGGTAAGGAAGAGCACAAGGCAGGCGCCTGTGACGCTCATCACAACCTTACGGCCGATTGATGAAGATGTTAACCACATAGTTTTGAAAAATTAAAATTATAAATAGTTGTTATTGAAAATTTGTCTGTTTTTGCGTACGAACGGTGCAAAATTAGTCTTTTTTTGTTAATATTCCAATTTATTGCGCACAAAAGTTGTATCGTATGCGCAAAAATACCTATCTTTGCCGTATGAAAATAGCAAATATTGAACTGCCCGACCGTGCGGTGATGCTTGCACCGATGGAGGATGTTACGGATGTCGGCTTCCGTTTGCAGTGCCGTCATTTCGGTGCTGACATGGTTTATTCGGAGTTTGTCAGTGCCGATGCGCTCATCCGAAGCATCGACAAAACGATGCGCAAACTGAATGTGCTCGATGAGGAAAGACCGGTCGTTATTCAGATATACGGACGTGATGTGGCATCGATGGTCGAGGCTGCAAAAATCGTCGAACAGGCTCGTCCTGACATTATCGATATCAATTTCGGATGTCCGGTGAAGCGTGTGGCTGGCAAGGGTGCCGGTGCTGGTCTTTTGCAGAATGTGCCGCTTATGCTCGAGATAACCCGTGCCGTGGTTGATGCCGTCAAGATTCCGGTGACGTGCAAGACGCGCCTCGGATGGGATTGCGAACACAAGATTATCGTTGGCCTTGCCGAACAGTTGCAGGATTGCGGCATCTCGGCATTGGCAATCCACGGCAGGACACGCTCGCAGATGTATAACGGTGAGGCCGACTGGACTCTGATACGCGAAGTGAAGCAGAATCCGCGCATGCATATCCCTATCATTGGCAATGGCGATGTCACATCGGCTGAGATTGCCCGACAGAGGTTCGAAGAGACCGGTGTGGATGCCATCATGATAGGCCGTGCGACGTTTGGCCGTCCGTGGATATTCCGTGAGGTTAAGCATCTGCTTACCACTGGTGAACCGTTGCCGCCTATTCCGCTCGATGAGTGCATCCTGGCTCTGAAGCATCAGGTCGAGGAGAGTGTGGCAAGAATCGGCGAATATCGCGGCATCCTGCACATACGCCGTCATCTTGCAGCCACTCCTGTGTTCAAGGGAATATCAAACTTCCGCGACACACGCATCGCCATGCTCCGTGCCGAGACTGTCGGCGAACTCTATGAGATTATGGACAGGGCCGCCGAGATGGCAAGAAAGTCTCAATTAGCCCAATTAGCCTAATTAGCCCAATTAGCCCAATTTAAAAATGGAAGACCTTTCGCTTTGGGGATATCCCGGATTGTTTGTTGCTGCTTTTCTGGCAGGTACGCCGTTTCCGATGAACAGCGAGGTGGTGTTGAGCGCCTTACTGTTGATGAAGTGGCCGGTGGTGCCTTGTGTCCTTGTGGCGACAGTGGGCAACTGGGCGGGGGCTTTGGTCAACTATTTTCTTGGCAGACTCTGCACCTATGATCAGATGCTGCGTTGGACGCGAGCCAATCCGCGTCGTCTGGAGAAGGTCAAGAATTTCCTCACGGGTCGAGGCACATGGTTTGCGCTTGGCTCGTGTCTGCCAATCATTGGCAATGTATTGATAATAAGTTATGGAATATTGCGTGCTCCGTTTTGGAAGGTTACGTCAATAATGGCCATTGGCCAGTTGCTGCGCTATATCGTCTGGACGGCGTTTACTCTCGGAGCCATCGGTTTTGTCAGTTGATCACCTCAGTCCATGTCAGGACATAATCATCGCTGAGGTCAAAGTGTATGGTCATGGGTTGGTCGATGCCAGCCGCCTTGATGACTATGATTTGAGCAGGCACATCCACATTGATTATTGAAGTCTGATGTTGCAGGTCGTAATACTTGCGACCCAGCACTTTGTATGCCGTCTCTTTGGCGCTCCATGCCAGATGGTATAGGATGTTAAGGCTGATTGTCTCTGCGCTCATGTTGAGGATCACGAGTTCTTCCGGCATGAGGAAATGCCCGATGACACGCTCCACGCGACGTCCGATACGTTCGATGTCGATGCCCACCGGAAAATCTGTAGAGACAATGACGGCACAGTATCCGTCGGTGTGGCTTATTGAGATGTGCGGCGCAGGCTTAGTGTTTGAAATGTCAGGCAGATAAGGTTTGCCGTCGGCATCATAAAGCACTTGCTGTTCCTCGCCATAGAACAGTTCCTTGATGGCGCGACGTACGGCAAGCACCTCGAGCTTGCGCCTGCTGCCATCCTTGAGGTTGGCAATCTTCTCGGCGAAATACTCGGGGTGCTCGAATTGAGAGAGGAGTTCCTGCTCTGTCTCGGTTATTTTCCAGACAATGCGGTCGTTCACTTCTTTCAGACAATATGCTTGTTGGCAATGTGTATGGCTGCTGGTTACATGTTCATGCCGCCGTCGATCTGGATGACCTGACCGCTGACGTAGCTTGACATGTCGCTGGCAAGGAATACGCACACGTTGGCAATATCCTCGGTCTGACCGCCACGGCGAAGAGGAATCTTCTTCATCCAGTCCTGACGAACCTCCTCAGGAAGCTGGGCGGTCATGGCTGTCTCGATGAAGCCTGGAGCCACAGCGTTGGCACGGATGCCCTTAGGACCCATCTCCTGAGCGATAGACTTGGCAAGACCGATCATACCTGCCTTAGATGCAGAGTAGTTGCACTGGCCAGCGTTGCCGTGAACGCCAACAACTGACGACATATTGATGATCGAACCGCCCTTCTGGCGCATCATGATAGGAGTAACAGCGTGGATGAAGTTGAATGCCGACTTGAGGTTGACATTGATTACAGCGTCCCACTGAGCCTCGCTCATGCGGAGCATAAGGCCGTCCTTGGTGATACCGGCATTGTTGATGAGCACGTCGATGCGGCCGAACTCTTCCTTGATCTTGGCAACAACGGCCTCGGTTTCTGCAAAATCGGCAGCGTTCGAAGCGTAGCCTACGCACTTCACGCCGTGAGCAGCGATTTCCTCAGCTGCGCGGTTGATGTTTGCGAGGTGCTCCTCGTTGAGTGCGAGGTCGGTGAATGCAATGTTGCAGCCCTCCTGGGCGAACTTGTGTGCAATGGCGTTACCAATGCCACGTGCAGCGCCAGTGATGAGCGCTACCTTTCCTTCGAGAAGTTTCATGTTTTATTGTTTTTTTAGTTTTAGTTTATGTTTGTGTTTATGTTCAGTCAATCTGAGTCTGGTCGTTACGCTGTCTCAGCCGTGGCTGGCGTATGATTCCGTAGAAAATCATGTCGAACACCGACTTGCGGAGACGTTCTGTCGGAACGCCAAGGGCGGTGAACTGACCGCGGATGTTCGGCAGGTCGAGGCCACGCAGGGCATAGTGTATGGTGACAGCCACCACTGAGGCGTTGTCAATGTCGAACGTACCCTCATCGATGCCCTGCTGCAGGATGCTGCGCAAGATGGTAAGTTCGCGCACGTCGAGGCGGCGGCGTGCATGTTCCAGCTGAATGACATCGCGGAAGAAAGCCGCACGCAGCGAGCCGTTTCTAACCACGGTTTCCTTCACCTGATCCAGTCGGCAGAGCACGTATCGCTTCAGTTTCTGGTCGGCAGGAATGTCGAGGGTCAGGATTTCCTCAATGTGTTCGATGATTCGTGATGTTTCTTGGTTGATTACCGCCATGAACACCTCCGACTTTGATCGGAAATAGGTGTAGAGCGTACGGCGGCCTTTGCCCGAGAGCGATGCGATCTCGTTCATTGTGGTGCTGTCATAACCCTTGCTTGCAAACAGCTGGCGTGCAACCTCGATTAGTTCTGCTCGTGTGTTACTCATTTATTAATTATATACGTGCGCCTGACCATCTCGCACATAAATTTATTTTCTGTGCAAAAGTACGAAGAATATTTTTCACAACCAAATCTGCGTCGTAAAAAAGCAAAAAAAAGTGTGTTAAGGTGCTCAAATGTATGTTTTTTAACATAAAAATAGCAAAATAACAGTCCAAAATGTCAGTTTTTTAAAGAAAAAATTGTTTATTTTAAATAAAAGTGCTACTTTTGCGCACAACCTTAATAAAATACACCGTAAATCTAAACTATATGAGCTATTTGAAGTTTGACAAGACGCTGCTCACCAATCTGGAGGAGTCGCTGCCTATCGAGTATCTTCGTACCAACAAGTACGGAGCCTATTCCTCGACTACGGTAACCGGCTGCAACACTCGCAAGTATCATGGCTTGCTGGTGACGCCTGTGCCAGAACTCGGCAATGACAATCACGTTCTGCTTTCATCGCTCGATGAGACCGTGATTCAGCATGGCGCTGAGTTCAATCTTGGTATCCACAAGTATGACGGCGATAATTTCGCCCCTCGTGGACACAAATACATCCGTGAGTTCAACTGCGAGCTGATTTCCACCAACACCTACCGTGTGGGTGGCGTAATCCTCACCCGCGAGAGTTTCCTGGTGCTTAACGAGCCACGAGTGCTGCTTCGCTACACTCTGGTCGATGCGCATTCTGAGACCACTCTCAAACTGCGTCCACAGCTTGCATTCCGCAATGTGAACGAACTCACTCAGCGTAATAATCAGGTTAATTACAACTATGAGGAGGTGGAGAACGGTATCGGCACATGTCTCTATGCCGGCTATCCAACCCTCTATATGCAGTTGTCAAAGGAGTGCCAGTATCGTTCGTGTCCTGATTGGAACGTCGGTGTTGAGTATCCTCGCGAGCAGGTTCGAGGCTACGGCTATAAGGAGGATCTCTTTATGCCTGGCTATTTCGAGTGCCAGATCAAGAAGGGCGAAAGCATCATCTTCTCTGCTGGTATCTCTCCTGTCAAGACCAGCGGCCTGAAGGCTCTCTTCACCCGCGAGCTGAAGCTTCGTCATCATCGCGACAGCTTCTTCAACTGTCTTAAGATTTCTGCTACAAGCAACATCCTCACCCGCGACGGTAAGGAGTATATCATTGCTGGCTGGCCTTGGTTCAAGGTTCGTGCCCGCGATACATTCATCGCCCTGCCTGGTTCAACCCTCATTATCGGCGATGAACCGGAGTTCCAGAAGATCATGGCTCCTGCCATGGCTGCTCTCCGCGCTTATATGCACGACAACAAGTGTGACGACGTCATCCAGGAGATCAATGCTCCTGACATCCCGTTGTGGGCTCTCTGGGCCGTACAGCAGTATGCCAAGTATGTTTCTCCAGCTCAGGCCGACAAGCTCTATGGCGGCTTCGTACAGGAGATCATCGATCACATTGTCAACGATGAGGCTCGCAACCTGCAGCTCCGTCCTAACGGACTTGTCTATACCTATGGCGGCGACGAGAAGGCAGTGTCATGGATGAACGCCACAGACTTTGGCCGTCCAATCACCCCTCGTACAGGCTATCTCGTTGAGTTCAATGCCCTTTGGTACAATGGCCTTAAGTTCGCCATCGAACTGCTTGGCCTCAAGCCGGGCAACGACGAGCGTATTGCCAAGCTTACAGCCCTTGCCGAACTTTATGAAGACAACTTCCAGAAGATCTTCACAGCTCCTGGCGGTTATCTGTTCGACTATGTGACCGAGACATTCGCTGACGCAAGCGTGCGTCCTAACCAGTTGTTCGCCATCGGTCTGCCATACACACCAATGACCAAGCCGCAGCGTAAGGCAGCCCTTGATATGGTTACCAAGGAACTCCTTACACCAAAGGGCATCCGTTCGCTCACACCAAAGGCCGGACTCTATCGTCCATACTATTGGGGCAATGTCACCGAGCGCAACTACGCCTATCATAACGGTGCCTGCTGGCCATGGCTTCTTGGTATCTATGCCGAGGCTTATCTCAGCGTCTTCACACGTTCGGGCGTTGCATTCATCAAGCGTCGTCTCACCAGCTATGAGGAGGAGATGTCAAAGCACTGTATCGGCACACTCTCTGAGGTTTATGACGGCAATCCTCCATTCTATGGCCACGGTGCCCAGTCACTCTCTGTCAACCAGGCCGAGGTGCTGCGTGCCATGCGCGTGCTTGAAGACTATGTGCCGGAGGAGGACCTCAGAAAGAAATGAATAATTGATAATTGACAATTGATAATTGATAATTGATAATTATTAAACTAATATAGAAACATGAAAGCATTAATGTTTGGCTGGGAGTGGCCTCCTCACATCCTCGGCGGTTTAGGCCCTGCGTCGTACGGCATCGTGCGCGGCGTGGTCAATACCGGCGAGTGTGACGTGACATTTGTCCTGCCAAAGCCGCAAGGCGACGAAAAGAAAGACTTTGTTCACATTATAGGTGCTGCCAATACTCCTGTTGTGTGGAAGGACGTCGATTGGAACTATGTTCAGCAGCGCTATGGCTACTGCATGGATCCGCAGGAGTACTTTGACCTGCGCAACTGCATCTACGCCGATTTCAACCATCTCTACACCAATGACCTCGGTTGTATCGACTTCTCGGGCCGTTATCCAAAGAACCTGCTCGAAGAGATCAACAACTATTCGATCGTAGCCGGTGTCATTGCCCGCAAGGAGACTTTCGATGTCATCCATGCCCATGACTGGCTTACCTATCCTGCCGGCATCCATGCCAAGCAGGTTAGCGGCAAACCGCTTGTGATCCACGTTCACGCCACACAGTATGACCGTACACGCGGTATGTGCGATTCAGGCGACCCTACGTTCCAGATCGAGCTCGACGGTATGAATCATGCCGACCTCATCATGTGTGTGTCTGAGCTCACACGTCAGACCGTCATCCAGAAATATCACCAGAACCCTGACAAGTGTATCGCCATGCACAATGCCGTTGAGCCGATGAGCCAGGAAGTCCTCGACATGGAGGCTAAGCGCGGCACTGACGAGAAGGTCATCACCTTCCTTGGCCGTATCACAGCTCAGAAGGGTTGCGAGTACTTCGTCGAGGCAGCCGCCCGCTGTCTGCAGAAGGCTCCTAATGCCCGCGTCGTGATGGCTGGTAATGGCGACCTCATGGAACCGATGATCCGCCTTGTGGCCAAGAAGGGTCTCGCCGACCGCTTCCATTTCACCGGCTTCCTCCGTGGCAAGCAGGTATATGAGATGTTCAAGGTCAGCGATGTCTATGTCATGCCTTCCGTCTCAGAGCCGTTCGGTATCTCTCCGCTCGAAGCCATGCAGTGCGGTGTTCCGTCCATCATCTCCAAGCAGTCGGGCTGTGGCGAGATTCTCGATAACTGCATCAAGTGCGACTATTGGGACATCGACGCTATGGCCGATGCCATGTATGCCCTCATCACCTATCCTGAGCTCCACAAGTATCTGCAGGAGGCAGGCCGCAACGAGGTCAACCAGATCACATGGGAGAAGGTTGGACGTCGCGTAGTCGATGCCTATAAGAAGCTGCTCGGTTGGGCATGAGAAAAATTCTAATTCATAATTGATAATTCATAATTGATAATTATTTAAACAACATAACAACTATGAAAAACGTTTGTTTGCTGTTCGAGATTCATCAGCCATTCCGTCTGAAGAAGTATCGTTTCTATGATATCGGTGCTGACCACTACTATTACGATGACTATGCCAACGAGGAGATCCTCAAGCGCAATGCCTATCAGAGTTACATCCCAGCAGCCAAGATGCTGCTCGAGATGATCAATGCATCGAACAAGGAGTTCAAGGTTGCCCTCTCCATCTCAGGTGTGGCTATGGAGCAGTTCGAGATGTACTGCCCAGAGTTCCTTGACTGTGTTCGCGACCTCGTTGAGACAGGCTGCTGCGAACTCTGTTGCGAGACCTACTCACACTCACTCTCATCGCTTGTCGATGCTGAGGACTTCAAGATCCAGGTCGAGCTCCAGAAGAAGATTATCTACGAGACATTCAAGTATGAGCCAAAGACCTTCGTCAACACAGGCTTCATCTATAATGATGAGATCGGTGCAGAGGTGGCTTCGCTCGGTTTCCGTGGTGTGATCACCGAGGGTACAAAGCACGTGCTCGGCTGGCGCAGTCCTAACTTCATGTACAACACCGTTGCCAAGCATGAGGTAGGTCTTCTCTTCCGCAACACCAAGCTCTCTGAGGACATCTGCCAGAACTTCCAGGGCGGTCTTGATGCCAACACCTACATGAACTGGATTGCAGGCGGTTCGGATCAGGAGCAGATTGTCACCGTAGCCATGAACTTCGACGTTATCGGTGGCATTCACCCAGCTTCCACCGGTATCTTCGACTTCTTCAAGGCTCTGCCACACTTCGCTGAGCAGAAGGGCATACGTTTCGTAACTCCTATCGAGGCCTTCGAGAACATTCCATCCGTATCGACAGCCGCTGTTGGCCACCCAATCTCTTGGGACGGCTACGACAAGGACGTCAGCGCATGGATGGGCAATGACCTCCAGCAGGAGGCTCTGCGTGCCGTATATTCAATCTCTGAGCGTCTCCACCTCTCAAGCAACGAGGTGCTCCGCCAGGACTTCGCATACCTGCTCTCTTCTGACCATTTCAAGTTCATGAGCACCAAGCAGGGCGCATACGTTCCATTCTCTCCATACGACAGCTCATTCGATGCCTTCACCAACTACATGAACGTAGTCAGCGACATCCAGATCCGTCTCAAGCAGGAGTTCCCTGAGAACGTTGAGAACGAGGAACTCTCGGCTCAGCTCCAGCTCATCGAGAACCAGGGCAAGGAGATCGAGCGTCTGCAGGCTAAGCTCTCTAAGCTTGAGGCTAAGGCAAAGGCAGAGAAGAAAGCAGCTGCTCCAAAGGCTGAGAAGGCTCCAAAGGCCGAAAAGCCAGCTGAGAAGAAGGCTCCTGCCAAGAAGGCTGCAAAGAAGTAAGCCGCAACATAATATAATAATTCAAGTTTCCCAAGTCTTTGACTTCCTTATATTCTTTAACTTCCGAATCAAGAGGAACTTGCGAAACTTGAGTAATAATAAAAAACAAACCCGGGGTTGCAATCAACCTCGGGTTTGTTTATGTTTTGTTGTATTTGGTTGGGAAGTCAGATGCACGAAGCATCCGACTTCCCGGCGTGATTACTTCTCGATCATCTTGACACCGTTCTTGATTACAATGCCGTTAGCCTTGCTTACGCGCTGGCCGTTGAGGTTGTAGATAACCTCGGTGACATTGAACTGGATGTTGTTGATGCCGGTGATGTTGAATACATCCTTAGAGAGGGTGAGAGTGCCGCGGAACACAGCATAACCAAGCTCAGTGCCTTCCTCGTCGCAGAGCACGATAGTAGCCTCAGCCTCGACGTTCTCAGCCTCAGCGCGTACCTCGCCTTCGTATGTGGTGTCGGTGGTGTAGCCTACCATAGCATCCTTGCAAACGATAACGAGTGCAGAATCCTTGGCAACCTCTACGCCGTCGCCGGCAACAGCATTGAAGGTGAACTCCTCGATGAATGGCTCAACCTCAGTAACCTTTGTGAACTTAACGCCCTCGCAGAATGCCATAGCGACATTGAGCTCAGCGAGTTCAGCAGCAGGAACGGTGAGGGTTACAGTGTAGAACTGATCGCCGTATTCATTAGCATCTGTAGCACCAACCTCAGCAGTTACGTTCTCGATAACTGGGAGAGCCTTGATGGTCCAAGAAGCAGAGAACTCGGTGTTGAGCAGACCCTTGGCGTCAACGAACATACCTGCAGGGATGTTCAATGTGTATGTGCCAGGAGTGTGGAGCATCTGATCGTCGGTGTCGAATGTGAAGCGAGCGTAAACTGTTGTTGAGCCTTCCTCGCTCTCATAGCCGTAGCAGTAAGCGTTGCCGCCTACACGCTGGTTGTTCTCGTCAACGAGAGTGATGTTGCCCTCGTGGAGACCTGCGATAGCGTTAGCAGCTGTGATGGTGAAGTTGCAAGCGAGAACTGAAACCTCAGAACCAGCCTCAATGTCATCACCGTTGACAACGGCAGTGATGTCGAATGTAGTAGGATCAGATGAGAGGTCGCGGATCAGGCTGATAGCCTTTACAACGTACCACTGACCGCCAGCCTTACGGTTAGCGATACCATAGCGGATGACGCCTTCCTCACCAACCTCAACATTGAATGTGCGAACACCTGCAGCCCAGTCCTCATCGGCGAGGGCAGCCTTGGTGCCTACAGTGATATCCTGCTGAGCGTCGTTGGCAAATGCGTAAGCGATGCTGTCGCCTGCAAACTCATCAACGTTAAGGTTGCGAGCTACGTTGGCAATAGCATAGAACTTGAGCTCGTAGTTACCTGCAGGGAGATTCTCGATGGTCTGAACCAAAATCTCGCCCTCTGGCACACCACTTTCGATGTACTTCTCAGCGCCGCCGCCGTAAACGCCTGATGCGCCAGCCCATGCAGCCTTGTCATTGCTCATGCGGTGAGTGTAGATACCCTTAGCCTCCTGTGCTGCAACGATGGCTGCCCAGTATGCATCGTAAGCCTCCTGTGATACGAGACCCCATGTGCCGTTGGTAGCCTCGGCTGTGAAGTTAAGGCGTGTGTTAGCCTCGTCGCCTGTCCATGTGATGTAGGTGTCAGGGAACTTGGTGTTACCGATGAGGTAAGTACCGTTCTCGCCCTCGGTAAGGGTGAACTGGTCGTTACCGTTACGGCTGCCATCAATCCAGATACCCTCCATGTTGTCAGGGCTCATTGCGCCAAGCTTGTATGTGCCGCCCTCGACTGCTGAGACAGCAACCTTCAGACCCTTTTCGCGAGATACAGAAGCACGTGTGCCCCAGTCGTTGGCACCTACGAGGAAGCCGCCGTACTCAACGTTGAAGAAGTAGAAGTCGCCATTAGCCACAGCAGAGAACTCTGGGAGGATAGTTGGATCTGTATCCTCGGCCTTCTTGACTGTCCAAGAAGCAGCGAACTCGTTGTTGAGGTTGCCCTGAGCGTCCTTGAACATACCTGCTGGGATGTTCAGAGTGTATGTGCCAGGAGTGTGGAGGTTGTGATCCTCGGTGTCGAATGCAAAGCGAGCGTAAACAGTTGTTGAGCCGCCATCGCCCTCGTAGCCGTAAACGTAAGCGTTGCCGCCTACAGTCTGGTTGTTCTCGTCGGTGAGGGTGATGTTACCCTCGTGGAGAGCTGTGATAGCGTTGGCTGCTGTGATAGCGAATGCGTAAGAGAGAGCCTCAACCTCTGCGCCAGCCTCAACGTCAGCGCCGTTGACTGCGGCAGTGATGTCGAATGGAGCAGGAGCATTTCCAGCCTTCTCAACGTATGCGATGTCGCAGACGATTGGCTGGGCATTCCAGTCGTTGGCAGCCTTAACGCCCTTGAGGTGCTTGTAGCCAGAGATGTTGACTGAGTAGATACCTGGCTCCTTGATGCCGTAGCGCTGGGTGAAGTCAGCTGTCTCGAAGTCAGCCTCTGGGTGAGGATAGAGGGTTACAACCTGATTGTTTACGTCATCCCAGATCCACAGACGAAGTGCAAGACCGTCGGTGGCTGCGTTGGCTGGAGCCTCAGAGATTGCCAGAGAGAACTTGTCGTAGCCCTCGATGCTTACGTGTGTTGACTCGCTGCTGCCATCGCCGTTACCGAATGCTGCGCCCTGAACGGCGAATGTCATTGGGTAGTTAACGGTGTTGGCCCAGTTGGCCTCTGTACCGGTGAGATCCTTCACGTCAACTGCACCTGCAGGAAGCTGGTAAGTTACCTTCCACTTTGCAGAGTACTCCTTGTTCTTGTGACCCTCGGCGTCCTTGAACATGCCTGCAGGAACGTTCAATGTGTAAGAGCCAGGAGTGTGGAGCATGTGATCCTCTGAGTCGAATGTGAAGCGGGCATAGACAGTTGCAGAACCGCCATCGCCCTCATAGCCGTAAACGTAAGCATTGCCGCCTACAGGCTCGCCGTTAGCGTCGGTGAGGGTGATGTTGCCCTCATTGAGAGCTGTGATTGCGTTGGCAGCATTGATCTCAAATACATAGCTGAGAACGTCAACTGAGCCAGGCAGGTTGCCCATGTTTGTGGCAGAAGAGATAGCAAACGAACCGTCGAGAGCAATCTCACGGCTTACGAATGCATAGCTGCAGACGATTGGCTGGGCTGAGTAGTCGTTGGCAGCCTTAACGCCCTTGAGGTGCTTGTAGTTGGTGATATCAACTGAATATACACCTGGAGCCTTGATGCCATAGCGCTGGGTGAAGTCAGCTGTCTCGAAGTCAGCCTCTGGGTGAGGATAGAGGGTTACGACCTTCTGAGCAGCGTCGTCCCAGATCCAAACGCGGAGAGCGAGACCGTTGGTGCCTGCGTTCTCTGGAGCCTCGGAAATCACGAACGAGAGCTTCTCATAGTCCTCGATATCGACGTGTGTAGCCTCGTTGCTGCCATCGCCGTCACCGAATGCTGCGCCCTGAACGGCAAATGTCATTGGGTAGTTGACGGTGTTAGCCCAGTTGGCATTGGTGCCGGTGAGCAGCTTCAGGTCGAGGCTGTCGATGACTGTGCCATACTCGTTGCCGCCATTGTCGATGATGACCCACTTAGCTACGGCTGCAGCATTAGGTGTGCCCTCTTCGTCAACGAATGTGCCCTCTGGGATTGAGAGAACGTATGTGCCAGGAGTTGTGAAGAACTGCTGTGCTGGAGTCATGAAGCGGATGTATGCAGTCTCGGCCTCGTAGGCGATGATGTTAGCTGCGCCGAAGTCAACAGATGCATCCTCGAAGATTGAGAGTGTAGGAACGCCCTCACCCTTAGAGAGAGCCTTGCCTGTGGCAGTAACTTCGAACTGATACATTACGCCATTCTCCGAAGCCTCAGCGCCTACTACAGTACCTGCAACCTCGTTGTTGACAACCGAAGTGAGCATGAATGGCTCTGCTGCTGCAGCGATCTCAGCGTCAAACTCCATGGTCTCAAGGTACTGACCCTCGCCGTCGATGGTGAGTGTGCCGTAGTCCTCAACGTAGAGCTTGGCTGTGCCGGCAGGGATTGCTATGGTTGCACCCTCGAATGGCATGAAGCCGTCGAGTGTGATGGTGTTGCCCTCGATGGTGTATGCAGAACCCATTGTTGGACCCCAGATACCATAGAGCTCTGATCCGTCCTCATTCTGAAGTGCCATGTACTGGCAATCCTCCTCATCCACGATGCCGATTGTGGTTGCACCAGGGAAGGTGAGTGTGAGGTTGTTGAGATCCTCAAGCTTGGTAACAGTGCCTGTGAACGAAGTTGTCACGGTGCCGTTCCAACCTGTTTCTGAGCTTGGTGCATTCTCGTAAGTGATGGTAAGCTTCTTAACCTTGGTCTGACCTGCGGCAGCATTTGTGAATGTGAATGCGTTGGCTGCTGTCTCTGGTGTGAATGTTACATCCACCTGAGAAGGAGTCTTGGTTGTTGCCGAACCGCCTTCGTTCACTGCCTCAGCGAAAGGATAGCAGGAACCTGGATACTGGAGAATGATCTCTGTGATAACCTTGCCTTCTGGTGCAGTGATGGTCAGTGTACCAGTCTTGTAAATCTGGATGCCGTCAGTGCCGGTACCTTTGAAATAGCCTGCAGCGGATGTTGCTGTAATGCCGTCTTTTGTAAGCTCAAGGTCGCCGCCTGTGCTTGGTGTGCCCTGGCTTACAACAGTGATTGCAGCAATTCCGTCTGTCGTGTTCATTACCCATGTGCTCTGGTCAGCGAAAGCGCTGGTAGCAACCATGAACAATGACATCACGAAAAGAGTAAATAACTTTTTCATTGTTGTTTTGTTGATTGATTAATAAAAAAATGTTGTTGAGTATATAGATTTGAGTTTCGTTTTCCACTTGGTGTTAATCACTTCTATTTCCCTTTGTTCACGTAACACGATCCTTGTCTTTCACGTAATGCTACACTTAAAGTGCGGCAAATATAAATAATTACTTTGTAATTAACAAGTTTTTCGCCGACTTTTTTCTTAATTTGTTATAATTTGTTAAATATTTCCCCGATTCGTCATTTGCACCTTACATTTGAGGCCCCCTCATACGCGTGCATGTGCAGACGTCTATGCAGGTACCTGTACAGACACCTGCACAGAATCTTATTTCAAAAGAATTTTAAAAATAGATATAGATAAATATAAAAGAAATAAATAAAGAAATCTTTGTTCCGGGCTTCCCGGCTCTTCGGCGGTGCTGGAGAAACTTACGCCGCAGGCAATTTATTTCATTCGTACAGGTCGAGTTTTGTTTAGGACTTTCCAAGAGTTCGGAAATGCTGCCGAAACTTTCATTTGGACTTCCTAGGAGTTAGGAAATGCCGCCGAAGGTTTGATTTGGACTTCCCAGGAGTTCGGAAATGCTGCCGAAAGTTTCATTTGGACTTCCCAATAGTTAGGAAATGCCGCCGAAACTTTCGTTTGGATTTCCCAAGAGTTAGGAAACGCTGCCGAAACTTTCATTTGGATTTCCCAGGAGTTAGGAAATGCCGCTGGAACTTTCATTTGGATTTCCCAGGAGTTAGGAAATGCTGCCGAAACTTTCATTTGGACTTCCCAAGAGTTAGGAAATGCTGCCGAAAGTTTATTTTGGATTTCCAGGTTTCTGGAAATGCTGGGAACAATGTTCTGGCGACTTCCTAACTCTTAGGAAATCCTCAGAACCAATTTTTTTCTCTTCCGAAGTCTGAGGAAGAGGTTTTGCTTGGTATTCTGCCTTTGGTCAAGAACGAGAGAGTTCAGAACACCATCGTCAATCAGCATAAAATCATCAACGAGGTCAACACTGAGGTTGTAAGCAATGTGGTCAATGACATCACCAAGAACAATGTCAACATCGCAGAAGCCGTTGCAGACAGCAGTTCCGCATCAATCGCCAGTTCAAATACGAGCCAACTCCATCCACCCAATTCAAGGTGACACTGAATACGTTTGATGTAAGACATCTTATCTGGAACATCGCCACTCGTTTGGGCTATGGCAAGTGGAAACCGTACAACAGTGAGAATTGCGCTGTTTTCATTCTCAGATTGTTCCCTGACATCTGCC
>JAGHUA010000027.1 GCA_018065085.1 Candidatus Liminaster caballi | reverse complement strand
CAGGTTACACTTCTATTGACGGTAAAGCTCACATTCGCTCTACCTTTATAAGCTTTGTACTACTTGTTATATTCTTGGTCTCATTATCTCAAAGATCGTTTGCCTAACTGTGTCCGAGCGTCCGTTAGGAGCGCCTTCCTTTCGTTTAGCGGGTGCAAAGATAGCGGGTTTTTCCGAACCCGCCAAATTATTTTGCAAGTTTTTTAGAAAAATATGCAAAATAGGGCAAAATCGGGGCATTTACGCAACCGATTGCAACTCGCACGTGACAAAACAGAGGGAAGCAGGAGGAAAATCGGGTAAAAAGGGAGGCAAAAGGGGACGTAACAGAAGAAGGGAAGATCAGAGACGGCTGCCGATAATAAATATAATATAATGAACGCGCACGCGAGAGGATGAGCGCAATGGGGAGAAAGAGGGAGAGCGATGAGAGGAAGGCCCGGAAACAGCTAAGCAAAGGGACGAGGAGACGGAAAAACTTGCTGGAAGAGGTGGGCAAAGAGATGAGAAGACGGAAAGATTTGCTGGAAGAGGTGGACAAAGGGACAGGATGACGAAAGAACTTGCTGGAAGAGGTGGACGGAGTGATGAGGTGACGAAAGTAAATGCTGAGATATGATTGCAGAGCGACAAGGGCAGCACGAAGGCTACACGAAGGACAACACAAAGGCACCACAAAGAACAGCATAAAGACAACGCAAAGATAACACAAAGATAGCAAAAGGGTCAATAGGAAGCGGGCAATGATATTTTTTGTCGATAAAAAATACCAACGTATTGGAGAATTTAGTATATTTGCGCGGTTATTGTATTTATATAAGGACGCAAAAGAACAAAAAACTATGCAACAGAACGTACGCAATATTGCGATCATCGCACATGTTGACCACGGCAAGACTACGCTGGTCGATAAGATGCTCTATGCAGGAAACCTCTTTCGTGAGAATCAGGCGACCACAGACCTCATGCTCGACAACAACGAATTGGAACGCGAGCGTGGAATCACAATCCTCAGTAAGAACGTATCGATTGATTACAAAGGCACAAAGATAAACATCATTGACACTCCAGGCCACTCGGATTTCGGCGGCGAGGTAGAGCGTGTGCTCAACATGGCCGACGGTTGTCTTCTGCTGGTCGATGCGTTTGAGGGCCCAATGCCACAGACGCGCTTCGTGCTGCAGAAAGCCATCCAGATCGGCCTGAAGCCAATCGTGGTGGTCAACAAAGTGGACAAGCCGAACTGTACGCCAGACATCGCTCAGGACAAAGTGTTCGACCTCATGTTCAATCTCGGAGCCACCGAGGAGCAGCTCGACTTCGTGACCATTTTCGGTTCGGCCAAGCAGGGCTGGATGAGTACCGACTGGAAGAAGCCAACCGACAACGTGCTGCCATTGCTCGACGCCATCCTTGAGAACATCCCTGCGCCAGAGGTTATCGATGGACCATCGCAGATGCTCATCACCTCGCTCGAATACAGCTCGTTCGTAGGACGAATAGCCGTAGGCCGAGTGCATCGCGGTTCGATCAAAGCCGGACAGGACATCCTTCTGATGCACCACACCGACGCAGGCGTTGAGAGCCGCAAGGTGCGCGTCAAGGAACTCTTCACCTTCGAAGGCATGGGCAAGAAGAAGGTAGAAGAAGTGCGTTCGGGCGACATCTGTGCGATGACCGGCATCGACGGATTTGAGATTGGCGACACCCTCTCAGACATCGAGGCTGCCGAGGCTATGCCACGCATCACAGTCGATGAGCCGACAATGTCTATGCTCTTCACAATCAACGATTCGCCATTCTTCGGCAAAGACGGCAAATACGTAACCTCGCGCCAGATTCAGGACCGACTGATGAAGGAACTTGAGAAGGACGTAGCCCTGCGCGTGGTGAAAGACGAGCAGCGAGACGGAGCCTGGCTTGTTTATGGCCGAGGCGTGCTCCATCTCTCGATCCTCATCGAGACAATGCGCCGCGAAGGCTATGAGTTGCAGGTAGGCCAGCCACAGGTAATCGTCAAGGAGATCAACGGACAGAAGTGCGAGCCTATCGAGCAGATGACCATCAACTGTCCGGAAGAGTATTCGAGCAAGATGATCGATATGGTGACACGACGCAAGGGCGAGATGGTGGCAATGGACACCCAGGGCGACCGTCAGCACCTTGAGTTCAAGATCCCATCACGCGGCATCATCGGACTCCGCACCAACGTACTCACAGCCTCAGCCGGCGAAGCCATCATGGCACACCAGTTCCTCGACTACGAGCCTTGGAAGGGCGATATTGTGCGCCGAACAAACGGTTCGATCATCTCTATGGTGGGCGGCACAGCATTTGCCTACGCCCTCGACAAGCTGCAGGATCGCGGCAAGTTCTTCATCTTCCCACAGGACGAAGTGTATGGCGGACAGGTAGTTGGCGAACACGCCAAGGAGAAGGACCTGACCGTGAACGTCACCAAGGCCAAGCAGCTGACCAACATGCGATCGAAGTCATCAGACGAGAAGGCATCGCTCATCCCGCCAAAGGTATTCTCGCTCGAAGAGGCGCTGGAGTACATCAAGGAGGACGAGTATGTAGAAGTTACGCCACATGCCCTCCGCATGCGCAAGATTGTGCTCGACGAACTGGAGCGCAAGCGCCTGAAGCGAGCAGCAGGCATCGAGGACGAAGACGAATAAACGAAGATGCGGAGACGCGCTGAACGAACAGAGAATGCTGAAGAAGATTGACTGGTACATAATCAAGAAATTCCTGGGCACGTATTTCTTTACGATTGTCCTGATCCTTGCCATCGCCATTGTGCTCGACTACAATGACAAGATGGACAGGTTCGAGCAGCACGAGACGCCTGTATGGGAGATCATCAAGTACTACCTGAACTACATCCCGTACTTCGCCAATCTCTTCGGACCGCTGTTCGTGTTCGTGGCTTGTATCTTCTTCACGTCGAAGATAGCCGGCGACAGCGAGGTCATCGCCATGCTGGCCTCGGGCATCAGCTTCAACCGCCTGCTACGGCCCTACATGCTCTCGGCAGCCTTCCTTGGCGGCCTAACGTTCTTTCTCAACAGCTTCGTCATCCCATCGACCAGCAAGGATCGAATAGAGTTCCTCAACACATACTACAAAGACCGACAGGTCAAGACCTCGCTCAACAACCAGATGATGGTGGAGCCAGGCGTGGTGATGTACATCTATCGATTTGAGACCAACAACAACACAGGAGCGAAATTCGCCCTTGAACGCTATGACGGCAAGAAACTCGCATCGAGACTGACAGCCGACAAAGCCCAGTACAAAGGCGACTACCGCTGGGAGCTGACACGCTGGAACATACGCGACATCAATGCCGACGGCGAGACGCTGCGTTCGGGCGAGAAGATGGACACACTCGTAGCCATCGGACCCGAAGACATCATCTTCCAGAAGAATGACTTTGAGAAGATGACCACACCCGAACTCGGCGCCTACATCGACAAGCAGCGTGCGAGAGGAACAGGCAACATACAGGAGTTCGAGATTGAATATCACAAACGCTTTGCTGCCATTGCCACATCGTTCATACTCACGCTGATAGGTGTGTGCCTGTCATCGAAGAAAGTGCGCGGAGGCATGGGCATCAACCTCGGTATCGGCCTCGTGCTGGCGTTCCTCTACATTCTGTTCCAGACCGTATCCTCGACCTTTGCCGTGAGCGGCGACACCCCGGTCATCATAGCCGTGTGGATGCCGAACATAGTGTTCCTGGGCATAGCCTGGTATCTGTACCTCTACAAAGCCCCGAGGTAGCGAGCCGCCAAGCCGACGCGACACAGGACACAAGAAACCAACGAAAAAGAAAAAACAACCCAATATGAAGAAACTGATTTATGCCATAATGCTCTGCGCATTGGCAATGACAACAGCCTGCAAACACGAAATAAAGACAACAGGCCTCAATTACGATTACCTTGACACCACAGCTCGTCCGGGCGACGACTTCTATAAGTTCGCCACCGGTCATTGGCTTGACCATAACCCTCAGCCAGCCGAGTATCCCGTTTGGGACGCTTTCGGAGTGATAGCCGAAAAGAACACTCGTCAGTTGGCCGACCTCATCCAGAACCTCGCCAGCAAACCTCAGGCTAAGGGCAGCATCGAGCAGAAGATCGGTGACCTCTATAACCTCGCCATGGACAGCGTGCGCCGCAACGAACTCGGAGCCGAGCCTATCCGTCCGTACCTTGAGCGCCTCTATGCCATCAACTCACGCGAGGACTTCCTCCGCCATTGCGCCGAGGAGCATGACGACATCCTCTTCTCTCTCTTTGTGAGCGCCGACGAGAAGAACAGCTCGAACAACATCGTATGCGTATCGCAGAGCGGCCTTTCGCTGGGCATGCGCGACTACTATCTGAGCAATGACCCATCGGTAGCCGGCATCCGCGAGGCATTCAAGCAGCACATGGTGAACCTCTACATGCTCTGCGGTTTCGACTCGACCACATCGGTCAAGAAGATGCAGACCGTCATGCGCATGGAGACAGAACTGGCTGGCCCAAGCTACCCGATGGAGCTGATGCGCGACCCAGAGGCCAACTACCACAAGATGTCGGTCGATGACCTTATCAAGACGACCAACGGCTTCGACTGGCACACATATTTAAATATATATAAGTATAACGCCACAGACAGCGTCGATCTCGGTCAGCCGGAACCTGTCGCATACGCTTGCAAGATGCTCATGACCGCTCCGCTTGAAGACCTCAAGACCATCTACGAGTGGCAGGTCATCAGCAGCCTCAGCGGTCTGTTGAGCGATGACTTTATCAACGAGAACTTCGCATTCAGCCAGGTGATCTCGGGTGCACAGGAGATGAGTCCACGCTGGAAGCGCGCCGTAAGCCTTGTCGATGGCGTGATGGGCGAGCCTGTCGGACAGATGTACGTGCAGCGCTACTTCCCGGAGAGCAGCAAGCAGAAGATGCTCGACCTTGTGCATAACCTTCAGGCCGTACTCGGCGAGCGCATCATGGCACAGGAATGGATGAGCGACGAGACCAAGCAGGTGGCCATGGAGAAGCTCAACGCATTCTATATCAAGATCGGCTATCCAGACAAGTGGGATGACATCAGCGGCCTCAGCATCGACCCTGAGCTGAACCTTGTCGATAACATGCACAACGCATCGAAGTTCTACTGGCAGCTGTCATACGACAAGAAATACAACAAGCCAGTCGATCGTGACGAATGGGGAATGTCGCCTCAGACAGTCAACGCATACTATAATCCGACGACCAACGAGATCTGCTTCCCTGCAGCCATCCTTCAGCCTCCATTCTTCGATGCCAATGCCGATGAGGCTGTCAACTATGGTGCCATCGGCGTGGTGATCGGCCACGAGATGACCCACGGTTTCGACGATCAGGGCCGACAGTATGACAAGAACGGCAACCTCCGCCAGTGGTGGGCAGACAGCGATGTCGAGGCATTCAACGTTCCTGCCGAAGCACTTGCCGCACACTATGACACACTTTGGGTCATCCCGGGCGAGCTGCAGAGCAACGGTCACCAGTGTCTGGGCGAGAACCTTGCCGACCACGGCGGCGTGAACATCGCCTTCCAGGCCTACAAGAAAGCCACAGCCGACAAGCAACTCATGACCGAGAACGGCTTCACGCCTGACCAGCGCTTCTTCCTTTCGTTCGGCAATATCTGGGCCGAGGTCTCAAGTCTTGAGATGTTGCGCTACTATGCCATCATGGACGTACACAGCGCGGCTCACCTTCGCGTCAACGGCACCCTGCCTCAGATTGACTACTGGTATGACGCCTTCGACATCCAACCAGGCGACAGCCTCTACATAGCACCCGAAAACCGAGTGCGCATCTGGTAAACAAATCGTATCCGGCGGTCAGAGCAGGCCCCAACGGCACGCTCTGGCTGTCGGATACACCTAATCCTATACCTTTATGTCCTTATTCGTTCTCCTCAAACTTATCGGATCGTTAGCCTTGCTGATGTACGGCATGAAAGTCATGTCAGAGGGTCTGCAAAAGATGGCCGGTCCACAGTTGCGTCATGTGCTCGGCGCCATGACCACCAACCGCTTCACAGGACTCCTGTCGGGCGCATTAGTTACAGCCGCCGTCCAGAGTTCCACAGCCACAACCGTCATGACCGTATCGTTTGTCAATGCCGGATTGCTCTCGCTGGCACAGGCCATTTCGGTCATCATGGGCGCAAACATCGGTACCACGCTGACTGCATGGATCATGTCAGCCGGCTTCAACTTCAACATGGGCGATGTGGCATTCCCTTGCTTCATCCTCGGTATAATTCTCATCTATTCACGTTCGAGTGGAAAGAAGAGTGCGGGAGAATTCGTATTCGGACTTTGCTTCCTGTTCCTTGCCCTTGCCACCCTGCGCAGCAATGCCGCTGACATGGACCTCGGTCATAACCAGGACGTGCTCGCCTTCTTTGAGAAGACCGGACAATGGGGCTTCGGCTCGACCCTCCTCTTCCTCCTCCTTGGCGGCATCCTTACCATGTGCGTACAGAGTTCTGCTGCCGTTATGGCCATCACCATGATCCTCTGTTCGAGCGGTGCGCTCCCAATCTATCAGGGCATCGCGCTGGTAATGGGCGAGAACATCGGTACAACCATCACATCCAACATCGCAGCCATGACCGGTAACTCGCAGGCACGCTGTGCGGCTCTTGCCCACCTTGTGTTCAACGTGTTCGGTGTAATCTGGATCCTCTGCATCTTCAACTTCTTCGTAAATACCGTCTGCGGAATCGTTGGTTATGATGCCATTCTTGCATCGACCGACAAGGCATACGCCCAGTCGCATGCCGACCTCCTGAACTATGTTCTCCCTGCCTTCCACACAGCCTTCAACGTCTGCAACGTGCTCATCCTTATATGGTTCATCAAGCCAATCGAGCGCCTTGTGAAGCGCATCATCCCACAGAAGGCCAACGACGAGGACGAGGACTTCCGCCTGCGCTTCATTACCGGCGGTATCCTCAGCACTGCCGAGCTTTCAATCATGGAGGCACGCAAGGAACTCAACCACTATGCCGAGCGCACACAGCGCATGTTCGGTCTTGTTCTGGAATTGCTTCACACCGAGGGAGAGAAAGACTTTGCCAAGCTCTATGCCCGTATCGAAAAGTATGAGGGCATCAGCGACAACATGGAGGTGGAGATTGCCAACTATCTCAACAACGTGCTCGACGGACGCCTGTCATCCGAGACCAAGATCAAGATCCGCGCCATGCTTCGCGAGGTGAGTGAGATCGAGAGCATCGGCGACAGCTGCTTCAAGATCGCCGTATCGCTCAACCACAAGCACAAGAACATGCACGACAAGGAGGACTTCACCACCGATCAACTGCGCCACATCGAGCAGATCATGCAGCTGTCCGACGACTCGCTCTCATGCATGTATAAGGTTCTTCAGACAGGCAGCGGCTCAGATGCAATGGCCTCATTCAACAAAGAGACCGAGCTCAATGCCTTCCGCGACCAACTCAAGAATCTCAACATCGATGACGTCACCAACAACAAGTACAGCTATCAGATGGGCATCTACTATATGGACATCGTGAACGAATGTGAGAAGTTGGGCGACTATGCCATCAACGTGGTTGAGGCACGCACCGATATGAAGGAAAAGAAACAGTAATCACACAACCTATTTCTTCATCTCGAAGACTACACTCCCATCCTCTATTGACTATGTTACAGAAATGCCTGCGTCTGCCAGTTGTGGCGCTTATTGCCAATCTGGTTCTGGTCTATCTGCTCTTTGCCGTGAGCAGGTTGCTGTTTGTGTGGTGCAACTCGGCGCTCTATGCCGATCATCTTGATGCTGCCTATCTCATGCAGCTCATGACTGCCGGCCTGCGCTTTGATACCACAGCAATCATCTACCTTAACTGCTGGCTGATACTGGCATTTCTGTTGCCGATACGTCCCAAGGAAAACTCGTCTGTATTCTACCGCGTCATGCGATGGATGTTCACGGTGGTCAACAGCATAGCGCTCTATGCCAACCTTGCCGACTGCGCCTACTTCCCATACACCGGACGACGCACCACTTGGAGCGTGCTTCAGGAATTCGGCGGAGAAGGCAACATCGGCACTATCATCGTACACGAGGCTCTCCCCTACTGGTATCTCTTCATCATCGGAGGTGTGATGACGTGGATGCTATGGCGAGGATTCCGCAGACCGCTTGCCACAGAGAACGGCTGGCGATACTATGTGATCCAGACGCTGAGCCTTGTCCTGTCAGTAGGTCTTTCGATGGGCGGCATACGCGGAGGTTTCACCTCGGCCGTGCGTCCCATCACCATCTCAAATGCCAACCAGTATGTCAATCAGGCTATCGATGCAGGCATTGTGCTCAACACCCCATTCAGTGTCTTCCGCACCATCGGCAAAAAGCCATTCGTTGACAAGGACTACATGTCGGAGGACGAGGCTCTGGCACTCTACAATCCGCTCCACATTCCGGCAGACAGCGTCACGTTCACACCACGCAACGTGGTGATCCTCATCCTCGAGAGTTTTGGCGAACAGGCTCAGACACGCGGATGTATGCCTTTTGTCGATTCGCTGGCACATGTCGGACGCTCATTCCTTCACAGCTTCAGCAACGGCCGAAAGAGTATCGACGGAATGCCATCGGTACTATCTTCCATCCCGTCATTTGTCGAACCGTTCTTCCTGACGCCGGCCTCGCTCAACGATCTGTCGGGCATTGCCGGCGAACTGTCGAAGAACAAGGGCTATACCTCGGCATTCTTCCATGGAGCAGAGAACGGATCGATGGGCTTCCAGGCTTTTGCCAACGCCACCGGGTTCCAACGCTACTACGGACGTACGGAGTATAATCAGGACTGCCGCTACAACGGCGATGCGGACTTTGACGGAACCTGGGCCATCTGGGACGAAGAGTTCCTACAGTATTACTGCGACCAGATGACCGAACTTCCCGAACCATTCGTCACTTCGGTGTTCACGGCATCATCGCATCCGCCGTTTGCCATGCCTGAGCGCTACCGCAGTCAGTTCCCGCCGTCCGATCCGCCAATCTTCGCGTCGATTTCATATTCCGACAATGCCGTGCGCCTCTTCTTCGAGAAGGCAAAGCGTCAGCCTTGGTTTGACAATACCATCTTCGTCATCACAGCCGACCACACATCCACGGCTGTCGATCCCGAATATCTGACTGACCTCGGACGCTATCGCGTGCCTGTCATCTTCTACGCGCCGTCGATGCCCGAACTCTCAGGCGTTGACTCCACACACATCGCAAGTCAGATCGACATCATGCCGACCGTCCTCTCCCTGCTTGGCTATGATCAGCCATACATTGCCTTCGGACGCGATGCCCTCGCAACAGACTCCACCTCAACGATGTATGCCGTCAACTATCTGCCCACCAACGACTGGTATCAATACATTGAGGGCGACTGGATGGTGCAGTTCGACGGACGACAGATTGTCCATGCCTACCGCTATCGCGAGGATCCATTGCAGCAGAACGACCGTTGCGGACAGCAGCCGCCGATCATGGAGCAGCGACTGAAGAGCATCATCCAGCAGTACATGCATCGAATGAACCATAATCAGATGGTGCTCCGCTAACAGGCATCACCGAAGGCGTTGCTCACATAATCTTCGCAAATCGAACCTTAATATACAAACCCTAACGAACCCATTTTATGAGGATCCTTACTATCATTATCGTTGCAATCCTGGCAGGACTTATCGCGTTGTGCTGCCTGCGCTGGAAGGCGTGGTTCCACAATCCGCAGGAAGAGCCATACACAGCCGCCTCTGTTCCTTCGCGTCTGCTACTCACCTTCGGCGATGAGGGCGAACTCTCGCGCTACGTGTCGTGGACATGCGGCGACGAGGTGGACTATGGCGCCAATCTCTATATAGTCCGCGACTCCACAGCCGACACCATAACCATTGCTGCCATAGGCGAGGTGTTTGAGTCGAGGGCGGGGCATGCAGCCTATTACCGTGCGCACGTCAGCGACCTGCAACCCTCAGCCACCTATCACTATGCCGTCCAGACCAACGACTCAATCTCAGACTGGCATACGTTCCGCACCTACGATCCTAAGGCCGAAAGCTTCTCTTTCCTCTATATGGGCGATGTGCAGGACACCATTGCCGGCATCACTAACCACCTGCTTCGTCAGGCCGTTGACAGCCATCCGGAAGTGGAGTTCGTAGCCTTCGGCGGTGACCTTACCGAGCGACCTACAGACAGCTTCTGGAACGAGACCTTCCGCAGCATCGACAGCGTGTGTACAGCCATGCCGGTGCTCAATATCACCGGCAATCATGACTATCTAAAGTATATAATACGTAAGTGCGAGCGTCGTTTTGCCCTCACCTTCCCATATTTCCTCAAAGGCATGAGCGAACGCAACGATCTCAACCATCTCTACTCTCTCCGCTATCACAACACAGACCTATATCTGCTCGACACAAACCGCAGGCTACTCTATCTCTACCAGCAGCGAAAGTGGCTCGACAATGAGTTCCGCGAGAGCACGGCATCACACCATATCGTATTGGGCCACCATCCGCTCTATTCGGTCAAGAAGAAGAACAACAATCTCATACAGCGCTGGCTTCTTGCCGATATCATTGAGGAGGCACAGGCCGACCTCGTATTGCAGGGACATGAACATGCCTACGCCCGCTGTACGGCCGACGAAGAACCTCTCACCGGCAGCGAATGCGCTACCCTGCCGCTCTACACCATCAGCCATTGTTCGCCAAAGTCATACCGCATACGTCCGACAAGACGATTCTCCAACATCCTTTCAGGCAGCCGTTATTATCAGGTTGTCACAGTCAACAGAGACGACATGCTGATGCGCGCCTACGATGCCAACAGCGGCGCGTTGGTCGATAGCGTGAGGATAATAGGCAAAGCACAATAATATGCCTAAAAAAATAATCACAGCCGACTCGGGATTCAACCCTCGTTGGCTGTGATTTTGTTGATCACCAGACTGGCAATGACCATGCCGAACACCGATGTCACATGGCAGAGCGAGCCGTTGGGCTGTATCTTTGTGGCACTCCATTGGTCTTCGACTATGCCATCGGCATTGTTTCCGAGATTGGCCATCGGCACTTCCTCACTATAGACACACATGAACTTGCGCGCCGGAAACGTCTTTTCCTTCTTGAACCTATTGCGCAAGGCACGAGCCAGGGCATCGCCCTTGACCTTCCAGAACTCCGTGGCACGCACCTTCAGCGGATCTGTACGTCGAGCGGCGCCAAGTGAAGATATCAGCGTGATGTGGCGCGGCAATGATGTGGCACGCAGAATGAGATGAGCCTTAGATTTGAGCGAGTCGATCGCATCGATGATAAAGTCATAGTCCTCCATGTGGAACGAGTCGGCTGTGGTCTCGTCATAGACCTTACAGATGGCTGTAACCTCTGCCTCCGGATTGATCTCCAGCAGACGCTCACGCAGGGCCTCGACCTTCACCATGCCGATGGTCTTGCTAGTGGCCATGAGCTGGCGGTTGCAGTTGGTGACGCACACCACGTCCGAATCGACCAGCGTGATGTGACGGATGCCACAGCGCACCAGTCCCTCGGCACACCACGAACCGACGCCGCCCACACCGAACATCAGTACGCGCACCGATCCCAGGCGTTCAAGGTTTTCATCACCCAGGAGCAAGCGACTCCTGTGCTGCATTGCACGAATGTCTGCAGTTTCGGTCTTCTGGTTATTCATGATGGTTTCTTACTTTAATGGTTGCAGCGTATGCACTGTTGCAAAGGCCAAGCACAGCCGAAACGATGAACAGCGTCTCAATGCCGAGCATATTCCACACCCAGCCTCCAAGCAGGGCGATGAAGATTGTGATAAGGTGATTGACCGAGATACCTGTCGAGATTGTGGCTCGCATCTCCTCCTGACTGTCGCTGATGTCCTGCACATAGACGTTGGATGCCATCGAGGCAAGCGAGATGACCGAATCGAGCACATAGTTGACACAGCACACCACAAAAGCCACATCCATCGAGAACAGATGGTGGGCGAAGCCATAGAAGAAACAGACGATGACAAGCAGCAGCGTGTCGGCCACCATGACGGTCTTGTAACCGATTCGGTCAATGAGTCGGCCTACCCATGGCGACAGCACAAAGCACGCGATGGCCGAAATGGCAAAGAGTAGGCTTATGATTCCGGCATCGGCCTTATAGAAAAGGATGAGCACGTACGGACCGAAGGTGAAGAACACCTGCTTGCGGGCTCCATAGAACATCTCAAGCATGTAATACTTGGTGAACTTCTTGCGGAAGTAGAAGCGGTTGGTCTTTTTCTGGTTGCTGTTGCCATGCAATTGGAACGACACGAACATCGCAATGACCATGAAGAGCGCCGCAACCATGAATACAGGCTGGAAGAGCTTTGCCGATGCCACCAATGCAAAGGCTCCAATCACAGCGATGTAGCCCAGCAGGTTGCCGATCTGCATCATGGAGTTCTGATAGCCGAGCGCCACGCCGCCATGTCCTGTCTTCGAATATTCGAGCGTCAGGGTGTTGCGCATACCTATCTGTATATGCTCGCCTGTAGAATAGATGAAGATGGCGAGGATGACGAGTGCCTTGACAGGATCGATGAGCGACTGCATAACCATTCCAGCTGCCATGAAGACCATTGAGAGTTTGTACATCTTCTCGGCTGAAGAACGGTAGAAAACGGCAAGAATGAGCACAAGCAGCAGACCTGGAATCTCACGGAAGAACTCCATGACGCCACGATCCAGTTCGTTCATGAGGGCCATCTCGGCCACATAGTTGTCAAGTATGCCTTTGTGCAAACCGCTGCCGATGGCACACAGCAGCAGGGAGAGGAACAGCGCCTTATAGCGTGAGCCGTCCTTGAATATTGATTTGATTGACATCTAAAAAGGTCTGAATTTGTGAAATAACATTCCGATGGTCACAGCAGATGCCGGCCACACCAGAAGAGAACGAAGCCAATGCCAACGCTGGCGAGAACATACACGAGCGACTGCCACAGCAATCCTGCCTCGACAGCCTTGACCGTCTCGCTGCTGAATGTCGAGAATGTGGTGAAGGCTCCGCAGAAACCCACGGTAAGCAAGAGCGTGAGTCCTTTCAGCTGTTGTTCGGTGAACCATGGCAACATCACATGCCTTTCGATCGCAGCCGTAAGAAGTCCGAGGAGGAAACACCCTGCCAGATTGACAGCAAGCGTACCTAATGGCATCGAGAAGAGGCGCACACCCGAAAGCAGTTGGCCAATGCCGTAACGGCAAAGGGCTCCGAGTGCGCCGCCAATCATTATGAGGACGCAGTTCATCGCTTATTGTGCATCAGACAGAGTTACCGAACCCGTAGGCAGGTGCATACCATAGACCGACAGGCTGTTGCTGCGAGCATAATCCATGATGCGGATGCGAGCCTCGGTGGCAGCAGCCGGATCCATATCGAAGAACGGACAATATTCAGGATGTGACATCTGAAGGGCAGCACCGTGCATGAGATCGGCAATGACAAGGATGCTGTCCTTCTGGAAGACCGTGTGGCCAGGTGTGTGTCCGTAGGCAGCGATGCTCAGCACTCCGCCAGGCAGCATATCGCCAGCCTCAAAGAGGTGGAGGTGATCGCTATAGGCATTGAGCACAGCCTTAGGGAGCGCAGCACGCTCGCCATCCATTGACTGCCAAGCCTCGGCCTCGACTCGGTTCACATAGACTTCTGCATTAGGGAACACTACGGAACCTTCGTGGAGCATACCGCCGATATGATCAGGATGCATGTGGGTGATATAAATCAGCGACAGGCTGTCAGGTGTAACGCCCGACTCTTCAAGCTTCGGAATCAACTGGCTGAACGGAGCGCCAAGACCGGCATCGAGCAGAATCTTGCAACCCTCGGTTTCGAGCAGGAAACAACTGATGCTCGACGGCACGCCTTCAGTAAGACCAAGAGCCGACCATAGAGAATCTGGCACAGAAGGGAAGACATTGCGACCCTGAACGGTAGGACCCGGCTTGTCCTCGATCCAGGTGATGACTGATGGCTGACGGTCGGCGTCGGCCGACTGTGTGCCGTTGGTTGTTTTGGTGGTGCAGGCCGACAGCGAAAGGGCGACCAAAGCGAATAAAAGTAATTTCTTCATCTTGCAATAGGTTCATAATAACGGGCGCAAAGATAAGAATAAAAACTGAGAAATAAGAGAAAAGCAAAGGAAACTGCATTTTTCGCGGCTAATATTTGGAATATTTCAACTAATTTAATAACTTTGCCGCGCTAATTGCATGCATAAAGATGAAGGAAATCATTGACAAAACCATAGAGATACTCAATCGCGGAGGCGTTATCCTCTACCCCACCGATACGGTGTGGGGCCTCGGATGCGACGCCACAAACAGCGAGGCTGTAAAACGAATATACGAAATCAAGAAACGCGCCGACTCCAAGTCGATGCTCTGTCTGTGTGACGCCATCGGACGCGTTGACTATTACTTCGACCGTGTTCCCGACATTGCATGGGATCTTTGGGAGGTGGCCGACAAACCTCTGACTCTCATCCTGCCCCGCGCCCGCAATGTGGCTCAGGAACTCATTGCTGCCGACGGAACCATGGGTATGCGCATCACCAAGGAAACGGTGTCGAATACCATCTGTGCACGTCTAAAGAAACCTCTCGTCAGCACTTCAGCCAACATCAGCGGCCAGCCCACGGCAAGATGCTTTGCCGACATCAGCGACGAGATCAAGAATGCCGTTGACTACATTGTACCTCTCCGTCAGAACGAAACCGAAAACCCTGCCCCATCGGGCATCATCATGGTGGGCGACGGCGGATTGATCAAGGTTATCAGATAACGATGAACGAACTTCTGGAACGAATCAAACACTGGAGGCAGGAACACCTGTCCGAACAGCAACTTGTACTGATCCTGGCTTTTCTGACAGGATTGGGAGGTGCCGCCGCAGCCCTGATCCTGAAGTGGCTCATCCACACTTTCCAGCACCTGCTTACCATTTCGTTCATCGACGGTGCCAACTATCTCTATCTGGTATGGCCTGTAGTGGGCATCCTTATCGCTGGATGCTACGTGCGCTATATTCTCAAAGATGACATCGGACATGGAGTGACCAAGATACTATATGCCATCTCTCAGCGAAAGTCCATCATCAAGCTCCACAACGTCTACTCGTCGGTCGTGGCTTCGAGCATCACCATCGGCTTTGGTGGTTCTGTCGGAGCCGAGGCTCCTATCGTGCTTACAGGTTCGGCCATCGGATCAAACCTCGGCAAGCACTTCCGCCTTGACCAGCACACGCTGATGATCCTGCTCGGGTGTGGCGCAACAGCCGGTATTGCCGGCATCTTCAAGGCTCCTATCGCCGGACTTCTGTTCACGGTCGAGGTTCTGATGCTCGATCTTACCGCCTCGTCCATCATGCCCCTGCTCATCGCCTCGGTTACCGCTGCATCGCTGGCCTATGCCATCGATGGACCTACTGCCATGTTCAGTTTCAACGATGTTATGGACTTCAACGTCGAACGTATTCCGTTCGTCATCCTGCTAGGCATTGTGTGCGGTTTTGCCTCGCTCTATTTCACCCGCACCACCTTCTGGGCGGAGGATCTTTTCAAGCGCATTCACGGGCCATGGAAGAAATGGGTTTTCGGAGGCATCTTCCTTAGCATCGCCATCTTCCTCCTGCCTCCTCTCTACGGTGAGGGCTACAGCAGCATACAGCACATCTACGACGGACACTACACTGAAATTACCGGCAATTCGATATTCTATCATCTCGTGAACTATACCCAGCAGGGCGGCATGGAAGGCACCAGTTTTGCTGTACTCTGCGTCTTCATCCTTCTGGTGATGGCCACCAAGTCGTTTGCCACGGCTGCGACCAATGGCGGAGGTGGATGCGGCGGTACGTTTGCACCTTCGCTCTTCCTCGGCAACTTTGCAGGCTTCCTCTTTGCCTACATGCTCAACCATTTCGGCTGCTTCACCTTCCTTCCCGAACCGAACTTTGCCGTAATGGGTATGGCTGCGGTGATGAGTGGAGTGATGCATGCTCCGCTTATGGGCGTCTTTCTCAGCGCAGAACTCACCGGTAGGTTCGACCTCTTCCTGCCCCTGCTCATCGCTTCGTGCATCTCATACGGCACAATCCGCATCTTCGAACCATATTCCATCTATACCCGACGTCTGGCTCAGAAGGGAGAACTGATTACCCATCACAAGGACAAGGCTGTGCTCACGCTCCTCAAGCTAGAGGACTTCGTAGAGCACGACTATCAGGTTATCTACCCTGACATGCATCTCGGAGAACTGGTCAAGATCGTAGCAGAGGCTCGTCACAACACGTTCCCAGTATGTGATCAGGATGGACATTTCGAGGGCATCGTCACTCTCGATGACATTCGCAACATCATGTTCCAGCCGCGTCTATACCAACGCATGACCGTCACCGACATAATGATCGGTCCTCTTGCCAAGATCAACCCAAACATGAACATGGCTGAGGTCATGAACCTCTTTGACAACACTAACGCCTGGAGCCTTCCTCTCATCGATCAGACAGGACAATACATCGGCATGCTCTCAAAGCAGCACATCTTCAACACTTACCGTTCTGTCTTGAAAACTTTCTCAGAGGATTAAAACAGCATAATAATCGATATAGATAGGGGAAACAGGAATGCCGATTCTTAATAATCTCTAATTTTAGAGACCGTTAACACTTGTTATATGCTTTTAAGAGAGGAACAGGAGATTTATCATTATCTTTGCGGCGTAAAAAATCATCATCGTAGTCTTGAATGAAGAAGTTTATACCGTCATTGGCAGTTGCCTTGACCGTCTCGTTAATGGCAACCGCAATCCCAGTCAAAGCGCAGGAAGAACGGGTCATAGCATTGCCGTCAGTGGAAGTGGACACAACGGCCTTCCCTGCGCTGAGAATCCTGAAACAACTTCAGGAGCATGAGAAAGAAGACAGGTTTGAAACCCTGAAGTCGTTCGATGTCCATACAGAAGGTGCATACATGTGGACATTCAGTGCCTCAAAGTTCATGAGAGGATATCTTAGAGGCATGATGACGGCAATGGGTTTCCCAAGACTGTCAAAGCTATACCTTGGCAACGACACCGTAACATACAGCATCCATGCCCACCAGCAATTTGTGAAAGGTGGTCTGAAGGACGTGGACATCATGCTCGATTCGTCCAACATCGAACTCACAGACAAACAGCACAAGGTCATCAAACGCAGCAATCTAATGTTGGAAGACAAAATACTGGCGCAGTTTCGTTCGCCTAAACAACCATGGGGTTCTAAAAGGTTCGGCCAATATGAATGGTTTCTTGTTGATACGCTGACCATGGACGGACATCGCGTTGACGTGCTCCATTTTTCGTCGCGGCCGAAAGCTAGCCGCACAGATCGGATTCTCGGACCTGTGGACGGAACGATATGGGTGATCGAGGACTATTGGCGCATCGTCGGTTATGAACGGACGAACCGCAGGAACCGTTCTGCCATACGGACTCACCTTGAGCAGGTGGCGCCAGGAGTGTTCCTACCTACCGAATTCATAGTACAGGACGACATGACGATGGACGCAGGTACAATCATGGCAGAACTTGGCATCAATCCAGACTCAATCACCGAAAATAAGAAAGAGAAACTTGACAAAGTGCTCAAGAAGTCCATGTGTTCGATGACTGAAGGCTATAGACTAAGAATGGAATATGAGAACGTCACCGTGAAATAACGGCACGATCAGGAATTAATGCTAATAACATAAAATAACTGCAGGGCAACCCGAAAGGATTGCCCTGCAAATGTTGAATATCAACGATGAGAGGAATCAGAGACCGAAAGCAGCGCTGAGCCCCTTATCGACACCGCTGAAGCCCATGAATGCCATGGCAAGAAGACCAGCGGTGATGAGAGCGATAGGTGTGCCCTCCATAGCCTTTGGCACCTTAGTGATGGCAATCTGCTCACGTACGCCAGCGAAGAGAACCATGGCAAGGGTGAAACCAAGAGCTGTGGCGATGGCATAGACTACAGCCTCACCGATGTTATACTCGAAGTTGATGACGTTGATGGCAACGCCAAGGATGGTACAGTTGGTGGTGATAAGAGGAAGGAACACGCCGAGTGCGCTATAGAGCGAAGGCATGGACTTCTTGAGAATGATCTCGACCATCTGAACGAGGGCTGCAATGACCAGGATATAAACGATGGTCTGCATAAAGCCGAGTCCGAATGGAACCAACACACCATAGTAGATAGGATAGGTCACCAATGTTGCGATGAGCATCACAAAGAGAACGGCCAAGCCCATCCAGCCTGCAGTATCGACCTTCTTCGAAACGCCGAGGAAAGGACAGATGCCCAAGAACTGAGCCAATACGATATTGTTGACAAATATCGCAGTAATGATCATAATAATGTATGACATAATCTTTCAGTTTTTTACGGGTTAGACAATTATGCCTTCTTTGTGAGCTTGTTGAAGATAGCTACAAGGAAACCGAGTGTGATGAATGCGCCTGGAGCAAGAATAAAGGTCAGGGCACCGAACTGCTCTGGGAAGACAGAAGCACCGAACACTGTGCCGGCACCAAGCAACTCACGGCAGAGACCGATGAGTGTGAGCGCGATGGTGAAGCCAAGACCGATACCAATACCGTCACATGCTGAATCGAGCGGATTGTTCTTAGCAGCAAACGACTCAGCACGGCCAAGCACGATACAGTTAACCACGATCAACGGAATGAAAAGACCAAGAGTCTCATCGACTGCAGGAGCGTAAGCCTTGAGCAAGAGCTGCACAACGGTTACGAAACCGGCGATAACGACGATGTAGCATGGAATATGAACTTTATCTGGGATAAGGTTCTTGATGCACGAAATAACGATGTTCGAGCAGATGAGCACGACCATTGTGGCCAAACCCATGCTCATACCGTTGATGGCAGATGATGTTGTACCCAATGTTGGGCACATACCAAGGAGCAACACGAATGTAGGGTTCTCCTTAATAATACCATTGATAATAATACCAAGTTTTGACATATTAAATCTCCTTACATTATGTGTTATTATTCTGTTACAGTCTCCTTGCAGCACTTGCCTTCAGCCTTGCAGCATTCTGCCTGGCCTTCAGGTGTCTGGCATGCCTCCGTGCAGCAGCAGTCGCCCTCAGCGGCTGGAACCTGCTGTGTGGCAGATGTTGCAGCGTCAGCACTTCCAGAAACCACTGCCCAAGCCTGAGCAACAGCATCGAGGAATGCGCGTGATGAGATAGTGGCTGCGGTGATGGCATCAACCTCGCCACCGTCCTTGCTCACGGTGAGGTTGTTCGTGGTTGGGTTCTTGCCAATGACGTCGCCCTTCTCGCCCTTCTGGAACCATGTTGGCATCTTAGCGCCAAGTCCAGGTGTCTCGTTTGAGCAATCAAGTACAGAATAACCGAGAATCTCGCCATCTGTGCTGAAACCTACCATGACAACAACGTTGCCGCCAAAACCGTTCTTGGTGATGGCCTGTACGGCATTACCTACAAGCTGACCGTCCTTGGTCACAGGGAAGATAAGAGCCTCAGTGCCGTTAGGAGCAGTGGCAGAAACAGCCTCACCTGGCACAGCACCCTCAACAGGCACTACAGCCGAGATAGCCTTTGCCTGCTTGTCGGCCTTAGCCTTTGCGATAGGAGCATCGGTAACTGAAGCCACATAACCGAGTAATGCGCCTACAATCAGTGTGATCGCTGTCAATGACAGGACCATGTTCTTCAAAGAATTTTCAAGCTTTGCCATAGTCGTCATTACTTTTTAACAACGCCGAAGCGCTGTGGTTTAACATACTTGTTGAGAAGTGGAGTGAAAGCATTCATAATCAGGATGGCAAACGACATACCCTCAGGATAAGCGCCGAAGCGACGGATGAGGATGGCGAGGAAGCCAATGCAGAGACCATAGATGAGCTGTGAACGTGGGTTCATTGGTGATGACACATAGTCAGTAGCCATGTAGATGGCGCCGAGCATCATACCACCGCAGAGAAGTTCCTCGACAGCAACTGTGCAGTTGAAACCGAAGAACAGCCAGCCGAACACAAATGCTGAGACGAGCACGCTGACAGGGATGTGCCATGTGATGGTCTTGCGCACAAGGAGATAAACACCGCCGAGGAGAAGGGCAATGGCCGAAACCTCACCGAGTGAACCGCCTGTAGAACCTACGAGGCAATCCATAACCTCTGGGAGCTGAACGTCAGCACCATTGGCATACTGCTTGAGCAAGGCGAGTGGTGTAGCACCTGTCTCAACGTCAGCATAACCAGCCTGTGTTGGCCATGTGGTCATCTGAACCGGATAGGCAATGAGAAGGAATACACGACCTACGAGTGCAGGATTGAAGATATTGGCTCCAAGACCGCCAAAAGCCATCTTGCCGACACCGATGGCTACAAGAGCACCGATGGCGATGATCCAGAGAGGAAGGTTAGATGGCACGTTGAAGGCCAGGAGAATACCGGTAACCACAGCCGAGAGATCGCCAAGTGTGGTTGGGGTATGCAAAAGGAAGCGTGTGATCAAAATCTCAAAGAGCACACAGAATGCTACCGATGAAAGGGTCACGATCAGTGCACCGGTGCCGAACTGGTAGAACGACCAGGCCAGGGCAGGGAGCAGGGCAATGATGACCTGAAGCATACACTTCTGGGTACTGTTGCCACTATGCACATGAGGCGACAAAGATACGTTTAACATAATTATTTTATGAATTTTGAATTATGAATTACGAAATACGGAATTATTTCTTCTCTGCAGCTGCAGCCTCAGCAGCCTTCTTAGCCTCGGCAGCAGCGGCTGCACGTGCACGAAGGATGCCCATTACCTTTGGCTTGCCCTGGCGAATCCAGTCGAGCAAAGGACGATTGGCCGGGCAAGAGAACTGGCATGAACCGCACTCGATGCAGTCGTAGATGCGCTCTGCCTCTGCCTCGTCGAGCATTCCGAGCTCTGAGTACTTAGAGAGGAAGTTTGGCTGCAGACCCATTGGACAAGCATGAACGCACTTGGCGCAACGGATACATGGGCTGGCCTCCTTGCGGCGTGCCTCCTCATTCTTCATTACGAGGATGCCCGAGCAGCCCTTGACCATGTATGAGTTAGTATCAGGCATAGCCTTACCCATCATAGGGCCACCAGAGATGATCTTGCCGGTATCCTCAGGCACACCGCCAGCGGCTGCGATGAGATCGGCAACAGGCACACCAAGACGGGCGAGGAAGTTCGATGGCTTCTTGACCGACTTGCCAGTCACGGTGACAATGCGCTCGATAAGTGGCTTGTTCTTCTGTACGGCCTCATAAACAGCAAATGCTGTGCCGACGTTCTGAACGAGGGCTCCGGTTGCAATTGGCAGACCGCCCGATGGAACCTCCTTGCCGATAACGGCATTGATGAGCTGCTTCTCACCGCCCTGTGGGTACTTGAGCTTAAGTGGCACAATCTCGATCTCTGGGAAACCGTTCTTGGCCGTCTCTGTCATGAGCTTGATGGCATCCGGCTTGTTGGCCTCAATGCCGATGTATGCCTTGCTGACACCCATAGCCTTCTCAAGAATCTGCACACCGATGCAAATCTCCTCAGCATGGGCAAGCATCAGCGAGTGGTCAGAGGTAAGATATGGCTCGCACTCCACAGCGTTGATGATGACGCACTCTGGCTTGGCTGTAGGAGGAGGAGTGAGCTTGACCTGTGTTGGGAAGGTAGCACCACCCATACCTACGATGCCGCATGCCTTGACGCGGTCGATGATCGCCTGCTTCTCGAGCTTGATTTCGCGTACGATGTCCTTCGAACGATCAATTGACTCTTCCCACTCGTCGCCCTCAACCTTGATGAACACTGCAGGAACCTTCTTGCCTGTAGCATCCTCAACGAGATCTACCTTATCGACAGTACCTGATACGGATGAGTGAACGAATGATGAAAGGAAACCGCCTGGTTCGCCAATGACTGTTCCGACCTTTACCTTGTCGCCCTTAGCGACGATAGCCTTCGACGGAGCGCCAAGGTTCTGGGCCATTGGGATGGCAACCATAGCCGGCACAGCAGCCACCTCGATAGGAGCCTTGTCGGAGAGCTTGTTTGCAGCGGGATGAACACCGCCAAGTTTGAAAGTCTTCATATTTACGATTTACGATTTAGCAATTTACGATTGGAGTTACCAATATGCAATTTACGATTTATGCCTCAGTCTTTGGAGTCTCTGCAGCCTTGGCAGCAGCAGCGGCTTCAGCAGCAGCCTTCTTCTCGGCTTCTTTCTTTGCCTTGAGTTTCTCGACCACAGCCATCACAGGAGCAGTAGCGTGGATGGCACCTGTAGGACATTCGCTTACGCACATGCCGCAAGCCTTACACTTCTCATTGTCGATGAAGGCAACATTGCCCTCGACGGTGATGGCTTCGAACTTGCAGACCTTCTGGCACTTGCCACAGCCGATGCAGGCATTGGCACAAGCCTTGCGGGCAGCAGCGCCCTTATCCTTGTTGATGCAGCTGACCCAGACACGCTTTGCAGCAGGAGCCTTAGCCATAGCCGACTTCTTGCGGATCTCGATGACAAACTTAGGACAAGCCTTGGCACAAGCACCACAAGCAACACACTTCTCCTCGTCAACCTCAGGAAGACCAGTCTCAGTGTTCATGCGGATGGCATCGAACTGGCAAGCCTTGACACAGTCGCCAAGACCGAGGCAACCAAAGGCACATGCTGTCTCGCCTGAGAATGTGGCAGAAGCAACAGCACAAGACTTTGCACCATCATAAAGGGCAACCTTTGGACGTGCACAGATGTTGCCGTTGCAACGTACGACGGCAAGCTTTGGCTCGGCAGCACCTGCCTCAAGACCCAAAACGTCGGCGACCTTGCCCATGGTTTCGCTGCCGCCAACAGGGCAGAGCAGTGAACCGAGCGAGTTATCGGCATCCTTAGCCTTAACACAAGCATCAGCCATACCATGACATCCTGGGAAACCGCAACCGCCGCAATTTGCGCCCGGCAGCAACTCTTCAACCTGACCCACTCGTGGATCCTCGAAGACAAAGAACTGCTTTGCTACCACATAGAGAAGCAAAGAGCCCAAAAGTCCAATCGCACCAAGTGCGATAAGAGCAATCAGAATTACGTTCATAGTGATACTAAAAAATTGTTATTGATATTTGTTTTGTTTGTTTCAATCAGAAAACCGCCAAGCAATGACCGACGCCTCACACCTTATGGTGAAGCACGAACACTACCTTGCGGTCGAGTTTATCGCGTAAAATATAGAGCACAAAATAATAGGCAGCCAGCGACAGAAGCGTCACAAGACATGCCCACATCTCGCCCACAAGTCCAATGGATGAAAACAGAACGGCAAGCGCTATAAGCGTTGGCAATCCGAAAGCATAGAACATAGCCGTCCATGCCAGCTGATTAGTCACTTCAACTGTCACCTCTTCACCCACAAGATAAGTCTCGCCCATCGAGTCGGCAACAATGTGACGCTGCTGTGTATCGCCTCCCGTACAAAGCATCTTGGCATGGCAATCGGCACATGCCGAGCGCTGCACAAATTGCACAGTCACCTGACGTCCCTCAACTTTTGAAACTACACCATCGTGGCTTACACGGTTGTTCATGCTATAAAAAAACAGGTCGTTTGTATGGGTTATATTCTATTTTCGCGTGCAAATTTACAAAAAAATATTAATAATCATGATAAGAATTGCAAAAAAATTGTCTTTTTATGTTGTTTAGCATAAAAAAATGGGGCATTTGTAGTGTAAATCGCCATTTTTTCACTAACTTTGCACCGTTTTAAGAGCGTTCGGTATGACACATTATATATATTATATAGTAATACTCTTCCTAGCCACAGCCTGTAGCGTCTCGCCTGGTGCGGAACAGAAAAGCAGGTCTTCTCAGACTCAGAGTGAGCCGGCGAAAGCAGCTTCCCTTCCTGTATTCTCGGGCGACAGCGCTTTCAACGCCATAGCCCGACAACTGGAATTCGGTCCGCGCGTGCCAGGTACTGACGCCCATCGTGAATGTGCCACATGGTTGAGCAATGAACTTAGCCGCATGGGTGCTGAGGTCTGCGTGCAGGAGGCAACAGCCACCGCATACGACGGCACGAAACTTCCGATCATCAACATCATCGGTTCGTACAACAAAGATGCGCGCCAGCGTGTGCTTCTTATCTCCCACTGGGACAGTCGCCACATTGCCGATGAGGATCCGAATCCTGCCTTGCGCAACAAACCGGTGCCGGCCGCCAATGACGGAGCTTCGGGCGTTGGCATACTGCTTGAGATTGCCCGTCTTGCCGGCCAGAATAATCCGCGCATGGGCATCGACATTTTTTTGACCGACACCGAAGACTACGGAGCACCCGACTCATGGACAGGAACACATCGCGAGGAAGACTGGGCACTGGGCACTCAGTATTGGTGCAGGAATCCGCACACCGGAAGTTATCGTGCCACTTACGGCATCCTTCTTGATATGGTTGGAGCCACTGATGCTACGTTCTATCGCGAATATTATTCAGACCGATTTGCCAGCGATGTAGTCAATCACGTGTGGAAGACAGCGGCACAGCTAGGCTATGGTGACCTGTTCATCGACACCTACGGACCGGGCATCACCGACGACCATGTGTTCATCAACCGTATCACGGGAATACCAACCATCGACATCATAGACACTCGCCGTGACGGTGATGGCACTTTCTACCCTCACTGGCACACTACCGACGACACGCTTGACAAGATTTCGCCCGTCACCCTTCAGAAAGTAGGCAATGTGCTGGTAAAGTTGCTTTTTTGAGCAATAATTGAAAATTCATAATTTACAATTGAAAATTTACAGATATGACTATCAACGAAATTCAGGATCAGATAATCGATGACTTCTCTGCATTCGATGACTGGATGGACAAATATCAGATGCTCATCGAACTGGGCAACAATCTCGAACCTCTGGCAGATCAATACAAGACTCCGCAGAATCTCATTGAAGGTTGTCAGAGTCGCGTATGGATTCAGGCTGACCACGACAAGGAAACAGGCCTTATCCACTTCACCGGCGACAGCGATGCCGTGATTGTGAAGGGTCTCGTAAGCCTTATCATCTCCGTACTGTCAGACCACACACCCGACGAAATCCTTTCGTCCGATCTTTACTTCATCGAGGAGATCGGCCTTAAGGAACACCTCTCGCCTACCCGCTCGAACGGTCTGCTGAGTATGGTCAAGCAGATGCGTATCTATGCACTGGCGTTTAAGGCAGCTAAATAACTACGTGGTTAAATAACTACGTAGTTAAATAACTATGTTGTTAAACAACTGCGTTGTTAAAAGTTCACTTCGTTCACGTTAATTGAATCACCTCATTCTCGTTAAATAAGATATGTGGATCATCCTGGCCTTTACCAGTGCCATGCTGCTGGGTGTATATGATGTCTTTAAGAAAGTCAGCCTTAAAGACAATGCTGTCATTCCGGTACTATTGCTCAACACGTTCTTCTGTTCGTGCATTTTCCTGCCTCTGGTCTTCCTCTCGAAATGGGGAATGATAAGCGAGGAAAGTCCTGTGTTCATACCTTGGACAACCGACATGATCACCCATGTGCTCATCATACTGAAGTCGTTCATCGTGCTGATGTCGTGGATCTGCGCATACTATGGTCTGAAGCATCTGCCAATCACCATCGCATCGCCAATCAATGCCACACGTCCGATACTCGTGCTGCTTGGAGCCATCTTCGTCTTTGGCGAACAGTTGAACGGTTGGCAATGGGCAGGCGTTATCGTGTCGATATTCGCATTCACCCTCATCTCAATATCCGGCAAGAAAGAGGGCATCTCGATCAAACACTCGATATGGCTCTGGCTCATAATCGCAGGCACACTGATTGGAGCTGTGTCTGGACTCTATGACAAATATCTGGTCAACACTTGCGGATTGGACAAGATGGTGGTGCAGTCATGGTACAACATGTATCAGGTACTGATGATGGGTGTCATCTGCCTTGTGCTCTGGGCGCCAAAGAAGCATCGAGAGAAACACCCTTTCCATTGGTGCTGGCAGATCCCGATGATCTCAATCTTCCTCAGCGTGGCTGATTTCTGCTATTTCTATGCTCTATCATATCCAGATGCACTGATTTCGGTCATCTCGCTCGTGAGACGTTCGGGCGTTATCGTCGGCTTCATCGCCGGATGGCTGTTCTTCAAGGAACAGAACATCAAGCAGAAGTCCATCGACCTCCTGTTTGTTGTCATCGCCATGATCCTCCTCTGGATGGGCAGTAAATAAGGAATAATCGAATCGAAGAATCGAGCCTTCGAGTCATCGAAATATCGAGTTATAGAAATAAACGAAACATCGAAATAAAAAAGAAACAATATGAAGAAGTATCTGATTATCTTTGCAATGCTCCTGTGCATTGGCTATGCCGAGGCTCAGCTTATTAAGAGCAAGGCCGGCATCGACCCCAAATATCTCACCGAGACCGCAGTACCAGAGGTGAACGGCAAGGTGGTGTTCTCACGCAGCATAGCTATCGCCAATGGCATAGACCATGATCAGGCATACCAGAAGGTAATGTCTTGGGTAAGCCAGTTCTACAACCGACAGGAAGTTCTGAGCCGCAAAGACAACGGCAGTGCAAACCCAACCGTACGAATTGCCATCAACGAATACCTGACCTTCAAGAAGGCCTTCTTCAACCTCGATCGCACACAGTTGATTTACTGCCTCGACATCAAGGTCAACGGCAACGCGCTCGAAGTGAAGATGTATGACATCAAATACTATTATGACGAAGACCGCGAGGGCAAGCACCTCACTGCCGAGGAACAGATTACCGACCGCAACGCAGTGAATAAGAAGCGCAACGGTTTCTATAAAGGCTACGGCAAGTTCCGCACCGGCACCATCGACACATTCGAACACATTTGTACAAGCCTTGAGAAAGCACTATAAAATAAAAACTTAAAACCACATAATCATGAAAAAACTCATCGTCCTGACATTGACCGTCATCCTGGTAGCGATGTCATCACCTTCGTTTGCAAAGAAAGCAAAGACTGCGCCTCAGCCTACCGACCGCGAGGTATGGACAGCCCTGCTCTATCGCATGTCACAGCCAATCCTCGAACCGATGTCTGAAGGTCGCCTCCAGCAGGTTATGACCTATGAGAACGGCAACCTTGAAGTATCGCCCACATGGGACGGCCGCAACAAGAAAGTGGCATACATGGAGGCATTCGCCCGTCTGATGGCAGGCCTCGCTCCTTGGCTCTCGCTGCCAGACGATGACACAGATGAAAGCCTGAAGCGCAAACAGCTCCGCACATGGGCATTGGGCGCGTACCGTCATGCGGTCGATCCGCAGAGCCCTGATTACCTCGGCTGGACTTCCGGCGGACAGACACTCGTTGACGCCGCATATCTTGTTGAGAGTTTCCATCGTGGATGGGAAGCCCTTTGGGTTCCACTCGATCTCACCACAAAGCTCCGTTATATCAGCGAACTTCAGCAACTTCACCGTTACGACCCACCATATCAGAACTGGTTCCTTTTCTGTGGCATGGAAGAGGCATTCCTGCTTAAAGCTTCGTATGACAAAGATGTACGCGATGCGCTGCGCAATCCCTCGGCTCTCAATGCCGACCAGCAGGCTTTGGTGGCACGCATCGACCAGCCAATCCAGGATGCTTTCCGCATCAAGACAGCCGTGAACAAGGCTGAGGAATGGTATATCGGTGACGGTTGGTATGCCGACGGTCCTTCGTTTGCCTTCGACTATTATAACTCGTATGTCATCCAGCCAATGTATGCCGAGATCCTTGAGATGGTATGTGATGTGCAGCCAAACAACTCTTATCTCGTGCACAGTCTCGACCAGAACTATCGTACACTCGGCCCAAAGGAGCGACTGGCTGAGGTACGCAAGCGCATGCAGAAATATTCGTGCATACTCGAACGATTCGTATCGCCAGAGGGCACATATCCGGTTTATGGTCGAAGCATCCCTTATCGTCTGGCAGTTTTCCAGCCATTGGCAATGTTGGCTTGGCAGCATCGTTTGCCGGAACAATTGCCGAACGGACAGGTACGCGCAGCCATGACTGCCGTTATGAAAAGAATGTATAAGAGCGACATCGAGACGATCTTCTCTGGCAGTCCATCAGATGACACTCCTACCAACTTCAATCCTGCAGGCTTCCTTACAATCGGGTTCTGCGGCAGTCACCCTAATGTAGCAGACATCTACACCAACAACGGCTCGCTCTACATGACTTCGTTGGCATTCCTGCCTCTCGGTCTGCCTGCCGATGATCCGTTCTGGACAGACGCACCTCTCCCTTGGACATCAAAGAAAGCTTGGGAAGGCCAGGATTTCCCAAAAGACCACAAGTGGCACATCAACCCACAGATCCTATATTGGGAGTAATTAGTCCAATAAACCTAATTAGCCCAATTAGCCCAATTAGTCCAATTAGCCTAATTAGCCAAACAAAACCCAACAAGCCCCTACTCAATGAAAAACATCCTATTCCCTTTTATGGCAATAGCTTTGACAGCTTGCCAGCCCGCAGAAAACCTGCCATCGCCAACTGAGATTCTCCAGCATATTGATGTTGTCAACACTCATTGGCAAGAGAATCATCCATTGCTCGGAGCAGAAGACGCTCCGTTCCGTCCATACACAAACAACAGTCCGTTCTGGGACAATGCCGCTTACCACACAGGCAATCTTGCCGCATGGCACGTCACAGGCAACAACGCCCAACTCGACTATACTCGTCGCTGGGCAGAGTCAAACAGATATGTAGGTGCCACATCGACAGAGCCTGCAGAATGGCGCTACTCATACGGCGAACGACCAGAGTTCGTTTTGTTTGGCGACTGGCAGATCTGCTTCCAAAGCTACGCAGAACTGTATCTTATCGACAAGGCAGGAGGTGCTGCCGACTCAGACAGCACTCAGATCGAAAAGATTGCTCGTGCACGCGAAGTAATGGAATATGAGATGAGCACACCTGCCAATGACTACTGGTGGTGGGCCGATGGCCTTTACATGGTCATGCCAGTCATGGTGCGACTAGGCAACATCACCGGCAATCCTCTCTATGGCGAGAAACTGTTTGAATACTGGAGCTATGCCAAGGAGCTGATGTACGATAAGGAAGAGCATCTCTTCTACCGCGACGGCAAATACATCTATCCTCAGCATCAGACGGCATCTGGAATGAAGGACTTCTGGGCTCGCGGTGACGGATGGGTGCTCGCAGCTTTGGCTCGTTGTCTTGAAGAACTGCCAGCAGATTATGCACATCGTCAGGAATTTGAACAGACCTACCTTGAAATGGCTGCAAGCGTTGCAGCATGCCAGCAGCCTGAAGGTTATTGGACTCGTTCATTGCTCGATCCTGTTCAGGCTCCTGGTCCAGAGACCAGCGGCACAGCATTCTTCACTTACGGTCTGACATGGGGGATCCGCAAAGGTCTCCTTCCGCGCAAGGAATATCTGCCTGTTGTAGAACGTTCATGGCAGTATCTCACACAGACTGCACTCCAGGCCGATGGCACTCTTGGCTACGTTCAGCCAATCGGTGAACGTGCAATTCCTGGCCAGACCATCGATGCCGCCAGCACCTCAAACTTCGGTGTAGGCGCATTCCTCCTGGCTGCGTCTGAGATGTACAGACTGGTCACAGAATAATCAATCGGTTGACTTGATCAATAACAGAGTGGACTTCGTCATTCCAGATGACGGAGTCTGCTTTTTTTATTTTCTCCTCCTGCGATAGCTGGCTCGACATGCGGGCCTCAACCTGAGCGCGTGTAGCATCGTCACGCGACATGGTACGCTGTATGCGAAGTTCCAATGGCGCAGCCACACACCATACTCTATCGGCCTTCACAAAGCGGTCGAAATGCGACTCAAAATAAATGGCAGTCTCAACGAATGACGGTTGAAGACGAAGTATGTCTCGTGCCACAGCCGGATGGACGAGGTCATTCATCTGTCGGAGTCGTTCGGGACTTGAGAAAATAGTTTGGGAAAGATAAGGTTTGTTGAGCTGTCCGTCCGGAAGATATGTATCCTGTCCGAAGGCTTCGCACAACTGGCTGACGAGCAACGGATCATGAAGCATAAGCCATTTGGCACGGCTGTCACAGTCATAGACATCATAGCCCATAACCCTCAGCAGGCGACTGACCACCGATTTGCCGCATCCGATTCCTCCAGTAATGATTGTCATGGACAAAAAAAGGGTTAAAGGGTTAAGGGGTTAAGGGGTTAAAAGGTTAAAGGGATAAAGGTTATGAGGCCTTAAACTCAGCGCTTCTCGGCATATTCGATTGAGAACTCCACTTCATGCGGTTCAAAACGCACGCCATAGACCTCCATGTCGCTCAAAAGAGTTTGGAACGAGACTGGCAGATACTGACGGGACTGATCGGCACGAACGTCATCGTATGATACACTGAAAACGAAATCGTCAGCCGTGAACTTATTGTAGTTTCGGAAGTTGGCAAGGCAGGTCATCGACACGGTATGTGGGAAAAGCACCATCTGCACATCTGAAGGAAGACCGTTGACGCGTATCGGCACCGACTCAAAACGCTTCTCGACATACTGGTTGACAGGCACGAGCACATCGACGCTATCAGGAGTGGCTCGCACACCGACGTTCAATACCAGCGGCACACGTGACGTCAGCGTGTCCTGCAAATCCATCGCCATAAGCGGCTCGGTATAGACGCAACTCAATGTATCGAGAATAAAATTAGGAGCATGAATGAGCACTGAATCAGGCGTGATGGAAGGCGTGAAATCCCTGAAGTTGCCGTGCATCGTGATGTTCGACTGCAACGCAACCGGGACTTTCTTTCCTTTGGTCAATGCATATCGGGCATCGATGAGCGCAGGCGAAATGGCCGTAATCTGGGTGGTCGATGACAGTTCGTTGAGCAACAATGACTGAAGTTCGGCTCCTGAAATGCGGAAATTGCCTGCCACGTCGGCATAACGGCCAAAATCGACGGTCAGCAGACGCACGCCACTGCTCTTGCTGCTGTATTTGAGCAGATGGATATTATTGTCATAGAGCGTGACTTTGAGCTGGGACGGCACATGAGTCGTGAACACAGCGTCCTCAGGCTGACCCTCAATGCGTAGCGCTACTGTGATTGTCTTATCGCTCTTCAGATAGGCACTCTGAGCCACCCAAAAGAATGCCGACACCAGCAAACACACAAGGAAGGTCACCACATCTCGCCTATTGATATTCGGCAAGGTGTCGAAGACCTTCCTGATATAGTCTGGCACGCGCATGCTTCCGACTTGTTTTTGCCTTTACTGCATGAAAGGCTATGAAACAACTGTTTGGTTTGGATTACTTGGCCTGTGAAGCCACAGCATCGTTGAGATCCTTGTACACGCAGTCCTTGCTGATCTGGATGCGTGTCTGATAGTCAGGCTTCACCTTGATGATGAAGCTCTCAACATAGGTATTGCCCTTCTGATCGGTGGCTGTGCAGACACCCTCAATCTTGCCATACATGCCTGATGAGGTCACAACGCTGTCACCAACCTTCATGCTATTGCGCTCAGCCTCGATCTTCTTCTGCTGCTGACGCTGAGGACGGATCATAAAGAAATAGAATACCACGATGATACCTACGATGAAAAGGATATTCACCATGCCGCTGTTTTCTGGCTGTGCGGCTGCCTGAAGGAACAATGCGTTCATCATATCTGTAATTGTTTTTTAGTTTCTGTTTGTGGTCAATGATCAAACATTGGTTTGTGGTCTATGTCAAGCCTTGAATACCATGCCCTCCTGCTTCCACTGCTTGACAATCTTGTCGAGAATGCCATTGACGAAGCGAGAGCTCTCAGGCGCACAGTAATGCTTGGCGAGTTCGATGTATTCGTTCATACTGATACGTACGGCGATATCCGGGAAGTTACGAATCTCCGACAACGCGCAGCACATCACTACTTTGTCCATCAGAGCCATACGGTCGATCTGCCAGTTCTCGGCATTGCGGTCGATAAGGTCGAGATTTGCATGTGCCTCATCGAGGGCATGGTGGAACAGTTCGCGGGCGAACTTGCTGTCCTCCTTACGGTCGTACATACCCGACACCTTGATCATCTCGTCATCAGGCTGCATCTGGTTGATGGTGCGCACCACGAACTGAGTGACGGTAGAAAGGTCATCGTTCCAGAAGATGCTCTTCTCTTCGAGCGTAGCATCGAGGATTGGACTGCGAGTGATAACCTCGGCAAAGATGTCACGCCAGAGAGCCTTCTCCTGTTCGAACGAAGGAGTCTCCTTCTGTGTCATGAACTGATTATAGGCTGGCATCTGCTCGATCTGAGTAAGCAGGGCTCGGTATGTCTCGGTATCGAAATCGCTGAGCAGCGAGTTCTTGTTGCAATAGTCAATAATCTCGCTCTTCTCGCTGATGAACTTAGCCACTGAGTTGTTGACGAAACGGAGATTAGGGAAACGCTCCTCGTCAGTAGGCATGAACTTGTTGCGGGCAGCATCAATCTGCGACTGACGATACTCGGTGAGCTTCACTACGAGCGCAAGAAGGTAGTTATACAGTTTATAGCTCGACTCGACAGCCGTTGCCATCTGCTCGTCGCGGTTCAGCTTATCGAGCGAACCCTGCATGTATGCATAAAGAAGCTGTACGGTCTTTATTCGGATAAGAAGTCTGTTGATCATATATAATACAATTTGGCGGCAAAGATAGTCAAAATATCTTAAACCGCCAAATTTTACTCAATAATTTTGTCCAAACATGGGTCAGTGCTCAGTTTTTACACATTGCACTTAGCACTTTATTACATCATGCCGCCACCCATGCCGCCCATGCCTCCGGCCGGCATTGCTGGTTCAGGAGCTGGTTTGTCGGCAATCACGCACTCTGTGGTAAGGAACATACCTGCGATTGAAGCAGCGTTCTCCAAAGCCACACGAGCCACCTTGGCTGGGTCGATGACACCGGCTGCGAGGAAGTTCTCGTAAACATCGGTACGGGCATTGTAGCCGAAGTCGCCCTTGCCCTCCTTTACCTTCTGTACGATCACTGCACCCTCCTTGCCTGCATTGGCAACGATCTGACGCATAGGTTCCTCGATGGCACGCTTCACGATTTCGATACCGACGGTCTCGTCCTCGTTGGCACCCTTGAGGCCTTCAAGCTTCTCGATGGCACGGATGTAAGCAACACCGCCGCCAGGCACAATACCCTCAGCCATAGCTGCACGTGTAGCGCAGAGTGCATCGTCCACGCGATCCTTCTTCTCCTTCATCTCGACCTCGCTGGCAGCACCCACATGGAGCACAGCCACGCCGCCTGCCAACTTGGCAAGACGCTCCTGGAGCTTCTCGCGGTCATAGTCGGATGTGGTCTTCTCGATCTGGGCCTTGATGGTCTGTACGCGGGCTGCGATAGCCTCCTTGTCGCCAGCGCCATCGACGATGGTGGTGTTCTCCTTTGACACTGTAACCTTGTCTGCCTGGCCGAGCATCTCGACAGTTGCGTTCTCAAGCTTCAGGCCGACCTCCTCGCTGATTACGATACCGCCGGTGAGAATGGCGATATCCTGAAGCATCTCCTTGCGACGGTCACCGAAACCAGGAGCCTTCACAGCACAGATCTTGAGGCTGCCGCGCATTGAGTTGAGCACGAGAGTGGCGAGTGCCTGGCTCTCGACATCCTCTGCGATGATAAGGAGAGGACGGCCCTGCTTTGCAACTGGCTCAAGGACAGGGAGAAGATCCTGAAGGTTGGAAATCTTCTTGTCGTAGATGAGGATTGCCGGCTGGTCGAGCTCGCATGTCATCTTCTCTGTATTGTTCATGAAGTATGGCGAGATGTAGCCGCGGTCGAACTGCATACCCTCCACCACATCGACTGTGGTGTCAGTACCCTTAGCCTCCTCTACGGTGATTACGCCTTCCTTCTGAACGGTCTTCATTGCCTCTGCGATGAGCTTGCCGATCTCCTCGTCATTGTTGGCCGAGATACGGGCAACATTCTCGATCTTGGTGTAGTCGTCGCCAATCTCCTCGCTCTGCTCCTTGATGCTCTCCACAACCTTTGCAACAGCCTTGTCGATACCGCGCTTGAGGTCCATTGGATTGGCACCGGCAGTCACGTTCTTCAAGCCTACGCCGATGATGCTCTGGGCAAGTACGGTAGCGGTTGTTGTGCCGTCACCTGCGCTGTCGCCAGTCTTTGAGGCAACCTCCTTGATGAGCTGTGCGCCCATGTTCTCAAATGGGTCTTCCAACTCCACCTCCTTGGCTACGCTCACGCCATCCTTGGTGATGTGAGGAGCACCGAACTTCTTATCGATGATCACGTTGCGACCCTTAGGGCCAAGTGTAACCTTGACAGCGTTAGCAAGCTGGTCAACACCGCTCTTCAGGAGGTCGCGGCTCTCCGTATTGAATTTGATAATCTTTGACATAGTTGTTTCGTTCTTTTGTTGATCTGTTATTTTGTTCTTTGTTAAGCAAGAACAGCCAAAACGTCTGACTGACGCATGATGAGATACTTCTCACCTTCGAGTTCGATCTCCGTGCCGCTGTACTTTCCGTAGAGCACCTGATCACCTGGCTTGAGGATCATCTCCTCGTCCTTTGTACCGTTACCTACGGCAATAACTTCGCCCTTCAATGGTTTCTCTTTAGCGGTGTCAGGGATGATGATACCGCCGATGGTCTTTGTCTCGGCTGGCGCTGGCTTTACAAGCACGCGGTCAGCAAGTGGTTTAATGTTCATAGTGTGTGATTTTATAGTTTATGTTTAGATGTCTGTTTTGAGCAATCATTCGCTTCTTGAACGCACGGTTGTCGTACATTTTCAATCTCAACAAAAAACATGCCAAACGCAACGTCACACCAAAAAAGGGTCTGCCGAGTGTCAAAATGGCAAGGTATATGGCAAAGGTAATGTCAATTGGTGTTTTTTTATCATCAAAGTTTGCTCATATTATAAAAAAGTCTTATCTTTGTCGCGTTCAATAACCATCGATCAGCCCTGCTATCATGTCAGATTATATTGTCAGTGCACGCAAGTATCGTCCGCAGAGTTTCAAGACCGTAGTCGGACAGAAGGCTTTGGTGCAAACCCTTAAGAACGCCGTCACGAGTGGCAAGTTGGCACACGCCTACCTATTCTGCGGTCCGCGCGGTGTAGGCAAGACCACCTGTGCACGTATCTTCGCCAAGACCATCAACTGCCAGCATCCCACGCCCGATGGCGAGGCTTGCTGCGAGTGCGAGTCATGCAACGCATTCGACGAACAGCGTTCGTACAATGTCTATGAGCTCGATGCCGCGTCCAACAACGGCGTGGATCAGATTCGCGACCTCATCGAGCAGGTTCAGGTTGCTCCGCAGATCGGCAAATACAAAGTATTCATCATCGATGAGGTTCACATGCTCTCGACGGCTGCTTTCAACGCCTTCCTCAAGACTCTGGAGGAACCGCCGCGCCATGCCATCTTCGTGATGTGTACCACCGAGAAGCAGAAGATACTGCCGACTATCCTTTCGCGATGCCAGACCTACGATTTCCAGCGCATCACCGTGCAGGACATTGTCGATCAGCTGACACGCATTGCCAACGAGGAGGGCGTCATGGCCGAAGCTCAGGCGCTGCAGGTTATTGCCCGCAAGGCCGACGGTGGTATGCGCGACGCCCTGTCAATCTTCGACCAGATTGTATCTTTCACCGATGGCAAGGTCACATATCAGGCCACCATCGACAATCTGAACATCCTCGACTACGAACTTTTCTTCCGTCTGACCGACGCGGCTCTGGCAGGCAACATCCCTGCTGCGGTCAAGATGCTCGACGATGTGATCAGACGCGGTTTTGACGCACAGTCGTTCATCGGCGGCTGGGCAAGTCATCTGCGCGACCTTATGGTGGCTCAGGATCCAGCCACGCTCTCGCTCATCGAGGCAGGTCCTGAAGTTGCCCAGCAATATCAGCGTCAGGCTGCCGGCTGTCATCCTGCATTCCTGTATCAGGGTTTGCAGATTGCTTCCGATTGCGACTTCAACTATCGCAACTCGCGCAACAAACGTCTCCTTGTCGAACTTGCCATTGTCAAGATCTGCCAGATTATGCACCCTATTCAGGTTCCTGCAAGTCAGCAGCAGGTCGCTCCGCAGCCGACGCAACAGCCTGTCCGTCCGGCTCAGACACAGACACAGGCCCAGGCTTATCAGCAGCCTGTCCGTCAGCCGTCGCCTCAACCCGTTCCTCAACAGACACCTCAGCCGACACCACAGCCGGCACCTCAACAGGCCATGCGTCCTCAGCCGCAGGCTCAGTTTCAGCAGCCGCTGAGTCAGCCAGCACCACAGCCTCTGCCACAGGCACAGCCTCAGACCGTTGGCCTTCCTTCTGGAGCAAACCGTTTTGCAGCACGTGCAGGAGGTCCTCGCATCGCTTCGCTCAACGGAGTGCAGCAACAGCAGCAGACCACCACATCGGCCACGCAGACGGCGATACAGGAGATGAACGAGCCCGTGACTCCTGACGCGCTTCGGCGCTCATGGAAACAATTTATCAGTACCTATACAACCGAGCAACTGCTGACTAAGTTGATGACGGGATGTCTGCCGCAACAGGTAGAGGGTACGCAGTACAAAGTCACCGTGTTGAGCAACGCTCAGTTTGAGATCATCGAACCGCAGAAAGAACGCATCACCCGCTATCTGTGCGAACAGCTTCACAACAGTCACATCAAGCTTTCGGTTGAAGTTACCTCCGAGGACGATGGCATAAAGATACCTTTCTCTCCGAGGGAGAAGATCCAGGACATGATATCAAAGAACCCGTCCATCAATTCTCTGATCGAAACGTTCGAACTTGAGATCGGCTGATCGGTCAGAAGTCTGTCTCCTGCAGTCGTATCGCAGCCTTGAGCTCCGCCTGCACTTCCTCCTCATCGGCCTTGAACACATTTAGCGCAGCTGAACACGGGAAGCGATTGAAAAACACATTGTCCGTCAGATACAGATCCACGCTGCTCACCGTCCGGCTCGCACGTACGCTATTATAATAGTTGCGTACCGTTGGCTTGACGCGCGGCAATACTTTCACACCCGAGTGTCCATCGGCAAACCTTACCACAGCCACAACGCGCCAGCGCTGACGTTTATCCATCAGTTGCTGGCGCTGTTCGGGTGTGGATTTATGCGATATGGTCAGGTGCCGGCCATAGCGCGTGTTTATCCCGTTCATCATCTGCCGGAAAAGCTGCCCGTGCGCACTTGTATCCTTCAACTGGTTCACTCCGATGTAGTAGTGTATCATCTCATGGATGATGACATCCTCAATCTCTTCTTCGGGCAGGTCAATCCTTATATTGAACCTCAGCTGAAAGTCATAGTTCTCGACCTTGCCGAACAGCTTCCTGCGCTTCTTGAACGTACACATTCCAAGAAACGTCTTCGCGTTGCTCAACCTGACGGGAATCTTTGGCAGCTTCCCGTCAAACATCTGTTGGTTAAACTCGTCGAACTTCTGTTCGATAAAGGCAATGGTCGGTTTCATCGTGCTATGCGGCGTTCTTCCCTGTGTCGTCGGCAGAGGGGTCAAATCAGCTGAGCGGCTTCAAGGCGCCTGTCTCAGAGTCCATGATATAACCGCGCACGATGACATCCTTTGGCACAAGCGGATGATTCTTCACCAGATCGACCGTCTCAAGCACAGCGGCATCCGTGTCATCAAAGCCATGCAGCCATGAGTCGAGATCGATGCCGCAATGCTTCATAAGAGAGATGTGCTCGTCATCGACGCCTCGCTCTCGCATCAGATGAAGCATCTCCTGACTGTCCATGCCCTGCACGCCACAGGTGGTATGTCCGATGATCATCACCTCGTTCACGCCCAGCTCGTAGATGGCAACCAGGAGCGAACGCACAGTCGAATCGAACGGGTTGGTGATCGTGCCGCCTGCGTTCTTGATGATCTTCACGTCGCCGTTCTTGATGCCAAGTGCTGCCGGAAGGAGCTCCACGAGACGTGTGTCCATACAAGTCACAATGGCAATCTTCTTGTCCGGATACTTCGACGTCTTATACTTCTCATAACTCTTTGACTCGACAAACTGTCGGTTATATTCAAGCATCTGTTCAATCATAGTTCAATAAGTGTTTTATCAGTTCTTAATCTTTGTGTTGTTATTGCTCAGTTCCAGGCCTGCCGGCTATCTGTGTTTTGTTGGGTCGGCTAACCGGTTGGCAGTCTGTTGACATGGATGTCCGAAACACAGCCGTCGCCATTCTATTGTTTGCGATACATTCAGCCATGTCGTTAAGTTCGAGGCACTGATTGCGGGTTATTGCCTTCTTCGCCATGTGATAATCCCACGGGCTAATCTGCAGCAGCCTTCCTTCCGAACATGCATCGAAACTTTCCCCAGAGGGTTTATACAGGGTCGGGAAACCGTTCTCACGCAAAAGGATGATACGGTAACCTCGATCCATGGCCTCTCGCATCACGGCCTTCTCTTTCGGCGCAATGGCTGCACTTACCAAGACACCGCCTCGCTCTCCGCATGCCAGCCACTCCTCCCGCAGTCGCGCGTTATATTCTTCAGAATAGCGGCGATGCACGACGACCGCCATCTTATCGGGAATGTCGAGCAGGAAGCGGTTGCCCACGGCCTGGCACTCATGTCCTGCCACCTTTAGCCCATGAAGAACGGTAAAAAGAGCCGGGTTCTGTCTCTTGACCATCAGACGACGAGGGTTATCGTCCAAATATGCCTTCCAGCGGTCTAACTGCCCCTCATTTAGCAGGATCTTATCATTATAGCCGGGCTCGAAAAGGGGGATCACCTTAACTCCACCGGACGGTGGAGGAACAGTAACGCCAACGCCAGCAGCGGGGCCGCCATTACCATTGCCAGAGCCAAAGCCAACGCCAGCAGCGGGGCTGCCATTATTGCCAGAACCAAAGCCAACGCCAGCAGCGGGGCCGCCATTACCATTGCCAGAGCGTCCGCTCTGGCTTCTCCCCAAGATTCTCATGGCGGCTTTCGAGCAGCCACCCTTAAAGCCAGCCACCACCTGTCCCAAATGCTGCTTAGGTGGCAAGTCTTCCTTCACCCGCACGATCATGTGAATGTGATCGGGCATGATGCAGACCTTCCAAACCACAACTTGAGGATAGAAGTGATTGATCTTGCCAATCTCATCACGAAGGATGGCCATTCCAAGTTCAGAGCATTCCACCCTTGGCGCATCGCATGAACCTGCAGGCGCGTCAGACCGACCTAGCAGACGACCTAGCAAAGCGGCACGGCCTTCCACCACAAGCGTCAGCATATAAACACCTTTTCGATTGTAATCATGCCAACAGAGCCTGCGTTTCATAGAGTGCTTGATATCGTGCATCTCTATGCCTTTGGCAATAGCGTCTTCGCGTTTCATGGTCGAAGGGATGTGCCTACGCGCAATTATTCAAAGGAGAAACATCACTGAACCTCGTATGCAACAGTGGTTGTGACATTGACGTGCTGGTGTGAAGCACGAAGTTTGGCGAAAGTGGTTTTCTCGTAACGGTCGAAGTAATTGTAAAGGATCTGCGCCGACTTGAAACCGCAACGGCGGGCAATGTCTTTGGCAGGCAGTTCGGTCTTCGACACCAGATCGAAGGCGAGAAGATGACGATAGTCTGACATCAACTTATAGAGCGAACAGCCAAACAGTATCTTGACGCACCCATTGAGATGCTGAGAATCGACACCCAGCGCCGACGATAACCGCAGGCTGTCAGGAATAACACCACAGGCCAATAGCATTGCCATCTCATTTATCAGACGGCTTTCGGTGTCAGGCTTGAATGACGAACGGATTTCTTCGCTACTCATCAAGTTGTATAGGCCTTTTGCGTTTTTCTGCAAGGGCGAAAAATAAATACGAGAGACAGTTAAGTATGGTTTAAACATAACTAATTGTTTTTTATCAGGTCCAAAGTCTTTGTTCTAACCCAGAACAATAATTTTATTAGTTCCCAAGTCTTAGATCTAACCCAGAACATTATTTTTATTAGTTCCCAACTCTTAGATCTAACCTAGAACATTATTTTTATTAGTTCCGAAGTCTCAAGTCTAACCAATGCAATCGTGTTGGTTAGTTCCGAAGTCTTAAGTCTAACCAATGCAATCGTATTGGTTAGTTCCCAAGAGTTGGGAAGTGTCAACGAAAGATTTTTCGGCTATTTGCGAGTCTTGGCAAGTGCTTCGTTGATGAAAGCTGTTGCCTTGGCAAGGTTGGCAGGCGAGTACATGTTGTAGCCGTGACCGCCCTCAGGTTGGGTGACGAACTCCGTGCGGATGCTGGCGGCCTTCACAGCCTCTGCCCATATCTCGCCCTGGCAATAGGGGACTACATTGTCGGCTGTGCCGTGGAAAATAATAATTGCCGGGTCATCCTTATCGAGATACCACAACGGAGAAAGCGAAGCATAGCGGTCGCGATTCTCGTCATTGAGCGGACAGCCGAGTATGACTTCTTCGGGCGATACAGGCATCTTCATGCCAGGGCCGCAATCCATGTGTTCAAGGTCGATGGGTCCTGACCACGACACGCACACCTGCACGTCGCTGCGGAAAGCCGTGTAGGCGCCAAGCGATCCCTCTACGTCGATGCTCTGTTTGCCGACGGAAGTGACACGCGTGCCTGAGGTGGCAGCCATGAACGACGCAAGATGTGCGCCCGACGAGAAGCCGGACGTGCCGATGAAGTCTGTGTCGAAACCGTAGGTGGCGGCATTGCCACGGATAAAGCGGATCACGGCCTTGATGTCGTGACTCTGAGCCGGCCAATGGGCATCTGTGCTCGCGCGGTGGTTAGGACAAACCACGGCATAGCCGGCTTCGAGATACGCCTTGCAGATGGTGCCGATGTCAGCCGAAGCCTTGCCGTTGTTGTTGAACCATGCGCTACCATAGATATGAATCATGACAGGATATTTCTCTGCCTTCTTCTCGGGAAGGTAGATGTCGAGCGTGTGATAGACCTCACCGTCGCCCACATAGTCGATGTCGGCAAACTTCTGAGAGCAGTGGATGTCGGATACCTCGATCTGCTGACCGCCGAAATTAACTTGCGCATTGGCAGAGGATACCAAAGCCAATGCGATAAGAGAGAGGAAAATACGTTTCATATCAAAGATTCTTTAGGTCATGAACCATCTTGACGGGATCGTCGCTGCGGAAGATGCTGTTGCCTGCCACAAGGATGTCAACGCCGGCTTCCTTGAGCAATGCGCCTGTTTCGAGGTTGACACCGCCGTCACACTCGATCAGGGCATGAGCGTGGCGCTGGAGAATCATGGCTTTGAGGCGGCGCACCTTATCGAGCATCGATGGGATGAACTTCTGTCCGCCGAAACCTGGGTTGACGGTCATGATAAGCACAAGGTCAACATCGCAGATCACCTCCTCGAGCATCATGACTGGTGTGCCGGGATTGATGGCCACGCCGGCCAGCATTCCAGCCTCGTGGATCTGCTGGATGGTGCGATGGAGATTAGGACAGGCCTCCTGGTGGACGGTCATCATGCGTGTGCCATAAGAGGCGACGCGTTCAATCCAGCGCTCGGGATGCACCACCATCATGTGGACATCCATCGGCTTTGAGACAACGCCCTGGAGCGATGCCATAACAGGGAAACCGAACGAGATGTTAGGGACAAACGAGCCGTCCATCACATCATAGTGAAGCCAGTCGGCCTCGCTGCGGTTAAGAATTTCAATATCGCGTTCGAGGTGCGCAAAGTCGGCACTGAGGAACGAAGGTGCAATCTGTAACATGGTCTTTCAGTATATGAAGGTAACAAAATCTGTGAAATAAGGGCGTCAGCCCTGCTTGCGCAAAGAACGGACGATGAGCCAGATGCCAATCAGGACGAACGGAATGCTAAGCAGCTGTCCCATATTGAGTAGCATGCCTTCCTCGAAAGCCTCCTGATTGTTCTTGATGAACTCGATGAAGAAGCGGCTGCCGAAGATGCCGATGAGGAAGGTGCCGAAGATCATGCCCGTGCGCTTGCCTGCGTCGAACTTCTTATACATCAGGAAGGTGATGACGAAGACAGCCACATAGCACAGAGCCTCATAGATCTGTGTAGGATGCGACGGTGCGGTGAAGACAGGTTCACGTCCGGCTTCATAGGCGCCGAGGTTGGTGATGAAGCGGAATGCCCACGGCAGATCGGTAGGACCGCCGAAAATCTCATGATTGAAGAGATTGCCCATGCGGATAAGGGCAGCGACAGGAGCCACGCCGATGCTCAGACGGTCGAGCACATAGAGGAACGGCAGCTTGTCGCGCCTGGCATAGAGGAAGACTGCCGTGATGACACCTATCGTGCCGCCATGACTGGCCAGGCCGCCCTTCCATGTCTGCAGGATCTCAAGCGGATGACTCAGATAGTAGTCAGGCGCATAGAACAGGCAGTGGCCAAGACGCGCACCGACGAGCGTACCGACGAAGCAATAGAGGAAAAGCGTATAGACACGCTCGGGGTTCATGCCCTCGTGTCGATAGATATACTCCATGATCTTCTCGCCGATGAAGAAGCCCACGATGAACATCAGCGCATACCAGCGCAGGGCGAACCAACCGATATGGAAAATGACGGGATGTGCCGTCCAAGTTATGACATCAAACATAGTTAACAGTTATTTACGCCGCGAAGATATACATTTTTTAGCGAACTGCAAAGAATTTTGTGATTTTATTTGGTTATTTGACGAAATGGGCATATCTTTACACCCGAAAAAGTCGAATTTCTACACATATATTATATTACGCGCATGAGAGATGCCATCTCACTATATGAATTGAACAGGCAGGTGACCTTCGTAGTGTCGGCCTCATTCGGTGCTCCGATATGGATTACGGCCGAGATTGCACAGGCCAACGTGGCGGGCAACGGTCATTGCTACATGGAGCTCATCGAGAAAAGCACACGCAACAACACCATCACTGCCCGTGCGCGAGCCATGATTTGGGCAAACAAATGGTGGCAGCTGAGCCAGAAGTTCGAGATGGAAAGCGGACAGAGCCTGCAGGCGGGTCTCAAGGTGCTGGTAAGAGTCCAGGTGCAGATGCACGAGGCTTACGGATACTCACTCACCATCGACGACATCGACCCTACCTACACCATGGGCGAGATGCAGCGCAGGCGACAGGAGATAATAAGGCGACTGACCGACGAGGGCATGATCGACGCAAACAAAAGCATCGACCTGCCAACTCCGACACAGCGCATAGCCGTGATCAGCGCCAGCAATGCAGCCGGATATGGCGATTTCTGCCATCAACTTGCCAACAACGAGCGTGGCCTGAAGTTCTACACTCACCTTTTCCCCGCCATCCTGCAAGGCGAACAGACAGAACAGTCTGTGATCCATGCCCTGGAACGTATATACAGCCACATGGAACACTTTGACGCCGTGGTGATAATACGAGGCGGCGGATCGGTATCCGATCTCAACAGCTTCGACAGCTATGAGCTTGCCCTCAACATCGCCAACTTCCCCCTGCCGGTCATTACCGGCATCGGACATGAACGCGACACCACCGTGCTCGATGCCGTGGCACACACATCGGTCAAGACTCCTACGGCAGCCGCAGCAATGTTCATCGAAATGGCAGCCGAGGAACTGAACCGCCTGGAACAGATTCAATATGCTGTTATCGACAATAGCCGAGGTCGCATTGACAGGGAGAGGAACAGGCTGAACCGCCTGTCGTCATCCGTACGCGACACTCACCTGCGCCTCGGTCAGCAGATCAACCACCTGGATCTGACCCTCGAACGCGTAAAGATGTATGCCAAACAGCGCATAGCCAGCGAACAGCAACGCATCGCCTACACCAAACGCAGCATTGAGATGGCACAGCCCGACAACATCCTCCGACGCGGCTTCAGCATCACGCGCATCAATGGCAAGGCCGTCAAGGATGCCTCGGACGTAAAGCCGGGAATGGTGATCGAGACGCAGACAGCCAACGGCAGGTTCGAGAGCAAGGTGACAGGCTGAGACCGGCAGGCCATCAAACACAGAGGCAGGAACAACCGACACACAACAAAATAAGAGGGCGTGTCAAAAGTCCATGATTAGGCTTTTTGCACGTCCTCTTCTTATGTCAAGCCACTATCTTTATTGAGAAGTATTCATCATGGCAGAAATCTC
>JAGHUA010000070.1 GCA_018065085.1 Candidatus Liminaster caballi | reverse complement strand
TTCAATATCTTTATTTACTTCACGAGAATAAAAAATAGTACATTCTCTTTATATCTCATGAAGTCAACGAAGTCAATAAAGTCAACTTCAATATCTTTATTTACTTCACGAGAATAAAAAATAGTACAGTAGTAAAAACTAATTTTAACGAGTACTTTAAGGGAAAACAGACTTCTCCTCGTGCTGCAAAGATACAACATCTGGAAGGTGTGATTGGCTCCTAATGACGCAAAAAATGCAAAAATACCAAGCAAAACCTATTTTTAAGACTTAGGAAGACAAAAAAATCGGTTCTGAGCATTTCCTAAGACCTTGGAAATCGCCAGAACAATGTTCTCAGCATTTCCAGAAACCTGGAAGTCGCCAGAACATTGTTCCCAGCATTTCCTAAAACCTTGGAAGTCGTCGGAACATTGTTCCCAGCATTTCCTAAAACCTTAGAAGTCGTCGGAACATTGTTCTCAGCATTTCCAGAAACCTGGAAGTCGCCAGAACATTGTTCCCAGCATTTCCAGAAACCTGGAAATCCAAAACAAACTTTTGTCAGCATTTCCCAAGACTTGGGAAGTCCAAATGAAAGTTTCGGCAGCATTTCCCAAGACCTGGGAAGTCCAAATGAAAGTTTCGCCGGGATTTCCTAAGATCTGGGAAGTCCAAATGAAAGTTTTGGCAGCACTTCCTAAGACCTTGGAAGTCCAAATGAAACTTTCGCCAGCATTTCCTAAGAGTTGGGAAATCCAAACAAAAGTTTCGGCGGCATTTCCTAAGACCTTGGAAATACAAATGCAAGCTCCAAATGACAAAATTGGAGAAAGTGGACGTTTTTCGACAAAAAATGTTCAGGACAAGCAAAAAAGTCGATTCTCACCATCAGTTGTTTTTTTTATTTATTATTTTTGCAAGCAGAATATACATTTTGTACCTCAGCAAAAACACAGCTTAACCTATAATACAATAAAGAATAAAGCCTATGAAAAGGATTTTACTCACATCCGCTTGTGCAGCGATGTACATGATGACCATGGCACAGTACACCCATCAGGTTTCGGCCATCTTGAGTGACGAAGGAGAAGTAAAGAAACAAAACGTCTATGATGCCGAAGGCCGCCTCATCCAGCGTCTCTGCCTCAGCCTTCATTATGGCAAAACGGAGTATGACTGCGACTCGATTCTCACACGCACCTACGAGGGCGACAAGATGACTCAGGTGCTGGAAAAAATCTTCCAGGAATCGCGCATCGTAACAATCGAAGACAAGAACTCGCTGACCGTGGAATACCACAGCAAGAACGGCGACGCCTATGTCAAGACCAGCGAAGATATAACAGTCTATGACGACGAGCACCGTCCACTGAACACCGTACACAACGACTACGGCTGGGACGGCACACTGAGCGAATGGAACTGCGAGACGAGGACTTACACATACGAAGGCAACATAGAGACCATACTGTATGAAGACTACTATGGCTCAAAAAAGACCATCATCACGCACAACGATGCTGGCCTTAACACATCCGTAGTGGAATCAAAGCTGACCGACCAATATACGAAGACCAAGGAGTGGGTCGATGTCACTAAGACTACCTACGAATATGACAGCCACAACAACATGACGAAGCGCATTCGCCTCGATTACTGGGATTATGACTATGACATCAACGGATACGTTGCGAACGAAACTACAACCGTAGAGGTTGAAGCCACTCACACCTACGATGCCAACGGCAACCTCACACAGAGCGTTTATAACGACGAAAGAGTTGCCTCATACAATGTTACATCCGAAGAGGGCCGTTCGATTGTATTACAGTTAAAAAGAGGCGAAGAATATGAAAACGATCGTATGGTAGCCTACGACCTGACGATGGATCACAGTTGCATCCGCAGCTACACAAACTATAGCTGGAGAGACGGCAACTGGGAACCGACTCAGACCAAAGGCTGGAACTTCAGCAACACACTGCTGACATCACAGGTGGCAGGTGCAGTCCAGAAGGTGGACTTCTCCTTCCCATTGGATTACACAGGCCGACTGGGCATGATCAATATGGAGTTCTCTCCTAAGATGGCCATGGTGATGGTGCAGATGCCTGGCGATATAACATGGAGAGGCACGTACGAAGACTACATCATCACTCCAATCTCAGCCCTGCCGGCAGTTTCTGACGGCAAGACAGTGGTTGTGCCAATGGCCGACGGCACTCATCTGATCGAGTTCGAGGCAGGAGGCATTGCCTACCTGATTGACGACAAGGGAGAGAAGCAGTATTATGTAACGCTCTCGGACGCCGTCTTCGAATATGATCCGCTCAATAACTTCATAACAATCAAGAACTGGCAGCCTTACACCGAGCCGGATGCCGCAGCAGGACCTCGCATGATGGGCAAGGGCGCAGCAGAGGGCATCGTGGCCGGCAAGTACAGCATCGTGTTCCCTAACGGTGTGCTGAGCATAAACGGCGAGAAGGTGGACGAGATCGTAACCACCGTCGAGGTGGACGAAAGCATCGACACCGGCATCTCGACAATCAGCCATGACAGAAGGAATGCCAAGCCGGACATCTACAACCTGCAGGGAGCAAAGGTCAAGTCGCCTGCAAAAGGTCAGATTGTCATCATCGACGGCAAGAAGGTGATGAAATAATCCGGCAAATATACAAAAATGCATACATAGATAGCAAAGTATGTAAAAAAATGCCAAAAATATTGATAATTTAGATAATTTATCTTATAAATCTTGCCATGTAAAGAAAAAGGTCATATCTTTGCATCGTGTTTTTCATGGTATTAGATTTTAAGGTTAAGACAGAGAAGGCCGTCGTGATGACGTCCTTCTTTTTCAATTATGGCACAAAAATCACTGATGAGAATACAATTTCGGCACAAACGACGCTGTTTGTGCCGTCTTTTTTATAATAATGAGTGTAAGATTTGCAACATTGCACAAAAATCACTACCTTTGCAGCAGACAAAAACTTCTAAAGACACATGAAAAAACTATTGATAATGCTGCTTGCACTCGCTTGCATCAACATTTCACTGACCCAAATGCTCAAAGCTGCGCCTAATGCCGCACAGCAACTGTTGGAACGCATCGACAAGGGTGCGTCAAAGAAATTCATCATCGAAAAACAGAAATCAGCGACCGACTTCTTCGAGCTCGACCAGAAGGGCGAGAAGGTGGTGGTGCGCGGCAACACCTATGTGAACATCGCATCGGGCATCAACTGGTACCTGAAGTATTACTGCGGTGTGCAGCTCACATGGAATCAGATGCACGCGTCGCTGCCAGCCGTCCTGCCTAAGGTGGAGAGGAAGGAACGTCACGAGACAGACCTCTCACTGCGCTACGACTTCAACTACTGCACATTCTCATACTCGATGGCTTTCTGGGATTGGGAGCGCTGGCAGGAGGAGATCGACTGGATGGCCCTGCACGGCATCAACATGCCTCTGGCTGCCGTCGGCTACGAATGCGTATGGCGCAACATGCTGCTGAAACTCGGCTACAGCCAGAAGGATGTGGACGATTTCATCGCAGGTCCCGCTTTCCTGGCATGGTGGGAAATGAACAACCTCGAAGGCTGGGGCGGTCCGAATCCAGACTCATGGTACACCCAGCAGGAAGCCCTGCAGAAGAAGATCATTGCCCGTATGAAGGAACTCGATATCCATCCAGTATTGCCGGGCTACAGCGGAATGGTGCCAAGCAAGTTCATGGCGGAACAGTCCGCAGGGACAAGTGCTGAGACCGACAACGGAGAATCGTCGATGAGCAACGTGCAGCTGTGGAACGGCTTTACACGTCCGGGCATCCTTATGCCAACCGACCCACGTTTCGAACAGTTTGCAAATATGTTCTACGAAGAGAGCCGTCGCATGTTCGGCGTGGCCGACTACTATTCGATGGATCCATTTCACGAGGCTGCCAACCTGCCTGCCGATCTCGACCTCGACGCATGTTTCAAGGCCGTGAACAACGCCATGAAGAAAGTCAACCCAAAGGCAAAATGGGTTTGTCAGGGATGGTCGGAGAATCCGCGTCCGGAGATGCTCCATGCCATTGAACCCGGCGACGTCATCTTCCTCGACCTCTTCTCAGAATGCCGTCCGATGTGGGGTATGCCATCGCTGTGGTACAAGGAGAATGGCTATGAAGAGCATGACTGGTGTTTCTGTATGCTTGAGAACTTCGGTGCCAACATCGGTATGCACGGACGCATGGATCAGCTGCTCAATAACTTCTATCTCACCAAAGGCCACCCGAAGGCAAAGCATCTGAAGGGCATCGGTCTCACCATGGAAGGCTCGGAGACAAATCCGGTGATGTACGAACTGATGTGCGAGCTGCCTTGGCGACCGGAAAAGTTCACCAAGGAGGAATGGCTCAACGGATGGGTCAAGGCTCGCTATGGCGTCAAGGCCGATGACACGCAGACATACGACGCACTGACCAAGGCATGGCAGATTCTGGGCCGTGAGATATACAACTGTCCTGTAGGCAACAACCAGCAGGGTCCTCACGAGTCGGTGTTCTGTTCGCGTCCGTCGCTCGACTGCTTCCAGGCTTCGTCATGGAGCAAGATGACCAACTACTATGACCCGACAACAACCGCCGAGGCCGCACGCCTGATGCTCAGCGTGGCTGACCGTCTGAAAGGCAACAACAACTTCGAATATGACCTCGCCGACGTCTGCCGCCAGGCCATTGCCGACCGTGCCCGCATCGTGTATAACCAGTTCGTGGCCGATTTCAAATCGTTCGACAAGAAATCCTTCCGCACACACAGCGCTGAGTTCCTCCAGCTGCTCCTGGCTCAGGATCGACTGCTCGGCACACGCCGCGAGTTCCGCGTCGGTCATTGGACAGAACAGGCACGCAGCCTTGGCACAACCGAAGACGAGAGCAACTGGCTGGAATGGAACGCCCGTGTGCAGATCACAACATGGGGCGACCGATATTGCGCCAATACAGGCAAGCTGCGCGACTATGCCCACAAGGAATGGCAGGGCATACTGAAGGATTTCTATTACCCACGCTGGGAGAAATATATCTCTGTGCTGCAGGACGAGCTGGACGGAAAATTGCCTGTGCTGCCTGTCGGCAACTCATCATGGCTGAAGAACTGTCAGGACAATCCTGCTCTCACCATCGACTGGTATGCAATGGAGGAACCCTGGACTCTCGATCACACTCCTTACGCCGCAGAACCAGAGGACAATGTGGTGGACGTAGCCAAACAGGTATTCTCTGAGCTGTTTGCCAAATAATCTCAACTACAACTTCTATGAACTGCCTACTTGCAGGATTTCTCTCCCTTGCATTGTCGTACGTCGATCCGATGATCGGCGCCGAGGGACAGGGACGTGTGTTCGTGGGGCCATCAATGCCCTACGGAATGGTCAAGCCTTCGCCTGACTGCACATCGCTCAACAACTCCGGATGGGCAAAGATGCCAACTCCTGTCGATGGTTTCAGCCAGACGCATGTAAGCGGCACAGGTGGAGGACCGAAATACGGCAATGTGCTCATACAGCCGTTCATCACCGACTTCGAACAGCCGTCACACCGTCAGCTGCGCGACAGCGAGCAATGTGCGCTCGGCCTCTACAAGACTACCTACGACAACGGAATAGCCGTGGAGGTGACTGCGTCCGAACATGCCAGCTATTATCATATCTCCTACCCCGACGACTCGCCGCAATACCTCACGGTCGATGCCGGCTGGTTTCTCGGCAACCACTCTGCGCCCGACCTGCGCGAACAGCAGCAGTTCGTCGGTTCGGAAATAGAAATCGTCAGCGATCATGAGATTGCAGGATTTACCAGAATACGCGGAGGATGGAACAACGGAAAGGCATACACCGTGTTCTTCCATCTGACCAGCGACCATCCTTTCGTGGCTCATCATTACTGGGACACGAACGGACAGCGCGGTGTGAACGTAGAACTGGCCCGCAACGACGACAAACAGGTGGAACTGGCCGTCGGAATATCGTTCGTGGGCGAACGCAAGGCAAGAGAAAATGCCAAGGAACAGCCGGGATTCCTTGCGGCATACAACCATTGCATTGAGGCATGGGAAGGTCTGCTCGGCCGCGTGGATATTGACCCTAAGACTCCCGACGATCAGAAGAGGATGTTCTATACGGCTCTCTATCACACAATGCTGGAGCCCGTGGATCGAACAGGCGAGAACCCAGGATGGACAGACTATATCGGCAATGATCCGAAACTCGGTGAAGTGCCTTACTACGATGATTTCTATGCCATCTGGGATACCTATCGCACATCGATGCCCCTGGTGACACTGCTCGACCCTCAGCGACAGACCGACATAGTCAATTCGCTGCTCAATATTTACAAACGCGACGGTTATATGCCTGATGCACGCAGCGGCAACAGCAACGGACGTACCCAAGGCGGTTCGAACGCAGACATCGTCCTGGCAGATGCCCTTGCCAAAGGTCTTGAAGGCATTGACTGGAATATGGCACTCGACGCCATGCTCAAGGATGCAACCGTCCCACCGGGCGGCAACGAGGAAGCAGAGGGTCGCGGAGGTCTCGTGCCTTATCTCGAACTCGGATACGTGCCATACGGAATTGCCAGAGCCGGAACGCGCACCGTGGAATATTCGTTCAACGACTGGGCCATCGCACAAATGGCAAAGCACCTCGGCAGACAGGACCTGTATGATCAATACATGCGTCAGGCAGATTCGTGGAAGAACCTGTGGCGGGCAGACTATGAGAACGACGGCACACGCGGATTCATCATGCCAAAGGACAAGGATGGACAATGGCTGGAAAGACTTCCATTCGGACACAGCCGACGTCAGCCTGTCTCGTTCGAATATAATCCTACGGTATCTTACGAGGGACCATGGTACGTGGCTTGGTGGGATTGCTTCTTCTATGAGGCATCATCCTGGGAATATTCGTTGTCTGTGCCTCATGACGTGCCTGCACTTATCGAGGCCTGCGGTGGCGCAGAGGCTTTCGAGCGTCGTCTCGACACATTCTTCGACCACGGCTATTACAATATTGCCAACGAACCGTCTTTCCTCTCGCCCTGCCTCTATCATTGGATTGGCAAACCGGAACGCACATCGGAACGTGTGCTCGGCCTGATACGCGACAACTGGAACGACTCGCCTACCGGCATACCGGGCAACGACGATTCGGGTGCAATGTCATCGTGGCTGGCATTCCACATGATGGGTTTCTATCCTAATGCCGGTCATGACTACTATCTGCTCCACGAACCGGCGCTCAACTCCCTGACCATTCACCTGCCGAACGGCAACGACCTCAGAATCGCGAAGAAGCAAAGCAAGGGCAAACTGTGTCGCGTGACGTTCAATGGCAAGGAAATGACCGACTGGCGCATCACCCATCAGCAACTGTCAGAGGGCGGCGAACTGCTGTTCGAACTGCCAAAAACGGCGAAAAAGAGCGTAAAGGAACAGACCTTGAACGCCGCTCAGCCTCAACAGAAGAAAGAAAATCTATCGCACGACTTTGTGATCAGCTTCTCGCTGCACGGACAGACCCGCAATTTCGACGTAGGCATCGACCGCAAGGAGGACGGCACTCTCTGCCTCCAGTGGGGCATTGTCCGACATGAGGATTATTGGACAGGCAGCTACAGCATGACTCCCGAAGCCCTTGAGAAAGCCGCATCGCTCTGCTACACACAACCCGTCTGGCATCAGCACCTCATGCTCTCCGACCAGACGTTCTGCATCCTGCCCCGACAGGCATTGCGCGATGCAAAGGAACTGGGTCATTGCCGCTTCAACAACACTGACTGGAAACTTATTGAAAATAGCACGCAGTTCGGTGGCACCCTGCATCTGCAAGACACCATCGAAGGCGCTGAGATGTGGGTAGCCAATGACGACTCCCTCCCATTGATCATGAAGATGAACAATAACCCGGTAGAAATCAACTGGCAAGTAAAACAAACAAAGAAATGACAGCAACCATACAAAAGAAACAAAGACTACTCTCCCTCGACGTGCTGCGAGGACTGACCGTGTTCGGCATGATCCTGGTCAACAATGGTGGCGGACGCAACAGCTTCGCACCACTCAACCATTCGGTATGGAACGGACTTACCCCTTGTGATTTGGTCTTCCCGTTCTTCCTGTTTATGGTCGGTGTGTCAATCTTCATTTCGCTCAACCGCCACGCCGGAGAACCGGGAATGGTGGCAAAGATAATGAAGCGCACAGTGATAATGTTTGTGATAGGCATTGCCCTTCACGCATGGGACATGATTGTCTGGGGCGATGCAGCGAGCATACCAGGCACTTTGCGCATCTGGGGCGTATTGCAACGCATTGCCCTGTCGTATTGCGGAGCCTCACTGCTGTTCCTGGCCTTCAAGGGACGACATCTCTGGAAGATTACCATTTCGCTGCTCGTGGTCTATGCCGTGATTCTTGTGGTGGGGAACGGCTACTCACAGGTAGCTGATGAGAACTGGATTGGCCGAGTTGACCGCATGCTGTTCGGTGACCATATCTACCGAAAGGTGCTCGATGGTCGTTCACCTGTTGACCCAGAAGGTCTGGTCGGTGTTATCTCGGGCATTGCACACGCATTACTCGGCGTAATCTGCGGCAAAGCCCTGATGAATGGCAAGGATGTGGGCGAAAAGATTATGAACATCCTCGTGATTGCCGTCGGACTCGGCATCAGCGGTTACCTGCTCGATTACGGACTGCCAATCAACAAACGCATCTGGTCGCCAAGCTATGTGCTGGTCACATGCGGCATGGCAGCAGGTATGTTAGGCCTTTTCACATGGATCATCGACATGAAAGGATTCAGCAAATGGTGCAAGGTGTTCCAATGGTTCGGCATGAACGCTCTGTTTGTCTATGTGCTGAGCGAAATGCTGCCGTCAGTCTTCGGTGTGACTGGCATTTCGGATCTAATCCACAGCGGTTGGGCTGCAGTATTCGGTCTCGACAGTCCGTGGACGATCACTTTCTATGCCCTTACCTTCGATGCCATCATGGCATTGTTCGCATGGATTCTCTACAAGAAGAACATTTTTGTCAAAATATGACGAAGGACGAAAGAACGAAAAACGAAAGAACATTATAACAAAGAACAACAATATGAAAAAGATGTTTACTTGGGTGATGGCAGCGGTTTGTGTCTGCCTGATGATGACTGGATGCTGCGGTGGAAGCAATACATGCAGCACGGTCTATGATGTAATGTCCTATGGTGCTATAGGCGATGGTTATCACGATGACACAAAGGCTGTACAGGCCGCCATCGATGCTGCCGAGAAGGCTCTGGGCGGCACGGTAGTCTTTCCTGCCGGTCACACATTCATGACGGGTCCTGTCGAACTGAAATCGAACATCAACTATAATCTCGAAGTCAATTCCGTATGGCTCGCCAATCCAGACGAGAGCATCTACAGCCAGAGCGCATTCTTTGAAAACCGTGGCGAAGGCATGGTGTGGATCTGGTGTAAGGACAAGAAGAATATCGCCATCACCGGACAAGGCACAATCGACGGCAATGGCATCGCATTCATGGGCGAGGAGCTCCTTGACAGCTATGAACTGAAGGAACTCAAGGATCCGACGTTCGACCCACGTCCTCATGTACTCACACTGATGGGCGTCGAGAAGTTGCAGATTCGCGATGTGACCATCCGCAACGGTGCTTACTGGACTGTACATCTCATCGGCTGCCATGATGCTTCAATCATAGGCATCAGCCTGCTCAACAATCTCAAGATACGTAATGGCGACGGCATCGACATCGACCATTCGACCAAGGTACGCATTGCCGACTGCTATATCACATCGGGCGACGACTGCATCTGCCTGAAGAATCGTCGCGAGTATGAGGAATATGGACCATGCAAGGACATTGTGGTCACCAACTGTGTGATGTCTGGCCGTTCGTGCGCCATTAAGATCGGCTCGGAGAATATGGATTCGATCAGCGATGTGCTGATTCATAACTGCGTCATCAAAGCCAGCAACCGCGGCATCGGCATACAGAACCGCGACGAGGGCACGGTGACCAATGTGGTTTTCGACAATATCATCATCGAAAGCAACCTCTTTAGTGAGGTTTGGTGGGGTCAGGCAGAACCGATCTACGTTACTTCCTATCCTCGTGCCACCAGCAATCACAAGGACGGCAACTGGCGCTTCCCTAAAGGTGTGACCGAAGGCCGCTGCGGTGAGGTTTCGAACATCTGGTTCCGCAATGTGATCGCTACATCCGAGAACGGATTCTTCATCGGCTGTGACGAGAAGTCGAAGGTGCATGACATCTACATCCAGAACAGCAAGTTCACACTCCACCGCGCAACCGACTACCCTCTCGGTCTGTTCGACAAACGTCCATGCAAGGGCGAGGGTTGGGTAAAGAACGACCTTGTGCGTTTCGGCTATGTCGAGGACAATGTGACCGGCATGCACATCGACAACTGCACATTCTCAGCCGACGACACCATGACCGGCAAAGTTGCCAATGGTGTGAAAGGATATGTGGCAACAAAATAACATAGCGACATAACAACAAAAGAACTTCGCAACAAAAGAACATAACATACTCAACAAATATGCGATTATACGATGCTGCAGTTTCGGCCTTATTAGGTGCAAGTCTTCTTCTTGGAGCATGTACGACTTCCGACAGAGAGCATTGCTCCTTGCCTGACGATCGCATTTCCATGGACGACATCGTTTCCGGTGTATATCGGGCATATCCCGGTCCTCAGAATGCAGTGATGACACCTGCACCGGACGGTTATACCCCATTCTACATCAGCCTCTACAATCGTCATGGCAGCCGATATCAGCCCAACGACAAACGATATGCCAACACAAGACAACGGCTTCGCGAAGCTCAAGAGCGCGGCACACTGACACCTTTTGGAGAGACCTGTCTGTCTGAGATTGAGGTTTTGTGCGACAGTTGTCTGGGTCATGGAGGATTGCTCACCAGCGTGGGCGTCACTCAGTTGGCAGGCATCGGACAACGTATGTTCAAGAACTATCCAGAAGTATTCATCCAGTCCATTCCTGGCACCGACCGTCAGAAGAGAATCAATGCGTATGCAAGCGTGGTGAAGAGATGCGGTCAGTCGATGGGCGCGTTCTTTGCCGGTCTGTTCTCTCAGATGAACGAACCTTTCTACGAGCGTTTCCCTGGTCAGGCATTCAACGTCATGGCCGAAACCGACAGCGCCAATATGAAGTTCATTGCATACGACACCCCCGAAATGCGAATTCTCTCAGCCAAGGACGCTTTCTGGCAGGCCGACTACCAGAAGTTCTATGTCGAGCATACCCTTATGTCGTCACGCATCATCGACAATTTCTTTACCGACGCCACGGGATTGGACAGTCTGCAGTTCATTGACGACCTGTACTGGTTGGTCATCGGCATGCAGAATGTCAATGTGCCCGGCTGTAAGCTGGACAATGTGTTTATGCCCGACGAACTCCTTGAGTGCTACCGTTGCGTCAACTATCGCATGTATATTTGCAATGCCGATGCTCCGATGAGCAATCATATCCCGGCCCTCAGCGCTTCGTCGTTGCTCAAGAACATCATATCGTGTGCCGACGGTGCCATCAGCTCCGACTCCGTTTGCGCCACTCTGCGTTTCGGTCATGACACCAACCTCCTGCGTCTCCTGACACTGATGAAAGTCCATGGCTGTACTGCCCAGATCGAGGATCCTACCGAAGCCTGGAAACATTGGCAAGAGGCAGACATCTGTCCGATGGGAGCCAATCTTCAGATGGTATTCTACCGCAACGCCGAGGGCAACATTCTGGTCAAACTGCTGCACAATGAACAAGAGACACTGATCGACCAGCATAACCTGAGGCCTGTGTATGGTCCTTATTACCTTTGGGACGATCTGCGCTCGTTCCTCACTCAGCAACTTGGGGCAGACACTGCCGACACTGAATTTATAGAACCCGTTCAATAATACATCCATGCTCAACCTAAGTCAGATAGCCGAAGTGCTGCACTGCCCACTCAGGGCTAACCGTCTGGCAAGCGCTGCCACACAGCCGCACGTCTCTCTGCTACTCACCGACAGCCGCAGTCTCAGTTTTGCCGATCAGACGCTGTTCTTTGCCTTGGTCACGGCAAAGGGCGACGGACATCATTATATCTCAGAACTCTATCAGAAGGGAGTCCGGGCCTTCGTCATAAGCCGTCCTATCGACGACTTCCGCAACACATGTCCAGAAGCATGGTTCTTTGAGGTGCCTGACACTCTCGACGCCCTCCAGCGCCTTGCTGCATGGCATCGCAGCCGATTCTCATATCCCGTGGTGGGCATCACAGGTTCGAACGGCAAGACCATCGTCAAGGAATGGCTCTATCAGATGCTTCATGACGTACGCCACATCGTGCGCAGTCCACGAAGCTTCAACAGTCAGGTGGGCGTGCCTCTCAGCGTATGGCAGATGAACGACACGCACTCCATGGCTCTCATCGAAGCCGGAATAAGCGAGAAACATGAGATGGATCGCCTTGAACGCATAATCCGTCCTACCATCGGACTGCTCACCAACATTGGCACGGCTCATGCCACAGGTTTCGACAATCAGCAGCAGAAACTCGTAGAGAAACTACAGCTCTTCCGCGACAGCGAGGTCATCATCTACAATGCCGACATACCCGGCATCAATGACGCGCTTGAGATTGCCGGCGTCGGTGCACGTTCAATGTCTTGGACACGCCATCACAAGGACGCTCAGGTCGAGGTGTTCAATGTGACACGCTCGGCTGACTCCACCACAGTCCAATACGGGTTCATGGGACTGGACGGACGTTTCTCCATTCCGATGACCGACGAGGCTTCGTTTGAAAACGCCATGAACTGTCTCATGCTGATGCTCTATCTCGGACTGATGCCCGACGACATTGCCCAGCGAATGCAGAGACTGACACCTCTCGCCATGCGTCTGGAGGTGGTGGAAGGCAAACGTGGCTGTATGCTCATCAACGATGCCTACAGTTGCGACATGACCTCGCTTGAGATTGCTCTTGAATTCCAGAAGCGCCGTGCATCGTCATCCCTGTCCAATACGCTTGTGCTGTCAGACATTCTGCAACTCGACTGTCACAACCGCACATGCTGCCGCCAGCTGGCAAAACTTTGCAGCATCCACGACATCCGCAAACTCATCTGCATCGGTCCTTTCTGGACACGGGAGGCCCGTACGCTGATCGAAGAACTCAATGACATCGGTCTGCATATCATCACCGATTTCTTCCCATCGACCGACGAATTTCTGACAAGCGATGAGATCGACCGCATGCGTCAGGAACTCGTCCTGCTCAAAGGCGCACGCAGTTTCCAATTCGAACGTATCAGCGAGGTTCTCCAACTGCGCCGCCACGAGACCATTCTCGAAGTGGATCTTGATGCCATCGTCCACAACCTGAACCGATACCGCAGCCATCTCAATGCCTCTACCCGACTCACTTGCATGGTGAAGGCTTTTGGCTATGGCACCGGCAGCTACGAACTGGCCAAGACCCTGCAGGATCAGAATGTCGATTATCTGGCAGTGGCTGTTGCCGACGAGGGAGCAGACCTGAGACGGCAGGGCATACGTGTTCCGATCATCGTGATGAACCCAGAGATGTCGGCATTCCGCACCATCATCGAAAACCAGCTCGAACCAGAGATCTATTCGTTCCGTCTGCTCGATGCATTCATGGCCGAGACAAGAGCAATGGGCGTCACCCACTACCCGGTTCATGTCAAGATCGATTCGGGCATGCATCGTCTGGGCTTCCAGCCGCAAGAGATCGATCGTCTCATAGCCACAATGAAACAGCAGGACTCGCTGACCATACGCAGTGTGTTCAGCCACTTCGCTACGGCCGACGACCCTCAGCAGGAATCGTTCGTACACGAACAGAAACGACGTTTCGACCTCTGTGCAGATGCCATACGCAAGGCTTTCCCTTACACCATACTGCGCCACATCTGCAACTCGGCAGGCATTGAGAAATACAGCCAATATCAGATGGAGATGTGCCGTCTGGGCATCGGATTGTATGGTTTCGAGGCTTCCGAAATCAAGATGGATCTCGAACCGGTTGCTTCGCTCAAGAGCACCATTCTCCAGATCAAAGACATTCCCGAGACCGAGACCGTTGGATACATGCGCAATGGCAAGATACACCGTCCGTCGCGCATCGCCATGGTGCCTATTGGCTATGCCGACGGTTATGACCGACGTCTGGGCAATGGCGGAGCCGACATGATTGTCAAGGGCAGACGTTGTCCGACACTGGGCAATGTGTGCATGGATGTCACGTTCCTCGATGTGACCGACTGTCCTGAGGCACAGGAAGGATGCGAGGTCGAAATCTTTGGACGCAATCTGCCCCTTAACGAACTGAGCGACAAACTCGGCACAATTACCTACGAGGTACTCTCCACGATTTCCACCCGCGTGAAAAGAGTGTATTTCAAGGGATGAAACAAGTTAGTAGTTATAAGTAAATAGTTATAGTTGGAATGCAAACCTTTATTAAGAAACTGGCGGTTTTCTGTGTGCTGATGACCCTGTGCGGACTGATGCATGCCGGCGACTTGCACACATACCTCATCGACGAAGCAATACCGGTCTATGAGGCAGACTCGATTGCTTTCTATTCGAAGGGGACAGACAAGTTCGAGTCTCTGTTGCGCGACATGAGGGCAGCACGCCACCACATCCATGCCGAATATTTCATCTTTGCCAATGACAGCATCGGCAACCTTGTGATCGACGTGATGCGACAGAAGGCCAGGGAAGGCGTTGAGATTCGCCTGGTCATCGACGGCTATTACGATGTGAAGCGCGGCTATGACTATGCATCGCGTATCAGCCAGTTGCAGGCCGATGGCATTGACATCAGAATCTACGAGCCATACGTCTTCCCATACGCCCATCGTGTGTTGCGCGACCATCGTAAGATTGTGGTCATCGACGGACAGATTGGCTATACCGGAGGCTTTAATGTGGCAGACTATAACATCCACGGCAAGCCTGGCATCTATGGCGACTACTGCGACATGCACGTACGTCTCGAAGGCTCGTGCGTCGAAGGTTTGCAGCATCTTTTCTCTGATCATTTTGAGAAGTGTGCCACAAAACGCCTGCCGTCGCGCTTCAGCAAAGGATTCGACGGTGCTGCCTACTATCCCTATACGGCAGCGGCTGTAGAGGGTGATTCACAGCATGACATGGACAAGGCTGTCTGCATCCTCGAACGCGGACGCCAGACCCATCGCAAGAAAGCCGAGATGCGCCGGGCCATTGTCAGCATCATCGACAGCGCCACCGACAGCCTTCACATCTCTTCGCCATATTTCCTCCCGACGCCAGCCATACGCCGTGCCATCCGTCGCGCTCAGGAACGAGGCATTCACATCGAGATACTCTTCTCCGAACATGGCGACACCCCAATGTTCGACTATGGCAATGTCCATTATGGCCGTCGCCTGCAACGCCGCGGAGCCGAGATATGGCTCTATGAGGGTGCTTTCCAACACAGCAAGACCATCATGGTCGATGGACGTAACTGCATGGTCGGATCGGTCAATCTCGACTTCCGTGCCACACGCTGGAACGAGGAGGACGCAGCCCTGATCTTCAATACAGAAGCCACCCAATGGCTAGATTCAGCCTTCGTCCAAAACCAGCAGGGTTCGCATAGACTCAACACACAATACTATAAGCAATTGCCATATAAGAACCGCATTCTTGGAGCATTTGCCAACTATTTCCTATCTTGGTGTTTATAAAAAACAATGATTTGTTGGAAAATTGACGAAGTTTTTATATCTTTGCGCGCAAAAAGTGTTTAAAAGAGCATCATTATCACACTTACATTAAACGAATCAAACAATAAATTGCATAACAGAATGAACAAGACAAAGACTCCAGCCTGGCTGACCACCTTCCTGCTCCGTGTGGCAGGCGGCATCAATTACCGCAAACTGGTCAAGGCAAGCAAGAACCCTCGCAAGGCAAGCGAGATGACTCTCCGTGGTATTCTCGAATATGGCAAGGACACCGAATTCGGTCGCGCCCATCGCTTTGAGTACATCCTTGCGGCCACCACCGACACCGAACTCTATTCACGCTATACCGAGCAGGTTGCTCCATCTGACTATGAGGATTACCGTCCGCTCATCGACCGTCATAAGAACGGCGAGGCCAACGTCCTCGTGCCTGGCAAACCAGTGATGTATGCCACCACATCCGGCACAACCAAGGAACCAAAGTGGATTCCTATTACCGACCGTTATCTCCAGACCGTTTACGGCAAGATGACCAAGGTATGGCTCTACAACTATATCATGAACCGTCCTAAGTGCTTCTATGGCAAGCTTGTCACTATTGTGGGCAAGGACATTGAGGGCTACGCACCTGACGGAACTGTTGCCGGTTCGGTTTCAGGCGTGACCCGCCGTGACGCTCCGAGCTTTGTCAAGGAACTGTATGCCATCCCTGGCGGTGTATATGGCATCAAGGACTATAATGCACGCTACTATACCATCATGCGCCTCAGCATCGAGACCGATGCTGCCATCTTCATCACTGCCAATCCTTCGACACTCGTCGAGGTGCAGAAGAATGTCGATAAGTATTATGACCAGTACTGCGAGGACATCGAGAAGGGTACTCTGAGCCGTGACTTTGACATCCCAGAGGATATCCGCAAGGAGGTCGAGGCTCAGATTGCACCAAATCCTAAGCGTGCTGCCGAGCTTCGTGCCTTAAAGCAGAAATACGGACGTGTACTGCCTAAGCACTATTGGCCAAATCTCCAGGTACTCAATACTTGGAAGTGCGGCAACACCTACGTTTACCTCGACAAGATCAAGGGCTTCTTCCCAGACACTTGCCTCCATCAGGAGTTCGGCTACTTCTCATCTGAGTGCCGTTTCGGTCTGGTCATGGACGACACCAACTACACCACCATGTTCCCTCACTACCACTTCTACGAGTTTATGGCCGAGGAAGATCTCGACAAGATCTCCGACCCAGAGGCTCTGAAGACTGCCAAGTTCTATCAGCTCCACGAGCTTGAGCAGGGTAAGCGCTACTGTCCGTTCGTATCGACCATCGCAGGTCTCTATCGCTATAACATGAACGACCTCGTTGAGGTTGGCACTCCTTTCTACAATACTCCACGTGTGTTCATGATCCAGAAGGTCAACGGCATCGTCACAATGACTGGCGAGAAGCTCCACGAGCGTCAGTTCATTGAGGCCGTACACAGCGCTGCTGCCGAAAGCAAGAAGTCGGTTAAGTTCTTTGTTGGCTTTGCCGATCTTGAGGCTTCGCTCTATCGTTTCTACTACGAGTTTGAGGATCAGAACACCACCCAGGCCGAGTGCGATGAGTTCACCAAGCTGGTTGATAAATACCTGCGCGAGCAGAACGTCGAGTATGTTGCAAAGCGCGACTCTCTGCGTGTCCATGACCCAGCCGGCTATATGCTGGTGGAGAATTCGTTCGAGAAGTTCAAGGCCGCTTGCATTGCCGAGGGCGCTCGCGACGGTCAGTTCAAGATGAACCTCCTCATGCAGGACGAGAAGCGTCATGCCAAGTTCAAGGTTCTTGTCAAGTAACTGTTTCACGCTATAGCCAAAACAACAGCAACAGATAATAATGAAGTCTGTAATATTCGACCTCGACGGAACTCTCTACGACAATAAGGGACTGCCGCTCAAGCTCGTTCTTGGCGACATCCGCAACATGTGGGTTCTCGGTGCTGAACGCAAGGCTCGCAAGGCCATCAAAGGCACCGATTTCCACGATGCTGCGGGTGTCTATGACGCTCTCTTCAGCAAGATGGTCGAAGTCAAGCCAAGCCTTACCGTCGAGAAAGCCCGCACATGGTATCAGCAGAAATACATGCCTCTGCAGGTGGCTGTCCTGGCATTGTATTTCCAGCCTCGTCCTCTGGTCATCGAATTGCTTGAGTCTTTGCATGAGCAGGGAATAAAGGTCATCCTCTATAGCGATTACGGCCACGAGACCGAGAAGATCGAAGCCCTGGGCATACCGGCTGAACTGTTCGACGGCATCGTGTCGGCAGCCAAGATGGGTGGACTCAAACCATGCCGCGAATCAATGCTCCGCCTCATCGACCAGTTCGGGCTCAATCCCGCAGAGACTCTCTATGTCGGCGACCGCGAGGACACCGATGGCGAGAGTGCCCGTGCCGTTGGCATCAAATTTGTCAATGTCAAGAAAGATCGCAACGCGTGGGACAATCTGCTGAAATCCCTCCTTTCCGACCAATAAGATTTGTTTCCCTATTCACTTAACCACAAAAAGACTTATCACGTGAGCAATCTAATCATACCTCAGAACTATCAGGCTGCGCTCGACCTCAAGCAGACCGAGCAGGCCATCAAGCGTATTAAGGATTTCTTTCTCTCAAGTCTCAGCACAGAACTGAGACTGCGCCGCGTCACAGCACCTCTGTTCGTGCTCCGTGGCCTTGGCATGAACGACGATCTCAATGGTGTGGAACGTGCCGTCAACTTCCCTATCAAGGACATGGACGAGGCTCGTGCCGAGGTGGTTCACTCGCTTGCCAAGTGGAAGCGCGTCACCCTCGCCGAATATAAGATACAGCCGGGCTTCGGCATCGTCACCGACATGAATGCCATCCGTGCCGACGAGGAACTTGACAACATCCATTCCCTCTACGTCGATCAGTGGGACTGGGAACGTGTGGTACGCCCTGAGGATCGCAATATCCGCTTCCTCCGCAAGATTGTCAACAAGATCTATTCGGCCATTCTCCGCACCGAGTTCTTCATCTGCGAGACCTATCCCAACATCAAGCCTTTCCTGCCTGAAGATGTGTTCTTTATCCACAGCGAGGAACTTCGTCAGATGTACCCAGACATGACTCCGAAGGAGCGTGAGGATGCCATCTGCCGTCAGCATGGCGCGGTCTTCATCATGGGCATCGGGGGCAAGCTTGGCGATGGCAAGGAGCATGATCTCCGTGCTCCCGACTATGACGACTGGACCACTCCGAACGAAGACGGATTCCTCGGTCTCAACGGCGACCTCCTCGTGTGGTATCCTGTCCTCAACCGCAGCATCGAACTCTCTTCAATGGGCATCCGCGTGGACGTTGAGACCCTCAACCGCCAGCTCGAACTCACGGGCAAGGGCGATCGTCGTGAACTCTATTTCCACAAGCGTCTTATCGAAGGTTCTCTCCCTCTCTCTATCGGTGGCGGCATCGGTCAGAGCCGTCTCTGCCTCGTGCTCCTCCATAAGGGTCACATCGGTGAAACCCAGTCAAGCATCTGGCCTGCCGACATGCGCCAGAAATGCAAGGACGCAGGAATGGTGCTGATTTGATGGGCAAAGAGTGATGTGTAAAGAGGAAAGAATAAATAGTAAAGAATATATATTACAAGAGTAAAGAAAAAATTGCCAATTTGCGGCCTGCAAATTGGCAATTTTGTTTATCTGTTCATTCTGATCTTGCCGTTCTGAATAACAGGGCGTTTCAGATCTCCGGCTGAACCCTGAACCGTAATTCTGCGGCCATACAGGTCGTAAGCTGGCAATAGACTGGCTGTTTCATCAGCTGTGACGTTCTCGATGCCAGTTCCGCCCGAAGGATCGCCCTGATAGACGGTCACCTTCACTGTGTTGCTCACTCCGCTTGCAGTATTGAAGACTCGGAAGTTGGCGCCATAGAGATATGTGGCACGCACATAATAGCGTGTTCCGGACTCCGACACATTAAACGATGCGATGCCTGTAGGCTCAAGCGGACCGCGCACGGTCACACTCTTCTTCTCGCCCATAGGGAACGACACGTCGGCTGTCACTGTGCCCACCGGAGTGCTTGACAGCGAACTCTTGATGAACTGAATCTGGAACTGGCCGAGATACGGGCCGCCAAGGTTTTCCACCTCGACATCGAAAGCAGCCTCATGACCGATGAAAAGCGAGTCTCCATAGGCCTCATTGAGCACCAGCGTAGGCGATCCGGTCAGCGTGAACGATGCCGATGCCGTCGAGTCGGCTGCAACATTTATCTGACGCGGTGAATCTTCGATCAGACGGCGGTTGACCGATGGACTGACATCCACATTCTGGATGAACACATACAGGCGCGATGTCCATGAGCCGAGGCTTGTGAATGTGTTTCTGAAAGTCAGTGACACGGAGTCTCCAGGGGCAAGAGTCTCTACCTTGTCGGTCTCGACTATGGTCTCGGCACCCGCAGGCGATGTCAGGCGCAGGTAATAACGACCGGCGATCGTGTTGTCCGGATCATTGTTGCGCACCGTACAGGTAATCTCGCTCTTCGAATTCTGGCGGTATGTGGCTCCGTCGCAGCTCCAGTTGCTGGTCGATAGCTTTATGCCGTATTTATGCTGGCTGAGCACAGCCTTGCCGTTGCTCACCTCACAGTCATAGTATGATGCCTTGTTCAATGCCGTAAATCGCACGATGGCCGTACTGTCGGCAAACATGCCCGATGCAGGGCTGAATCCGAGATAGAGCCTGTAGTTTCCGTCAGGCACGTTGGTCGGGAGTTTAGCTGTGGCATTGGTCAGCTTTGTGGCATACAGGGTCACATATCCGTATGTCTGATACTCCGAACCAGGCACAGTCACGAGTCCGGAGCTGGTGACAGGCGATGTGGCAACGATATTGCCATCCTTCATGAGCACGATCTTGAAATAACCCACCTGATTCTCCACTGAGTTGTTGTAGAGCATGGAGGTCGATATGTTGATGTCGCCTCCGAGGTCTGCCTGCTGTGTCGAAATGGTAATCCATCCGGCTTCGCTCGATTCGTTTGCACGTACGCCCTGCAGCGAAGTGTAGAAACGACCGTCCGTAACCTTTCCTTCAGGCGCGAGCTGCAACAATGCTGTCTGGAGGGTCGAGAATCCGTCCGTGCTCATACCGGCACCGATGCCGGCACCGCCAGGGTTGAGCACAGCCACGTCATAGAATCCGTTGTACATACCGCTCCAGCCCCAGTTGACATGATAGTATCCTCGGTTGTTGATGCCGTCCAGCACAAATGCATGTCCGCCGGCATCGCTCTGTCCGCAGAAGATTATCGGGCGACGGTGTTTCAGCTCGTTGACCAGCAGCGCCTGCCACTCGTCGTATGTATAGCCCTCGCGACTCTGCACCTGACACAGCGGGTCATAGCCGAAATTCTCGACCAGGCCGCGACGGATGAAGAAGTCATTTGCACCAGATGCCAGACCGTACTCCATGTCGGCCATCACACCGCAATGGTAGCTGAGCTTTGCCACCTCCTCACACTGGGCTGTTGTGGCACCGGTGGTATAGGTGTCGAACATCAGGTTGTAGTTATAAGTCTGCTGCTCATAGTTCACGCTGAGCTGTGTTCCGTTCACATTGCGATAATACTGGTGCGAACCGCGTCCCTGTGCCGGATAGCGGTGATAATATGCACACTGTGCGGCGGCTGTAGCCAGACAGCCCACGGCGGCATGCTTGCCATCGCCCAACGACGGACAGTAGGCGTTATACGGACTGTCCTGCGCCCATTTGATGTTTGACATCAGCGGAGTGACAGGCTCGACGGTGGCTGCCATCTGTTCGGCGGTCAATGCGCACTCTGGATGTTCCTCCAGATACTCGGCTGCCTGAGCCACCCATCTGAGCCAGCTGCGCAGGTTGTCGGGCATTGGCTGTTCGTCATCGTTCACAAATCCATTGTCAAGGCTGTAAGCCAGCACGGGACGCATCAGGTCAGACGCACTGACAATCACGAATCCAGGTTCATACACATTATTATATATATATAGCATCGGCTCGGGCGACTCGACGGCCTCAAGCGCTGCTGCACGCGGAGCCATCATTCCATCCGCCTGCAACTGATGCTGTGCGAACCATCTCTCGGCCTCCAACTTAGCCTGCATGCGTGTTCGTACGGCTGCCCCGGCAGGCAGACAAGCTATGATAGCAATAAGCGACAATAGAATCTTTTTCATAATCGAATGTTTGTAATTTGAGTGCGCAAATGTAATCATTTATGCCGAAAGAGACAAATTTTTGCCACAATTTATGGCATTATCTTGCTTCTTTCGGCCAAACGGCGTATCTTTGTGCCATAAATCAGAACAAACGCACACACTATGGAACGTTTTCTCAATAACAATAAGTCGGGCCGCGACATCGGACAACTGTTGCTCGACAGTCATCTCACCATGGCAACGGCCGAAAGCTGCACAGGCGGCACCATTGCCTCGATGGTGACAGCCGTGGCAGGATCATCGGGTTATTTCCGAGGCGGCATTGTGAGCTATGCAGCACAGGTCAAGGAGGAGGTGCTCGGCGTCACACTGCGTCAGGGCATTGTCAGCGAAGACACAGCATTGCAGATGGCTCGCGGAGCCGCCCGTGTATGCAAGGCCGACTGCGCCGTCGCCACCACCGGTGTGGCAGGACCAGGCAGCAGCGACGGATGTGCACAGGGCACAGTGTGCATCGCAGCATGTCTCGGCGACGACGAAACAGCACATACTTTCATGTTCAATGGCGAGCGCGAAGATGTCATTTTGCAAGCCGCAGATGCCGCTTTATGTATGCTTGCCGACTTAATTCGCACAAAAAACGAAAAAAGTCGCTGAAAAATTTGGATAATATCAGAAAAAACGCTTACTTTGCACCCTGTTTTGAGGGCATTGGCACCAAAAACCTTCCGTGAGGGAAGTGATGCGCCCGCTCGGAAGATTTCAAAGACCAGGCTTCAAGACACATTAATTCATAACAATCTCTTAAGATCGGATAAATCCGCCCTACTGTCAAGGGTTTCCATAAGTCCGGCTTTAGAACAAAAAACAACTTACAACAATGTCTAAAATTTGTCAGCTTACTGGTAAGAAGGCAGGTAGTGGAAATAACGTTTCTCACTCAAAGCGCCGCACCAAGCGCCTGTTCAATGTTAACTTGCAGGTGAAGAAGTTCTATGTTCCGGAGCTCGATGACTTTGTATATCTCAAGGTATCGGCTGCCGCTGTTCGTACTATCAACAAGAAGGGTATTTCTGCCGCTCTTAAGGAGGCAGGTTATGTAATCGGCTAATACTACTATGGCAAAGAAAGTTAAAGGCAACCGCGTACAGGTTATCCTCGAGTGCACCGAGCAGAAGAACTCAGGTGTTCCAGGAATGTCTCGTTATATCACAACCAAGAACCGCAAGAACACAACCGAGCGTCTTGAGTTGAAGAAGTATAACCCATATCTCAAGCGTTATACTATCCACAAGGAGATCAAGTAATAAGTAATACACCAGTCATTAACCATACTATAAACTTTTTGTACTCATGGCAAAGAAAGTAGTTGCATCCCTCCAGAAGGGTGATGGCCGTACCTTCAGCAAGGTAATCCGCATGGTAAAGTCGCCTAAGACTGGCGCTTACGTTTTCGTTGAGGAAATGGTTCCAAACGAGAAGGTAAAGGAAACTCTCGCTAAGTAATCTCAGCAGATTCCTTTTTCATCAGCATAAAACGGGCGAGTCACTTTTGTGGCTCGCTCATTTTTTGTGTGTTTACAACAATGGGTAATTCATGTAAAGAAAAAAATATGGTTCCCCCAGAAAAAAACATAGCCCCAAGGTTCCTTGCCTTGGGGCTAAATATTATTTAGTAATGGTTAAATAATAACTTGGTACGATTTGCCAACTTCATGTGTCCAAATATCGTTGCTAAAGGATTCATATTCTCCAACAACGAGGAAATGATTTAGAACTCTGTTATCAAACATACTTTAACATTTTAATTTATTGATTATTAACTAAATATATTTTGAAATCTGAAGAATAATTCGTATCTTTGCAAATGGTTTCCAAGCAGTTACAAAAGAGTACGAATTATCCGACATAAGTTTTTTCTGACATGGATTTTTTTTTGGAATATGGAAACATTTATCGCTGAAATCTCTCTTTTCAGCCCAGATTAGGGGCGAAACGAAGGGAAAAGTGCAAGAAACAGACATAAATTTGCATAGTATAGCTATCAAACTTGCCCTTTAAGGAGGGCTGAAATCCGATTTTGACCCTGTTTTGATTGTAGTATCAAGAAAGTGCCGTACCTTCGCAGCGTCAAAAGAAACAAAGAAACAACTTTTAGAAGCTTTACAACAAGCGTTATTATCATCATTGGGCCAAAGGCCAGTATTTAAGGTATTATTATTTAAGGTATTATTAAAAACTACAATTATGAAAAAGAATGTAAAGAATTACGTAAAGAAGGCAGTCAAGAGCTACATGACCAATATGTACAGTGTCTATAAGCCTTGCTTCGAGATGGATATCAACCCAATTCTCAATGCCTGATACTGAGCTTCGACTCAGTTTTATTTAAGAAACATCAATAATCAAATAACCTCCACTCTTGTCTTCAAGACTTGAGTGGAGGTTCTCTTTATTCGGCTAATTTAAGAGTGTTACTGATTTTTCGACAACCGCTTAGTAACATGTAAAAAATAACTTGGTACAATATATTAAACACGAATGTTCATGAATTATCACGAATTTTCTCATTAATTATTTTCACTATCAAAAATTTATAAAGTAATTCGTGATAATTTATGGTAATTCGTGTTCAAAAAAAAATGACCAACTTATTATTTTCACATTACTTAGTGATCATCATCTTTTTCCTGCCCTGAATGAAAATTCCATTTTCCGGGCGAGTCTCGATGGCAGCTCCCGAGAGGTCGAACATCTCATCCGAAGCCTTGCATTCATCCGCCCCGGTCAGAGCGATGCCAGTCGAAGACTCAGTGATATTGCCGAAGTCCTTCCAGACATCTGCCAGCTCATACAGGCTCTTGCTTCCGGCAGGCACGGTCAGCTTGACGTTGCCGAGCTGCATTCCGTAGAAGACCTTGGCATCTATTGTCAGAGGTTCTGTCACT
>JAGHUA010000021.1 GCA_018065085.1 Candidatus Liminaster caballi | reverse complement strand
GCAGACAATGATTTGTGTGCTTTTACAAGCAGCTCCAAAGCATCTTCAGGATCCATGTAGTCATCTGGCATGAAAGGAAGATCTTCGATGTCATCCTCCGGATCGTCGTAGAGGTGGCATCCTGCAGACTCTTCGGAAACGATCTTTGCCATCTCCTTCAGATGTTTAATGAACTCTACTGGATCAGAGCTGCCTACGTCGAAGTTTCTGATCTCCTCCGCCATGCCTTCCAGGAAGGCAATACTTGCCTGTTGTTGTATCTTATTCATATTCTTGTTAGTAGAAATTTGGGGCATCATCTGCATCGCCTTCCTCGCATGGGTCTTCATAGCACTCTCTCGGCTCTCCAGTCAAAGAACAAAAGTCTCGCTCTTCCCCATTTCGGAAATGGCGGCACATGCCGCAGTCTTCTGGCTTTAACATAGGCTTATACAATAGGCTGGCGAGGCATTCCCTCGAACATGATACACTCGGTGAAGTGACAGTCCATCCATTGGTGTTCCTCGATATGGAAGTCTGCTTCATCATAGCTAGCCTGCCAGTCACATGGTGTATGGACGGTACCGTCTTTCCATACGATGGCCGGACACTTGTGCTTCTCTTCGCCCCACTCGAACCAGACAAGTTCTGCTGTCTCGCCCTCGACGTTTTCGCGAGACAATACGTTGATCGGACACTGCTCGAGTGTTTCATCACGGAGGAACAGTGCCAGGGCATTGATAATTTCGTTATTGTTCATAAAGATAATTGCCCTTCCGGGACTTGGGGATTATGTTGTCTCATAGGTGGTATCTACTCTCTGTACGCCTTCTTCGTCGGTATAGAACCTGAACCACTTATCCTTGTGGATCTTCACTTCATTCCAGATTTCTTTTGATCTTTCATCCCAAGGATCCTGCCATCTGACGATCTTCAGACGCTCGGCAATGCAGTCAGTGAGCTGCTGCCATGTTGGACGACAGTTGTCCTCAGTCACCGCCATTCCTGCTAAGGTTCTATTGAAGCCGTTGATGTTGACGCATCGGAGGAACATTTGGTTGATGAACATCTGAAGGGTGCTGGTAGCCACCATGTCATACTCTGTTTCCGACCTTATCAAAGAGACCACCATGCCGGCCTTTGATAATTCATTGACGATGTCCTTCGCTTCCTGGAATTTCTTTTCGAGATCCTGCTTGTTCATAATAAAAAACACCACCCCGGGCGAAGAGGTCGCAGGCTCTTCGTTGACCGGAATGGCTTTATTTTTTTGTTTTATTTAGTTTCATGAGCTGCGACACATCATGAAGGTATAAACGCAGAAAAGCCACAATATGCCCTATCAGATGATAGAACATACTGTGGCTTTCCCCAGCATATAGCTGGTTCGACGAGGGCTTTGACCGATGAGACGTGCAGCCAGTTTCCACGCTGCTACCCTGTGCCATAGGTGACCAGCTGCCGCCCATTGCGGTTCAGCCTTGTAGTGTCACTGACTATGTATTATTTTATGGTGCAAAGATACGAATTATTTTCGACATTTCCAAATTTTTAGCCGAAAATTTTATGTGCTTCAATGACTTTTTTCAAGTCCTGCAGCAGACTGTCAAGGTCGGTTGTCTTTTTGGCTATTTCGCCGATCTCTTTCAGACTGTCGGCTACAACTCCCGGCACTCTGATGGCCTTCGATTCTGCCAGCTCATGGACGGGCAGTTTCTTTCTGCCAGCTCCTTTCGGATTGCGCTCTTCCTCTGGCAACAAGGCTTTTTCCCTCTCTCTGGTCGCTCTGGCCGAAAGCCTCTTAACGGAGAGGTCTTTGTCAACAAGATCCTGATAATACTCCTGGACTTCCTTAGTCCTGTAGTCATAGCCATCATCCCAGCCTTCCTGATAGCGGTCTTCTCCTGGTTCGGGATCATCGAAGACCTCGAAGTTCAGACCAGGGCCAGACCACTCTGCTTTACCGAAATGCTGCATGAACTTGAGCACAGCACCATCTGTCATGACCTTCTCGTCGCTGAGCCGTCCTATGATATTCATGCCCTTCAGAGAACGGCATCGGCTCAGAGCTACATACAGCTGTCCGGCCGAGAAGATGTTCTCGATGTTGATGTTGGCCTTTTCATAGGTTGCACCTTGGCTCTTGTGAATGGAAATCGCCCAAGCGAGCTTGACAGGGAACTGCTCGATGGTGGCACGCTCCACCTGCACAAGCTTAGGTTCCTCTCCTTTTACACCTGGCTCTACGGTGTATTCCGAAATTGTCCAAGTGTTACGCTCGATGTCAACAGTAGCATCCGCTCCGTCAATTTTGGCGGTGAGCTGCGTTTCGTCAGCGGCGAAGCCTTTGATCACGCCGAAGCTTCCATTGACCCAGCGTTTGTCCGGATCATTGGTAAGGAGCATGACCCTGGCACCAATGCACAGTCTGAGTTCTTTGTCCGTCGGGTAGTCCCCTGGCAGAGGATGGCCAGTGTCCTTGCTCTGAAGGACGTGCTCCTTTGCTCCGTTCTTGATGAGTGTTCTGAGGTTACTGTCATTGATGGCCGCTGCCTGTTTGTTCGTGCCGCAGATAGTGAGAAGCGTCGGATCAAACTCTCGGCTGACCGTGTCGAAGACCCCGAAGTCTGGTTTCCCTTCTCTGATGTTATCAAGAGCAGAGACAAAGGCTTTGTCGGACTGTCGCATGGACTCCGTCAGCATCATGGTTTGAAGCTCTATCTGCTGCCACTCCTTCGTCTGGAAGGCAAACAGTGTATTCCCCCAGAGCGCATTGTACGCCTCCTGCTGATCCTTCGTCAGTACTGGAGGCAACTGGAAGAAGTCGCCAACGACAAGCAGCTGGTGACGCTTGCCATCGTCACGATGCTGTCTGAAGACATGGATCAGTGTGTTGGCCACATAAGCAAACACATCGGCGCGGCACATCGAGATCTCATCGATGATGATGACATCTGCCCTGCCGAGTGTGCCGAGCTTCTTCTTGTCGTGGCATCTGTCATTCGGCTTCAGGATGCCGTTCTCATCGACCTTGATGCCGAATGTCCTGTGAATGGTGCTTCCTCCTATATTTAACGCGGCCACGCCCGTAGGCGCGCACTTGATGACCGACAACTTGTGTTCCTTACACCAGTCATCGATGTAGCGCGTGAGGAAGCTCTTGCCAGAACCTCCCTTGCCGGTGAGAAATATGTTGGCTCCAGAAGTAAAGCTTCTGAACGCCTCTTTCTGCGAGTCTGTCAGCTTCATCTTTGAAACAGTTAAAGTTTGTCTGAACACTTGTCTTTGAACTTGGAGAGAGCCAGCGCCACCACTTCTACGGTGTCATCGCTATCTAGGATATCCTTGTATTTCCCCTTGATCTCCTCCAGGTCTTCAAGAACCCGGTCAAGATCCTCGATGATGTTTTTGTAATGCTTCCGCTCGTCTGCCTGGTCACCATACAGATAACCTCTGATGACCATGGAGAAGGCCGAAGACAGAGACAGCTCTGATGATGGGCCAAAGGTCGCATCCTCTCTTACGAGGGACAAAGCCTCGACTCTGTAGCAGTTGTCTTCGTGATGTGAGACAACCGCAATATCTCTTGTCTTGCCGCTTTCTGTCGTGACACGGACAATCCATTCGTCCTTGTAATCGCATGTTGTCAGCTCGAAGGTGCAGCCTTTTGAAACGTCCGTCATCAATACTTCCATGTTGTTGTCGCCCTTCCGGGACTTGGGGGTTATATTGTTTTGATGGTGCAAAGATAGTGATTTTTTAATTACCGTACAAGTAATTTAAGTTAAAAATATTTAATTACCGTACATGAAAATAAATTTATTTACAAAAAGGCTTGGAATATTCAAATCTAATACCTATCTTTGCACCCGAAAAAGTAAAAATTTGCTTTATTGATAATATACGCCCCCCGTAGCCTGCAAGGCGACAGACTTGCACCCCTGTAAAAAATTCCGCTCGATATGGCTAGAAGAACGACTAAAAACAACAGAATCCTCGATGATAAATCCGGAGCCTTCGTGATTTCGGATAAGGATTTCGATACTCCAAGAAGTCATCGAAAGACCAAATCCAGAGAACAAGAAATGTGTGAGTTCGAAGACAAGAACGACTTCATCTCCCATCAGAATATTCTTGACCTTGCAGAGGTCGATTGCTTGGAGTTCCTGGACATGGTGTTTGATCGTCACATTGGAGAAGAGAGAAATGTCGAGCCTATGGAGGAACCTCGATGTGCCGAGTATGAGCTGTGGAACGAACAGGATCAGCTGCTTCATCAGGGTAAGATCGACAAGATCGACTACTCCGGCTACTGCTGCTGGAAGTACAATCCCATCATATTCTACATCGATGGGAAGAAAACACGTAAGAACTCAAAGGGTGAGACTGTGGAGGTCAAGGACTGCAAGCACAGGGTCGTGCTGAAGAACGACAGTGGCCTTCAGCCTTTCCTGAATGCCCGTGAGTTCGCCCTGCTCTCCCCCATTACCTATGTGGGAAGGAACAACAGCTACGAGAATGCCCGGTATCTGTATGCCTTTGCCTTCGACCTCGACGGCGTGACAACGAACAGGCATGTGGAAGTCTTGTTCGGCCTTATGATGACTGGTGAAATCCCTGCAGCGAATCTCATCACCAGTAGCGGACACGGTCTTCACCTCTGGTATCTGCTCGATAAGCCTGTCGCTATGTACAAACCCAATCGCGAGCTTCTGAACAAGATGAAGCATGGCCTTACCAATGTGCTGTGGAATCCGATTACGTCTGATGACAAACAGAAGCAATACCAGGGTGTCATTCAGGGCTTCCGTCTGCCTGGCACAATGACGAAGTTCGGCGAGCCAATCAGGAGCTGGCAGAATCTCGATGCACCTCTTCATACTCTCGAAGATCTTAACGCACATCTTACGGCCTACAAACTTACACGAGAGGAGCTGCAGCAGCTTGGATCAGATATGCCTGCCTACAATCCGTCATCTGTTACCATGGCCGAGGCTGAACGACAATGGCCAGAGTGGTATGTTGCGAGAGTGCTTCAGAAAAAGACTGTCGTCAAGCCATGGAATGTCAAACGTGACGTTTATGACTGGTGGCTTGATAAGCTCCGCAACTCGAAGTTCGGAAAGGATAGCGATATCAGACTGCATCATAGATACTGGTGTATCCTGACTCTCGTTATCTATGCGGTCAAATGCAATATTCCCCGAGAAGAGGTACTTGCGGACGGCTACAGCCTCGTTCCGAAGATGGATGCTTATTCTGATAGCGATACTAACCGCTTTACGGAGGGTGATGTCGATGATGCCATGAGAGCTTATGACGAGAACTATAATACGTGGCCAATCAAGGAGATCGAGAAAACGACCTTGATCTCTATTGAACGAAATAGAAGGAATGGCAGAGATCAACTTACTCATTTGAAGAGATCGAGAGCTATGAGGGATGTCGATTACCCAGATGGCAGTTGGAGATACACGGGCGGCAAAGGAGCAGTAGGCTCTGAACTTAACTCAAACGCTCAAAGGGTTGCCGTTTGGAGACGTTCTCATCCGGAAGGTAAAAAGGTGCAGTGTGCTACAGAGACAGGCTTGTCGAAGCCAACAGTCATTAAGTGGTGGAATGCGGCGGCAAATGAGGAAACTCTTGCCGTCTTAGGTTGGAGAAATCAGCATCCTTTCTCAGATAGCATTGAAGAATGCGCTTATGCCGTAAAACTGCCAAAGACCATAGTCCGTAGATGGTGGGGACTTCTTGATGCTCCTCTTTTGTCTGAAAGACGTCCGAGGGTCAAGAAGAAGCCCGTGGCCAAAAAAGTTGTGCTTCTGGCAAGACTTTTCGCTCCTGACTCAGATTATACCATTGAAGGATATACTCATGAAGAAGTTGTCTTGATTGTCTCCAGTGGTCAATGGCAAGAGCTGGGATGGGAACTTGGCTACTGATGGAAGGAATTTATTGCAAGGCATATTATACAAATACTGTTTCTTGTGCAGCTTTAGATGCTCTTCATGGGCATATATTATCAATGAAGCAAAATTGCACATTTGAACCAAAAAGAAAAGAGGATTAGGGTCTTCCCTATCCTCTTTTTCTATTATTGCTGTCTGAATCTCTTGCCCGTCAGCTCCAGATGCTGGCCGTTCGAGAACTCACGCTCGAAGAACTGGCATCCGGCTTGGCGATTGTCGCAGCCCCACACCCTATATGGGGTCTTCTGTTTCGTCCATCCTTCATATAGTAGCACTCGATGGCCAACGCCGCACAAAGGACAAGCTTCAGAACCTGTGACCACATGGGGATTCAGTTCTTGGACGAAAGGAGAAGGACGCTGCTCATCGTATAAGACCACTGTGTGAACTTTCGCCCTGGTAATGCCTACGTAGAACACCCTGCGTTCCTCGGCATACTCATAGTGCTCCTTGTCTGATAGCACATAGTCAAGAACAGGATCATCAGAGACCAGGGAAGGGAAGCCGTACAGGCCACTGTTGCAGTTCAGGACGAAGACATAGTCGGCTTCCAGTCCCTTGGAGCCGTGGATCGTCATGAACTTGACCTGTCTGTTTCCGTACTGGAGTGTGACCAGGTCGGAGTTGTTGTCGTATCTGATAGCTCTCTCTGGAGAGGCGAGCACCCTTACATCATAAGAGTATCTTGATATGATATATATACTCTTGTCTTCTGGTACTCGCTGGATCATTCGGCCGACAAGATCCTGAAGGTGGGCTTCATCACGGTATGCCATGAAGCTGAGCTTGGTTTCCGGAGGGTTGACCAGGCGCGGACGGACGGCCTTCTTCTTCTGAAGGGGATTCTGCTGAACGAAGGAAGAAGACTGCTGCACCAGAGGATTGCCAAAGCGGTATGTCGTTTCGATCCTGCACTCCTCTGTATATCCGAAGTACTTGCCGAACTCCGCGAACAGTGACATGTCGCTTCCGGTGAAGCGGTAGATGGACTGCCAGTCATCACCGACGCAATACAGCTTTGTCTTTGGCAGATCACTTCTGAGTGACTGTAGGAACCTGTATCGGTCAATGGAAATGTCCTGGAACTCATCGACGAGGATGAACTCATAGTGTTTGTCCCATTTCCCTTCCTGACAGTACTGTGCCGCCCTATTGATGATGTCAGTGAAATCAACCTCTCCCCTACCCTTCATTTCTTCATGGTAGGCATCCCATAAAGGCTGCATGATCCGGCTGATCACGAACATGTCCCGGTAGCTTTTGGCATCCTCTGCGGCCTTCAGAACTTCCTCGATGGTGCGGCCGTTAGCCTTGACCAGGTTGATGAAGCTCTGGGTCATCTGGAGGATCGCATTCTCCAGACTCTTGTTCCTAGCCATGATCCTGTCAAGGAGGTCTGCCCTGTTGACTTCCCTGATGGGAACTCCTGCAGACTCCAGCTGACTTCTGAGCTTGGACCTGATTGAACCATCGTAAAAATCGGCGCTGGTGGTATGGATGAGCGTAGTGCCATTGCTGCTATGTAGGTTCTGTTTCCAGAACATACCCTCCCGGTAGGTCTGGTTTGCCTCATGCCAGCCGCCTTTGACGCTGTTGCCAAACCATTGGGGAACATTGCCGTTGGCATCAATGCCGAAATGTTCCAGATAGATCCTTCTCTGATGGCCGTCTTCATCTTTGAAGTAGATAGAGAAATCCGGCTTGTACTGTCGGTAGTCCTCTGTCATGGTCTCCTTCTCGTATGGCTCCTCATAGCGGAACCTGACTCCAAGCTCGGTGAGATAGTGGCAGATCTTCTTCTCCTGTTCGCTCTTGGTGGCCACCATCTTGCCGTCCATGTCCGGATATAGTGATATAACGCCGTATTTCCTGCGGTCAGCGTAATACTCGATGCTGCTCTGATAGTCGTGCTCTTCCTTCATCTGGGACTTATAGTCGGTCAGATAGATCAGAAGACTTTCCCTGAAGTCCTCAGTCTTCAGAAGGTCATAGAACACCTTCAGGAAGAGATCAGCTGAAGCAATGGCCGGAGCCTCCCCTTCCACTTTCCTGACTATGTTCATGGCCAGCTTATGGAAAGTGACGCATTCGAGGCCGGTACCAAGGAGGCGCTGGGTAAGTTCCTCTGCTGCCTTGTGGGTATAGGTGATGGTAAGGATCCTTGAAGGTCTTATTTCCCTCTTCTTGACCAGGTACAGCAGCTTGCCTATCATCGTCGAGGTCTTGCCGCTTCCGGCAGAACTGATGACGAGACAGTTGTCCTCTAGCTTGACAATGGAGTCGCGCTGCTGCTCATCGAGGGGATAAGACAGCACAGTGTCAAAGAACTCCTGGTGCTCTTCCAGCTCCTTACGGACAAAGCCTTCGTTGTGGCTCTTGCGCTCCTGAGGAAGATCCTTCAGAAGCCTATAAAACTCGGCCACTCCCCTTTCGTCTGAAAAGCGAGAGAAGGCTTTGTTGCTGCTGATGGTCTCCAGCTGACTGAGGATATCGGCATTATCCTTCAGAAACTGTTCCATCTCGGAATGTGCCAGGTAATGGTCTTCATCGAGAAGGGACTTCTCCAGATATTCGCTCTTCGACCGCCAGCATGGTTCAACGGACTGAACGATGCCAGAAAGCTCTTCGTCCAGTCTTCTCTTGGCTTCTGCCCTGTCTCTGCGCCTCTTTCTGATGACCAGATATGAAATGCAGGATATGGCTATAAGGCTGAATACTATGCAGATAATATATTGCACGGCCTTTTAAGGATGGTTTATAATGTTTATACTATTTATAAAGTTTATAAAATGTATAATATTTATAAACTTGCACCTTCCTTAATGCAGTCTTCTCCGTGGTCTGCCACGATGGAGGCTATTCCCTTCTCTATGATCTGCTCCAGGACAGCAGACTCAGTCATTCGGAAGTGGCCTGCCAGATTCGAGATCTTGGCAATATGGTCGGCTGCGAAGACATAGGTCTTTCGTTCGTGGCCTTCCTTGCATCCTCGCTGAGCTGATCTGACTTTGCCGGTGGCCGTTGCCTTTGGCTGCTGCTCAGATGCAGGCTCGGCTACTTCTGCGACAATGGCATTTCCCTTTGCTTCATTGGTTATGGCGAAGAGGGACTTCTTCTTGACTTGTTCTTTTGGCTTCTGTTCCATACTTTTATAACTTTATTAAGTTTATACTTTTTATAAAGTTTATAATGTGTATAAATTTTATAAATTCATTTCTCTCTGAATGGCCTCAAAGGTGCTGCCTACTGCGATACGCTGCTGAAGATCCAGGGCAAACAGAGTGTTGTATCTCTTGACAGCAACAGTCTGTTTGATGGCAGGCATGACCTTGCCGATGCTGTTCAGAGCCTTCTCTGTCTCTTCTCGCTGCTCTCGCTCTGCCTTTGTTCCTTCCGACTTGTTGATTCTGTTCGGAACGAAGAGCATGGGGACATTAGACAGCTTGCGGAAGACTGTCACGAACAGCGAGGTCGCATCGATCGTGTCATCATCATAACTGATGGGGACGATGGCTCCATCAGCAGCTCCGTAAACAAACTGGAGGTTATCGTCGTTCAGCGTGCCGGGACAGTCAATGAGAACCACGCCGTCAAGTTCCTTGACTGACTTCATGATTGTCCTGACCTCTGCGTCATCTTCCATGTCGAGCCTTTCAAGCTCCCATTCGGGATCAGTGTCAGGGTAGCTCTCCATGTCACGCTCTCTGTGCCTCTTCAGAGACTCCTGAAGGTCGGCATCGAGGACGCTGACCGTGATACCCTGCTCTGTGAGGTAGGTTGCAAGGAGGCTGCAGATGGTGGTCTTGCCGACACCTCCTTTTACGTTTGATACTGTGAATACCTTTGCCATATTGATTGGTTTTAATGTTTTCTGGCGCAAAGATAATGATATTATCTGATATGACCAAGGATTTTCTTTATAAAGTTTATACATTTTATAATATTTAACAACTTTATAAAGTTTATAAAGTTTATAAAATATAATATTGGTCTTTGTTCTGATTGGTCTTTTTTTCTTTTTATGGTGCTGATTTCCAATTGAAAATAAAATCCTTCTTTTTTTTGGTTTCCTTTTTTTTGAATATGACTTCGTCCCACCCACCCTTCCTGATTTCTTTTATTTGTTTGGAATATTTCTTCTGCTGACGCGGATTCGATGATAGATTTTGTCTTCAAAATCTGGACAGTCAATCCGCTTTTCTTTTCTTTTTTCTTCTGGGCGATCCCTTTCAGGTCGGGCTAACCGTGACCAGGTCCTTCTGACTGCTACGCATCACTAATATCCCTATCGCACTTACGCCACCCCTCCAGCTCTTCCCCATACGCTGCATGGACGGTGAGGACAGGTCTTCACTGTCTATACAGCACGGATCAGAACAAGAAAGGTGTGTCTGCCATTATCTGGAATACCCGTGAACGCCCACACCAGCAGCTTCCTCTTACCATGGTACCAGGATGGAGATCGGGTCTCTCCTCTACGACTGCGCATCCGAAGGACTGCCGTGTCACGACACATTGCCCCGGTGCTCCCTCTTTCCTGCACGGTTCCAGGAGCTGACACATGGTCGGCTCACCTCCCAAGAGACTGCTCCTTCACTGTGTAGGGAGGTAGCGGCAAAGAGTCATGCCATCGTCAGATCCGTTCTACCTCTCCGCTCCGTTCCCGTTCCTTCCGATGTCCGTCCTTTTCGGCACCACGCCGTCGGAAACAGCTCCCGATCCCCTTGATGGTCTTGATATGTTAAATCAAGAGATTCTAGGTTGTTTCTTCGTGCGCTCGCGCATATATGCGTATATTTGCGCGAACAAATAAGTAAATAAAACTTGATATGAATAAGAATCATCTATTTCGGGGAATAGCCA
>JAGHUA010000073.1 GCA_018065085.1 Candidatus Liminaster caballi | reverse complement strand
GACGAAGCTCTTCACACTCTCGACGTCTGTCTTGCGCATGCCCTTGAGCTCGCCGATCTCCATGATCCAGACGCCCTGGATCTTCTCCGCTGCAGTTTTGTCCTTCATATCCTCAAGACTGAGGGAGTCGCTGAACCATTCCGCGCCCAGCTTCATGGCCAGCGTGCTCTTGCCTATCCCAGGAGGGCCCGAGAGCACCGGCACGTAGTCGAACTTGCAGCCGGGTCTGTAGATCCTCGAGACTGCTGCCAGGAGCCAGCGCTTCGCTGCTTCTCTGGTGTAGATATTGTCCTCGGCGCCTAAGTAGTCGATGAAGAGAGTCTCCACTCTTGGAACTCCGTCCCATTCTGGAAGCGCCTGCAGGTATTCCTTGATCGGGTTGTATTTACGATCGAGCGCTGTCTTCGTCATGACGTCGATGATGTCCTGACGCCTGAAGGTTGTGTACTGCTGCGCGAGATAGATCAGAAGGTTGCCGTCGTCGGCGTTCTTCCACTCGGTCAGCTCCTTCTTCCACGGCACTGGCTCGGTGATCCTCACGAAGCCGCTGAGCTCATCGAAGCGCAGGCCCCTGAGGTTGTAGTCGTTCTCGAAGATCAGCACCAGGTTGTTGATGGTCTTCTCGATCTCGAGGCTCTTGGATCTTGTCAGCCTCTGCATCCAGTCGTCGTCTTCGGCGTCCTCTCCATCGAAGTCGGAAGCAGCTGAGGCTCTTCTCTCTTCGTCGTAGGTCTTGATGCAGTTCTTGTCGTGTGTGATCATGTCCATCATGGACTTATAGCTCGGCAGCCTTGTCGCAGGAACGTCGCCTTCGATGTCGTCGTCTTCGCCTCCGAACTTGTGGATCCTGACGAGGTCGAACGCGTTGAGGTCTTGGCCATGCGCTGGATCCGTGCCGTGGTTTGAATAGCAGAAGCGGCCGTCGTCGTAAATTACAAGACCGCCGAAGGTTGAGCCCTGCGCGTATGTGTAGCGGTCGTCCTTCTCTGTCTTCAGATATACGTCCGGCAGGAAGGTCGCGATGGCAGCAGGCACGTCATAGGTGCGGCAGAATACTCCGACCGCTCCCTGCTTCTTCAGTGGATCCTGCTGTCTGTCCGCTTTGGTCTTCTTGACTCTGATCTCGTCCTTGCAGAGCGGCCAGAAGCTCACGTCCCTCCAGTCTGGGTACTTGGCCAGGATCTCGTCTGCCTTGATCGCTGGGCCGTCGTTGTACTCGAAGACATACTCTGCGTCGCGTGAGTAGCTTGGCCAGTACATGAGGCGGGAAGGCTGGAAGGTCGTGCTGTCGAAGTAGTCCATCCCGATGTCCTCGGCCATTTTTCTCGTGATAGCCTCGTACTCGTCCGGATCCACCGCACGATCAAGCGGTGCGATGAGTCTGAGCCTTGGCTTCTTTGGGTTGTGCTTGTGGGTCGAGTACACGGCCCAGCTGTATGGTGCGTTGAGGATCATCTGCTCCACGAAGTCGGTCGGAGCGAAGTCGAGGTCGAAAGTGACCAGCGTCCTCGTCTTTACTGTCTCGCTTTTTCGATGTCCGTCTGATAATGTTCCGCCGACGAAGCCGCCGACGTCTTTGATCTTGTCCTGCTGGCTCTTGGTCATGGCCATGTACTCGGCCTGCGTTTCCTGGGTCATGCTGGCGTTCTTTAATCTTGCCAGTAGAACCGACCAGAGGATCTGCTTGTTCTTCCATTTTGTAGAGAAGCGGCTCCCGCCTTCTGAGATCCAGATGCTTGGGTTATGCTTTAGGCCGAGCACCGCCTTCTCCTCGAGTTTTAGTGGTTCCATGTTTATGCTCCTTTTTCCGTTCCTTGATCGCCCGCTCCAGTCTGACTGTGGCCAGACCGACGTCGGTGATCTCAGGGTTCTCTGATCTGTAGCCTCGCTTGTTCATCATCGCGTTCTCTCCCGGTGTTAAGAGGTAGAGGTTGTCGATGTCGCAGTTCTCCTTGTTGAGATCTCGGAAGCCTACAATGTAGCCCTCCGGAACTTCTCCGAAGGTCTCCTCCCATACGAGGCGGTGCAGCAGCTTCCATCTGTCCCACTGGTAGCCGCGCTCCTTGACCTTCTTGATCAGGTAGCCGTCTTTCGTTTTTCGTATGGTTCCGACCGGGACCTGGTTGTC
>JAGHUA010000035.1 GCA_018065085.1 Candidatus Liminaster caballi | reverse complement strand
TTATGAGAGGAGTAGGAGAAGCGCCGATATTTATGGTGCTTTTACATTATGGAAAGGAGTTTACCATGAAAGAAAGTATATTTCAAAAGCGGTTCTTAGATAGAATCCGAGCTGAGTTTCCAGGATGCTATATTTTGAAGAACGATGCTAGCTATATTCAAGGCTTTCCTGATTGGACAGTTTTATATAAAGACAAGTGGGTTGTGCTTGAGATGAAGAGATCTTCCGAAGCAAGTAGACAACCTAATCAGGAATACTATGTCAAACAACTCGACAGAATGTCATATTCTGCTTTTGTTTGTCCGGAGAACGCAGATGAAGTTCTCGATGAAATCAGATCTATATTTTCAAACTAAGAAAGGAGGAGTCTCATGAAGTTTAACGACCACTGGAAGCTAAGCGGCAAACATGCTATGTTTAGCCCGAGCCAATCGTCATGGCTTAGATATTCTGACGAGAGAGCTCTTGAGATTTATGAGAGCAAACAAGCAGCAGAGCGTGGGACTCGACTCCATGCGTTTGCTGAAGAAGCAATTAATCTTGGTATCAAGATGCCGAAGTCTAAGAAGACTCTGAACATGTATATTAACGATGCGATAGGTTATGCTATGAGCACCGAAGTTATATTGTTCTACTCGGACAGATTCTTTGGTACTGCAGACACTATATCTTTCAGAGACAACGTTCTGAGAATACACGATCTTAAGACTGGCAAAGGTGCTGTTCATATCGATCAGCTCGAAGTGTATGCTGCCTTATTCTGTCTTGAGTATCGTATCAAGCCACAGAACATAATCATTGAACTTCGTATTTACCAGAACGACGATATTGAGTATGAGATACCTGAAGCTGGTAAGATCGAAGAGATCATGAAGAAAATTGTACATTTGGATGCTCTCATGGCATCCGTTCAGAACGCAGAGGAGGACTGATATTTTGGGAAATGTACTTGAAGAAATGCAGGCCATCCTCGATGGCAGAGCTAGTGCTGAAGATCTATATTTGGCACACTACGGCGTCGGCCATCTTGACGGAGGAAACTCAGGTCGATATCCTTGGGGTTCTGGTGAAGATGCATATCAGCACGAAGAATATAGAGACTTCAAAGACCGTGTTGACAAAATGCGCAAAGAGAAATTTGAATGGACTGATCCAGAAACCGGAAAACATTACACCGGCGATCTCGCAATTGCAAGATATTGTGGGCTCAAAAGCACAACTGAGCTTCGCGAAGAGTTAACAATCTGCACTAACGAGCGAAGAGCTCGACAGGTGGCAATCGCTAAAAACTATGCTAACAAAGGTATGGGCGCTAGCGCCATCGGTCGCGAGATGGGTATATCTGAAGGCACTGTTCGTTCTCTCCTTAATCCCGAAAGAGAAGCCAAGATGAACGAGGCCAAGAACGCCGCTGATTTTCTGAGAGAGCGAGTTAACGCAACCGAACACGGAATGGTTGACGTTGGTGACGCAGCAGAGCTTCAGCTCGGCATATCTAAAGAAAGACTTAACACTGCATTGTATATGCTTCAGAAAGAAGGCTACAATGTATATTCTGGTGGCATTCCACAGGCTACAAACCCTGGCAAACAGACCACGCAGAAAGTTCTTACCACACCCGGTCATGCACATAAAGATATTTATGAGTATGATAAAGTAAGCACCATAATGGATTATAAATCTCCGGATGGAGGAAAGACATTTAAGAAGTCATTCATATATCCTGAATCCATGGATAGCAAGAGATTGATGATCCGATATTCTGAAGATGGCGGCGAGCTTAGAGACGGTGTTGTTGAGCTTCGTCGAGGAGTTGATGATCTTTCTCTTGGCGATGCACGATATTCTCAGGTACGTATATTGGTCGACGGAACCCATTATATTAAGGGTATGGCTGTGTACGGAAAAGATGAGGATTTCCCTGATGGTGTTGACGTTATATTCAACACCAATAAGGGTAAGAACAAAACCAAGATGGAAGTTCTTAAGCCTATTAAGGATGATCCTGACAATCCTTTCGGTGCCGCTATCAAAGAAAATGGCGGACAGAGTTACTATATTGGTAAAGATGGTAAAGAGCATCTTTCTCTTATTAACAAGAGATCTGATCAGGGCGACTGGACCGAATGGAAGGACACGCTCCCTTCTCAGTTCTTATCCAAGCAGTCTGAAAAGATGGCAGAGCAGCAGCTTAATCTCGCAAGAGCTGATAAAAGGGAAGAGTATGACTCCATAATGTCATTGACAAATCCTACCATTAAGAAATACTATCTTAACAAGTTCGCAGAAGAATGTGATTCTGCGGCTGTTGATCTTAAAGCGGCAGCTCTTCCGGGCCAGAAGTACCATGTTATAATTCCTCTGAACTCGCTAAAAGACAATGAGATTTACGCTCCAGGATATCCTGAAGGAACAAAACTGGCGCTAGTTCGATATCCTCATGGTGGCACTTTCGAGATTCCTATATTAACAGTTACTCATAAGAACAAGGATGGCCAGCATTATATTGGCCAGGATTCTATTGATGCTGTTGGTATAACTAAAAAGGTGGCAGATCAGTTATCCGGCGCGGACTTTGACGGCGATACTGTTATGTGTATTCCTACACACGACAGTAAAGGCAGAGTAAAGATAAGCAATAGAGCTCCTTTAAAAGAGCTTGAGGGCTTTGATCCAAAGCACGCATATCCTGAAGTGCCAGGCATGAAGTACATGAAAGATGAATCTCGTGGAACCGACTCAACTCAGTCTGAGATGGGACGTATTTCAAATCTTATTACTGATATGACCTTGGGTGGAGCAACAGACGATGAGCTTGCAAGAGCCGTTAAGCACTCAATGGTTGTTATTGATGCCGGTAAGCACAAGCTTAATTACCAGCAGTCTTATGAAGACAATAAGATAGAGGAACTCAGGATAAAATACCAAGGAAAGAAAGACGGTGGCGCGGCCACAATTATATCTAAAGCCAAGGGTGAATACACCGTTGACAAAAGACAAGGCCAGCCTAAAATCAATCAGAAAGATAAAGCTTGGTATGATCCAACCAAACCGGAAGGTTCTCTTATTTATAAGAAAGCCGACGATCTATATTATCCTGTAAGAAGAACCGATAAAGAAAAAGGAACCGTTACTTTATCTACAGTCGATGGTAAGAAGGTAACATATTCATATTTGGATAAGGATGAGAAATCTAAATATGATCCCATCAAAGTTGTAGATAAGAATGGAAATGTTAAATTTACAAATGCAGACGGTTCCCTTGAATACAAATTCAAGACCAAAACCCAGGCATCAACAAAGATGGCAGAAGCAGATGATGCATATAATCTTGTGTCACCGAACAAATGGGACATGGAAATTCTATATGCTGAATATGCAAATGATATGAAGCGTCTTGCTAATGAAGCTCGCATGTCTTTGGTTAATACACCATCCCTCCAGTATAATAAAGAAGCAAACAAACTATATTCTGCTGAAGTAAAGTCTCTTGATGATAAACTTAAGAGGGCAGAGCTTAATAAGTTAAAGGAGAGGGAGGCTCAAAGACGATCTGCTCACGAGGTGGCATCCAAGCAGAGGTCCTACCAGGATAGTACTGGTAAGTCTATGGGTGGTAAAGATATTCGTAAAGCGAATCAGCAAGCCATAACTAAATACAGATCCGAAGTGGGGTCTGAGACCCGTGGTGAGCGTTCAATCAAGATTACAGACAATGAGTGGAAAGCAATTCAAGCTGGTGCTATTACTAATAGCAAACTTGAGAAGATACTTAACAACTCAGATCCAGATAGTCTTAGAGAAAGAGCCATACCCAAAGATCAAAAGGCTCTATCCTCTGCTAAGATCAGTAAGATGAAAGCCATGCAGGCCTCTAACTATTCAATCGCTGACATTGCTAAAGCTTGCGGTGTCTCAACTTCAACTGTCAACAAATACTTGAAAGGAGTTGTTTGATTACAATGCTTGAACAGTTTATGCTTACTACGGTCGACAATCCTTTCAACCCCTTTGAGGACTTTCGTTCTTGGTTCTTGTTTGACATTGAAAAAGGATACAAGTGCTGTGAAATTGTTGATCGTCTAACAAACATAACAAAAGAATACTCAGAAAGAGAGAGGATAGTGGCTGTGAATGCTGCAATTGACAGATTCATAGCTATTGATCCTTACAACATTTACACAAGAGTGGGTAATATGACCAAGTATGATGCTTAATGGGTATAGGGGGGTGTCTGAAAATTGACCCCCTCCCCTGCATCGCCGCCCTCTTTAAAAATTCCCCGGAGGAATTTTTATATTTACAAGCCAGGATTCACTAGCGCTTTAGATCAGCTTATGAACACAATAGTCTCCTTTCCAGCTATATTTTTGTGTCTGTTTTTCCTCTCCTTTCAAGAGATGCAAAAGCGTGTTCATAAGTTGATCTAAAGTGCTAGT
>JAGHUA010000025.1 GCA_018065085.1 Candidatus Liminaster caballi | reverse complement strand
AATGGCAAAAGAAATTGCTGGACAGATTAAGCTGCAGATCAAAGGTGGTGCAGCAAATCCAGCTCCTCCAGTAGGCCCAGCCCTTGGTTCTAAGGGTATCAACATCATGGGCTTCTGCAAGGAGTTCAATGCTCGTACCCAGGATAGAGCTGGTAAGGTTCTCCCTGTAGTCATTACTTACTATGCTGACAAGTCTTATGACTTTGTCATCAAGACTCCACCGGCTGCTGTTCAGTTGCTCGAGGCTGCTAAGGCTAAGAAGGGTTCTGCTGAACCAAACCGTAAGAAGGTTGCTGAGGTAACATGGGATCAGGTTAAGGCTATCGCCGAGGACAAGATGCCAGACCTTAACTGCTTTACTTTGAGTTCTGCTATGTCGCTCGTTGCAGGTACTGCACGCAGCATGGGTATCACCGTTAAGGGTGAAAAGCCTGAACTTTAATCCTAAAACTTCAAACTAACAATGGCAAAACTTACTAAGAATCAGAAGGCCGCCGCTGCTAAGATTGAAGCAGGTAAGGCTTATACTCTCGCTGAGGCATCAGCTCTCGTAAAGGAGATTACATATACAAAGTTCGACGCTTCTGTCGATATTGACATTCGTTTGGGCGTTGACCCACGTAAGGCTAACCAGATGGTACGTGGTACCGTATCTCTCCCTAACGGCACTGGTAAGAGCGTTCGCGTTCTTGCAATCTGCCAGGGCGCTGATGCTGATGCTGCTCTTGCTGCTGGTGCTGATTACGCTGGTCTTGAAGAGTATCTTGAGAAGATCAAGAGTGGTTGGACTGACGTTGACGTCATCATCACTCAGCCTGCATTCATGGGCAAGCTTGGTCCTCTCGGTCGTGTACTCGGTCCACGTGGTCTTATGCCTAACCCAAAGTCTGGCACCGTTACAATGGACGTAGCTAAGGCTGTTAAGGAGGTTAAGCAGGGTAAGATTGACTTCAAGGTAGATAAGGGTGGTATCGTTCACACTTCTATCGGTAAGGTATCTTTCACTCCAGAGGCTATTCTCCAGAATGCTAAGGAGTTCATCCAGACCATCATCAAACTGAAGCCAGCTACAGCAAAGGGCACTTATATCAAGAGTGTATTCCTTTCAAGCACAATGAGCGCTGGTATCAAGATCGACACCAAGTCTATCGAAGCATAATAAAAACAGTCTATTATGAAGAAAGAAGATAAAGTCCTTAATATCGAGAAGCTCGAGACTCTCCTCAACGAGTATGCTCACTTCTATGTTACTGACATCGCTGGCTTGAATGCTGAGGCTACTAGCTCACTCCGTCGCAAGAGCTTTGGCAAGGAGGTTAAGCTTGTCATGGTTAAGAACAAGTTGTTCTGCAAGGCTCTTGAGCGCAAGGGCATTGACTACAGCCAGATTGAGAGTGCATTCCACGGCACATCTGCAATCATGTTCTCAAACACTGGCAACGTTCCAGCTAAGTTGATCAAGGAGGTGAACGGTCCTAAGGACCAGATCGTCAAGTTGAAGGCTGCTTACGTAGAGGAGTGCTTCTACGGTGCAGATTCTCTCGATGTTCTCGTTGCAGTCAAGAGCAAGAACGAGCTCATTGCAGACGTTATTGCATTGCTGCAGTCACCAGCAAAGAACGTTATCTCTGCCCTGCAGAGTGGCGCCAATACTATCCACGGTGTGCTTAAGACCCTGGGCGAGCGTCCTGAGTAATCAGAAAGTCGCTTGAAACAGCTGCCGACGCATATATAATAGAATTGAAAAGGAAATATGTGTCAGTATCTGCTTAGGCAAACAAACAAAGAATAATAATAACAAAAAAATAATAATTTAAAATTTTACTATTATGGCAGATTTGAAAGTTCTCGCAGAAGAGTTGGTAAACCTTACTGTTAAGGAAGTTAATGAACTCGCAACTATCCTCAAGGAGGAGTACGGCATTGAGCCAGCTGCTGCAGCTGTTGCAGTTGCTGCTGGTCCTGCTGCTGGTGCAGCTCCAGCTGAGGAGGAGAAGACAAACTTCGACGTAGTTCTTAAGAGCGCAGGTGCTGCTAAGCTCGGCGTTGTTAAGGCTGTTAAGGAGTCTTGCGGCCTTGGTCTTAAGGAGGCTAAGGATCTCGTTGACGCTGCTCCTAGCACCGTTAAGGAGGGTCTTCCAAAGGCAGAGGCAGAGGCACTCAAGAAGGCTCTTGAGGAGGCTGGCGCTGAGGTTGAGCTCAAGTAATTCTACCAGAGTAAATCTGGATCCAAGGTTTAGGTCCCCGAATTGCGGGGGTCTAAACCTTTTTACTCCTTTATCATTCGGATCACTTCAGTCGTAGTCGCTGGTTCAGATGATAAACTTTATGTGAAAGGGCAAATTTTGTGTCCTTTTTCGTCGTGTCTATACGTCTGCGAAAACATCAAATACTTTTGTTTTTTGCAATTTAGACGTCTCAAAACAGCGGAATTTTTTCTGAAAACGACCATTTATGCGTTATTAGCAAACATCTTGACAGTGTTTTTGGTTCTATTTAAGGTTCGAACATCTCTACATAACGCACCCGAGTTGAAAATAATTATTAAAAATATATAAATCCTAAATCTGTTTCTGGAATTATGAAGCCTAGAGTAAGCTTTGCTTCCATTAAGAGTCCTCTGCAGTATCCAGACTTCCTGGACATTCAGTTGAAGTCGTTCCATGACTTCCTGCAGTTAGATACTCCACCGGAGGAGCGCAAGAATGAAGGTCTCTACAAAGTATTTGCTGAGAACTTCCCAATTGCCGACACCCGAAACAACTATGTTCTCGAGTTCCTCGACTATTTTGTTGATCCTCCTCGTTATTCAATCGAAGAGTGTCTGCTTCGTGGCCTTACCTACAATGTAGCGTTGAAGGCTAAGTTGAAGCTGTTCTGCACTGATCCTGATCATGAGGACTTCCACACCAAGGTTACTGACGTTTATCTTGGTCAGATTCCTTACATGACTCCGCAGGGTACATTCGTGATCAATGGCGCTGAGCGTGTTGTCGTATCTCAGCTTCACCGTTCACCAGGTGTGTTCTTTGGTCAGAGCCTTCACTCTAACGGCACCAAGCTCTATTCGGCTCGTATTATCCCATTCAAGGGCAGCTGGATTGAGTTCGCTACTGACATCAACAATGTCATGTATGCCTATATCGACCGTAAGAAGAAGTTGCCTGTAACAACTCTTTTGCGTGCCATCGGCTTTGAGAGTGATATGGACATCCTCCAGATCTTCAACCTTGCTGAGACAGTTGAGGTCAAGCCAGAAACTATCAACGACTACGTTGGCCGCAAGCTTGCTGCACGTGTCGTTAAGTCATGGACTGAGGATTTCGTTGACGAGGATACAGGCGAGGTTGTATCAATCGAGCGTAATGAGGTTCTCGTGAACCGTGAGAAGGTGCTTGATGAGGCTGATGTTGAGAAGATTCTCCAGTCAGGTGCAAGCACAATCCTCGTTCAGCGCAACGACTCTCACCTCGATGACTATGCAATCATCTACAACACCCTTCAGAAGGATCCATGCTTTACCGAGAAGGAGGCTGTAATCTATATCTACCGTCAGTTGCGTAATGCTGAGCCAGCCGATGATACATCAGCTCGTGAGGTAATCCAGAACCTCTTCTTCTCAGAGAAGCGCTATGACCTTGGCGAGGTAGGCCGTTATCGTATCAACAAGAAGTTCAATCTGAGCATCAACCCTGATACACGCGTACTCACCAAGGACGATATCATTGCCATTATCCGCTACCTCATTCAGCTTATCAGCGACCGTGAGGATGTCGATGATATTGACCACCTTTCTAACCGTCGTGTACGTACCGTAGGCGAGCAGCTCTATAACCAGTTCGGCATCGGTCTTGCCCGTATGAGCCGCACTATCCGTGAACGTATGAACGTTCGCGATAACGAGGACTTCACTCCAACTGACCTGATCAACGCAAAGACCATTTCGAGCGTTATCAATTCATATTTCGGCACCAACGCCCTGAGCCAGTTCATGGATCAGACCAATCCGCTTGCCGAGATTACCCACAAGCGCCGTATGTCGGCTCTTGGTCCTGGTGGTCTTTCACGTGAGCGTGCAGGCTTTGAGGTTCGAGACGTACACTACACCCACTACGGTCGTCTGTGTCCTATCGAGTCTCCTGAAGGTCCGAACATCGGTCTTATCTCATCAATGTGCGTGTTTGCCAAGGTTAATGACCTCGGCTTCATTGAGACTCCATACCGCACCGTTACCAATGGTCAGGTCGATCTCACAGACGCTGGCGTACAGTGGATGAGCGCTGAAGGCGAGGAAGGCAAGAAGATTGCTCAGAGCACAGCTCCAATGGATGACGAGGGTCACTTCACCGATCATCACGTAATCGTACGTGAGGGTGCAGACTTCCCTGTTGTCAACCCAGAGGATGTCGATCTCATCGACGTGGCTCCAAACCAGATTGCATCAATTGCTGCCGCCCTCATTCCATTCCTTGAGAATGACGATGCCCACCGCGCACTCATGGGATCGAACATGATGCGCCAGGCCGTACCTCTCATGAAGTGCGAGGCACCTATCGTAGGTACAGGCATCGAGGCACAGCTCGTTCGCGACAGCCGCACACAGGTCATTGCCGAGGGCGATGGCGTTGTTGAGTTTGTCGATGCAACTGTTATCCGCGTACGTTATGACCGTACAAAGGATGAGGAGTTCTGCTCATTTGAGGACAGCGTTAAGGAATATGTCCTTCCAAAGTGGCGCAAGACCAACCAGTCAACCACCTATGACCTGCAGCCGGCATGTGTCAAGGGTCAGCGCATCAAGGCTGGCGATATCCTGACCAAGGGATATTCGACCGATCAGGGTGAGCTTGCCATCGGTAAGAACCTTAAGGTTGCTTACATGCCATGGAAGGGTTACAACTACGAGGATGCCATCGTGCTTTCAGAGCGTATCGTACGCGAGGATATCCTCACCTCTGTTCACGTTGACGAATACACCCTTGAGGTGCGTGAGACAAAGCGTGGTATGGAGGAACTCACAGCCGACATTCCAAACGTCAGCGAGGATGCAACAAAGGATCTCGACGAACGTGGTATCGTTCGTGTCGGTGCTTTGATTGAGCCAGGTGACATCATGATCGGTAAGATCACACCTAAGGGCGAGTCAGACCCAACACCTGAAGAGAAGTTGCTTCGTGCCATCTTTGGCGACAAGGCTGGCGATGTGAAGGATGCTTCACTCAAGGCCAATCCATCGCTCCATGGTGTTGTTATCGACACTGCTCTTTATAGTCGTGCAGTTAAGGATCGCAAGGCCCGTATGGCTGAGCGTGCACAGATGCCGCTCATCGAGCAGGAGTTCGAGGATCGTCAGGATGCACTTCTCAAGCGTCTTGTCGAGAAGCTCACAACTCTCCTCGACGGCAAGACCTCAGCAGGCATCAAGGATTTCATGGGCATCGATGTCATCACCAAGGGTCAGGCCTTCACTCCTGCCGTACTTGCAACTGTTGACTATCGTGCTGTTATGGTAGGCAAGTGGACTGGCGACGAGCATACTGACAAGCTTGTCAAGGACACAATCATGAACTATCTCCATGTCTCTAAGAAGATTGGTGCTGAGCTCAGCCGCAAGAAGTTCGATCTTTCTATTGGCGATGATCTGCCATCTGGCATCATCAAGCTTGCAAAGGTTTACATTGCCAAGAAGCGTAAGATCGGCGTAGGTGATAAGATGGCCGGTCGTCACGGTAACAAGGGTATCGTTTCGAAGGTAGTACGTGATGAGGATATGCCATTCACAGCAGATGGTCGTCCGGTCGATCTCGTATTGAACCCACTCGGTGTGCCTTCACGAATGAACCTCGGTCAGATTTTCGAGGCAGTTCTTGGTTGGGCAGGCCGTGAGCTCGGTGAGAAGTTCGCAACACCTATCTTCGATGGTGCTACACTCGATGATCTCAATGAGTGGACTGACAAGGCAGGTCTGCCACGCTATGGCAAGACACAGCTTTACGATGGCGGCACAGGCGAACCATTCGACCAGATGGCCACTGTGGGTGTTACCTACATGCTTAAGCTCGGTCACATGGTTGAGGACAAGATGCATGCCCGTTCAATCGGTCCTTACTCGCTCATCACACAGCAGCCACTTGGTGGTAAGGCCCAGTTCGGTGGACAGCGTTTCGGTGAGATGGAAGTTTGGGCGCTCGAAGCATTCGGCGCAGCACACATTCTCCAGGAGGTACTTACAGTCAAGTCAGACGATGTCGTAGGTCGCGCAAAGACATACGAGGCAATCGTCAAGGGCGACACAATGCCAACTCCAGGTCTTCCAGAGTCACTCAACGTGCTTCTCCATGAGCTCCGCGGCCTTGGTTTGAGCATCAAGTTCGACTAATTATATATTATAATAATGTGTAATTAGCAATCTAGTAATTTGTAATTTCAAAAAGACTTATGGCTTTTAGAAGAGATAATACACCAAAGAAGATCAACTTTTCGAAGATTAGCATTGGTCTTGCTTCGCCTGATGAAATCAAGAACAACTCAAAGGGTGAGGTACTCAAGCCAGAGACCATCAACTATCGCACATATAAGCCAGAGCGCGACGGTCTCTTCTGCGAGAAAATCTTCGGTCCTGTCAAGGACTATGAGTGCCATTGCGGTAAGTACAAGCGCATCCGCTATAAGGGAATCGTCTGCGACCGATGCGGCGTAGAGGTAACCGAGAAGAAGGTACGCCGTGAGCGTTGTGGCCATATCGACTTGGTTGTTCCTGTAGCTCATATCTGGTATTTCCGTTCGTTGCCTAACAAGATCGGCTACCTCCTTGGCATGCCGACCAAGAAGCTCGACTCGGTTATCTATTACGAGCGCTACGTAGTCATTCAGCCTGGTTGCCTTGAGAAGATCGAAGGCGTTCAGAAGCTTGATACATATTCAGAGGACGAGTACCTCGATTTGCTCGACAAGGTACCAGAGAAGTATCGCAATCTTCCTGATGGCGATCCTAACAAGTTCGTTGCCAAGATGGGTGCCGAGGCTATCCTCGAGCTCCTTCAGCAGGTCGATCTTGACAGCCTTGCCTGCGAGCTCCGTGCCAAGGCCAACGAGGACGGCAGCGTACAGCGCAAGACCGAGGCTCTCAAGCGTCTCCAGGTTGTTGAGAATTTCCGTGCTTCGCGCAAGCCAGGCATGAAGGAGGAAGACCAGAACAAGCCTGAGTACATGATCATCAAGGTTCTTCCTGTGATCCCACCTGAGCTTCGTCCTTTGGTTCCACTCGATGGCGGTCGTTTTGCCACCAGCGATGTCAATGACCTCTACCGTCGTGTCATCATCCGCAACAACCGTCTCAAGCGACTCATGGAGATCAAGGCTCCTGAGGTTATTCTCCGCAACGAGAAGCGCATGCTTCAGGAGGCAGTCGATTCGCTCTTCGACAACTCACGCAAGTCGTCGGCTGTCAAGAGTGAGGCCAATCGTCCGCTTAAGTCATTGAGCGATTCGCTCAAGGGTAAGCAGGGTCGTTTCCGTCAGAACCTCCTCGGTAAGCGTGTCGATTATTCAGCACGTTCGGTAATCGTAGTTGGTCCAGAGCTCCGCATGAACGAGTGCGGTCTGCCAAAGCTTATGGCTGCCGAGCTGTATAAGCCGTTCATCATCCGCAAGCTCATCGAGCGTGGCATCGTCAAGACTGTCAAGTCAGCCAAGAAGATTGTCGATAAGCGAGAGCCTGTCGTTTATGATATCCTCGAACTTGTGATGAAGGGTCATCCGGTGCTTCTCAACCGTGCTCCTACACTTCACCGTCTCGGTATTCAGGCATTCCAGCCACGCATGATCGAGGGCAAGGCCATCCAGCTCCACCCACTTGCATGTACTGCGTTCAACGCCGACTTCGACGGTGACCAGATGGCTGTCCATCTGCCACTTGGCAATGCTGCCATCCTTGAGGCACAGATTCTCATGCTCGGTTCGCACAACATTCTGAACCCAGCCAACGGTGCTCCTATCACCGTTCCTTCTCAGGATATGGTTCTTGGTCTCTATTACATCACCAAGCTCCGTGACCACGATAAGGGCGAGGGTCTCACATTCTATGGTCCTGAAGAGGCTATGATTGCCTTCAACGAGGGCAAGTGCTCAATGCAGGCCAAGATCAAGTGTGTCGTTGATGATGTCGATCCTGAGAATGGCCGCCGTCCAATCAAGCACATGGTTGAGACCTCAGTAGGCCGACTCATCCTCAATGAGAAGGTACCAGCCAAGGTAGGTTACGTCAATGAGGTTATCACCAAGAAGTCACTGCGTAACGTCATCACCGACGTCATCAAGTACTGTGGTATCCCACGCACAGCCGACTTCCTTGACGATGTTAAGAACCTCGGTTACTACGAGGCTTTCCGTGCCGGTCTTTCGTTCAACCTCGGTGATGTGCTCGTTCCAGAGGAGAAGTCTGAGATCATCCGCAAGGGTGATGATGAGGTAGAAGCCATCATGGACGACTACAACAACGGTTGGATTACCGACAAGGAGCGTTACAACAAGGTGGTCGATGTCTGGTCTGGCGTCAACAACAAGCTCACCCAGGTGCTCATGAAGCAGTTCAAGGAGGCCGAGCAGGGCTTCAACGCCATCTACATGATGATGGACTCAGGCGCCCGTGGTTCTAAGGATCAGATTGCACAGCTCTCAGGTATGCGTGGTCTTATGGCCAAGCCTCAGAAGGCAGGTGCCGAGGGTGCACAGATCATCGAGAACCCAATTAAGGCCAACTTTAAGGAAGGTATGTCGGCTCTTGAGTACTTTATCTCTACTCACGGTGCTCGTAAGGGTCTTGCCGATACCGCGTTGAAGACAGCCGATGCCGGTTACCTCACACGTCGTCTTGTCGATGTTGCTCACGATGTCATCATCCGCGAGGAGGATTGCGGCACACTCCGTGGTCTTATCTGCACCGAGCTCAAGAACAACGATGAGGTTATTGCCACACTCAAGGAGCGTATCCTTGGCCGTGTGTCAGTACACGATATCATCCATCCAATCACTGGCGAACTCATCATCGCTGCCGGCGAGGAGATCACCGAGCGCATCGCTGATGCCATCGAGGATTCACCTATCGAGCAGGTTGAGATCCGTTCAGTGCTCACCTGCGAGTCTAAGCATGGTGTCTGCGCCAAGTGCTACGGCCGTAACCTCTCAACCAACCGCATGGTACAGAAGGGCGAGGCTGTCGGCGTCATCGCTGCCCAGTCAATCGGTGAGCCTGGTACCCAGCTTACCCTCCGTACGTTCCACGCCGGTGGTATTGCCTCGAATGCTGTTGCAGTCTCTAACCTCAAGGCAGGTTATGACGGTAACCTCATCATCGAGGAGCTCCGTACCATCGATGCTCCACAGGAGGACGGTTCAGTAACCAAGATCGTCGTTAGCCGTATGACCGAAATGCGCATCGAGGATCCTAACACCGGTATGGTACTTGCACAGGCCAACATCGGTTACGGTTCCAAGCTCTTTGTTGAGAGCGGCACACAGGTCAAGAAGGGCGATGTCATTGCCGAGTGGGATCCATTCAACGCCGTCATCGTTGCCGAGCACGGCGGTATGATCGCCTACGAGAACGTAGTCGAGGGCGATACCTACAAGGTTGAGACCGACGATGCTACAGGTCTTGAGGATAAGATCGTCATTGAGTCTAAGGATCGTACACGTGTGCCAATCGTACACGTACAGAACGAGGAGGGCGACATCATTGCCACATACTCATTGCCAGTGGGTGCACACATCATGGTCAACGACCAGGAGATGATCCAGCCGGGTGCCGTACTCGTAAAGATCAACCGCACCAGCAGCAAGGCAGGCGATATTACCGGTGGTCTTCCACGTGTTACCGAGCTCTTCGAGGCACGTAACCCATCCAACCCAGCAGTTGTATCTGAGATCGACGGTGAGGTTACCTTCAATCCTAAGCCAAAGCGTGGTAACCGTGAGGTTATCGTCACAGGCAAGCATGGTGATCTGCGCAAGTATCTCATCCCGATGTCTCGTCAGATCCTCGTTCAGGAACACGACTATGTGCGTGCCGGCAACCCACTTTCAGACGGAGCCATCACCCCAAGCGACATCCTCAAGATTCTTGGCCCGACAGCCGTTCAGGAGTATATCGTTAACCAGGTACAGGACGTTTACCGTCTGCAGGGCGTAAAGATCAACGACAAGCACTTCGAGGTCATCGTACGTCAGATGATGCGCAAGGTAACCGTGCTCAGCGCTGGCGATACACGCTTCCTCGAATCGCAGGTTGTCGATAAGCTTGAGTTCCTTCAGGAGAACGATCGCATCTGGGGCATGAAGTACATCATCAAGTCGGGCGACAGCACCGAACTCAAGCCAGGCATGCTGGTAACAGCCCGTCGTCTGCGCGATGAGAACTCAATGCTTCGCCGCAAGGACAAGAAGCTCGTTGACTCGCGCGATGCAGTGCCTGCAACATGCGAGCAGATGCTTCAGGGTATCACACGTGCCGCTCTCGGCACCACCAGCTTCATGTCGGCTGCATCATTCCAGGAGACCACACGAGTGCTCAATGAGGCTGCCATCGAAGGCAAGTCAGATTACCTTGAGGGCATGAAGGAGAACGTCATCTGCGGTCACCTCATCCCAGCCGGTACCGGTCAGCGCGAATTCGAGAAGATCGTAGTCGGCAGCCGCGATGACTTCAACCGAGCCTTCACCGCACCACGCAAGGCTCTCGACTTTGATTAAGCACTGACGACCCTTTCTATTTGGGTCTGACCGATAAATTGGCCAGCAGTCACAACGACGTGGCTGCTGGTCATTATATTTCTAACTTTTTTTATTTAATGTCAAACAACAACAGTACAACCAAGTGGAAGCGCTTCAGTGGCGCTTCTTACGCCAGCTTCCAGAGCCTTCATCGCGAAGTGCGCATCGGAGTGTTGAGCGTGGCTATGCTTTCCACCGTATGCCTCAAGGCCAATGCCTCGGCTACAGTCGGCACACTCCACGACTCTCACCGTCCCGTTGCCGTAGCCGAAGACGACTCGTTGGTGGTTGGTCTCGGGGATGTCGAAGTCCTCGCTTCGCGTGTGCCGCTCACTCAGCTTCAGGCACCGCGTCTTGTTACTGTACTATCCGCTGTGGATATCGCCGCAGCGGCGGTACACAGTATTAACGATCTTCTGGAGTATGCCGTCGGCATTGACGTGCGCCAGCGAGGAGAGTTCGGTGTCCAGACCGACATCTCTGTTCGTGGCGGAACGTTCGACCAGATCACCCTTCTCCTTAATGGTGTCAATATTTCATCGCCACACACCGGCCATCTTTCGGCCGATTTCCCTGTGACGATGCAGGACATTGAGCGCATAGAGGTCATCGAAGGCCCGTCAGCGCGTGTCTTCGGTACGAGTGCATTCACTGGCGTGGTCAATATCGTGACCCGTCAGTCCGGATCATCAGCTCATCTCTATGGCGGCAGCTATGGCTATGCGGGCGGTGACCTGCGCCTGTCTCATCAGAAGGGCAGTTACAGTCAGAGCCTCAGCGGAGGTTATAGCCGTGCCGATGGAGCCACGCCTAACAGCTATTTCCAGTCCAGCCGTGGCTTCTATCAGGGCGAGTATCGCATCAGTCCTGATGCCAAGGTCGATCTCCAGCTTGGCTACAGCTACAAACCTTACGGCGCCAACACGTTCTATGGCGCATCGAGCACCGATCAGTGGGAGAGCAATGAGCGCTATATGGGAGCGCTTACATCCGAGTTCACAGTGGGTCGTCTTCACATCGCTCCTGCCTTGAGCTGGAATCGCTGGTTCGATCACTATCAGTGGCATAAAGACAAGCCGGCAGGCGAGAACTTCCATCAGGTCGATACCTGGGCAGCGTCGTTCAACAGCTGGATCGAGTCGCGTTTCGGCAAGACATCCTTTGGCGTGGAGATGCGCAACGAGGGCATCTACAGCACCAAGCTCGGCGAACCAATGGAACCGTCACGCTATTTTGGCGCCAAGGGCATCGACGGACACGATTCTGATGTCAAGTACACCCATCATGCCGACCGTACCAACCTCTCGGCATTCCTTGAGCACGATGTGCTGCTCAGCCGCACCACCATCTCGCTCGGCCTCCTCGCCAACATGAACACAGCCCTCGACTCGCGCTGGCGACTCTATCCCGGTGTCGATGTCTCATGGCGTCCGTCTGCCGACTGGAAACTGTTCCTTTCATGGAATATGGCACTGCGTATGCCAACCTTCACCGACCTCTATTATAGCGGAACCAATATCGAGGGTACGTCCGATCTCAAGCCAGAGCGCACCAATGACGTCTCGCTTGGCACACGCTTCCGCCGTCAGGCTTGGAAGGCCGAGGCATCTGTGTTCTATAGCCACAAGTCCGATATGATCGACTGGGTTATCTACACCGATGACCTCAAGGCTGCTCAGGCCCTCGACCCATCGGCCACTGGTACCTTCCGTTCGGGCAACTTCACGCTCGATAACCTCGGAGCCGAGCTTTCCTTGGCTTTCCTTCCGCAGGAGAAGTGGCATCAGTGTCCGTTGCGCAAGATTGGACTCCAGTATGCCTATATCGACGAGTCCATAGCCTATTCCCGTCCTGT
>JAGHUA010000048.1 GCA_018065085.1 Candidatus Liminaster caballi | reverse complement strand
GAGGGCAAGAAGGTGAAGAGCGTGCAACTGCTTGGCAGCAAGGCAAAACTGAAATGGAAGCAGACAAACGAGTGTCTCACTATCGAGTGTCCTTCGTCATTACCTTGCAAGACAAGCATCGTGTTTAAGATTGATTGAAGAAGAAAGATTGTAACCAACTTTACATAAAATGCCATTTACATGCTTTAATATTTCTGGCATGTTTTGACAGTTAAATGTAGTGTTACGACGATTTTGAGTCAAAAACGTCGCAAAATATGCGTTATTTTGAAAGTTTCTTTGGTGATTCGATATTATTTTTGTAATTTTGTCGCAGAATTTGCGACGATACGCATTATATAATGTCGCATAAAGAAAATAACTATGTATATACACGAAAGAGATAATTGGACAAACTTCAGGTGGGACGAGTCACAGGTATCGCTCCTTCTGGAGATAGTATGCAGAAAGCAAGGATTGCTTTATGGAAGGTTGAGTTCTCTTGGTTTTGACAGCAAATTGCGAGCAATGGCAGAGAACTTGACTCACGATGTGGTGTACTCATCGGAAATTGAGGGCATACGCCTGAATGTGGATCAGGTGCGTTCTTCCATTGCAAGAAAACTGGGAATCGAGAACGTGAAATATACTGCACCTTCGCACTATGTGGACTCGGTCGTTGGTGTGATGCTCGAAGCAATACAGCACTATGACTTAGTTCTCAGTAAAGAGAAGCTATGTGCATGGCAAGCAGCATTCTTTCCGGCTGGCTACAGCGAAGGCAGTCTGATCGAAGTCGGTCAGTATCGTACTAACGAGGAGCATATCATCAGCGGAATGTTCGGACGCGAGAAGATTCACTACATCGCTCCTTCGCCTGAGCGTGTAGAAGAGGAAATGCAGAAGTTCCTCTCATGGTTCAATGCTGACGAGCCAGTGAGCAGCATCATCCGTTCAGCTGTTGCCCATTTCTGGTTTGTGAGCATTCATCCTTTCGAGGATGGCAATGGCAGATTGGCACGTATTCTTTCCGATATGCTACTGGCAAGAGGAGAAAAGAGTGAGTTCCGCTTCTACAATGTTTCATCGCAGATAAACAAGGACAAGAACCACTACTATGACATCCTGGAACGAATGCAGCATGGAGATGGTGACATTACCGAATGGTTGGTGTGGTACATGCAGAAATTGGTTGAAGCTCTCGATGAAGCTGAAACCATCGTCACAACGATTCTAAACAAGAGTTTCTTCTGGCAGAAGGCATCGTCCATACCGATGACAGAGCGCCAGACACAGATACTCAATCTTTTCCTCGATGGCTACGAGTCAAAGATCACATCAAAGACATGGTCAACATTGGCAAAATGCTCCAAAGACACAGCCATTCGAGACATCCAAGATTTATTGGACAAGAACATATTGGTGGAGGACATCCCGGGAGCAAAGCGACCAAGCTACTCCATCGTCTACGATGCAGAAGACCTCACACAATTCTTCTCGGATGTGAGCATTATCGAAGAGAACGGTACTCAGTATCTCAAAGCATTATTCAAAGGTAAGAAGCCGGTAAGCGAAAGGATTCTGAAGCTTGACGCAGAGAGATTCCTGAAAGGAGATCTTCCTCTGTCAAACTTGCTCAATAAGTACTGCTCGTATATTGTCGCAGGTTATTTCATGGCTTAAAAACTGGACATTTATTTTGGTCTTAACAGCAAATACACATTACCTGCCTATCGCAGAATCATCATAAGAACGATATGAAGCTTGTGAATAAACTTAGGCCGTGGGCAACGTGCTCAACAGGGCCGGTAAAGAAACGACTGAAGGTGCTGGACGCATTACGAGGGTTTGCCTTGCTTGGAGTGTGCCTTGCCAATTACAAGGAGTTGACGCTCTATGCCTTTTATGACGTAGAGCATACCACGAACGTGGAGGTCAGCATGATGGATCAGATAGCCAACTTCCTGATGTACCTACTCGTTGACGGCAAGTTCTACACGATCTTCTCTGTGCTCTTTGGCATCGGATTCAGCATAATCATAGGCAATGCCATGGAGCGAGGAGCCAACGGTATGCACATCTTCTATCGCCGAATGCTGATTTTGCTATGTTTCGGTTTTGCACATCTGATGCTGCTGTGGAGTGGCGACATATTGATGCTCTATGCTGCCATGGGCATTATTCTGCCATTCTTTTGGCAATGTTCCAGCAGGGCCATTCTTCGATGGGCAGGATTCTTCCTCTTTCTGCCAGTCATCACCTCGTCATTGGTTTATGCCATCGACCTTCAACCGTGCGCATGGTTTTTCCACCAGATGGATTATTGGCAGTCGCACTTCGGCATAGGCGATTGGGGCACATGGCTACGCGAGAGTCAGTCATATACTGACCTCTTGAAATTCCTTGTTATGGGAGCGTTCGAACGAATGACGGAGTTCATCTCCAGCGACCGATATTTCAAGGTGCTTGGACTCTTCCTCGTAGGACTTTGGATTGGCAAGAAAAAGTTATTCAACGATATTGAGCGACATCGTCCACTTCTGAAACGCGTCATGATCGCGGGTCTTGCTATCGGCATCCCTTTCGCCATTCTTCATGCCTATGATGCCGTGAATGGCTATCAGTTCGCGCCCCCATTCCACACACTTATCGAGATGCTGAATATCTACCCTCTCGGCTGGGCATATATGGCAATGTTCGCCCTTTACGGCAGACGAATATACACACCCTTCACCTATCCTGGCAAGATGGCTCTGACATGCTACATCTCTCAATCTGCCATAGCCATCGTGTTGTTCTATGGCGTAGGTTTCGGATGGGGCATGCAACTCACAATGCCGGAAGTCATCTGTGCCGCCGTCGGAGTTTATCTCTTTGAGGTCATCTGCTCATATCTATGGCTGAGATTTTTTGCCTACGGTCCACTGGAATGGATTTGGCGAATGCTGACATACGGTAAAAGACTGCCGCTAAAAGCAACAACATGAATCCGATAAGCATCAGTCTATTAGATAAGAAAGAATAATCACTTTTTGTTTTGCAGGTTGGTATAATGCCAGCAAATATGCGGTAGAAGCATTGAGCGACGCTACTCGAATGGAGGTGAAACGATACGGTATAGATGTTGTCATCGTTGAACCTGGTGGTGTATATAGCGATTGGGGAAGGACTGCTGCCAAGCATGTATGTAAAGCAGTTACATCGCGTCACACTAAGACACGTTACGCCTTTGGAATCGGCAATGCATCAATGCGTTTCCTTCATACAATATTGCCAGCACGTTGGTTTGATGGCTTGATTCTCTTCCTGTTCAACCATTTTGGGAAACAAAGTTTGCTGATGAATCATATCACCGAATGCCTATAAAGTCAGACAGCGGTCTTATCTTGGAGCGATAAGTATTGAGACCTTGCAAGAGCCGAGGTTCACGAGAAAAAGGTATCTCCTTGGAATTATCGAAATGGAATACTTGATAATACGAGGCGTGTTCTGGATGGAAGCCTTGTTCTTCCAACGATTCTTTTGTCCATATCTGGAAGCAACCTTTTCGCTTCAACTTGAATAGATGGCAATCCTGTCCTCCAGAATGAAGCAACACGTAACCCGTTCGTTCGAAGCCCGGTGTTACCAACACTGAACCTTTTGAATCACCAGCACGAAGGTAGCAGATGCCCTTCTCTATCATCAGTTTCAATAGTTCCGGGCGAGCGTGGTTCACTATGACTTGCACCTCTTCGGGATTCTCTGACATGCGTTCAAAGATTTTCTGCGCCACATCGGGATTGTAGATTTCTTCGCGCCGACGCATCCCTAATTGCAGATACTTCTCATCTTGGTCAATGCCGATGAACTTACGACCAAGAAGGTTGGCGGCAATACCAGTGGTGCAGCTGCCTGCAAAAGGATCAAGAATTGTGTCACCTTCATGTGTCGTTGCAAGAATGATACGGTAAAGTAGTCGCAGAGGCTTTTGAGTTGGATGCTTGCCGCAAGTCTTTTCCCAATGACAGGGAGCAGGAAGTTTCCATACATCAGGCATGTGAATGCCATTGTTCATGTGCTCCATCAGTTCATAGTTGAAGAAATGAGGAACTTTTTCACATTTACGTGCCCAGATGATGTATTCGGCAGAGAAGTTGAAACGTTGGTCGGTCAACGTCTTTGGTGGATCAGACTTCTGCCACACAATCATATTCAAGATTTTGAACCCCAAATCCTTCAAGCATTCTACCACCTCAAAGATGTTGTGATACGTACCACACACCCAAATCGTTCCAGAGTCTTTCAGACACTCTCGACACAATGAGAGCCAATGTTTATTGAACTCGTATATTTCCTCTTTAGAGCGCTGCCTGTCCCACTTGCCTTTGTCAAAATTGATGTACCTGCCATTTATTTTGACAGTTCCGTTACCAGAAGACAAGAAATAAGGAGGGTCGGCAAATATCATGTCAACCTTTTCCTCGATGTTGGCAAGCACCTCCATTGAGTCGCCGTGGAATAACGAGAAATCTTGAAATTGTTCCATTAGAATTTACGCATCGAGAAATACTTACGAGATTCTGAATTCGTGTAAATAGTAGGTAAACGCTTTTCTTTCAAAGAATGTTCTATGAATTGAGAATCTGCATCATCGTTTTTTACATAGGATATTCCATTCGGAGTGATCCTTAGTATCGCTGAATCGAAAAGTTTGTGATGATGCATACAAAGCCACATTCCATTGTTTCCGTCTGTGGCCATACGTACCTTTTCATCATCAGTCAATGAAACATTTTTCTTTATATCTGCCACACTATAGATATGGGCGGCTTGGATCAAAGGTGAAATCTTGCAATCGCAAAGAGCACATTTCTTTTCACCATTAGTTTTCTCCAAGAGGTTGTATATGAATCTGGGCTGACGCAATTGCAGAGTACTGGTATCAGGATAAGCTTGAGATGTAAAGTCATCAATCTCATAGGTATCATCAAGAATATCCATAGAAGGTGTACTAAATAAGTATGCGAAATGAGCAAATGCTTGCACATCTTCACCGCTTAAACTACTTTCGCCATTGTCGAGAATCTGAAACAATCTAATCGGTTTGGTAGAGATCTTCATCATTGCATAACAAAGCAGAGCCGTTTCCTTACCATTTGCACCAAATGTTTTCCCATAAAGGTGATAATTTTCGCCTTCATCTGTAAAGAAAGTTGGATTGTTGTTCGCTCTCTTACTTGCTTGACGAGTGCGAATCATATCTTCTATAGAAGAAAATGGTTGTATGTTGCGATTTAGATTGTAGGCTGTTAGGTCTATAATTTTTACTCCTATTGTTAGGAGCATTCTGACGACGAATTTCTGATAGTCAGTCAAGTATGTTCGTCCTTGAGAACGAAGAGCTACAACAAAATCTCCTAATTTACCCTGATTCTTAACTTCATTCATAAAGTTGGCAAATGCTGTTGGAGAACTTTGAAGATACGAGTTGCGCCCTTCTCCAGGATCGGATTTTGACAAACTGATATAGAATGTTCGTAATGGTGTAACGAGTTTCGCGAATTGTCCTTCGTTATGGCCTGGTTCCCAACGGACATTATAAGTAGTACTGCGTATCAATTCAATTGCCAAGCGGTCTAACACCTGTTTATTGAACATATTCTGAGGATCCTCTCCCTTTACTTGGAATTTATCTTTCTTGATGATGAATGTTGCCATATTCTATCGTGTTACGATTAAACATTCTTTTCTTTTTCTTACTTCAATGTCATGTACATTAACATCGTTTTCTTCTACCCATTTTGTTAATTGTTCATTTGTCTTACCCTTGTATTCTAAGATATTCGAAATAACTATCTTGCAACCAATATTATGCAAACGAGTAAGAAGCGCTAACAATCGGCTCTCATCGTTTTCATTCCAACCATTGAAGCCTCGTTTTCCGTCATTGTACGAACCAAGAGTAATCAAGTAAGGAGGATCTGCGTATATAAGAGAATCTGTGGTGACCTTATTCTCTATTTCCTCGAAATCACTCTCATGGAACTCCACATCCATTTCTTTTAATCTGCGTGAAAACGAAACTATCTTTTCTTTGATAGAATCGCTATAGCCACTTTCACCAACGGGATTGTTAAACTCATGATTCGAGTTAAAACGTATCTGTTGCTGAAAACCATAAAGTATGACAGTGTACAAATATAAATTGGCTTTAGAATGTGTACGGTAACGAGTATTGTAATCGCTACGGATTCTATTGTAAGCCTCTTTGTCGTGCTTAGTCAATCCGTACTTGCTGACAGTCCTATCGACGAATCGGAGTATTTCTGCCGTAGGAAGTTCTTTGAACATTTGCAGCAAATCTTTCACGATGAAGTTCACATCATTATAAATGACCTTCTGGAATCCGTTTGTATTTATACCCACATTGAATCCTCCTCCCATCAGGTCAACAAAGGTAGATCTTCCATTCAAATGCGGTTTTATGTAACGGATGACATTTGTTTTGCCTCCCATGTAATTTAGAGGACAATAGTACTCGACATCTTCAATAGGTTTCTTCTCTGCATAGAAGATATACTCAAAATGTTCGTCTTGATTTGCACTTCTAGAGTTACGATATTTCTTGTAAGTTATTTCTTCACATTCTATACTTTCCGGATAGCAGTGACGCTTAAGCACATACAAAATGTATTCTTTGCTCATCAAACCATCAGTACTGTAGCTGAACACAATATGCTTGGCTTTTGTTTTTGCAATAATACGCTCAAAAGCAACCTCTACCTCATAAGGTTTTGACCAGATATTCGACACATTATCCCAGCTACGAGCGCCAGTTATGCCACGCAACTCAGGAGAGTCATTGCGCACCAATGTCTCTAATATGTGGTATTGTACGGAATAAGAATTCTTTGTATAAGGTGGATCAAAATACAAGATGTCACAATCAATATCCTCTATTGAGTTTTCTATATTATTGTTGTGTATTTCCACTTTCGGACATAAAGTGCCCAAAGATGATATTTTTTCATCAGTATAACAAGGTCTTTTGAATATAATGTCCTTCTTGGCACGTGGATCCCAACTCTTAAGAAACGCACCATATACACCTGCGACATTGGCAACAAGTGATACAGACTCTATTAATGAAGCAAGCAAATATAGATATTCCTCATATCCAATTCTATTATCTTGATACCATGTCTCGATTGTGGCTCTAAAGTAGTCAATTCTACTTGCATTGAAATCAGAAAAATACATGCGTCCTCCTGATGAAGGCGCATAGTTGTTGTAAAAGAAGCCTTGAAGAGTTTCTGTATTTGAATTGAAGTAGTAAAATGGATCGAAGCCAAGTCTCTCAAAATTGCACCTATTTTCAAACAAATGACCTGCTGCAAATGTTGTTGCCATGCGAAGGTTGTCATTCAATATGATTGAATACAAATCCTTAAACATATAGGAAACAACACCAGTTCCGCAACAAGCATCAAAGAATCGTAATCCAGGAATTAGTAGATGATGCTTATCCAAGACTGCTTTGATTTCGTTTAACAAGGATGTCTTGTTACCTAAATATCTCATTGCAATATTGTTGATTGTTATTGATTCGCATAACTATCAAATCACGCAAGAGATACTCCTCATGTTGGCGTGGTGTAAACGTAAAAAAGGTATAGACACCCTTCTTGTGCGTTCACCCAGGTAGCCTCGGATTGGAAACCTGTCATCACCTTACGAAGAAAATGCCTACACCTAATCGGAATAGACATTAACTACTTTTTTTAGGTGATGACAAGTATCCCCTATCCGAGAATACCAACCATCATTTTGGCTGTTCTTATTTCCTTACGAGTTTCCGAGGCTTTTCAGGTGAACGCAAAATAATAGTCAATGCATTATTTTTCTATGTCTGCCACTCTCTGACCTCTCATAACGATCGCAGTGGCGTGGATTTATTTCTGTTTCGTATCGTCAATTAGCTTGTCCTGAGTTTATCGAAGGAAAGCAAAGACTAATGTGTTGGGATTTTTTTGTTTGACTTTATGTTAATTCGTGTTTCGCGCTCTTGAGTGCAAAGGTAATCTTTTTTCTGTAATTTTCGATAACTCTAAAGCCAAAATGCATGAATTATTTGCATTTTTTACGAAAACGTGCCAATATGTTGTTTGATATTGGCAAAAATCTGTTATACTTCATAAAAGTTTGCTGTGGCAAGTACCAATAACCATTGGATGCTCCCTGACAAGCAAAAATCACTCCCGGTAGAGCAGCGATGATAAAAATAATATTTTTTTCATTCCCGGTAGAGCTGCGATGATAAAAATAATATTTTTTTCACTCCAGGTAGAGCAGCGATGATAAAAAAAGATTTTTTGTCATTCCCGGTAGAGCAGCGATGATAAAAAAAGATTTTTTGTCACTCCTAGTAAACTTGCGATGATAAATAAAGATTTTTTGTCACTCCTGGTAAACTTGCGATGATAAATAAAGATTTTTCAATATTTGCCACATTTGAGGACATAAGGAAAAGACTTGGTGAGCGAAAAAAACAGCATCGTGAGGCCACGATGCTGTTTATATATATAAATATAATAATGTGTAAGTTCAGTTGGAACGCTAAATGGCAGTTCCAGACATTCTTACTTGAACATCTCCTGGAATTCCTCGATGCCAATCTCCTTGTTCTGGAGCTCGACAGATTCCTTGATGACTGCCATGATCTTGCGGGTCATAGCGCTGTCACGGAGCTGACCACGCTGCTTCTCGTCCTTAACGATGCTCTCAACGTAGGTCTTGAGGTACTCCTCAGGAAGGTTGCTCATGCCGTACTGAGCCATCTGAGCGCGTACCATTGCAGCAGCCTCAGCCTTGATGTCGTCATCAGAGAGTGTGATGCCCTTCTCAGCAACGATCTTCTCCTCGATGAGCTGCCATGTGAGATCCTCCATCATGCGTGGGAAATCCTCATCAAGCTTCTGGGCGTCGCGGTTCTCGTCCTTAGCAAGCAGCCACTTCTTGAGCGACTCCTCTGGGAACTTGAGAGTGCCGACCTGAGCCTTGAATGCTGCCTGAGCATCGAGATTGAACTTATACTCGCTGTTAGAAGCAAGCTGAGCAGCAATGCCGTTCTTAACGTTCTCGCGGAATGCCTCCTCGGTGGTGCACTCCTCACCATAGACGAGCTTGAAGAAATCCTCGTTCATCTCGGCTGCAACGCGGCTTGTGATCTCGGTGATGGTGAAACGGAAGTTAGCTGTGATGCCGGCTACCTCGTCCTGCTTCTTCTGGAGAAGGGAAGCGATCTCAGACTGATTGTTGTTGTAGGCAGCAGCTGGGTTGAAGTCAACTGATGTGAGCTTCTGTGCACCCTCGAACTTCTTCTTCTCGTCCTCGCCCTGCATGTAACGTGGATAAACGGTAGCGTCAGTTACCTCGATGCCGCCTTCCTTGATCTCGCCATTCTCGTCGAGCTCGGCCATGTTACCCTTAACAACGTCGTCAGCACCTACGACATCAACCTTAACGGTCTCGCCGTACTGGTTGCGCATGCCGTTGATCTGCTCGTCCATCATCTTGTCATCGACCTTGATGGTGTAGTATGGAACCTTGACGCTCTTGTCGAGTGTGATAGCGAACTCAGGAGCGATAGCGATGTCGAACTTAACGGTGAACTTCTCGGCTGTCTCAAAGTCAACAGGCTCCTGCTCGCCATTGATCATTGGCTCGCCAAGCACGTTGAGCTTATTCTCGGCGATGTAGTTATAGAGAGAGTTGTTGATAACCTTATTTACCTCGTCAACGGTGATTGACTGGCCATACATCTTCTTTACCATGCCAGCAGGCACCATGCCCTTGCGGAAACCTGGCATCTGAATCTTCTTGCGAGCCTCTTTGAGCTCCTTCTCGACAGCCGATGCATAGTCGGCCTTCTCAATCTCAAGGCTGAGGACGATATTTACGTCGTCAACCACTTGCTTCGTAATGTTCATTTCTGTATATTTTAGTTAATAATTATTTCCGAACACAATTTTCGTGGGCGCAAAGATACAAAAAATCTGCGAAACCACCAAATATTCCGCAGATTTTTTATATTATTTATGTTTTGCGCGCAATAAATCGTCCATTAATGCCATGCAGATTTGCCTTCCCTTGACGGAGTTTAATCATCCATCATACGAAATCATAGAAAATCATATTCAAGTCAAGTCTGGAACATTGATTTCCTTTGAATTCCTTTGACGGAGTAAAAAGAAACGCACGGGATCAGAAGCCCATGGCCTTGGCGATGTTGAGCAGAACCTGGGCATTGTCGTTATGGCCCATGAAGAGTTCCTGACCAACGCCGCAGGCATAGACAGGCACAAGGCCAGCAGTGTGACCGCCTGTGGTCCAACCCATGCAAGCCTTGTTATTGAGGATGCGAACGGCAAGAGCCACGATAGGTTCGTTAGAGCTGTAGAGGTTCTCCTCGTTGGCCATCTTGCCGACAAACGAACGCTTGTAGATATCAGCGAGTTCCTTCTCCTCGCTTTCAGAGATACCGACACCCTGCCAGAATCCGAAATCCTTGCCAAGCTGTTCCTTGACCTGATCCCAAGTCACCTTGTTGTGAGTGGCTGAACGGAGAGCCTGGAAATGGCGTGTAGATTCGTCCTTGCTGCATGTCTGATTGGCAAACACCTCTGTGTGAATGCTGTAGCCGCCAGGGCCATAGCCGAGTGTGAGGCCGCCTGTCTCATGATCGGCTGTAATCACGATGAGGGTCTCGTCCGGATGCTGGAGATAGAAATCATAGGCGATGCGCACGCAGCTGTCGCAGGCAAGAACCTCCTCGAAGGCTGTTGCACCGTCGTTGGCATGACATGCGAAATCGACCTTACCGCCTGCCTCGTTCATGAGGAAGAAACCGGTGCCGTTTTTCTGAGCCTTGGCATAGAGAAGGTCAAGCTCAGCCTTTACCTGATCGGCGATGGTCACCTGTCCAGGCTTGCGGTCGATCCAGTAAGGAATGCTGTAGCTGTCAGGCACATCGCCCTGAAGCATCACAAGCTTGTCGGCATTGCGGCCGTTTGCCTCATAGTCCTCAAGGCTGAAGGTCACGGTGTAACCGGCTTCGCGCAAAGCATTATAAATAGAGTCACGCACCTCCGGACGGTCATAGCCGCGCTGCATGGCAATGCTGCCGCCGCCGTAAAAGTCAAAACCTGCTGTGGTCATCTGGCAGGCAATCTGGAAATAGTCATGACGTGTCACCTGATGTGCAAACTGGGCGGCAGGTGTGGCATGGTTGACAGGAGCCGTAGAACCGACACCAACTGCCCATCCGGAATCCTTGGCTTTCTGGGCAAGGCCGACAAGCGGCGTCACAGAGTCGGTTGCCATACCAATGGAATTATTGTAAGTCTTTGTGCCCGATGCGAGTGCCGTGCCCGAAGCAGCCGAGTCGGTGACATCGCTCGAAGCACTCCATGTGGCAGAAACGCCAACGACAGGCAACTGTGTCATGCACAGAGGTGTGCGACCGATAACTCCCTGCTTCTGCGAGAGATAGTATTCTGTGCCCTGCACGGTGTTGACGCCTGTTCCATCGGTAATGAAATAGAACACATACTTAGCCTTCTGTGGCTGTTCCTGCTGCGCGCACGAAGTAAAACCAGTGAAGGCAAGCACGGCTGTCGCAAATGAGAAAATGAGGTTTTTCATATTGTTGTACATTTTACATTATTCTGCGTGCAAATATAGCGCAAATAATCGTAATAAGCAAATTTTAGGGCAAAAATCAATGATTTGCGCCATATTTTTGCCCGAACTCAGCAGATAATAAACGATAGTTTAATAAAAAAACGGAAAAATATTTGCAAGAGATTGTTTTTATTGTTATCTTTGCCGCGTAAAACATTATGAAAACACAGCTATCGTTCATGAAACAAAACACAATCGATCATACATTCGACCCGCACGTCTCAATCGACTGCGTCATACTCGGATTTGACGGCGAATCGCTGCAGGTGCTCCTGACACGCCATGCCGATGAAAATCCAGACGCACGATATTCGCGAGCCAAGCTGCCTGGCCGACTCCTCTATACGATGGAAAATCCAGATGATGCCGCCAACGACATCATCAACCAATTGACCGGTACGCGCAATCATTATGTGAAGCAATTCCGCGCCTTCGGTTCGCCCACACGTACCAACGACCCGAAGGATGTGCTCTGGCTGGAGAATGCAATCAATCAGAAAATCGGTCGTATTGTGACCATTGCATATCTGTCGGTGGTCAAGATCAACAATCGCACTCACCGCAAGTTTGCCGGCTATGAGGCGGCATGGTATAAAGTCAACGAGATGCCCGACCTTGCCTTCGATCACGGCGACATCATACGCGAGGTGCTGAAGGAACTGGAACAGCTGTCGAGCCTGCAGCCGCAGGTTATCTTCGAGATGCTGCCTGCCAAGTTCACCGCCTTGCAGATGCGCCACCTCTACGAACAGATCTGCGGACACGAAATCGATGTGCGCAACTTCTCGAAACTCGTGCTCTCAAAGCCGTACATCGTGCCGCTCGACGAATGGGAACAGAACGTGAGCCATCGCGCCGCAAGATACTATAAGTTCCAGGCATCAAAGATGAAGAAATAATTGTTTAATTTAATATAATAAAATCACATGAGACTTCTTTTAGGATATGACATCGGAACATCGTCAGTGAAGGCTTCGCTGGTCGATGCAGAGACAGGTAAAACAGTAGCAAGCGCTCAATACCCAGACGCCGAGGCACCAATCACCTCAAAGCAGGCAGGATGGGCTGAGCAGGAACCGGAGATGTGGTGGGACGAGCTGAAGCAGGCCACCAAGCGCGTGGCTGAGAAGGCAGGCAGCGCAGACACACTCTCACAGGTTGCTGCCATCGGCATCTCATATCAGATGCACGGACTTGTATGCGTCGATAAGGACGGCAAGCCACTTCGTCCAAGTATCATCTGGTGCGACGGTCGTGCAGTGCCATACGGCAATGCCGCATTCGAGGCAATCGGCGGCGACAAGTGTCTTTCGCACCTTCTCAACAGCCCTGGCAACTTCACAGCTGCAAAGCTGGCATGGGTCAAGGAGAACGAACCTGAGCTCTTTGCCAAGATTGACAAGATCATGCTTCCTGGCGACTACATCGCGCTCCGTCTTTCGGGCGGCGACAAGAAGACCACCGTCAGCGGTCTGTCAGAGGGTATGTTCTGGGACTTCAAGAACAACTGCGTGAGCAAGGATGTGATGCAGCACTTCGGTTTCCCTGAGTCAATCATCTCTGAGATCGTTCCTACATTCTCAGTTCAGAGCCGCGTATGCGAGGCAATCGCCAAGGAACTCGGTCTGCCTGCCGGCACACCTATCAGCTACCGTGGCGGCGACCAGCCGAACAATGCCCTTTCGCTCAACGTAATGAAACCAGGTGAGATTGCTGCTACAGGCGGCACCTCGGGTGTTGTATATGGTGTGCTTGGCGATGTCAACTACGATCCAAAGAGCCGCGTCAACACATTCGCCCACGTCAACCACGGCGAGAACGGCCAGACACGTCTCGGCGTCCTGCTCTGCATCAACGGCACAGGTATCCTGAATGCATGGATGCGTCGCACAGTGGCACCAGAGGGCATCTCCTACGGTGCGATGAACGATCTTGCCGAGTCTGTACCTGTTGGTGCTGAAGGACTTTCGGTAATCCCATTCGGCAACGGTGCCGAGCGCGTTCTCCAGAACCAGAACCCAGGAGCCAGCGTTCACGGCATCAACTTCAACATCCACACCAAGGCACACATGCTCCGTGCTGCTCAGGAAGGTATCGCCTTCTCGTTTGCATACGGCATGGAGATCATGACCGCCATGGGCATGGACATCAAGACCATCAAGGCAGGTCATGCCAACCTCTTCCTCTCGCCTCTCTTCCGTCGCACACTTGCTGCCGTAACAGGCGCTTCGATCGAACTCTATGAGACCGACGGTTCGGTAGGTGCAGCATACGGTGCTGGTATCGGTGCAGGTATCTACAAGGACAGCGACGACGCCTTCAAGACCCTCAAGCACATCGCTACGGAGGCTCCTGTTGCCGAGACAGCCGAATACAAGGCTGCATACGAGCGCTGGAAGAAAGCATTGAACGCATAACCCCACACAAAAAAACAAATCCGTAATCCAGATGCAACCTCTTCTGTTTCTTTTGCTGACACCGTTCGCCATAGGCGTTGTTTGGTTTGCTGTCTTTCTGTCGCAAAAGCACAAGACTCTGTCAATGAGAATTCTTGCGTGCCTGTCGATTCTGACGGCCATCTACCTGCTTGCCGATACGTTTGTCTTCCTCGAAGTCAAGGTTGATCTGGTTACGGTTGCGACAGGTATCGTCCTACGAATACTTGCCCCAATATTGCCTTGGGTCACTTTGCTGTTCCTTTGGTCGCTCTATAGCAACTCACAGAAATTCGACTGGAAGATACTGCTGTGCTTCATCCTGCCGTTGTCCAATGGTATCCTTTCGCTCATCAGCTGTATGATGCTGGGCGTAGAACGTACTGCGGACTTCATCACAGCCGAACGAATCATGCCTGCCGACATCTCGATGACCGACAAACTGCTCTACAAGATGTTTGATGTCTGCACGATAGACATACACGAGTTCCTTATCTTCGGCTCGCTGGATGTACTTCTTGGCTACATGATCTATCTGCTGTGGTCGAGCAACTACAAGCCCGGCGACATCTTCCGGTTCCTGTTCCGTGGTGGACGCATCCGCCCGCTGCATCTCCAGATCTTCGCCTATGCCGGCATCTTCCCGTCATCGGCCCTGCGCATGTTCGTTGACCGCAGCTACTATCTCGATAATCCTTGGATGGCTGTGGCGCTCTTCGTAAGCGTGGGCATCGGCATGTGCCTGTATGGTTGGCTGGGACTTCAACTGGACAAGCCTCTAATCTCGCTCAGAAGACAGGACGATACGTTCTTCGAAGATCTGCCCGTCCACATCGAGCGCAAGCATGAATTTGATGACGAGGAGGAAGATTCGCTTGGCTATAACGCCCTTAACCTTAGAAAGGAACTGCACGTGATCATGCGCGAAAAAGAGTGTTACCGTATGCCTGGCATGAGCAGGTATGCCGTCAGTTCGATGCTCGGCATCAGCACACATGTGCTCGACAATCTCCTGCATCATTTCCATGGTGTGAACTACAACCAGTATGTTGACATCCAGCGCGTGGCCTATCTCTCGCGTTATCGCAAAGCACACCCAAACACTCCTCTCCCACTCCTTGCTGCCCAATGCGGCTTCCACTCAATCGGACTGATGATGAGAACCTACAAGGAGGTGGCTGGAGAGAATTATTGAATTCTGATCAGAATGCATAATTGACAACTCAGAATGCATAATTCAAAATTGATAATTGATAAACCGTAACTCGTAAAATTGTAAATATGGCTGACGACAAGAAAATCATCTTCTCTTTGGTGAATTGTACACACACCATCCCACAAACGCAGAAAACAGTACTTAAGAACATCTACATCAGCTTCTTCTATGGAGCCAAGATCGGCATCATAGGTCTTAACGGTGCTGGTAAATCTACGCTTATGAAGATCATTGCCGGCATCATCCAGCCATCGCAGGGCGAAGTGGTTTGGAGCCCTGGATACAGCGTAGGCTACCTCGAACAGGATCCAAAGCTCGACGAGCAGAAGACTGTCAAGGAGAACGTCATGGAAGGCGTCCAGCACATCTACGATGCCCTTGCTGAATACGAGGAGGTGAACATGAAGTTCGCCGAACCTGAATACCTTGAGGATCCTGACAAGATGGATAAGCTCATCAACCGTCAGGCAGAACTGCAGGACATCATCGATGCAACAGACGCATGGAACATCGATTCAAAACTCGATCGCGCAATGGCAGCTCTCCACTGTCCGTCTGGCGACTCGCCTGTGACAACTCTCTCGGGCGGCGAACGCCGACGTGTGGCTCTTTGCCGACTCCTGCTCCAGAAGCCGGACGTGCTCCTCCTCGATGAGCCGACCAACCACCTCGATGCAGAATCAATCGACTGGCTTGAGCAGCACCTCCAGCAATATGAGGGAACGGTTATCGCCGTTACTCACGACCGTTATTTCCTTGACGATGTTTCAGAATGGATTCTCGAACTGGACCGCGGCGAGGGCATTCCATGGAAGGGCAACTACTCATCATGGCTCGACCAGAAGACCACACGTATGGCTCAGGAGGAGAAGACCGCATCAAAGCGTCGCAAGACTTTGGAACGCGAGTTGGAATGGGTGCGCATGGCACCGAAAGCCCGTCAGGCAAAGGGCAAGGCCCGTCTGAATTCGTACGACAAGATGATGAACGAGGAGCAGAAGGAACGCGAAGAGAAGCTTGAGATCTTCATCCCTAACGGACCGCGTCTTGGCAATAAGGTCATCGAAGCCATCCACGTCAAGAAGGCATTCGGCGATAAGGTGCTGATGAACGACCTCAACTTCATGCTTCCACCTAACGGAATCGTAGGTATCATCGGTCCTAACGGTGCTGGCAAGACTACGCTCTTCCGAATGATCATGGGCCTTGAGCATCAGGATTCTGGCGAATTTACAGAAGGCGAGACCGTGAAACTTGCATACGTTGACCAGCAGCACAAGGACATCGACCCAAAGAAGTCAATCTTCGAGGTGGTGAGTGGCGGCAACGAACTGATGCGCATGGGAGGCAGGGACATCAACGTCCGCGCTTACCTTTCGCGCTTCAACTTCTCTGGCGCCGATCAGGGCAAACTCTGCGGCGTGCTTTCCGGCGGCGAACGCAACCGTCTGCATCTGGCAATGGCCCTGAAGGAAGAAGGCAACGTATTGCTCCTCGACGAGCCGACCAATGACATTGACGTTAACACATTGCGCGCATTAGAAGAAGGTCTCGAACAGTTTGCAGGCTGTGCTGTGGTAATCAGCCACGACCGCTGGTTCCTCGATCGTATCTGCACCCACATCCTCGCGTTCGAGGGCAACGGTGAGGTGTTCTTCTTCGAGGGCTCATACACCGACTATGAGATCAACAAGGCAAAGCGTCTCGGCATTGAAGAACCTAAACGTGCTCGCTACCGCAAGCTCATGGATGACTGATTATCTGAGAGGAAGTTAGTCCTATTAGGCCAATGAGACCAATTAGGCCAATTAGGCCAATAAGACCAATTAGACCAATTAGACCAATTAGGCCAATAAGACCAATTAGGCTAATTAGGCTAATCAGTCCAATATGACCAATAAAAAAGGCCGCCCTATCCGGGGCGGTCTTTTTTATTCTCAGTCAATAGACTCTACGATCAATCATAGAAGCCAGGCTGCTTGTACTCGATGCCGAGTTCGCGATCGACAGTGGCGAGCACGCCCTGAATCTGACCCATGGCGAACATACGGCCAAGGAGAGTGTAGCCAGAGTTATGACCGTGGTTGCTCTCATCGAATACGCCACCAGGAACATCGGTGAATGTCATACCATGATCCACGCGCATTGGAAGACGGCGACCTGAGTTGCACTTACCGTCCTTCTCGGCCTGCTCGAAGATGCGGCAGAGCTCGATAAGGTTGCCACGTCCGCCAAGGTGCGAAGCCTCGGTGAAGTTGCCATTAGGGAAGATGTGGCAGCTGCGGAGGTGTACGAAATGAGTGCGATCGGCAAACTGCTTGGCCATTGCCACACAGTCGTTGTGTTCGCCTGCAGAGAACGAACCGGCGCAGAATGTGAGACCGTTATGCTTGTTAGGCACGGCATCGAGCATCCACTGGATATCCTCTGTACGGCCGATGATACGAGGCAGACCGAATACAGGATAAGGAGGATCGTCCGGATGAACGCACATATTGATATCGTATTCATCACAGATTGGCATGATTGCCTCAAGCCAGTACTTCATGTTGGCCTGGAGCTGCTGCTTGTCGATTCCATCATAGAGTTTCAGAAGGTCGCGGAACTTCTGGACAGGAGCAGAATCGCCCTCGCTGAAGTTGCCCGACACAAAGCCCTGAGTCTTGATGATGATATTGTTCACCATCTCATGATCAAACTCTGGAGTTGCTGTCTCCTTGATCTTGTCAGCCTCGGCAACGAGATCGCGTCCCCACTTGTGCTCAACAGAGAATGCAGCCCAATCCTTGCGTGCATCTTCACGCTTGAGGATGTGAATGTCGAAGTAAGCGAACTCACCCCAATCCATATAGAGATTGTTTGCACCGTTAGGATTATCGTGCGAGAGATCGGTACGAGCCCAGTCGAGCACAGGCATGAAGTTGTAGCAGATACACTTGATGCCTTCCTCGCCGAGGTTACGAAGCGACTGCTTATAAACCTCAATCTGATGATCGCGGTCAGGACCGCCATACTTCAGGGTTTCGACAACAGGAAGCGACTCAACAACGCTCCACTTCATTCCATAACTCTCAATATATTCCTTGAGTTCATGAATCTTCTCACGTGTCCATACCTCGCCGAGAGGCACGTCGTGAAGGGCGGTTACGATACCCTCCACACCAATCTGCTTAAGCTGGGCAAGCGTAATCTTATCTTTCTTGCCGAACCAGCGCCATGTTCTTTCCATTTGAATATTGTTGCTTTGTTAATTGTTCTTTTGTTATTTCTGTTCTCTTGCCACTTTGTTGGAGTGCCACTTTACTTTATTGGAGTGGCACTTTGTTGGAGTGCGCGTTGAAAGAACCTTATCTTGCCTGTGTGTACTTATGGAGTGTAGCACGCACAGCGCCCTTGCCTGCATAGAGTTCCTTGACCATGCCCTCGATCTTCTCGCCAAGGCCAGCCTCATAGAGGTTGATGCCGAAGATATCGTCGCGAGAGAAGAGCTTGCGCAATGGCGACCAATCCTGATCAGGCTTGCCGATCTCGAGAGGAGCAACGATAGCCATGAGCTCGTCGAGCTTAGGATCAGAAGAAGGAGTGAATGGCTGCAGATCGTCGTCGAGCGCCTTGAGGAAGCGGGCATAGCCTGCCAATGTGAGCGGAATGAGCACGAGATTGTTCATGTCAAGGCCGCGAGCCACATACTTCTTGATTGTCTCACCAAAACGGATTGGCAGCTTCTGCGATGTGTCGGTAGAGATACGCTGAGGAGCATCAGGCATGAATGGGTTAGGCAGACGCTTGTTGATCACGGCACCGATGAACTCGTATGGATTGAGCACGCCTGGATCGGTCACTACAGGCATTGCCTCCATATAGCCGATCTTCTGGATGAACGGACGGAGATCCTCATCGGCCATCTCAGCCGAAATGAGAGTATAGCCAAGCATCACGCCATAGATTGACATTGCGGTGTGCAACGGGTTGAGGCAGGTTGTCACCTTCATTGTCTCTACCTTATCTACGGTCTCGCGTGTGGTATAGAGAGTGCCGCCGAGCTCAAGTGGCGGACGACCGTTGGTGTAGTTATCCTCAACGACGAGATACTGAACCTCCTCAGCATTGACGAATGGAGCTGTGAAAGTGTGCTTCTCTGTCTCGATATAGTCATTATCCTCGAAACCATCGGCAGCAAGAAGTTCCTTAACCTTGACGTGTGGACGTGGAGTGATCTTATCGATCATCGACCATGGGAAGGTGATCTTGCTCTCGTCTTTAAGATAGGCGAGGAAATCGGCTGGCACAAGACCATCGGCAACCCACTTCTCTGCGTATGCCATCACACCGGCCTTAACCTTGTCGCCGTTATGCGAACAGTTGTCCATGCTCTGTACGGTGAGTGGCAGCTTGCCGGCATTGTAGCGCTCAAGGAGCAACGCACAAACCTTGCCCATCGCAAGCACAGGCTTGAGACCGCGCTCAAGGTCGGCTGGAGCAACGCTGTAGCCCTTCTCTGTGATGGTGAACGAAATCATCTGAAGGCTTGGATTCTTGAAAATCTCTACCAGACGGGCCCAGTCCTCAAATTGATAGTCGGCCTTAAGGCTCTCGGTGACAGAAGCGATGACCTTCTTCTCGATGGTGCCTAACGACTGAAGGCTTACAAGCAGCGAAAGGTTGTCATACGGACGGTATGCCTTATCGACCACCTCAAAGTCGAATGTCTCAGCCACGATCACACCGCGGTCATACTTGCCGGTATTGAGCGCATCGTTGAGCAATGCAGCTGGGAATGCGCGGAAAATATTGCCGCCGCCAAAGTGCACCCATGTCGGAGCATCGTGTGTCTTGCGGGCAACTGCCTCAATATCGAACTTTGGGAGTTCGTAACCTTTTGACTCCCATTCTGCAGCATTATAGCTACCAGACTTGATATCGGTTAGTTTCATGATTATTATTTATTAAAGTATTATTTGGATTTTGGAGTTTATTTTAGAGTTTCGTGTTTTCGAGGAGTTGAGGAGTCGATGAGTCGAGAGGTCGATTAATCGATGGAAATCAAAGGCTCGGCAACGACATACCGTAGATCTTGCGATAGAGGTCGAGCGCATAGACGTCGGTCATTCCACTAATGTAATCGAGCACGGCAAGGATGCGCGTATAGACTCCCTCTGCGTGAATCTCGTATTGCGACGGCACGCGGTCGAGCAGGAGTTTTGAGTATGCCTTCTGCGGATGGATCACAGCGTCGAGCAGCTTGTCGAGCAGCACGGAAATGATCTGATAGCCTGCCACCTCAATATCGACAACATCAGATGCACGATAGATCTTACGGTATGCCACCTCTGAGCAATGTTCGTAGGCCTCGGCGACAGCAGGACTGATCTTGTCGATGAGCGCACCGGTGAATGAGCCTTCAAGTATCTTGTCCTCGTTCTTGCAGAACACCTCCGAACACTCATATACCAGAAGGCCGATGACACGGCTCCGCAAGTATGCCACCTTCTCGTTATTGTCATCGAGGTGAGTCAGTCCGCGCTCAATCTTGGCACGCGTCTCGCCCTCGAAGAAACGGAGCAGAAGGTCATGGGTCTCTTCCTGTGTGAGAAGCTTCAGGTGATGGGCGTCCTCAATGTCCATGACCTGATAGCAGATATCATCCGCTGCCTCGACCAGATAGACCAACGGATGACGGCAATACTGCGTACGCTCCTCATTGAGCGGCAGCATGCCAAGTTCATCGACCACCTTGCGGAAAGATTCCATCTCTGGTTCGAAGAATCCGAACTTTGGCTTCTTTCCGATCTCGAGCGATGAATACGGATATTTGATAATTGAGGCGAGAGACGAATATGTGAGAGCAAATCCACCCTGACGGCGACCCACGAACTGGTGGCTCAGCAGACGGAAGGCATTGGCATTGCCGTCATAATGTGTGAGATCCGACCATTGCTGTGGGTTGATCATATCGCGATAGCGCTGACCGTTGCCCTCAAGGAAATAAGAGATTATGGCACGCTCGCCGCTATGTCCGAACGGCGGGTTGCCCATATCGTGAGCCAGACATGCGGTAGCCACGATGTCATCAAGGCTCTGCAGCTTCTGCGTCCACTCTTCGCCCGCATATTTTTCGAGCAGGAAGGTGGCAGCGTTGTTGGCAAGCGAACGGCCAACGCAGCTCACCTCAAGGCTATGCGTCAGGCGGTTGTGCACAAAGATACTGCCAGGCAATGGGAACACCTGTGTCTTGTTCTGAAGACGGCGGAAAGGCGACGAGAAGATCAATCGGTCATAATCGCGCTGAAATTCCGTACGGGCATGCTGACCCGTAGTCAATGCCTCCTGTCCGAACCTGACGGTTGACAACAGGCGATCCCATTGCATTTTGTCTGGCATAATTTTGGTTATTTTAGGTTCTTTTGCTCAAAGGTCCTTTTGTCGGTTTGTTCCTCTGTTCAAAGGTTATGATATCAGCTGAGATAGGCATGCATGTTGGCAGCAGCACGGCGTCCGTCGCCCATTGCCAGGATCACGGTAGCACCGCCACGCACGATGTCGCCACCTGCAAACACGTCCTTGACAGCGGCCTGCATTGTCTCCTCACCTACCACGATAGTTCCCTTGCGGCTGATCTCAAGACCCTTGAATGCCGAAGGAATGATTGGGTTTGGCGACACGCCGATAGCCACGATGACGAGGTCGGCTGGAATGGTCTCGGTCTTGCCCTCAACAGGCACAGGACTGCGACGTCCAGATGCGTCCGGTTCGCCAAGTTCCATTACCTGGAGCACAGCCTCCTTTACGCGACCGTTCTCATCGCCAACATACTCCAATGGGTTGTGGAGCACATGGAAGTCGATGCCCTCCTCCATTGCATGGTGAACCTCCTCGGCACGGGCTGGCAGCTCGTCAAGACCACGGCGATAAACCAGAGTAACTGTCTCGGCGCCCATACGCTTTGCCGTACGAGCCGAGTCCATGGCTGTGTTGCCACCGCCGCATACGACAACGTTCTTGCCCTTGAGCACAGGAGTGTCGAAGCCCTGTCCGCGACCTGCACCCATGAGGTTGATACGTGTCAGATACTCGTTCGATGACATTACGCCGATAAGGTTCTCACCTGGAATGTTCATGAAACGTGGAAGACCAGCACCTGAACCTACGAAGATTCCCTCGAAGCCCATCTCGTGAAGCTGCTCATAGCTTACTGTCTTGCCAACAATCACATCCGGCTGGAAGTTGACGCCCATCTGACGCAGGGTATTGATCTCGGCCTCAACGACGCTGTTTGGCAGACGGAACTCTGGAATGCCGTACTTCAGCACACCGCCGATCTCGTGCAGGGCCTCATATACTGTCACGTCATAGCCGAACTTTACCATGTCGGCAGCAAAGGCAAGGCCTGAAGGACCAGAACCAACGACGCAGACCTTCTTGCCATTCTTTGGTGCACACTCAGGTGCCTGCATCTTGCCACTCTCACGCTCATAGTCGGCAGCAAAACGCTCAAGGTAACCGATGGCAACCGGCTTCTGCTTCATCTTGAGCTTGATACACTGGCCCTCACACTGCTTCTCCTGTGGACATACACGTCCGCAGACGGCTGGGAGCGACGATGTCTTCTTGATTGTCTTGATGGCCTCGTCGAACTCTCCCTTCTCGATATGCTTTACGAATGTTGGGATATTGATACCGACAGGGCAGCCCTTCATGCACGATGGGTCGGCACAGTCGAGACAGCGCTGTGCCTCCTGCATGGCCATTTCCTTGGTCAGACCCTGCTGCACCTCCTCGGTAAATGTGGTTACACGATATTCAGGTGTGAGCTCTGGCATTGCCACGCGCTCTATTGCGCCACGATCTTTTGGCGAGATTGCCTTACGAAGCTCTTCACGCCATGGCTCATTGCGAAGAGCCAATATTTCTTCTTTTGTCATATTTGTATTTTTTAATCCATCATAGGAATTCATAAGAAATCAAATAATTATGAGAACACCGAATTTCCAAATCGATCAAAAAGAATCATTTGATTGTGTGCTGCGTCATAATGATATCGCTCTATTTCCACACCATGGGGACTAAAATTCAGCAAGACACCCCATGACATGTTCACCAATCGAAGGTAATTGAATAGTTGCAATCTATGTTCGGAAGTTAGTTCTTCCTTGGTTTTCAATTCTACAATGATTGAATCTGCAACTACAAGATCAATGCGAAATGCCTTTTCCAGACGGTTGTTTTTATACCATTGATGAAACAACTGTTCAAAATCAGTCTTTATTCGCGCATGATTCAATTCCCAGATGAGGGCTGCCTGGTAAGCTGATTCCTGCAAGCCATAATGATAATATTCCAATACATCCTTTGACAAGAAATATATTTTATTTATCAGATCATTTATGATTGAGTCAGCAACTTGCATGGCAGATAAAAAATGATTTTCTTTGATTTCCTTTGATGGAGGATTGAGTTATTTATTAAGTGCTGCCATAGCCTCGGTTTCCTCGGCCTTGTAGGCACGCATACGCATCATCATCTCATCGAAGTTCACCTCATGGGCATCGAACTCTGGACCATCGACGCAGACGAACTTGGTCTTGCCGCCCACAGTCACACGGCAGGCGCCGCACATGCCAGTGCCATCGACCATGATGGTATTAAGGCTCACGATGGTAGGAACCTCATACTTCTTGGTGAGAAGCGAGACGAACTTCATCATGATGGTTGGGCCGATGCAGACACACTTGTCAACCTTCTCGCGGTTGATCACCTCCTCAACGCCAACGGTGATTACGCCCTGCTTGCCATACGAACCGTCGTCGGTCATGATGATAACCTCATCCGAGTTGGCACGCATCTCGTCCTCAAGGATGATAAGGTCCTTGGTGCGGGCAGCCAGCACCACGATAACGCGGTTGCCAGCCTCGTGCATAGCCTTGACGATAGGAAGAAGAGGAGCCACGCCAACGCCGCCACCGCAGCATACAACGGTGCCGAACTTCTCAATCTCTGTGGCATGTCCAAGAGGACCGACCACGTCAGCCAGCATGTCGCCAGGCTGAAGGGCATTGATACGGGTGCTGCTTGCACCGACTGCCTGCACCACGAGAGTGATGGTGCCACGCTCTACGTCGGCATCGGCAATGGTGAGAGGAATACGTTCGCCCTTCTCATCAAGACGCACGATGACGAAATGACCGGCCTTGCGGCTGCGGGCAATGAGTGGGGCTTCTACCTCAAGGCAGGCCACCTTCTCAGAGAACATTTTCTTGCTTACAATCTTGTTCATCTTATAAATGGTTTTATTCAATTTATACTATTTTGGATGGTTCTATGTTGTTGTTTATTCGATAATAACGCGGGTGCAAATATATGATTTTTCGGCATAAACGCCAAAATTATTAGTAATTATTTCACAAAAAATGGTAATTTCCGCCTTAATTTGCAAATTTACAAAACTTTTTTGCAGTTTTATCCCAGCGTTTAGAATTATTTGACTATATTTGCGGCCATATAATATATAAAATATGAGTAAGCGCCTGACGATACTTCTGACCCTCATCCTGACTTGCTGCCTGATGTGTCAGGCTGCCGAACGTCCGCGTGTGGCAGTAGTTTTGGCCGGTGGCGGCGCCAAGGGTCTTGCTCATATCGGAGCGCTCAAAGTCATCGAGGAGAGCGGTGTTCCGATTGACATCGTGGTGGGCAATTCCATGGGGTCGATTGTCGGCGGACTCTATGCCATCGGCTTTACCCCACAGGAGATGGACAGCGTGGTCAGATCCACCGACTGGGTCAAGCTTCTCATTGATGCGCCTGACTTCGGCAACGACCTTCTCTCGGTCAAGAAACTCAGCGAGAGCTATCAGCTGAGAGTGTCGCTCGACCCTTCTCGCCAGAACAGCAGCACGGGCAGGGGCGGCATCATCCAGGGCCGAAATATCGAACAGTTGCTCAAGCGACTCACTTGGAACGTTCCCGACTCGATTGACTTCAACAGTCTGCCCATCCCATTTGCATGTAACGCCACCGAGGCCGTGAGCGGCAAGGTCTATGAGTTTCACAGCGGCAGCCTTGTCAATGCCATGCGTTCGTCAATGGCCATACCAGGCGTCTTCACTCCTGTTAAGATGGATTCGCTTCTTTTTGTCGATGGCTTCGTCACAAACAACTATCCTGTGGACGTTGCCAAACGTCTGGGTGCGGACATCGTCATCGGCCTTGATCTCGTCAGTTCAAAAGAGCCGGCTGAGCGATACACCAACCTCCTTGAACTGGTTACCCACATGATCGACGTCAGCGGCACGCATCTCTATGAGGACAACATCCGGCAGAGCGACATCTATATTGACATCGATGTCACGGAGTATAATCAGGCAAGCTTCACCAAGGTCGAGATTGACTCGATGCTGATGCGCGGCGAACAGAGGGCACGCCAGATGCTTCCGCAGCTCACCCATCTGCGTGACAGCCTTGCTGCTATCTATGGCGAGGAGACTCCGCGCTATGTGATTGCCCAAAAGCAGCGCCGCGAGACAGTCCGATCGGGCAGGAACCTTGCCGGCGGCAACGCCCAGCGCTCTGACAGCATCCTGCACGAACGATGGCTCAGGCAGGTGAGGAACAATTACCTATCGAGCTCGATCAACCTCGGCGCCCGATTCGACAACGACGAGTACGCATCCGTCCAGATGCTTGCCGACGTCATCCTGCCCACCCGACGACGCAATCTCTCGGCGAGCATCTATGGCCGGTTGGGTCAGCGACTCAAAGGCGGTCTGTCGGTCAATCACCGTGGCGAGAACAACATCAAGACCTGCCTCGACTATTCTTTCGAACATAGCGACATACAGTATTCCCACAAGGGAAACCGCGTTGCCGACGTGACGAGCAACCATCAGCACATGCAGCTGAGTTTCGGTCAGACGTGGCACAACGTCCTCTACACCTTCGGCCTGAGCTACGACGTCCATAACTACTCCGACATGCTGGTTCATGTGTCTGTGGCTGGAATGGCACCTAAGCTCAGCGGCTCCACCGAACGCTATCTGAAATACTTCATCCATTCTGAGTTCAGCAACCAGAACTCGATCTATTTCCCTACCGTGGGCAGCCGCGTGTCATGCTGTCTGGAACTTGTCACCGACAACTTCTACACCTTCGACAGCCAGAATGCCATCCCCATCGGCTCGCTGTCATGGAGCACAGCAGCCACGGCAGGCTCAAGGTTCACGTTCATCCCTCACGCCTCCACCCGAATACTCCTCACCCACCACAATCAGGAGCCGGCGGCACTCCAGAACGTCTTTGGCGGACTGATGGAAGGCATGAAGGTCGGACACGAACTCACCATGGCTGGCATACCGCGTCTTGAGATCCTCTCAGACAATGCCATAGCCATCGCAGGCATGGGCATTCAGCAGCGCATGGGCAGCAAGCACTACATCCAGGCCGCCATCGACGGATGCTCGTTTGCCAACAACGTCAATGACTTCCTGATGCCCGAGCGCGTCAGCTGGGGCGTCCAGGCAGGATACAGCTACAGCAGCCTCGCAGGACCGATCTCGCTCTACACCTATTGGAGCGACTACACACGTCAGTTCAAGGTCATGCTCAACGTGGGCTTCTGCTTCTGAGCCACGCACAACGACAAAAAAGAAACATCCCGATTAAACGAAACAATTAATAAACACTCTTATAATTATGGAAAGAAAAAACTTTGCCTTTATCAGCTACAACCACAAAGATGTGAAGTGGGCCAAATGGCTGCAGAAGAATCTTGAGACATACAAGTTGCCGACCGAGATTCACAATGAGTTCGACGACAGCCGATTCATCCGTCCTGTGTTCCGCGATCAGACCGACCTCAACACCGGCGTATTGGGCAATGTTTTGCGCGACAACCTGCTCGCCTCCAAGTTCCTCATCGTGCTCTGCTCGCCTAACTCAGCCAAGTCTGAATGGGTAAGCAAGGAGGTTCAGTCATTCATCGAATGGGGTCGTCTCGACTGCATCATCCCGCTCATCGTCGATGGTCAGCCCAACTGCTACAATCCCGACCTTGAGTGCTTCCCTCGCTATCTGAAAGAATACACCCAGGCTCATCCCGAAGCCGAGCTTCTCGGTGTCAGCATCGCTGAGGTTGGCGAGCGCAAGGCCTTCATCCGCGTCGTGTCGAAGATGCTCGACGTCTCGTTCGACACCCTCTGGAAACGTCACGAGCGCGAACGTCGCCGCCGCATCGCCATCAACAGCCTTTCTGCTGCCGCAGCCCTGTTCCTTATCTATTGGTTCGCCCTGCCTGTTCAGCTCACCATGACGCTCCACGATGCTCAGCATCAGCTTCCGTTCGGCACCACAGCCGATGGCGTGGGTGGCGTTCTGACCGTCGATGGCAACGAATATCAGCTCACCACGCTCGACACCACCATTCAGCTCCACAGCGCGGCTGGCTATCACCGTCTGCAGCCTATCGATGTGTCGTTCAAGGCTCCGTACTATGACAGCATCAGCGCCTCGCCGGTTGTGAGCGCAGGACTCGGCTCGAAGCTCAGCCTCGACCTCAAGCGCGACGACACCTTCCGCTTCTTCTCGGGCCGCATCCTCGACTTCGACACTCAGGAGCCTATCGTCGGCGCCGAGTTCTCGATCGATGAGGGCGACTTCAAGGTTCTGACCGATGCTGACGGACACTTCTGCATTGACCTCCCAATCGAGGCTCAGCGCGAATATAAAGACGTAATAATCACTGCTGAGGGATACCAGATATTCGACAGCCCTGAAGAGACAGTTGCCTCGGATGTCGTGTTCCTCCTGCACAAAGCCAAGTAAACGATGAAACGACTCACATTTGTTGCCGCCCTGTTTGCACTCGCGCTCGGAGCCTTTGCCCAGAGCACACAGCCTGTGCAGATTCTGGAATACAACGGCAAGGACTCAAAGACGCCTCTCAAGGGTGTGGGCCTCACGGTCAATAATGCCGGTGCTGCCATGAGCGACGACCAGGGACTCCTGACTCTCTCATTCCGCACGCTGAAGGCTGGCGATGCCGTGGTGCTGCGCCGTCTGGAGAAGGCAGGCTATGAGGTCTTCAACCAGGAGGCCGTCGAACAATGGACCGTGGCTCCACAGCAGACCTTCCAGCTCATCCTGTGTCGCAGCGACAGGTTCCGCGCCCTCTGCGATCAGTATAACCAGGTGGCAAGCGAAAGCTATGCACGCCAGTTGGAGAAGGACAAGGCCCGCATCCGTGCCGAACGCGAGGCTGGCAAGCTCAAGGAGGCTGAATATCAGTCAAAACTCCAGGCCGTTCAGGATCAGTACGACGAACAGCTTGAGAACCTCGATCTCTACGTCGAGAAGTTTGCACGCTTCGACCTTTCCGAACTCTCGGAGGCCGAACAGAACATCATCGCTCTCGTGCAGGAAGGCAAGATCGACGATGCCATTCTCCGCTACGAACAGATGAACCTGCTCGGACAGTATCAGACACAGAGCCGCGAGATCAAACAGATCAACAGCGCTCAGGACAGCCTCTCCGTGATTCGTCAGAACAAGGTGGAGGCCCGCGACTCAATCAGACAGATTATTGACTTCATGGAAGGTATCAGACAATGATGAAACACTATTTCCTGACCGCCGCCCTCATGGCGTTTGCCCTTGCCGGCTTTGCGCAGAGCGAACAGCAGATCGAGGTGCGCGAATATAACGAGAAACAGCAGAAGACTCCGTTGGCCGATGTCGGCGTGACGGTGCTCAACGCCGGTGCAGCAATGTCCGATCAGAACGGCCTTGCCACCCTGCGCTTCCGCACCCTCCATGCCGGCGACCGCGTCACCGTGCGCCGCATCGAGAAGAGTGGATATGAAATCTTCAACAAACAGGCTCTCGAACAATGGAACGTCTCGCCTCAGCGTCCGTTCATGATCGTCCTGTGTAAGGCCGACCGCCTGCGTGCCCTGCGCGACCAGTACAGCCGCGTGGCAAGCGAAAGTTACGAACGCCAGTACAAGCAGGAACAGGCACGCCTTGCCGCCGAGCGCAAGAAGACCGCCATGCTCGAAGAGGAATATCAGAAGAAACTCACCGACCTTGAGAACCAGTATCAGCAGCAGCTCGAAGATCTGGAGAACTACGTCGATCAGTTTGCACGCATCGACCTCTCCGAACTCAACGGCAAGCAGCAGAAACTCATCAAGCTTGTCAAGGACGGTAAGATCGACGAGGCTATCCGCCAGTATGAGTCGGAGGATTTCCAGGCCCAGTATGAGAAGCAGTCACAGGAGATTGCCAAGATCGACCAGGCTCAGGAACAGCTCTCCAAGCTTGAGGCTAAGAAACGCAGCCAGCGCGAGAGCATACACGCTGCCATCGGTCGTCAGGTGGCTACCTACCGTCTGGCTGGCGGTCGCGAGAACTTCCAGAAGGTCACCGACCTGCTCAAGGCCGTGGCTGATGCCGACACCACTCAGCTGCTCGCCGTGTGGGAATACGCCGAACACGCCCTGAAGCAGAACGACCTCGATGAGTCTGTCCGCTATCGTATGATCTACATCCGTGGCTGCAAGAACAATCCTGAACGTTATGCCGATGGCTGGCGTCGCCAGGGTCAGGCCTACATGCGCTGGCGTAAGTTCGACGAGGCAAACCGCTGCTTCCAGATCTCTTATCACATCGACGACTCGCTCTCGGCTGCCGAACCCGGACGCTTTGCTCCACGCCTTGCGCAGGATCTGCGCCAGCTGGCCCTGTTCTATCGCTGGACCAACAACCTCGCCAAGCTTACCGAGACGCTTGCGCGTGGCATTGAGGTCAGCGACCGCCTGTATGCCGAGGAACCTGAGTCGTATGCCGAGATTGCCAGCAATATGTATGCCGAACAGGCTCTCTGCCTGCTCTATGGCGGCAAGGCCGACGAGGCTGTCAGCACGTCGAAGAAGGCCGTGGAGATTGCCCGCACCATCTCGAAGGACCAGTACGAGAGCTTCGTATCGCTCAACGTGGCTCTGACCAACCAGAGTCAGATCTACTATATGACCAACGACTGGAAGGGACTCATCGAGGCTCAGTCGGAATACGTCCACATCCAGGAGAAGTTCTACGAGCAGAATCCTCTATCGACCATTCAATACCTGCAGTCGGGCTACAACAATCTCGCCGAGGCTAACCTCCATCTCCCTAACCTTGAGGAATGCGAGAAATACCTGCTCAAGTCCGAGCAGCTTCTCAACGAGATTATGGTCACCGACCCTGAGGCTCATCGATATGACGAATTCAATCTCTGCGACATTGGTGCACACCTTTACGAGGCTATGGGCAACCGCGTGAAGTCCGACAACTATGTTGAACGTGCCATCAGCGCTTTCGGCAAGATGAACAAAGCCGATCAGGACTCCAACCGCGAGCTTTTTGATGCCTTGATCAAGATTCGCGACAGCCACTAAACTCTGTTCGATAGCTCGCAACTTTGTTGTGATGTCAAAAAATGTTTCGTGAGGACCTCCCAACTCTGAGGAAGTCCTCACGAAACTTATTTTTGCATTTCCCAAGTCTTAGTTCTAACCAACAAAACTTTTTTTGTTAGTTCCCAACTCTTAGTTCTAACCAACGCAATCGTATTGGTTAGTTCCCAACTCTTAAATCTAACCAATGCAATCGTATTGGTTAGTTCCCAACTCTTAAATCTAACCAACGCAATCGTATTGGTTAGTTCCCAAGTGTTGGGAAGTCCTAACGAAAGTTTTTTGGTATTCTCTAACTTCTGCGATAAGGAGTCCTCATTTTGGTGTTACCCCATTCTTCGATTGTTTCTTCATTAATTTCTCCACTGTCCCACATAGCGTCGATCGCCTTCTGCGCCTTGTCAGCAAAATAGCGAGCAAGAAGATTGCGGAATTCCATATAGTCAGCATCTGTCTTGATGCCACGAACTACATTAAGCACATCAAGTTGTGCCATTTCTGAGTAACTCATGCTTTATTTGTTTTAATATAACATTTGTCTGCGCAAATATATGTAATATTTCTCAAACACATGCAAACTTTAATAAGATTTTAAGCAATCTTTTATGTTTTTCACTCAAAACTACAGATATTGCCATGATTTCATGGGCAAAATTAGCTAATAAGTTAATCATTATCCAGATTAACCTAAACCACCCGAAGGGATTGAAAATAACCTAAAGAGCGAGGCGGAAACCATAATCTTCTTCTCGTTCTTTTACAGATTCTGAAGTACGATTTGTGATACGGCAACGTCTTCCATCAACATCCCAACTGCCACCACGGAGTACTCGTTCTGACCCAGAGGTCGGACCTGTAGGATTTGTCTGTGAATTGACAACGTAATCGGCATATACATCTTGACACCATTCCCACACATTGCCATTCATATCATAAACTCCAAGTTCATTTGGCTGCAATGTTTTTACCGCATGAGTTCTCTCATTACAATTACCATTATACCATGCGACTTTATCTAGTTCATTGCTTCCAGAATGCTGATAGCCTTTACTCTCCTTGCCACCACGCGCAGCATATTCCCATTCAGCCTCGGTTGGCAAACGGAAGTTCTTTCCCGTTAGCTGATTTAGCTTTTGAATGAACACCTGACAATCCTTCCAAGACACTTTTTCAACAGGAAGGTTGTCTCCTTTAATTTTTGAAGGATTTTGACCCATGACAGCAATCCATAAAGCTTGCGTTACCTCTGACTCTCCTATGTAATAATTTGAAAGAGTAACACTATGCACAGGTTTCTCATCGTTCCATGGTGCTAATTGTTCGCGTGTCGCTCCCATCTGGAATGTTCCGCCACTGACAGCCACCATTGAAAAGGAGACTCCATTGACAACAAATGATTGAGTCGAAGAACTAGGACTTGATTCATAAATTGAGTTGGCATTTAAAGACTGACCAGCGTAAACAGATGTAGGCGCAGCACTTTTCGTCATCTGTCCATCGACGGATGCAGTCTGACCCTCGCTGATGATAACGTCTTTTGTAAAGTCTTCATATCCTTCCTTGCGGATGGTCACCTTGCGAGTGCCAATCACAACTTTATTGATTGCCTTAGGAGTCTGGCCTACTTTCTCGCCATCAATATAGATGTCAGCGAGATCAGGCAAAGTGTTGACCATAAGGCGGCCATAAATAGGCGTAGGATCAGTAAGGGTAAAGCTCTTTGCGCCTTCTTCGATGTTGACAGTCTGTTGCTGCGAGGTTGAGATGTATCCGTCCTTACGTGCCTCAAAACGATGATCGCCAGCACCGAGATTGCCTGTCCAAATGCCAGAGCCTCGGCGTTCGCCATCAATCCAGATATCTGCATTCAAGCCCACGTTGACCGTAATAGGCACGAAGTTCGGCTTGAGCTGCACCTTGACCATAATGTTGTTCTCTGGGTCGGCAACACGCGCTGCACTTTTGTGGGTCACATAGTCAGGAGCCATGACCGAGAACTGATAGTCGCCAAACGGCACATACTTACGCGCCACACCGTCGTTGACAGGCCACACCTCATTGTTCACGATGACCGTGGCGTTGGCTGGTTCCACCTGAATGACCAGGAACTGCGATGTTACTGCCTCTTCAACAATGGTCTTGACCGTGCCGGCACGAAGTTTCAGGATATAGGTCTTTGCTTTCTGCACCGACATGCCAAGGTCATGTTTACGCAGCACACCGAGGTCGGGATGGAATATTGAGATATACCGGACGCCACGCGGCACATAAAGCCAAATTTCGCCAACACGATAATCAGACTTCATGATAGCAAGCATACCGGTGTCAAAAGTCAGTCCCTTTAGCGTAGTCTCTACCTTAATCAATGCGCAAGGATTGCCATCGAGGTCAAAGACCTGGGTGGCAGGACGATTGGCAGTAAGGTCGAACTCATCGAGCTCGAAAGACTCAACCGCTATCTGTGCATGCAATGCCGTTGACAACAGCAACAACAATGAGAGAATTAAAGAGCGCAACATTTGTTATCTTTGTTATATTTTTCGTTCATATTGCCTCGCAGAGCAGACGCCAGAAGCGGTCGATGCTGTTGAGTTCGACGCTTTCCTCCGGGCTGTGAGGATGATGGATGGTAGGACCAAAGCTGATGATCTGCATCTGCGGATAGAGGTCGTGGATGATGCCGCACTCAAGGCCGCAATGCACAGAGTTGATTCTCGCCTCTGTGCCGAACAAAGAAGCGTATAGCTGACGCATACGACGCAGAAGAGGCGAATTGAGAGGAAGTTCCCAACCTGGATAGGCGGCAGAGAAATCCACACGGGCACCACTGAGAATGAAAGTGCTCTGGATACGCGACGCGATGGCTCGTTTCATCTCCTCGTTCAATCCGCGCGCCATGATCACTACGTTGCAGATTCCTGCATCTCCCTGACGAGTCATCTCAACGGTGGCAAGGTTGCTCGATGTCTCGACCACTCCCGGCACGTCGGGCGAGAAACGCAACACACCGTCATGAACAGCTTCGAGCGAATTGAGAATGTCGTCCTGCACCTCTTCGGGCAACAGGGTGTCAGGCGCACTCGTCTCAATAGCCGTAAACACCACACCGTCATCTGCGCCACGCAACTCATAGCGGAAAAGCTCGGCATAATAAGCCACCTCGTCCATCAGTTCGTCAACGACCTCGGCCGGCACGGTGATCAAAGCCTCTGCCTCGCGCGGAATGGCATTTCTCACGCCTCCACCGTTCATCCATGCAAGGCGCGCCTCGAAGTTCACCACCGCATGTTTGAGGAAACGCGCCATCAGCTTACAGGCATTGCCTCGTCCGAGGTGGATATCCATGCCCGAATGTCCGCCCTTGAGTCCTTTGAGACTCAGAAGCACAGGCACGTCGCCGTCGGGCATTCCCTCCTCCAGCTTATAACGGTAAGAAGCCGTGATGTCAACGGCTCCGGCACAACCAACCATCAGTTCGCCCTCCTTCTCGGTGTCGAGGTTAAGCAGGGTTGTGCCCTTCAGCCAGTCGCCTCGCATCTGGCGCACGCCTGCCATGCCCACCTCCTCATCGACGGTGAAGAGCAGTTCGAGCGGACCGTGTACGAGCGTATCATCATTGGCGATGGCAAGCATAGCAGCCACGCCGATGCCGTTGTCAGCACCGAGCGTTGTGCCGGTGGCCATCAGCAGGTCGCCAACGCGCCGCAGCTTCAGCGGATCGTGCTCGAAGTCATGATGAAGCTCCTGATTGGCTTGCGGCACCATGTCATAATGAGCCTGGAGCACGGTCACCTCACCGGCATTCCTGCCCTGAGCCTCAGCCTTGGCAGCCCAACCCTCGGAGGCTGGCACATCGACCTTGATATTGCCCACGCGGTCAACCTCGGCAGTCAGTCCGCAGGCCGACACATTATTTATAATATACGCACGCAAGGCGTCGAGATGACCCGACGGATGCGGAATCTGGCAGATAGCCTTAAACTGGGTCAGTAACATAGGCCGAAAATGTTTATTTCCTGTTTATTTCTTAATACTCATCACCACCATGGCATAAAGGCCAAGGAGAAGGACAAATCCCTGTTCGATGCTCCAGCTGGTCCAGATGAAAGCCTGAACGAGAGGATCGGTCAGTTCGTGTCCTATGCCATAGCAGAGCAAAGCCGTGCCGACGGCATAGTGCCAAGGTCCGAGACCGCCCTGCACCGGCAGCACAAGCGACAGACTGCCCATCACGAAGATGGCAAGACCTGCCCAGGCATCAAGATGTTCGGTAAAGCCGAAAAAGAAGCAGCACGTATAGCTGTTGAGATAATAGCAGAGCCACAGGGCAATGCTCCAAGCGGCATACTCCCACCTGTGAGGCACGTCCTTGAGTCCCTTGATGCCTACCCACATGTTGCCCACAAATCCCGACACGAAAGCATAGAGCCGTGTATGACGCAGGAAGCGTACCGCCACGGCCATCAGCAGCACAACGGCAGCCAAGCCACACCAGAGATATGGAGACGCAATCATGTCGAGCACACGCTGACCGAAGTCGCTGCCCGAGAGGAATGTGGCGAAATGCTGGCGCTCGTGGACAAATGCAGCCACAGTCATCACGCCAGCCACAATCATATCCACCAGACGTTCGCTAACCATCGTTCCGACGGTAGTGGAGAACGGCACATTATGGCGCTGGGCGATGAAACTGCAGCGCCACACCTCGCCGATGCGCGGAAAGACAAGGTTGAGGCCATAGTTGCCAAACACAGACACAGCCATCTCGTGGCCCGACGGATAGATGCCAAGCGTACGCAGCTGGAGGCGCCAGCGAAGACCTCGTATGATGTGGCTAAGCAGGGCGAACACGACAGACACAGCCACCCACTGCCACGCAATTCCCTTTTCAAGTTCATCGATCACCACAGGCCAATCGACCTTGCGTGTCAGGCTCCACACCATAAACAGGCCGAGCAAAAAAGGAACGAATATCTTAAGAAACTTTTTCAATGCGCAATTATAAATTATGAATTCTCAATCATGAATCATGAATTATGAATTCTCAATTCTTTACTCTTCTACAGAACTCCTCATACGTATCGAGCACCTCCTGCACGTAGCCCACAGTCACCTCGGCATTGAAGCGGCCAAGGCGAACGCATGGCATCGTGTAGTAATGTTCCTCGATCTTGAGGTTGAGACAATGCTCCACGTTGTCCTTCCACACGGCAGGATCATAGCCAAGCGTATCGGCCAGCGCGATGGCATCGAAAATATGGCCAAGACCTGCATTATAGCCAGCGAGTGTGAAATAAGGCAAGTCACGCTCGATGGCATCGCGTGTCTCCTGACTGGCATCGGCATAACGTTCGATGCCGGGCTCCTTGACTCGCGATATACGGCTGCGCAGAGAGTTCTCAAGACTCTCGATCAGCCTTGCACCGGCTGCCACATTTGCATCGGGTTCGGTCATCATAGCCTCATGACAACCGTAGCTCTCGGCTGTGGCAGGCATAAGCTGCATCAAGCCTCGCGCACCCTTGGATGAAATCTCATGCGGATCGAACCTCGACTCGACGTATGCCACGGCAGCCAGCATTCGCCAGTCCCAACCTATGCGCTGTGAGTGGAGCTTGAAGATGCCGTCGAAGACCGACAGACGACCGTCATTGAGCAGGTAGCGTATCTTCACATCGTTGCCTCGGCTCTTCTCGAAATAGCGTTTGGCGATGGCAGCATAACGCGGAGCCGTGCGGTCGAAGCGGCAAACCGAGTCAATCTTCATCGCCAGCGTATCGGCTTTGACCGACACCACCCACGACACAGAATCCTCACTTTCGACCAAAGGACTGCCCACCTTCAGGTTGCTGTAGAACGTGCGCAGCAGCTGGGCCAGGTTGGTAGGCACAAGCGTGGCATCATAATCGCCAGCCGCAACACGATCGACAAGCATCTCCATCGTTAGCGAATCAGCCTCGGTCACTTCAAGACGGAATGGCGTAAGGTCGAAATGGCGCAACACGGTGGTGTCATGCAGAGCCACCCACGGACGTCGGCCCTCAGCCACGATGAGCGAGTATGCGGCACTGTCGGCAGCCCGTACCGTGATGTCTTTGCGCATCATCGGCACAAGTCCGACCTCATATTTATAGCCACATGCCCGCACGGCGCCATCCTGCCTTGCCATGCTGTAGAACGTCGGCCACACAGCAACATCGGCGGCTCCGCTACGGATGCTGTCGAGCAATGCCTGTTCGTCTCTTACCAGCATCACGTCGAGCACAAGACCAAGTTCATGAGCCACCTGCGAGATCATCTCATATTCGTGACCGCGCCAGGCTCCCTTATATTCGAACACGCTGAACGATGACGGCACGCTCACCACACGGAGAGTATCGCTCGCAACTATCTCCGACCATGACCTGCAAACAGGGTCACGGCCGTCGTCGTCGAAGAACGCTTCATACGTGAAGTAGCTTCCGACGCCAAGGCCTACGATTACGCCACAGATAATTGCAAAGAGATAACGTTTCAACTTGCCAGTACCTTCTGAATAAACTGTTTCAACAGGTCAATAGCCACACTGTTGCTGCCGCCCTGAGGCACGATGATGTCGGCAAACTGCTTTGTCGGCTCGATGTGAAGGTTGTGCATCGGTTTGATGATGCTCTGGTAACGGTTCACAAGATCCTCGACCGTACGACCGCGCTCCACCACGTCACGGCGCAACACGCGAATCAGTCGTTCGTCGCTGTCGGCATCGACAAAAACCTTCATGTCGAGAATGGCACGAATGGTAGGATCGACCAGAGCCATGATGCCCTCAAGGATGATGACTCGACGAGGCTCGATGTGCTTGGTCTCCTTCAGACGGCTGCAGGTGGTGTAGTCATAGACAGGCTCATCGACGGCCTTGCCTTCGCGCAACAAAGCCAGATGCTGATAGAGCAACTGCCAGTCGAACGCCCTCGGCTCGTCAAAGTTCTGGGCTCTGCGTTCCTCCCAAGGCATGTGACTGCTGTCTTTATAATATGAATCCTGCGACACTACGGTTACGCTTCCTTCCGGTAGGCTCTCGATGATTTTGCGAACGACGGTGGTCTTTCCTGAACCCGTTCCGCCTGCTATTCCGATGATCATGATCTGTGTGTTTATGGTTTTAATTTGCGCAAAAATACTAATTTTCGATGAAAGAAACCATGATTTCACGCGAAAAACTGCTATTGCCCCGTGTTTTTCTTGTTTTTTCGGCAAAATTGGACTATTTTTGCACACATAAATAGCATAAAAATGGAGGCAATCTCAAAAAATCTCATCAAGCAGATACGAAGTCTGGAGCAACGCAAGTTCCGTCGTCAGGAAGGCGAGTTTGTGGCAGAGGGCAACAAACTGGTGCATGACAATCTCTCGGCGATGCATTGTCACCGTCTGGTGGCAACGTCCGATTGGTGGCAGGCTAATTCCAATGCCCAGCGAATGGCCGATGAATGCTACACCATCTCTCCTGCCGACATGCAAAGGCTCTCGCTCATGCAGTCGCCGCAGGATGTGCTTGCCACATTCAGCATCCCCGACCGCCAGCTGTCGTCCGACGTGTGCGATACTCTTGCACAATCCCTGACCGTTGCTCTCGATGAGGTTCAGGATCCAGGAAACCTCGGCACCATAATCCGTCTGTGCGACTGGTTCGGCATTCGCAATATCATCTGCAGTCCGAACACTGCCGACTGCTATGCGCCAAAGGTGGTTCAGGCTACGATGGGCGCCATTGCACGCGTCAAGGTCTTCTACACGCCGTTGCCAGACTTCCTGTCACAGATGCGACAGCGTCAGGTGCCTGTCTATGGCACTTTCCTCGAAGGCGACAACATCTATGCCTCTCCCCTCTCGCCTTCGGGCATCATCGTCATGGGCAATGAAGGTCGCGGCATCTCAGACGAGGTGCGTCAGACCGTCAGCCACAAGCTCTTCATCCCTCCATACCCTGCCGATGCCCTCACCAGCGAATCGCTCAACGTAGGCATAGCCACCGCCATCACGGTCAGCGAGTTCAGAAGGAGATGCAAATAACATGCAACACAGAAGCAATAAAGAGGAAAGGTGAACATGAAAGTCTCCGTCATCATACTTAACTGGAACGGCATCGAACACGGACTGATACGCCGCTATCTGCCATCGGTCATCGCTAACACCAATAGCGAGATCGGTCAGGTGATTGTGGCCGACAACGGATCGACCGACGATTCGCTGAAAGTCCTTGCCGAAGAGTTTCCCGAAGTCAGGGTCATCGCCTTGCCTGAGAACTACGGTTTTGCCGAAGGCTACAATCAGGCCATTGCGCAGATCGACACGCCATACGTCCTGCTGCTCAACGATGACGTGGCTGTGCCCGAGGGCTGGCTTGAGCCGCTTGTAGCCTATCTCGACAATCACACGGAGGCAGGAGCCGTGCAACCTAAACTGCTCAGCGACCGCGACCATTCCCAGTTTGAATATGCAGGCGCTGCCGGCGGTTATCTCGACTGCCTTGGCTATCCGTATTGCCGCGGACGAATCTTCCAGGATGTCGAAACCGACCATGGACAATATGACCTGCCAACGGAGATTGACTGGGCGACTGGCGCTGCCATACTCATACGCACCGACCTTTACCGCAAGGCAGGAGGACTTGACTCACACTTCTTCGCCCACATGGAAGAGATTGACCTCTGCTGGCGACTGAGAAGGATGGGTTACAAACTGGCATGCGTGCCTGAGTCAAGCGCCTTTCATCTCGGAGGAGCCTCGCTCAATGCCGGCAATCCGCGCAAGACGATGCTCAACTTCCGCAATTCACTCCTGATGCTCCATAAAAACCTTCCGGCGAACAAACGCAAGGGCATAATCCTGCGCCGCAAACTGCTCGACGGAGTGGCTGCGCTCAACTTCCTCGCACACGGACAGTTTGCCCATATCCGCGCCATCTGGCAGGCCCATCGCGAGGCATCGCGCATGATAAAGGATTATTACGGCACTGGCAGCACAGGCAGCGAATATTCCAAGGAGGCTCCATTGCGCAACCATAGCATCATCTGGCAATATTACATCGGCCGTCATCACAAATTCTCTGATCTCCCATGTCATCGTTCTTAGTCCTACTCATCATAGCCCTTTATTTCGGCGTCATCTTCTTCGTCACGTGGCTCACCACACGCCGCGCCGGCAGCAACGACAACCAGGCATTCTTCACCGGCTCGCGCCAGTCGCCCTGGTGGGTTGTCGCCATAGCCATGATCGGCACCAGTATCTCAGGTGTGACGTTCATCTCCGTGCCGGGCATGGTGGCAGGCACTCAGTTCAGCTACATGCAGATGGTGCTGGGCTTCGTGGCTGGTTACTTTGCCATTGCCTACGTCCTGCTGCCTCTCTATTACCGCCTGAATCTCAGCAGCATCTACGGTTACCTTCAGCAACGCTTTGGCACACGCGCATATCGCACCGGCGCCATCTTCTTCCTGCTCAGCAAGTTTCTCGGGTGCGGTGTACGTATGTATCTGACGGCATTGGTGCTCCAGTTGGTTCTGTTCGATGGGCTTGGCATTCCGTTCGGGCTCAACGTGACGGTCACGATGCTTGTGGTGTGGCTCTACACATTCCGCGGAGGTGTCAAGACTCTGGTGTGGACAGACATGCTACAGACCCTTTCGCTCATCGCAGCCGTGGTGCTGTGTATCTATTATGTATGCGTGGCAATGCATCTCGATGCCAGCGGACTGTGGCAAACGCTGACCGACAGCCCGATGTCGCGCACATGGTATTTTGACGATGTCAACGATAAGCGATATTTCTGGAAACAGTTTCTTGCAGGCATGTTCACCACCATTGCCATGACCGGACTGGATCAGGACATGATGCAGAAAAACCTCTCATGCCGCAACCTCAAGGACGCCCGCAAGAACGTGATCAGCTACGGTTTCGGATTCCTTCCTGTCAACATCCTTTTCCTTGCGCTCGGCATCCTGCTCTACAGCTACGCCTCTTCGCTCGGCATGTTCGATGCCTCTGGACTCCACACCATCGACGGTTCGGCGATGAAGCCTGATGAGCTCTTCCCTGCCATCGCCACAGGTTCGATGCCTGACGGCACACCGTTCCTGCCCATTGCCGTGGGCATTCTGTTCGTACTCGGACTCATTGCAGCCGCCTTCTCAAGCGCCGGTTCGGCCATCACGGCTCTAACCACATCGGTCACAATCGATCTGCTCGATGCCCCAAGCCGTCAGGACGAACAGCAACTGCGACGCACACGTATGCGCGTCCATATTGTCAATACGATAGTAATGGGTGTGCTTATCTGGCTGTTCCGCGTTATCGGGTCGGGCTCGGTCATCAACGCGGTCTATGTCATCGCCAGTTATACCTATGGGCCTCTTCTCGGTCTGTACCTGTCAGGACTCTATACGCGCGTAAAGGCTCGCGACTCATGGATTCCATACATCTGCGTCCTCTCGCCGCTTGTCTGTCTTGTGCTGTCGCTCAATAGCGAAGCATGGTTTGGCGGCTATCAGATCGGTTTTGAACTCCTTCTCATCAATGCTGCCATCACCATGCTTGGTCTCTGGTTGAGCTCGCTGGCGCCTCAATCGGCACGCAGGTAATCACTTATTTCTTTTTATTGCGTAATTGGCAATGCGTGTCGCCGCAACGGTCACACGCACTGCATCCGTCGCAGTGTGTCGGTTTGCGCCTGATGTGCACTATCGCCCATACAAAGCATGCGAGCACGACTATGAGTATGATTATGCTCTGAATGTTCATTTTCAAGTTTTCAAAGGCAAAGACTGACAATCCATGCGGCAACCCACGCCACTGCACATTGCAGCACCACGATCAGCGCGGCGTAATGCGAACCGAGTTCGCGCTTGATAGCGGCAATGGCGGCAACACACGGTGTGTAGAGCAGACAGAATACCAGCAGACAGCAGGCAGCCGAAATATCGAGCAGATCGGTCACAGCCATTCCCGAAGTGAGCGTTTCCAATGTGCTGACCACACTCTCCTTGGCCATGAAACCTGTCACCAACGCTGTGGTGATGCGCCAGTCGCCAAATCCGAGCGGCGAAAAGATCGGCGAGATCCAACCTGCAACGGTTGCGAGAATCGAGTCCGTGCCGGCAGGATCGGTCATCTGCAGGCGGAAGTTGAAGTTCTGGAGGAACCAAATGATGATCGATGCGACGAAGATGACGGTGAAGGCTCGCTGCAGGAAATCGCGCGTCTTGTCCCAAAGCAGATGGCCGACGTTCTTGACGCCAGGCATTCGGTAGTTAGGCAGTTCCATCACAAACGGAGCTGCCTCTCCCTTGAGCACGAAGGTCTTGGCGATGAGCGCCACGATAATGCCAGTCACAATGCCCAACAGGTACAGTCCCACCATCACCATCCATCCGTCATCTCCGAAAAACGGTTCGACGATGAACGCTTAGATAGCCACCTTTGCCGTGCACGACATGAATGGTGTGAGCAGGATGGTGAGCTTGCGGTCACGGTCGGAAGGCAGGGTTCGCGAAGCCATGACGCTCGGCACAGAACAGCCAAAGCCCACCAGCATCGGCACAATGCTTCGACCCGACAGACCTATGCGGCGCAGCATCGGGTCGGTGACAAAGGCGATGCGTGCCATATATCCTGAGTCTTCGAGCATCGACAGGAAGAAGAACAGAAGCACGATGAGCGGCACAAAACTGAGCACCGAACCCACACCGGCAAATGCACCGTCGATGATGAGCGAATGAATGGCGTCATTGATATTCCACTGCGTTAGCAGCATGTCTGTCATCTCGGTCGCCCATCCTATTCCATTCTCCAGCAGGTCCTGAAGCCATGCGCCGAGACTCTCGAACGTCAGCCAGAACACAAGGCCGATGATAAGGATGAATGAAGGCAGAGCCGTGAATCGTCCGGTCAGAATACTGTCAAGGCGAAGGCTGCGCACATGTTCCTTGCTGCGTTTCGGATGCACTACGGTCTTTTCACACAGGCGGCTGATGAACGCAAAGCGCATGTCGGCCATTGCTGCCGGCGCGTCAAGTCCGCGTTCTTGTTCAAGTTGACGTACGATGTGGCGTACTGTGGCAAGTTCGTTGTCGCTGAGATTCAGGGCTTCGATGACCAACGCGTCGCCTTCGACCACCTTGCTTGCGGCAAAGCGCACGGGTATGTTAGCCGCCTCGGCATGATCCTCGATAAGGTGCATCACGGCATGAAGGCAACGGTGAACGGCGCCGCCATGGTCGTTAGGCGAACAGAAATCCTTACGCGACGGCGACTCATTGTATTTCGCCACATGCACGGCATGGCGAATCAACTCTTCGATGCCCTGATTCTTCATTGCCGAAATCGCCACGACAGGAATGCCCAGGGCCTCCTCCATCACGTTGATACGTATAGTTCCGCCGTTGCCATCCACCTCGTCCATCATGTTCAATGCCAGCACCATCGGAATGCCAAGTTCCATGAGTTGCATCGTCAGATAGAGGTTGCGCTCGATATTCGTTGCATCCACAATGTTGATGATGCCATGAGGATGCTCGCCGAGCACAAAGTCGCGCGACACTATTTCCTCGTTCGTATATGGCGAGAGGCTGTAGATGCCAGGCAGATCCACAACCTCAGTATTCTGATATCCGCGTATCTGACCGCTTTTCCTGTCGACGGTCACTCCCGGGAAGTTGCCCACATGCTGGTTGGAACCTGTCAGTTGGTTGAAGAGTGTGGTCTTGCCACAGTTCTGGTTGCCCACCAGGGCGAACTTCAGCTGTCCGTTGTTTGGCGCCGTGTGTTCCACATGATATCGTCCGCCCTCGCCAAGACCAGGATGCTCGTTCTCGTGAACGGTGATGAGTGTGTCGTCCAACGCCTTGTCAATATGATGGTGGCTCAATGGGTTCACTTTCTCAATCTCCACTTTTGCGGCATCGTCCAGACGGAGTGTAAGCTCATAGCCTTGCAGATTGATCTGGACAGGATCGCCCATAGGCGCGAACTTCACTATTCGGACGTCCACACCCGGAATCATTCCCATGTCGAGCAGATGCTGACGCAACGCGCCCTCGCCGCCCACACTCAGAATGTGTCCCGTCTCGTTAACATGCAGATCTTTCAGTGTCATATCTTTCAAAATTTGCCGCAAAGATACGAACTATTTACATAATAACAAAGCCAATGACAACAAACATGTATAAAAATACCCATATTTAGGTAAAATGCCACATCACAGAACTCCTACATAATGATTGAGAGTGTCAAAATACAGCAAACACAACGGAAAAATGATGGAGAAACCATGAACATGCTGCTGCATCTGGTCTTCGATCAGGATAGGAAGAACTCAGAACTTGTCACCTTTCACGATACGGTAGAACGTAAGCCAGAGAATCTTGACATCAAACCAGAAAGATCGATGTTCGAGATAATAAAGATCGAGATTTAGGCGACGAAGCATTTTCTCCATCGTATCAGTGTAGCCATTGTAAAGTGTGGCATAGGAAGTGATTCCCGGACGAATCTGATACAAACACTCATAGCGACTGTCATGCGCCATGATCTGATCAATAAAATATTTGCGTTCGGGACGTGGTCCGATAAAACTCATATCTCCGATCAGCACATTCCAGAACTGAGGCAACTCATCGAGATGATGCTGACGAAGGAAACGTCCGACTTTAGTCAGTCGCGGATCATCATCCTGATTGAAAAGCTGAGGCACACCGGAAGCTTCGGCATTAGGCGTCATCGAACGGAACTTATAAATCATGAACGGACGACCATAGCGACCGATACGCTCCTGCGAATAGATGGCTGCCTCACCGCTGCCTTCATGTCTGACTCTCCACCAGCACCAGAGGATGAGCGGAGAGAAGAAGGTCAGGCACGAGGCACTGACAAGGATGTCGAACGTGCGCTTGGAGAATCGTCCAAACGGTGTCATGCCATCACGTACGGTATAGTGCTGCGATTGTTTGTCCATATCAGTAACGTTCAATGCGTGAGGCATCGAGTTTGAGCATTATAAACAACAGAATAGTGAACGACCAAAGACCCGATCCGCCATAGCTGAAGAACGGCAGCGGGATGCCGATGACAGGCACCAATCCGATGACCATGCCTACGTTGATGAAGACATGGAACATAAAGATGCACGCGACGCAATAGGAATAGACCTGAGCAAAGATGGTGCGTTGCCGTTCGGCTATGACAATGATGCGGAGAATGAGCACCAGATATGTGAGCAGGAGGAATGATGTGCCGATGAAACCTTTCTCCTCGCCGATGGTACAGAAGATGAAGTCGGTCTCCTGCTCTGGCACGTACGAGAGCTTGGTCTGTGTTCCCTGCAGATAGCCCTTGCCAATGATGCCGCCCGAGCCGATGGCAATCTTAGCCTGATTGACATTATAGCCATCACCCTTGAGGTCTTCCTTCATGCCAAGCAGGATCTCAATACGTCCGCGCTGGTGATCTTTCAACACATTATGGAAGGCATATCCGACACTATATTGGAAGGCGATGAATCCGATGGCGAAGGCTGCGACAAGTAGATATTCGCGCTTGTTGTCGTATATCCAGCGCCACAATGCATAGATAATAGATCCGACGCAGAGGGACTGGCCGACAATGCGGAATGTAAAATATGGCAATATCTCTGCCGGAATCTCGACATAGCGCTTCACTACCTTATAGGCTATCAACACGACCAGAGAAATCAAAGCCAGACGTATCGCCGCAGCAGCATTACCAGCATATCCCCAGAGCATGGAGGCTGTGAGGAACGGGATGATAGCAAGCACCAGATGTTCGCCTCGCATAGACGGTGGTGCAACTTCATCCTTGCCAAGCACAACGCCATCCGGCAGAGGTTCGACACTGTATTTTACGCCAAGCACGAAGATCAGAATGGCGCAGAAAACACCCCAAAGAAATACTCCCGAGAGTCCCTGCCTATAGAACAGCAGGATGAGCGAGAAATAGACCAAAGCCGAACCTGTCTCATTCTGAAGGATGATGAGGATCACGGGCAGGATGACCACGAGACAAACTTTGGCAAAGTCCATTGGGTTGGTGAACTTGAATCCATACTGGCTGAACAGCCACGCAACCATCAGCGAGGTGGAGAACTTACCGAACTCAGCCGGCTGGATTGAGAACGTGCCAATCTTTATCCATGAATGCGAACCGTTGATATTAGTGCCTATGAAAATGGTGACAAGGAGCAGGATCATCATTCCAATGTAGATGAACGGAGCCCACCCCATGTATGTCTTGGCATCGATGCAGAGTAGCAGTATAATAAGGAACACCGACAGACCAAACCACACGGCTTGCTTGCCTGACGGACGGCTGAAGTCGAATATGCTGGCATTGTCAAAGGTGTAGCTGGCAGCATTGATGGTGAACCAACCCATCACCACCAGCATTATGTATATGATCAATGTTATCCAGTCGAATGATTTGAAGAAGCTCATAGTCATTTCTTTTTATACGCTCCCATGTTCTGCATCGTCGAAGCGTTGAGCATGTTCTGCTCCTGCCACTTACGACGGTCTGAGATTTCGCCATTGATATACTTCTCAATAACAAGGGTGCCAATCGGCACACCATAGACAGCACCGAATCCGCCATTCTCTACGAAACAGCAGACTGCAATCTTAGGATCATCCATTGGTGCAAAGCCCATGAACACGGAATGATCCTTGCCATGAGGATTCTGCGCTGTTCCGGTCTTGCCGCATAGCTCGATGCCCTCAGCGTCCATGTTTCCGGCACGCCATACGGTACCATTGACAGCAGCCTGACGCATACCCTGAACGACCCACTCGTAGTTCACGCTATCGACCATCGTGCGGTGCGGCTGGAGGAAGGTGTCGGGAATCTGCTCGTATCCGGCAATGTGCTTGATTACGTGAGGTATGTAGTAATAGCCTCGGTTGGCAATGGTGGCTGCGAGATTGGCGATCTGAAGCGGTGTGGCAAGAATTTCGCCCTGACCGATGGAGATTGAGATGATGTTGATAGGCTTCCACTTGTCGGTGCGGAAAGCCTTTGAATAGTAGGCGCGGTTAGGGATGAATCCTCGGGTCTCACCCGGGATATCCACACCAAGCTTATAGCCGTAGCCCATCGACACCATATAGTTCTTCCACTGTTCGAAAGCGTCCTGAACAGTGGCATATTTCTTGTTCTCAAGAATCTTGACAAGACACCAGCCGAAATAACCGTTGCACGATGTGGCGATGGCTGGCACAATGGTCCATGAGGCTACTCCGTCATGACATCCCATCTTGAAATTGCCGAACCTGAAGCCATGGTTGCAGTTCAACACAGTGTTAGGGGTGATGGCACCATCCTGCAAGCCGATAAGACCCTGTGTTGGCTTGAACGTCGAACCCGGAGGATACGAAGCAGAAACAGCTCGGTCATAGAGCGGACGATAGGGATTGGCCACAAGAGCGTTGTAGTTCTTGCCTCGCTGATTGCCGACAAGAAGGCGCGGATCGAACGTCGGACTGGAAACCATGGCAAGAATCTCTCCGGTCTTCGGTTCGATGGCAACAAGAGCTCCGATCTTATTGCCCATCAGCGACTCGGCATAGGCCTGGAGTTCGGCATCGATGGTGAGAGTGATGTCGTTGCCTGGCACTGGAGCCACGTCATACTTGCCGTTTTCATAATGGCCTTTGATGCGTCCGTGAGCATCGCGCAGAAGCAGTTCCTTGCCTTTCTTGCCCCTGAGAAATTTCTCGTATGTCTTCTCCACACCCATATCTCCGACAAAGTCACCTCTTCGGTAGTAGTTATCCTTATCGGCCTTAAGTTCCTTCGGCGACACCTCTCGTATATTACCAAGAATGTGCGGGGCAATGGCATACTTATATTGACGGATCGTTCGCTTGCTGGTGTCGAATCCATCGAAACGGTGCAGGGACTCAGAAATGCGGGCATACTCGTCGCCAAGAATCTGTGTGGCGAATGTCTGAGGTGTGTAGCTGCTGTAGCCCGGGTTGCGTGACCGGTCCTTTATCTCGGTCATACGCTGGTTGAACCTCTCACGTGTCATACCCATCATCTGACAGAAGGCAAGCGTGTCAAGGTTCTTGACACTACGCATGGTGACCATGAGATCGTGCGCCGGCTGATTGTAAACCAGCTCACGTCCCTGACGATCGTATATTATTCCACGCGCAGGATAGATGGTACGGTTGTAGAACGCATTGTCTCTCGCCATATCCTTGTACTTGTCTTCCAGCACCTGAAGGGAGAAGAGACGCACAATATAGATTAAGATAATGACCACAACCAGCGCACCAATAACATACTTCCTGCGCTCAAGTTTGAAGTCGTGTTGCATGAAAGAAAGAAAAAAGAGTGCAGCAGAATGCAGCAGGTTTGCTAACGTCGTGTACTTGCAATCTCAACAGCCATCAGCACGATGAATGTCAAGATGACAGACAATGACACACGGCAAAGGAAACTTACGATGTTGAACAGTGTGAATGCCTCAGTCAGATAGAGCAGCAAACTGTAAACAATGGTAATAGAAATCAGATATCGCATGAAAGTCTCGAAGCCCAGCTTCTGAAGAGTCGGAGCACCATTCTTGATATCTTCTGCCACGACGTACATGTGCAGCAAAGGAAGGCGCATCCACATGATTGTGGTACATGCAAAGGCATGCAGACCCGGCGTACTGCTGAACATATCAAGGATAAAGCCAACGATGAAACCAATGAATATCTGAAGCGGACGAGGCAGTTCGACAGGCAACTTGACAGCCATATAGAGATAGAACAGAACGACGCCACCTGCCAACGACAGATGATTGAATATCAAAACCTGTGCAAACAGGCTGATGACAATCCAAAGCAAGGCTATGAGAGCTGGCATACGACAGGGTTATTGGTTGATTTGCAATTCTTCATCACGCAGTCGGTTGTCAATGACGAGCACGTCATGGATACAGTCAAAATGAGTGAACAACTCGATACGGAAACTCAGGAAGTTATTGTCAGACGCATCTTTGGCAGACACGACACGTCCGACATTGATGCCTCTTGGGAACGAACTGCCATAGCCAGTGGTTATAACAGTGTCGCCCTCCTGAAAACGGACATTACGAGGAAGGTCTTCAAGCCACGCATAGGCAGGATCCTTGCCGTCCCAAACAAGTGAACCGAAAGTGTCGGTCTCTTTCAGACAAACCGAAAGACGGAGTTTGGGATTGAGCACGCTGATAACCTGCGAGAATCGAGAACTGACCTTAGACACAATTCCAATCGCGCCATTCTGATCGGCAACAGACATACCTACGCGCACACCGTCATTCTCGCCCTTATCAAGGGTCAGATAGTTCTCGGCCGAGGTGATGCTGTTGTTGATTACATGGGCAATCTGATAATTATACTGACGAGGAACAAGAAGCACGGAATCGGCATCAGCATAGCGTTGCAACTGCTGACGCAACATGAGATTCTCCTCCTCAATGTTGCCAATCCTTACAAGAAGATCCTCGTTGATCTGGCGAAGTCCGAAATAGCCCGTCACATTGCTCGACATCTCATAGAGACTGCCACATACGGCATTGGCACTGCCAAACCAGACACTCCGCTGATACGGATTGCGCTGGAAAAGCAGCACCGAACTGACCAAAGCCAGCAAGAGCCATGTGAAAAACGGCAGGTTCTTAGCAAAAAAACGAAGCAGATTGAGCATTTATCCCAACAACAAGGTTTTGCTAACTGATTACCTCAAGAGGAATGGATAGTTCTCGATGTTCTTAAGAGCAATGCCTGTGCCCTTTGCCACTGAAAGGAGCGGATCCTCTGCGACATGGAACTTGATGCCGATCTTGTCCTGAAGACGCTTGTCAAGACCACGGAGCAGCGCACCACCACCGGTAAGCCAGATACCGTTGCGTACGATATCGGAATAAAGCTCAGGTGGAGTCTCCTCAAGACCCTTGAGCACAGCAGCCTCGATCTTAGAGATAGACTTCTCAATGCAGTGTGCAATCTCCTGATAGCTGACCGGCACCTCCATAGGAAGGGCTGTCATGAGGTTCGGACCACGTACAATGAAATCCTCCGGCGGATCCTCAAGCATTGTAAGCGCAGAGCCCACCTTGATCTTAATCTGCTCGGCTGTTGGAAGACCTACGCGAATGTTGTGCTGACGACGCATATAGTCCTCAATGTCATGTGTAAGGTCATTGCCTGCCACACGGATGGAATTGTTGGTCACAAGACCGCCGAGAGAGATAACGGCAATCTCAGATGAACCGCCACCGATATCCACCACCATGTTACCCTCTGGGGCAAGTACGTCGATACCGATACCGATTGCAGCCGCCATTGGCTCATAGAGCATATAGACATCCTTGCCACCGGCATGTTCGCTTGAGTCGCGCACGGCTCGGATCTCAACTTCGGTACTACCGGATGGAATGCCTACTACCATGCGGAGCTGTGGCGAGAAGAAATGATGTCCGCCGAATGCCATCTTGATCATACCTCTGATCATCTGCTCTGCGGCGTTAAAGTCGGCAATGACACCGTCGCGCAACGGGCGGACGGTCTTAATGCCGTCTGGAGTACGACCTTCCATCTGTTGTGCCTTGTGACCGACGGCCATCATCTTGCCGTCACGGCTCTCAAGGGCAACGATCGAAGGAGCGTTGACGACAATCTTGCCGTTATGAATAATCACCGTGTTGGCCGTACCGAGGTCAATGGCGATATCCTGTGTTATCTTAAAGAAACCCATGTTTTGATTTGCGTTACTGTGCTGTTTGATTACAGTTGCTGTCTCTGATTACTTCTGGCTTTCGAACCAAGAGTGGATGGCGGTGTCATAGTGTGACGAAACGCCGAATGCCTGCTCTGCGAATGAGATGCGATCCTCATAGTCGCTCACTGCACCCTTCTTGGCAAGCATGTCTGCCAACTGCTGATACTGAGCCTTTGAAGCCACAATGATGACATCCTTGAAGTTCTTAGCTGCAGCACGGATCAAAGAGATGCCACCAATGTCAATCTTCTCGATGATGCTCTGGAAGTCGGCACCGCTTGCTACAGTCTGCTCGAATGGATAGAGGTCAACAATGACAAGGTCAATCTCTGGAATCTCGTACTGAGCCATCTGCTGCTGATCGCCCTCATTGTCGCGACGGCCAAGAATGCCACCGAACACCTTTGGGTGAAGAGTCTTAACTCGGCCACCGAGAATGCTTGGATATGTTGTAAGATCCTCAACTGCGTTGCAAGGAACGCCGAGGCTCTCGATGAAGTTCTGCGTACCGCCTGTCGAAAGCAAAGTTACACCCTCGGCATGAAGCTTCTTGATAATCTCGTCAAGGCCATCCTTGTGGAATACCGACACGAGTGCTGTCTTGATTTTTTTCTGATCCATATAAGTCGGAATTGTTTTTTAATTTAACATTCAAAATTCTGGTGCAAATGTAGTAATAATTTCTGAATTGCACAAATTTTTGCAACCAAATTTTAAAATAATTTTTTTATTTCCTACGCGCAACTGCGCGGACGATGCGCGAAAGAGTGTTGATAACTCCTGATCGGGAGCCTTGTCGGAGGCATATTTCGGACAGCATCCGAGGGCCTGCTTCAAACAGTATTTTGTCTGCATCACTACAGCATCGCTTACAGGCTTATTTTCAAACGCTTGTGCAACATCGGGAACATCCATGAGAGCATACATTTCACGCGCGTTTTTGTTGCTTACATTCGCCTTGAAATCGTGAGGCAAAACTGATGCCGCAGAAATTGACGCAGCGCGCGTCTTATAATCAGGCAAGACGTATGACTTTCGCAGACATTCGTAACTCTGTTTGCGCTTTTTGTCGAGAAGTCCAACCGTTTCGCGACGCAACTGATTGAGCAGCGATGCCTGCAGGAAGCAATCTTCGCCGGTGATGTCAAGATGGCTGACAGTGTAAATGCTTTCGCCCATCTTCACAACCTGTTGACGTTGCCTATCCTGCTGCGGACGCTGAGCCGGTTCGAATTCGCCTTTCATCACACACGAAGCCTCCACACCTCGGTCATCGCGCAAGGTCAGGCTTATACTTGTCCTGGTCACATCCAAGACTGCCGTCAAAGCCACTCGCCTGTCAGCCGAATTTCGGGCAAGCAACTGGTCAAACGCCACATCGAGATTACGACGCAACTCCATGCCAGGACGCAACTGCCGGCATACCTCTGCACCGCCAAGCGGATAAATGCGACCTGTATTCTGATCAAATCGATTGAGACGGAAGCCAAGAGTACGATTGGCTACCAATCCGTCGCCATTATGCAGCTCCTTCCCATCATCAGTCACGATAGAAAAGAAATCCCTGCCCACCTGACGTATCGAGCCGATCTCCTCTCCCATCGATTTGGGACTATCGTGATTCCACATCACATCACGCTTATTCTCAGCGAAATATGAAGTAAAGCCTCGGTTGAATGATTTTTTGACGTCTGGCGTAAAAGTGTAGGTGCAATGACCCTGACTCAACGGTTCAAACTGCTCTGACCTGCCGTCTTCCGACAGAAGTCCATCGATGAGTTGTCTGTAATATGCCACGACATTCTTGACATAGGTCATGTCCTTCAGGCGACCCTCAATCTTCAACGAACTGACTCCGGCATCCATCAACTGTGCCACATATCGGCTTCGGTTCATGTCGCGCAATGACAAGAGATGTTTTTGCGACACAAGAACACGTCCGTCGGCATCGAGCAAATCCATCGGCAGACGGCAAGGTTGGGCACATTCACCACGATTGGCACTACGTCGGGTCAGAGCCGCACTCAGATAGCACTGTCCGCTGTAGCATACACACAACGCACCGTGTACGAAACACTCCAGCTCGACATCCGGCACTTCGCGATGAATATCGGCAATCTGCGACACGCTAAGCTCACGGGCAAGAACGACACGCGAGAATCCCAGATCGCGCATCAAGCGCACTTTCTCAATCGTGCGATTGTCGGTCTGGGTCGAAGCATGGAGTTCGATGGGCGGAAGGTCGAGCTGAAGGATGCCGAAATCCTGTACGATGAGCGAATCAACGCCGGCATCATACAACTGCCAGATGAGACGTTGAGCCTCTTCAAGTTCATCGTCTCGGAGTATTGTGTTGAAAGCCACCATGGTGTGAGCACCAAACTGATGACCAAAGGCAGCCATACGTTCAATGTCGCCGACACTGTTGCCGGCAGCAGCCCTGGCACTGAAGCGTGGAGATCCGATATACACGGCATCGGCACCATGACGAAATGCCTCAATGCCTATTTCAGCATCGCGGGCAGGGGCCAGTAATTCAATCTTTTGCTTTTTCACAATTGTCTTGCAATGTCCTTTATAACCTCACGGTTCCAACGTGTACGTTGCTCGTCGCGTATCCATCCCCACTTATTGAAATACTTGACAATGTTGATGGTATGCACCCAGAAGAGCCAAAGACTGCGACGAGATGCACGGCTGAACTTATGATAGATGGTTGTAGGCGGATAGTAGAGCGTCTGATAGTGCTCGTGCATACGACGGGTGATGTCGATGTCCTCAGCATACATGAAGAAACGCTCCTCATCGAACATATTGATCTTCTCCAATGCCTCCATCCTGAAGAACATAAAGCAACCAGACAGATAAGGCACATTGAGCGTCATGGTGAAGCCTGATTTCTGGAGTTCGAAACGAATGTTACGATGATTGACAATGAAGCGTGGCAGACAGAGACGGCCGAACATGTCAAGCGGTGTGGGGAGAAGCTTGGCAAGGCGCTGGATGGATCCATCAGGATAAAGCACCTTGGGCATCATCTGGCCAACCTCAGGATGAAGCACCATGTAGGAAATCAGCTGAGGCATAACCTCGGGACCGAACCAGATATCTGGATTGACAACGAGATGATACTGACTGCCAAGTTTTTGAGCCATGCGGATGGCATAGTTATGGCCGCCGCCATAGCCGTTGTTCTCGTGAGGGAAATATTCCATGCGGAATCCGTTCTGCACCTTCACCTTAAGTGCCGGTTCGCCATTGAGTACACGCTCGGCAAACTCCTGCAATTCGGGCAGAAGGAATGTCGGATTCGGGGAATGATCGATAATATACACCACATCGACCGGTGAAGCGAACAGACTTCGCAACACTGGCTCAATGTCCAACAGGTGGTGTTCGTATGTGACAATCGAGGCTGTTACCACGATCAATGTATTACAGATGATTTTTTATTATAACGTCCGGTTCGTTTGTTTATTGCCCAAAAGACTGAGTTTTCTTTAATTCTGGACGATTTTTACCCTTTTATGTATGCTTGAACTTGACAAACAGGTTGACGATCTGCTGTTCTTCAAGGGTGCACGACGGAGCGAACTCTTCGGAATTCATGTAGATGAGCAACGAACGGAGCAACTGGCGGGCAACGATGCGAGATTGCAGGTTGTTCTTCAGATCCATGTTCGTAACTATTATCCTGCCCTTGCCAACCTTTGCCTCAAACATCATGCCAAGAGGACGGTTCTTATAGGCATTGTCGATAACACGTACAAGCGGTTTCAGATCGGCTGGCATCTCATCAAGCAGCATCGGATAGCAGCGGTTAACCAGTTCCCACCACTGCAAGTCGCTATGCCATGATGTCGGGAAATGACGGAATGCCGGATGCTTGTCGGCAATGAGCAGTCCATGAGTATCTGGCGAATAACGGCTTAGCCACAAAACGTTCCAGAACACCGGCTGGAACATCTGCTTGATGTCGCGACCGTAATTGACCTGATTATGACAGAGCAGAAGGACATTGCCGCCATCGCGGAGGACTCTAAGCGCCTGTTCGTCAGGCACAGATGTCACATAGACATTACCCGGATCACGTAACGTAAACATACGGTCAGACGGAGTTGCGTCCGCAGTCTTCCTCGGGTTTTCGGGATAGAACCAGAAATCCCAGCTGTTGCTGTTTTCACCGACTCGGAGTATCATCTTGAGCTTTGTTGGGGTGTTTGCCAAATCAACGTTCGATAAAAAACCTCCAGAAAGTGCAATCTGCTGCTTGGCAATAGTCGAAAGCTTACCCTGGGCGTATGTGCCGTTGTCGAAACTCTTCTCGTAACATACATGTCCGGATTCATCTACGAACTGATAACACACTGGAACGTCAATCAGGTCGGCAGGACCGAAATTCGACACTTCGAGCGAAAAGCGCAACGTGTCAGCATCCTGGTATATGAAACGCGGAGTACGCATCAACGGCACAACCGGTCCCGCCCATTGCATCCACTCCTCACGCTGACAATAACCCTTAGGCTGATAGAAAACATTAAGCACGCCTTCCGTAGCCGTGCCCTGACCGGGGTAATCGGCAAGAGCCTGAAGATGATAACCGCCATAACTGGCTGTTCGGCGTATCTTTTCGAGTTCGTGCTTGTACCAAACAGTCTGAAGACGTCCTGAGGCAAGAAGGAAACTGTCGGCCAGATGAAGAAGTCCCATCTCGCGCATCTTGTCACGGAATATTATCAGATTGCCCGGCTGCATGAAGCCTGTATATTGGTCAATCTCATTGAGATCAGGATATGAACACCACTGTCCGACCTCATGACCGACAAACGGGACGCTTAGCGAGTCGATGGCCTCATGGAAGTCAGACATACTCTCCGGATAACGTCTGCCCCATTCCAATCCGCGCTGACCGGCACGCACATTTATCTGATTCTCATCGACCCAAGGCCAACTGCCACCCACAGAGAAAGAAGTATAAAGTCTTCGGGAATCGTTCGTCTTCCAATAGTTAAGCCAACGAGCCGAGAACTCCTGCCACGTGCCTCCTCGCGGTTCGTTGCCCAAAGCCAGAAAAACAAACGACGGATGGTTGCCATACTCGCTGATAATCTGTTCGGCTTCCTGCCACAGATAATTGGCAGTCGGATTACCGTCATTGAGCGACACGCTGTGATTCGGCCATGACGAACATTCAGGTTGCAGATACAGACCAATGCTGTCGGCTGCTACAAAAGCTGCCTCAGGCGGACACCAGCTATGAAATCTAATTGTATTTGCGCCCCAATCCTTAACAGTCTTTAGATATTTCATCCAGAAGTCTACATCCGTCGGCGGATAGCCAGTCAGAGGGAAATGAGCACCATCGACGTTACCACGCACAAGCGTAGTGCATCCGTTGACCTCCACGAAATGACCGTTAGTCCTGACTTCGCGCATTCCGAATGTCAGTTGCTGCGAGTCAACAAGGTTTTTCTTCCTGTCAAGCAGTTCGATATTCAGATGATATAGGTTTGGAGTCCATTCATCCCAACGTCGGTCAAGATTAACGAGAACAAGTTCCTGACGCAAAGTGTCGGACGAAAGTAAAACTGCCTGTTCGACGGTTCCAGCCTCTGTTGTCAGTCGGATAGTATATTGCTGAGGCTTAGAGGAAGGTTTTGGACGCTTCTTTTCGTTGTCTGCCGAAGGATTGGATTGCGTTCGGTTTACACATATATTAATATACACGCGCGCACGTGAGGAAGAAACCTCAGGATGGACCGCGGTATTCAGATAGTCAAGATGAACTGACGGCTGGGCAATCAGACGGATATTACCGACTATTCCATTCCAGTTGCCTTGATCGTCGTCACTGACACTATAGGAATTGTGACCTACTGGCACACTGTCGAGCGTATTACTGATTGAAAACCGAAGTTCATTGTCTGAGCCGGCATTGATAAGCCCGGAAAGATCGTAACGATGAGGAACGGCAAGCGAACGGGCACCATTCTGCATCTCTGGACAATGATACAGAGACTGAGCCTCGACACCATTGACCCAGACACGGCTTTTGATATGAACACGTTCAAGTTCGAGCGTAATGTGCTTATCTGCCCAATCGGCAGGCACCTGAACATGGCGCACATAATCCTCCTCGCCAATGAAATAGGTCTTTGGCGTAAGAAAATACGGAATCAGAAAAGAGCCGTCCTGACGATATGGTTCATACCATGGATTCTCATAAAAAGATTTGTCGTATGGTTGGTATGTCCATTGAGTCTTGACATTCGGAGGTGTGGCTTGCTTACTCAAACACAAACCCGGCAAGTCAATGACCTGACGGGCTTGTATTTGTATGGCAAGCAACAGCAGAAATATAACAATCAGCTGGCGCATCTTTATTAATCGGTATTATTAAAAATCTACATTCGATGGATCCTGTTCTTCCCATTCTGATGCAGAAACATCGATAGTCATCTGAACGGTCTCTGGTGACAATACAACCTTCAGTGTATTGAGGGCGCCCATTACAGGAGTAAAGGTAGCGGTGCGGATCATCTCATCGCCAGACATTGTTGTATCCTTGGAGAGTGCATATTGAATCTCAAGGACAAGGTCTTCCATAGGAACAACTAGGAAAGTAGGGTCTTCGGCATCTGCACGCAGATCAAGGTCTTTCTGTCCCTTGATGGCACCATCAGGGTAACCTGGGCTCACGTAAGGGGCAGCATATTCATATCCGATTGTTTCGATTTCAAGCGGTTCGTCTGTCTCTGTGTCGTGCAGAGGATAATATGTCTTGGTTGAGATATCAAAGTCTATAGTTGAAGGAGCATAGATAGTGATTCTGCGCACGAATGCAGTATAATCAGGCAATGTAGGGTCGTTAGACACAAGCACACGAACCTGCGAGAGGATATGCTCGAATGACAGTGTTACGGCACCCGAAGGATTTTTCTCAAGCGAAGTCTCTGGCAAGAATGCCGACATCAGGTCATTGGTCTCGCTTACGTCTGAAAGAGTAACACACGTACCGGAAATAGGAGTTTCGTCTTCCTCTGTAAGTTCCTCGCCTGTATAGAAAGCCATCATGCGGATTGTAGCAGCTGGATTAGTTGGCCAATAAACCACAGTAGGCTCAGAACTTGTGCCAGGCTTAGCGTCAGACCAGAAACCAGGATCATTGTCCTTACCAGGAGTGTAGAAATAAGGAGAGTAGATAGGACTTGTAGCACCATTGTCAAAGCAATCAGCAAGCAGGTAGAAGCCATTTGCTTGAAGGTCATCGAGAGTGGCAAGCGTACGTGTCTGACCAGCTGCGTATGTCTGGATGGTCAAAGGGGTACGGCCATTGTTGTTCTCTGATGTAGTCTTGAAAGTCTCAGTAATGTCGTTTGAGCAAGAACTCAAGATAACAGCAGCAACAGATGCAAAAAATAACTTTTTCATATATAATTATATCTTTTGTTTCAAAAAAAATGCAGTTGATTGCAAAAACCATCAGTCAAGCTCCGGAGTCTGAGCGTCGGCTGTACTCCAATCAGACAAAGAAGCATCAATTACAAGCTGAGTCTTGTTTGGACCGATATTGAGCACAAACACGTTGCTCTCGCCAGCGTTGATCGACACATCAGCCTGCTTTGTGATGACTTCAGAGTAGCTGTAAGTGCCCGATTGAGCATATTGATAAGAAATGCTGATAGTATAATCGCCTGGAATGAGAACCATCGAACGGTCGTAGTCATTCTCATTCTTGGCAAGGGCGACAGCATCTGTTCCGCCGTCAAAAGCAATGCTTGAGATCCAAGCTGCGCCACCCGAGAACATATATACGATAGGCTTGGCATCAGCGTCGCTTGCTGAAGACCAATCGCCAGTACTGAGATCATAGACAGACGCAGCGCTCTTGGCAGTCATAATGACTTCAGACACATCATATGTCTTTCCTGCTTCGCCCTTAAGCATCATTTTAACCTTCGAGAGGATGTGTCCGAACTGAAGTTCGATAACACCGGTCTCATTCGTATCGGCAAATGTTGCAGACTTACGTGTCACGATGATGTCTGTCGTCTCGCTACCCGACGAACTCAAAGCCAAAGGAGCGCTGTCATGATCGTATGAAGTGATACCATGAGTGAGAATCTGAGCGACATCAAGTTTGAAGCCATTGTCAGCGTCAAAGCCATCAGGATAATACATATAGGCATAATGCAGACCGATGAAATTGACCTGCTGGGTCTCATCGTAAGGCCATGTGACTTTGACCGGCTCATCGACTGTGCCAAACATAAAATGTCCAGGGTCGTTGTCCTGACCTTTCACAAAATACATCATCTGGTTATACTTAAGCTCACCAGCCGATTCCACATAGAGCATAAAGCCATCACTGACGAGCGTCTGATCATTTGCCTCATTATACAAGCGTGTATTGCCAGCCGTGTAGGTCTGAACGGTCATTTCACGCAAGTCGCCAGGAGTCTTGTATGACTCACTGATCTCGTTCGAGCAGCTGCCCAAAACGAGCGCAACGCTTGCGGCAAATAAAATCTTTCTCATATCGTGAACAGTATTTGTTTAATCATTCAAATTAGGGGTATCTGTATTGTTATTCTTCCAATCAGCCATTGGCACGACATCGACACTGATCTCAGTTGCTTCCGGAGAAAGATCGATCTTTAGTATGTTCATGCAACCTGCCTTTGGTGTGAATTTAGCGAATTTGGACGGATAATATGTCTGAACTCCGTCAAGGGGTCTTACAAAATAGTACACCTCCAATGGATATTCAATGTCTGGAAGTATGAATTTGGTATCCGACACCTCGATATACTTTTCTAGATCAAGTTCGTATCCATTACCATATCTAAAAACATCAGCAATTAGATAAGAATCATTCATTTCCAATCTATGATTCATCATATTCTCCCAGTCTTCAAAATCGACTTCTATAGGTTCATAAAAGAACATTTTGTCTGTAATATAATATCCTGCCTGGCTAACAAAGCCATAAAGAAAAATCGGACCTATTGTATGAATATGGGCTTCAGACGTACCCCTCGCCAGAATCTTGACAGCAGCAAGAATATGTCCGAAATTCAATGTCACGGTTCCGCTGGGATTTGCGGCAAGCGACACAGTCTGCATTGCCGTCACATAATCCCTGTCTCCATCGAGCACCATACCGGAAACCACAATGTCACTATTGAACGGAGAGCCATCTCCTTCAGACAAATCACAGTCGGTAGCGGTCACCGCATAAAAAGTTACTTTAGAGGAAATGTCCTCAGGCCAATAATAAGTGGTCTGTCCATCTCCAATAATCCATTCTTGTGTCTCCTCATCCCACCACACGTAATCATCGATTACATTGGTTCCATCACCATCAATGTCGGCATAAAGCCAGAAGCTGTTCTGCTTGATATCATCAATAGTAATAGCGTCAGCCTTGGTCACACCCATTGCGTAGGTATCAACCTTGATTGGCTTACGGCCATCGTCTGCAGTCTTGAAGCTGTCCGAAATCTCGTTCGAGCAACTGAAGAGCGACATTATACAGATCAAAACAAGTAGAATCTGCTTCATATTTTATTATTATATGTATTATAGAAACAAAAAAAAGGGAGAACTTATCATCTCAGGGAAGCCCCCTGAGATGATAAGATATATTGAAAAGGGAATTACCAAGGAAGCTGATCGAGCAACTCTGGAGTCTCTTCGCCCATCTCATCAACGCCATCAACCTTAACCTTGATCTCAACCTTTTCTGGGTTAAGAACGATCTGAAGACGGTTGAGCGAACCAGCTACTGGCATAAAGTAAGCGTGAGCCTCCTTCAATGTTGGTCGCTCATTTGAGCCTTCGATAGTTACAACGTACTGGAAAGAAATCTCGCAGTAGTCAGAAGGAACAATCATGATAGGGTTACCGATCTCTGTGTAGTCCTTGGTTCCAACCTTATCAAAAGAGCTGTACTCAACATCATAGGTACCATCCTGAGGATTGTATGAAGATACGAAAGCACTGTTTACCTTGAACTCCTGGAGCTCGCCAGCCTCGAATTCCTCAGAGGCGATGTCATAAGTACCTGTAGCAGCAGCCTTGATCACAACAGGAGCAACCTGATAAGCATAACCGGTAATGTCTGAGTTACCCATAACTTCAACCTGAACCTCAGCAAGGATGTGCTTGAACTGGAGGGTAACAGCACCGCCATTGCTGGTTGCAAGTGAGAGGTCCTTCTTTGCAACAAGATAGTCGTTAGCACACTCCTCATCATCATTTGAGGTTGTGGTAACGTCAATTGTCTCGCCACCCTCGTATGTTCCAGTTGGGTCATAAACACCAACGAAAGAAACTACAGCAGTTGGATCAATTGGCCAGTAGAACGTGCCATTAGCAGTCCACGACTTATTGCCTTCGTCATAGGCATAGAGTTCGTTGATTGGATCGAACTGTTCGTTCTCAGAAGTAGCAACAAGGCGGAAACCATTTGCTGTGAGAGTTTCAAAGTCAGCAACAACAGCAGCACGTGTCATACCTGGCATGTAAGCCTTAACTTCGAGAGCTGTGCGATCAGACTTCTTGGTCTGGAAGCTCTCGCTAATCTCGTTCGAGCAAGAGCTCAGCACGAGAGCTGCAGTAGCAGCAACGAAAAGAATCTTCTTCATAATCGTAAATTAAATAAATAAGAGTTAATTAAAAAAGTTTTGGATTTATTCTCTAATTGATTAAGATGTGCAAACAATCAGAATTCGATATGGTGAATAACCTCATCATCCCATCCATCCACACCGATATGGAATCCGCTACCCTCCGTGCGGTGAAGGATAAGAGTACCATTGCTGTCGGTACCGTCAGGATTATCGTCAAGAGGATCACCGCTTGGACGTGTTTCCGTACCGACCTCAATGTTGATTTCGAGGTTTGGACCCTGTCCTGTTTCGCCGTTTACCTCACGTTCCTGCTCCTCCTCAAAAATCTCTTCATATTGTTCATGAATCTCTTCTGTGAGGTTGACGGTGAAGTTCACTTCTGAATAGTCGTTCATAGTGAACACAAGGTTGAGAATATTAGGATCGGGATCGCCATCGGCACGTGAACCGGAAACTGGCACACCGAAAGTACCGACTGATGTTGTGATTACGCCCGGTTCGTCATCCGAATCAGATGCGTCAATATTCCAATTAGGGAGCGACTGGTTTACGGTTGTAGCACTCGGAAATTTAGTGGCAAGACTGCGACCGGCACTAAGTCCGTCGAGCGTACCGCGAACATTGAGAGCATATTTAAGACCAACGACGTGGATAGCAATGGTAAGGTTTGACACGAGGTTGCCCGGCTGGAGCGAACCGGAAGCATTGAAACCGCGCGATGTGCCGCCAGCGGTTGTACCGCCCGTGGTGGTGCTTCCCTGCATAGTGCCACCGCCCATTGGAGCGACGCCAGTAGGTTTTGTTCCCTTCTTGACAGATGAGAATGAAGCCGAAGCCAGCGAACCAGGCTGCAACGAACCGGAAGCATTAAAACCACGCGTACCGTCATTCTTGCCATTGATATAGTTGAGCATGTCATGAAGGAGGTTTTCGGCATCTGGCTTCATGTTGACCTCTGCAGTGTAGAAACTGTCAAAACCCGAGAAATTGAGAAGGGCGAACTCCGACTCACTCTGGTTGAAACAGATCATCTGGTAATCCTGATCAGGCAATACGGCATGAAAATGGTTGACCGTATTTGTGTGGAAGGAATATGATTTCTGATCGTCGCAACCATAGAAGATAATGGTCATGCCCGAAGGAGCCTCATTCAGCTGACTCCAATCAATATCATAGTCAACCACGCACATGTGGTCAAGATAAATCTCGTCGTATGTCATGATGCGACGGAACTCGCATGACGAGACGGCACACAAAGCTGCCAGGGCAACAAATGCCAGACGGATATGCATGAGAATATTTTTCATCGCCATACTCCTTTCTTTTTCTGCTGCCAGCATTGGCTGAAGAGCCATGCGATGCTGAAGTTAATCTTTGTAGGACCGAAATATGTGTAGGTTCCCTCGTTGTGAAGCATAAGGTACTGACCATTCTCGACCATATCGTAGTGGGTATAGGCTGTCTGCATCGCACCCAAGCCTGCCGATGCCTCTAAACGCCACCATGGAGAAGGAGCCCAAACATAGCCGCATGTGATGCCTCCCATAAAGAAATAATCACCCTGGAATCCACGGTATTTGTTCTTGCTCGAACTGCGACGGCACAAATCATAGATACCGCCCGACACCATGGCACCGACATAAGGTCCGCTGATTGCACGCGAATTGTCAGTCCATCCACGCCAATAGTAACGGCCCTCAAGTCCGAGATTGATCATCTGTGTGACACGGAGATTGTCGTCATCTTTCCACCAAGGGCAGATTGCATCAAACTGAACACCCCAGTTCGAACCTAAGCCTGCCTCGACGCTAAAGTTGACGAACGAAGCCTCGTCATATAATATGTTGGTTTTGACAGCAAACGGAGTCTGCCTCAGCAACGAAGGCTCCTCCACATTTTTTTTCTGGGCGAAAAGAAATGATGGAACCGCAAATACAGCCGTCAAAACTATAGTTAATACCTTATATTTCATGCGGCAAATATAAAGATTTTTTTCTAATATTTGTCAATTATTCACTAAAAAATGCATTTTCAAGCAGATTTTCAACAGAAAACACGAATTTCGTCACCTTTCACTTCAAAATGCAAGTCTTTTCCTGCGAAAAGCATCCCATAGACACGCGACTCATCAGTTTGATAATGTGGTCGTGGATCCTGGGCAAGAACGGCGCGCAACGACTCAAGTTTGTCAGCCTTGAACAATGCTTTGACCTCGTCAGAGAACACGACAATCAACTCGGGTTGCTGCAGTGTCTGCTGTGTAAATCCAGCCTTTGCTTCGGGTTTGCAATCGGCAAACGAAATGTATGGTTTGATGTCGAAGATAGGCGTACCATTCATCAGATCAGCACCTTTCACCCAGATGACAGGACCATCGGGCGTCTGTAGGTCTATATGGTCAATTTCCACACACGAAAGACCGATCGGATTCGGGCGGAAAGGCGATCGGGTGGCAAAGACACCGACTCTCTGATTGCCTCCGAGACGCGGCGGACGCACAGTAGGCGACCACGACTCCTGATGACACTCCGAGAAATCCCAGACGAGCCAGATATGAGAGAATCCATCCAATCCGCGAAAAGCCTCAGGCACACGGTATTCAGGTTCGAACACAATGCGTCCGATCAGCTGAGGCACAATGCCGCTCTGACGGGGAATGCCGAACTTCGAATCGAAATCAGTTTCTATGTGAGCGATTATTTTCATTGCGGAACTGGCTTGGGGTTGCGCCGAATGTCTGACGGAACACACGGCTGAAATAACTCATATCATCAAAACCGCACGCAAGAGAAATCTCTCCTACGGAATCATTGGAATCGAGCAAAAGCTGACGGGCATGCTGCATACGTATCTGCAGGACATAAGCCGCAGCAGATGTGCCGGTAAGCTGGCGGATATGGCGGTTGAGCACCGATCTGCTCGTTGCCATTGACGATGCGATGCCATCGACCGAGATATCTCCGCCGGCCATATCCTGTATGACCACGTTATGCAGACGGTCGAGATATTCACGGTCGGCCTGTGTCAGCTGCACATCATCCGATGACGAGGCTTCGGCACTGTTGGAAATAAGGTCACGAAGATGTTGCTGCTGCTGGCGACGCTGACTGAGCAACCTGCTGACTATGGCCAGCAACTCATTGGCGTTGAAAGGTTTCAGCAGGAATGCATCTGCGCCCTCTTCGATCACTCGAACACGGTCGTCATCTTCCGAACGCGCAGAAACGACTACGATCGGCACGTCAGCCATCACCTGACTTTGGCGCACCATGTGACAAAGTGCATAACCGTCCATTCCCGGCATCATCAGGTCGGTGATGATAAGATCCGGCAACTGTTGTTCGGCCTTATGAAGGGCATCATAGCCATCAGTAGCCGTGATGACACGATAATGGATATTCAGGAGCATGTGGATATACTCAGCCACATCGCGGTTGTCTTCCACAATCATCACCAACGGAGGAATAGGCACATTACTCTTTTCGTCAGGCATCTGCTCAGGGAGATTGGCAATATTCTGAAGTTCTTCCGGACGCGGAGAAGGTGTGGCCTTCAGTTCGTCCTCAAGCGACCATGGCCGGATTTGTTCGCCCGACAACGCACGGCGAAGAGGAATGACCAGATGTATAGTTGTGCCATGCGAACTCGTCTCACTCACCGACACTACGCCACCCATCTGGCGCACCATCTGATAGACGAAAGGCAATCCGATGCCGATGCTTCCCTGCTGCGGGGTATCAGTACCTTTGTGGAAAAGTTCGAACACATGCGGTACCTCATTTGGAGGAATGCCGCATCCTGTGTCACGAACATCGAGAACGAGGTGGCCCTCACGGATATCAACCGTGAGGGTTATCTGACCTCCGACAGGTGTATATTTAAAGGAATTAGATAGTAAGTTGCGGATTATGCGGTTGAAATACTCTGGCACGAAGTCCATCTGCACCTCATTGAGCGTGGTGCTGACGTTCAGCTGCACGTTGTGCATCTGTGCAAAGTCAGAGTATCCTGCGATTGTCATACGGATGAAAGAGAGGGCGTCGCCATGACGCCACTCTCCTTGACCATAGCCCGCAATCAGCTTTGAGAGAGAGAGGAGCTGATTAACTAAATCGAGGAGGGACTTCCCCTGCTTCTCGATTGAGCGGAGATAATGCACACGTGTAGGCTCAGAGAGCGTCTCGTCCTTGAGTTGATCAGCAAGGCCCAGAATGACTGTGAGCGGTGTGCGGAATTCGTGAGTAATATTTCTAAAGAACGTTGTGCGCATGCTCTCGATGCTCGTAAGAGCTTCGTGACGCTGTTTGCGCATACGGTTTGCATAGACAAGTATTGACAAAACCACTACAAGAGCCACAAGCAGGATGATAAACAGCACGCTGCTCCAGCGGTATAGTGTCTGTTCGGATTCGTAAGCCTGGCGCATTGTCGAAATCTCATTGCGAACCTTCTGTCGCTCATATTCGATATACGCCTCTCGCATTCGATGTTCTTCGGAAGGATCGCTAAGCGAGTCACGATAGGCGATGCAAAGCTTGTATTGATCAATGGCTGAACTCAAATCACCATTCTTGCTATAATACAGAGCCATAAGCGAAGAAATCTCCTGCTGATGCTCGATGGAACCGATGCTTCGTGCAATCTGTTCTGCCTTATCGAGCGTAGCCTTGGCCTCGGGATAACCATTTTCAAGCATACAGCGGGCAAGCTGGATCAGAGGTTCCAGTTCATGCCAGTCGTCGTCAGTGGCTTGAAGTATTTCGTATGATGTCTGATACTCAAGTATTGCCAGGTTGACGTCGCCCATGCATTCAGCCAAATGACCGAAATAAGAATGACAAAGACCGATGCCCAGCTGATTGCCGATCGATTCGTTGAGAGCCATCGAACGCTGGTAATAGAGACGGGCCGAATCCAGTTCGTTGCGCTGCTCAAAGATACTTCCGATGTTGGCATAGTTGATGGCCTGACCAAGCTGACTGCCCAACGATATCTCACCGGCAAGAGCCTGACGGAAATATGATTCCGCCTCATCCTCATCGCTCAATGACAGGCTGATGTTGCCAAGTCCGTTGAGAGACACCACGCGATTCTTGCGTGCCTGATAAGATGTATCGCCTGAGAGTTCGGTGATCCTGAGCGCTGCATAGTGATACTCCAACGCTTCGGCCATGCGTCCCATTCGGCGGAAAGTGGTGCCAAGCTGGTTATAGTTGAGCGCCATCTCGATTGTATCGCCAGAAAGTATTGCCATGCCGAGCGCTTCGTTCTGGATAGGCAATGCTTCGGAGAACAGAGATTTCTCACGCAGCGATTTTCCCTGGTTACGCAGGGCGGCGGCTTCTTCACTCAGTTTCTTGCGTCGCTGCTGGTCGGCTGAAGATCCGTCGGCAAGAAACACATCACACCCAACAATCAGAAGGCATGCCATCAATGTGGCAGCGAGCCAGGCGAGTTTGTGTTTGCTTACCGAACGGACCATCATAATCTTTTCTTTTTCGGCGGCAAAGGTAATCAACATAAATAACAAACTATGGTAAAATCGGGTCAAAAGTTAGTACAATACCAACAAATAATCCAAAAATCGTAATAATATCCGGTGAATAGGAATTCTTGCAAAGCCTGTCAAAGAACAGACAGAGCCTCAAAATTTGCTCACAATCAATAATTATGTGCACAGTTTTGGCATGAATATGTTACATTTTATACATTTATTAGTAATATTCTGTACAAAAACGCAAGTTCTCGACACACAATTACAAAAAGTGTGCAAAACTTGCTATCTTTGCACCCGTAAGACAAAATTTTCACTCTTTTCTGACCGACAGGCAGTCTTCAATTGAAATAAAATTTCTCATTAATATATTATAAAGATGAAAAAACTTATCATTTCAGCATTGGCTATTGCTTCCGCAGCGACTGCTTTTGCAGGTGGTATCAACACCAACACCAACCAGAATGCAGCATTCCTCCGTCAGCTGAGCCAAGAGGCTGTCATCGACATTACCGGCCTTTACGCAAACCCTGCAGGTACTGCTTTCCTTGCTCCAGGTTCACACTTCAGCATCAATATCCAGAATGCAAAGCAGACACGCGAGATCGAGACAACCCTCAATCCTCTGTTCGCACTCAACGCCAATACTCCAGGCGAGGCCACACACAACTTCAAGGGTGAGGCATACGCTCCTGTAATCCCAAGCATCCACTACAGCTACAACTGGGATAAGTGGAGCATCAACGCACACTTCGCCCTCACCGGCGGCGGTGGCAAGTGCGAGTTCGACAAGGGTCTTGGTTCATTCGAAGCTCTCTATGCAAGCGAAATGTACAAGCTTGTTCCTACAAAAGTCAACGGAATGGTCATGGACAATGTCAAGGCTGGCCTCATGGGCAAAGGACTGCCAGAAGCTGCTGCTGATGCTCTTGTTGCCGGTGGCACATTCAACAGCCAGATGACCGGTTACTCGCTCAATGCCTATATGAAGGGCAAGCAGTATTACTTCGGCCTTCAGCTTGGCGCAACATACAAGGCTCTCGACAACCTTGCTGTTTTTGCCGGCTTGCGCGGTGTTTACGCCACCTGCAACTACAACGGCTACGTTCAGGACATCAATGCCTCTTATGCCTACAGCTTCGACGTGCCGGTTCCAGGCATGGACAATCTCACAGGTGCTGACAAGGGTCAGACATCACTTGCCGACCGCGAACTTGCACTCAATGCCGATCAGACAGGTTTTGGCTTCACGCCAATGATTGGTGTTGACTGGAAGATCAACGAGCACTGGAACGTTGCTGCCAAGTATGAGTTCAAGACACGTATGCGCCTTGAGAACAAGTCAGAGATGAACGAGTTTGCCGCTGCCACTGCTAAGGAGAATGCCACTCTCGGCCAGTTTGCCGACGGCAGCAAGATTGCAGCTGACATTCCTTCGGTTCTCTTTGCCGGTGTTCAGTACAGCCCTATCGAGAGCATTCGTCTCAATGCCGGCTATCACTTCTATGGCGACAAGAAGGCCACTCAGTACAACAACAAGCAGGATCTTATCGACGACAACACCTTCGAGGTCACTGCCGGCGTTGAATGGGATGTTTGCAAGCTCATCACACTCTCTTGCAGCTATCAGACAACAAAGTACGGTTTGAGCGATGGCTACATGAACGACCTCTCATTTGTTGTTGACTCTTGGAGCTACGGCCTCGGCGCTCGCATCAACTGCACAGAGAAGCTAAGCCTTGACCTTGGCTTCATGCAGACTCTCTATGACGATCGCACCGTAATCAAACCAGAAGAAGGCAACAAGAAGGACGTCTATACACGCACCAACCGTGTGCTCGGTATCGGTTTGAACTACAAGTTTTAATCTCTTGGAATAAAGTCAAAGAACATTCTTCCTGCATTACTCATGCAGAGTAGGAACAACATTTATGACATAAAAAGAAGGTGGCTCACGGGTCACCTTCTTTTATTATTATTGTTTTTGTTCACCTTCTTTTCATTATTGTTATACGACCTCACGCCGCTGCCGAACAGCCGGTCGGCAAGATCCTTTCTGCCGAGCCGGATGAGCGACGAGCGAAGACCCGGCACATTCTCTTTCTGATACCAGAAGAAATATGCACGCTGACGCTGCTTCTCCTGCGGGTTATGGGCGCAGTAACATGGTTGGAGTGTATAAGGATGAAGACCTGTATAATAAATCTCGGTCGATACGGTCATCGGCGTCGGAGTGAAATCCTGTACCTGTTCGAGCTGGAAGTCAAGGCTCTTTGTCTCGGCGGCAAGTTCGGCCATGGCAATCTCCGTGCTTCCCGGATGGCTCGAAATGAAATATGGGATGATCTGCTGGCGAAGTCCGAAACGGCGGTTGATGTCGTCAAACATTGCTTTGAACCTATGGAAAAGCGTAAACGGAGGCTTGCGCATCACCTTGAGCACCTCCTCATTGGTATGTTCAGGCGCTACCTTCAGTCGGCCGGACACGTGGTTGCAGATAAGTTCCTCGGCATAGCGGCGATTGACGTCGCGATACTCTCCGTCCTTTCCCTCGTGAAGGATTAGGTCATAACGGACGCCCGAACCTATAAACGACTTCTTGACACCCGGCAGGGCATCGACAGCCTTATAGATCTCGATGAGCGGACGATGGTCGGCATTGAGATTCGGACACACGCCTGGAGCCAGACATGACGGTTTCTTGCACTTCTCACACAGCGAAAGGTCTTTACCTCTCATACGGTACATGTTGGCCGACGGACCGCCCAAATCGCTGATGTAACCCTTGAAATCGGGCATCTGTGTGACCTGTCGCGCCTCGCGAAGGATACTCTCCTTGCTGCGCGACGAGATGAACTTGCCCTGATGAGCCGATATTGTGCAAAACGAACAGCCTCCGAAACAGCCGCGATGCATGCAGATACTGTGACGGATCATCTCGTAAGCCGGAATGCGCTTACCATTGTATCTGGGATGCGGCATACGGGTGTAAGGAAGGTCGAACGATGCATCGACCTCCTCGGTGGTCAATGGCGGATAAGGCGGATTGACCAGCACAGCCACCTCCTCGCCCTTATGACCCTCGCGCATATCGGGCGACAGCTGCCAGATACGTTCGGCATGCCATTTGTTCGATTCTTCCTCGATGTGACGGAAGTTCTCGGCTTGGCAACGCTTGTTGCGCAGACAGTCGGCATAGGAATGCAACACGATGTCATCGCCCTCAGCTTTGACCTGCGGCTGACGGCTCACCACCTGCGGTATGTCATCATAGGGCAATCCCTGCTCGATGCGGCGGGCAATCTCCACCATCGTCTTCTCTCCCATTCCATAACAGATCACATCCGCCTCGCTCTCCACAAGGAGCGACGGACGCAGACGATCTTCCCAATAGTCATAATAGCTGAGTCGGCGAAGGCTTGCCTCAATGCCGCCAAGCACTACAGGCACGTCAGGAAAGATCTGCTTCAAGATGCGCGAATATACGATGCTCGGCATATCCGGACGCTGACCTGCACGTCCGTCTGGCGTATAGGCATCATCCGAACGGCGACGACGTGCTGCTGTGTAGTGGTTGACCATACTGTCCATGGCACCCGGCGACACGCCGAAGAAAAGTCGCGGACGTCCCAGCTTTCGGAAATCGCGCAGGTCATCACGCCAGTTTGGCTGAGGCACTATAGCCACACGATAACCTGCAGCTTCGAGCACTCGTCCAATGACTGCGGCACCGAACGATGGATGATCCACATAGGCATCACCACTGAACAGAATAACGTCCAGTTCATCCCATCCGCGCATCTGTACCTCCTTAGCAGAGGTAGGCAACCAATCAGTAATCATGAGTTATCAACACTCTTTTTTGTCGTAAAACACCATTTATGCGTGCAAAAATAGCATATTTTGGGCAAAAAAACAAAAAAATCGGCGTTTTTTTGCATTTTTTCGAAAAAAAATTTGGCGACACCGAAAAATCCCCTTATCTTTGCACTCGCAATTCGAAAATTATCGGTCGCTTAGCTCAGTTGGTTCAGAGCGGCTGCCTTACAAGCAGCGGGTCGGCGGTTCGAATCCGTCAGCGACCACAAAAATAATTTTGTAGTTCTCCATCCCGATTTATCGGGTTCAAACGGATTTTTTCAAACCGAAAAACTAGCAATTTTTTCAGGAGCTGAGCGCTGTGAAGCGTCTCAGCTTCATTTTTTTTAACTATTTCTGCAGTTTTTGACTCGCATGACAATCAATTTAGGGCACACCCGGCCTGTCGCTGTCTGTTTTCTCTTTACATATCTCGTGAAGTCAACGAAGTCAATAAAGTCAACTTCAATCACTGCTGTCCAATAAACGGACAAAATTATTAATGTTAAACTATTGATATTATTTAAATTGACGATCGAAAATATACCGCGGTGGTTTTGAAAATAATA
>JAGHUA010000008.1 GCA_018065085.1 Candidatus Liminaster caballi | reverse complement strand
ATCTTAACGGCTTTATTCGTACCAACAAATAAGAAAGTCTTAAAGGACTTGTCGTATGCGGATTTAAACTTCTCATTGACCTGCATCGTCTCGTGAGATATAACACTGTTGAGTCGCGCATTGTCGTCGATCTTTGAGAGGTCGCCATCGTGCTGGATACTGACAAGAGGGTTTGATTTAAACGCTTCGAGGGCAAAAGAAGCGCTTGATGAGCCTAATGCTTTGGCGTCGAATGTCGACCAATATCCATCAAACAAATCCTGAATGACATTAAGGACTGTTGATTTGCCTGTGCCTGGTGCACCATAGAACACAACAAATTTCTGAAGAGTCTTTGACCCGCCAGTTACAACAGAACCTATAGACCATTCAATCTTGTGTCTTTCAGATGGAGCATACAGAACGTCCAGAAGCTTATCCCAATTGTCAGTTGGTCCCTGCTCGAGCGGATAGGACAAACTCTTACTTGAGTAGTCTTCTTTTCGAGGCTCTGAGTTGGAAAATATCAACGTCTCGTCGAGGGGGTTATACCAGTTGTCCGGCATGTGCTTCTCAACGAACTTGATCCATTTGTCCATACTTCCAGAGTTAGAACATTCCATATACTTAGGAATGGCAACATCCCAAAGATTGTGCTCGGAAATATAATTCTTGATCTCTTTGTCAACGAGGTCTACTACTGCGATTTCGTCAGTAAGCCATTTCTTAGATTCTTCGTCCCAGATAGCATAGAACTTGCCACCTCGAACCATCAAATCCTTCGTCTTTACAACTCTGAACTCTGGCTCGACTTCAATACGGCCTTTCTTGGGGCTTGCTTCCTTTTCGATAATCCTTAAGAAATCAAGCATTACATCGTTACCCTCCTTTCTTAGTTATTTAGTACAAATATCAAACCAAACCGTTAAAGTGGTTTAGATAGTCGGACATCTGAGCCCATATCTCGAGCTCTCGATGATCCCTTGTGGTGTTCTTGGTCTGGAACAAACTGCCTTTTCCGTCAGGCTCGAACTCTCTGTTAAGGAATTTTGTCACGGCTTCAGATACACGATCTTTGTCGAACATGTCATCAGTCTGACCATAGAGTCCGAGGCTCTTTATCATGACCCAGAACCAGTACTTAGTTCTGTCACCATAAATAGGATTGTCCATAATCTGGTTCTCGCATCTTATAGCGAGCGCAGCCATAACCTCAAGAACACTTGCCGGTCCGTCGAGCGTACCATCATCGACATAACCGGTTTCTCTGTAGAACTGGAGTCTTAGAGATCGCCCATCGGCAGCTCTGTTCTCATCCATTCTCAGAGACCATGTGAATTCGACTGAGTGCAAATATGCAAACAGTGTCAGAAACGATATGACCGGAGAGTACCGGTTGCCATACATCTTATCGTATAGCCAATTGAAATATAAATCCTTGATTTCAAACTCTGTCAACGCTGATCACGACCTTTACGAGTAAACCGATTCATAGAGATCGTCGCATTCATACAGAGTGTAGTCTGATTTATACTTGTCGTTTCTTACATAGAGCATGTGCTCTTCGTAGTCGCCGATGTGTTCCTCGATGTTATCGAAGCCAACGATGTCGTCAACTTCAAATATAACATCCTCTCCGAGGTCCCCGACTTCTGTGATTACGCCGTTTACATACTTGATGAGCCTTCTTGTAATATAGCCGGGCAGATTTCCAACATCATCTGGTGAGATCGGATACGGTCTATCGCGGCCTCCATTAATATGGGTAGGCAGGTTCTCCGGCAGATCTTCAGGCATGGACTCCTCTTTCTGAGAATATCCGTGGTCGTATGCGATTCCCGAAAGCTTCTCACGCATTTCTGCTTCTGTATACTTGTGATCGTCGCCATCGAGAATATAAACGTCCTCGCCATCGTCCTTTACCTTCACGATCTCATGTGCGAGTGCTTCTTCCTTAGCCTTTTCCGGTTTTGACTCATACTTTTCCTTGAGTTCACGGCGAAGCTTGTTATAGGCCTCTCTCGTTTCATCAACTTCTTTCTTGATGATCTTTTCATACTTGTCGCTGACGATCTTTGTGGCGACCAGTCCGCCTACAGCAGCGCCTACGACAAATATAACTACATCACGCAGTTTCATTCTTGTATGTTCCTCCTTTTAAAATAATGTTGGCATTCCATTTACAGACGCTGCTTCTCTTTCTCTCGTTTTCTCAGAGTCGTGCGAGCGCCTATGTAAGCCTTCGTATAAACGACGGCTTTTGTGAGTTTTTCTTTTGCCTTGGAAATATCCTTGCTGATTGCGTTCTTAGCAATCTTAACGGAATTGACGACAGTCCTCTTTGCGGTTTCAACCTTGGCTTCGTCTTTCTCCTCCGGAGTAGTAACCTTGATTGCTTCAGATATAGACTCGGCAATAATTGCAACAGCGGTTAAACCTATCGCCATTCTTATCATAGTTTTGAACATGAAGATTCTCCTTTCCTTTAATTCAAGCTGCCTGCTTCTTGGCGCGTTTCTCCTTAATCACACGAACGACTCCGTATACAATTACTGCGAAGCAATACACCACAAGAATTTTACCAAACAGTGCCCACTGAGCATCGGTGGCGTTGCTTAAGAAAAGTCCGAGTGCGAGATAAGCACCGATAGTTACTTCGGTCATAGCAGTTTCGAGAGTGTTGTTAACAAATGCAATGCCGATAGCTTTTGCTTTATTCACAACGCCAGGAATAGCTTTGCAGAGCAGACCCATAGTGATGGCGCCGAAAGTATTAGACACATATCTGAGCGCCTCAAATATAATCCAGACGCTCAACGTATTGTTTAAAATGTCTCCTTTGTACCCTGGACAGATCATTCTTATAATCGGTAAGGATAAGAGTGAGATCAAACAACGGATGAGGCCAGTGCCAGAGCCCTCATTTACAGCATTCTTAATAGTTTCCTTGATATCCTTCTTATCGAAAGATACATCAGAAGGTTCTTTTTCCTTGGCGTTTTCTTCTTTTGCAGCGGCAATGCCGGCGACAATACCGACCAGGGCGGCCCCGGCCAGCAGTATAAGTGTAGTTTTAGACATAAGCTTTTCTCCTTTTCATAATTTTGTAAATTCCGAGACCGGCAAAATATACGCATCCTCCAGCGCATCCGATCTTCAATGAATCATACAGATCCTTGTTGTTCTTCTTTGCATCAGATATAAACTTCTTGATCGTGAGGTATTCGTTCTTGTCTTTCTCGAAACCCTTCTTTACAATCTTACGAGAAAACGATGCAATATTGTCCAAGCGGTTAGTATCTTCAGTCTGCTCTTCTTTGATTTCGTCAACGGCCTCAGATATGAAACCGGCCACGGTCAGACCGAAGAATGCCCAACCGATCACTTTGAAAGCTTTTTGCAACAAAATATAAACCTCCTTATTCGGTTACATCAAAGTCATACTGACCCCAGTCGTACTCATCCTGATGGTAGTGCATGGAGTCAACCTGTTCGTCTGCGTCGAGATCCATTACAGAGTAGTAGTCTCCGCGCATATACTTGAGAATGTTGCTGTCGCAGTTAAAGTTCAGAATGACAGC
>JAGHUA010000016.1 GCA_018065085.1 Candidatus Liminaster caballi | reverse complement strand
CTCACCATATAATGTTGGTATTGCTTTTATTGCTATTGCCATAGTTCAATTTGTTTATAGTTTACGTTACTCTATAGGAGTGCGCTTTATACACTTTTTGCAAATGCAAAAATAATACTTTTCCATCAAATAAACAAACTTCTGCTTTTATTTAACACCTTATTTAATAATATTTATCTAATTTCCTTCGATTTTGTACGTATTAACTGACAATTTTTACAGCGTATATATGCTCGTCACATACTTCCCGAGGCAATCTCACTTGTGCATTACATTTTCGCTGTTTTGTAATTTCTTCCATACATTTCGCCTTAAATAAAGTTAAAAACGTTAAATCTGCACGACTTTACATTCTCAAAACATCCTCGATAGGACTTTTCTACCGTATTACATGCAACTTACTGATTATCAATATGTGCCACAAACTAATACAGTTCTGCGTATTCGTAGGTGTTGCCAAGGATGGCGAGGCAATGTTCGAGGTCTTCGCGACGGATGACAACGGTGCCTCGGCAATCGTTAGGATGGAATGAAAGAGTGTCGGCAGCAAGCAGATTCTTGTCGAGGAACAGGATGACATGGTGCTCCTCGTCGTTGATCAACCCGAAGGGAGAGACACTGCCTGGTTCAAGTCCGAGGTATCGCATCATACGCTCGGGCGAAGCGAAACTGAGTTTACCCGGTGAGTTGAGGCCTGCAGCCATGAGGCGTTGCTTGAGACGCTGTTCGAGATCATGAATGTCGAGGTCATGATCGCAATGGAAGCACACAAGATAATGCTGGTTGCCTTTGTGATTGCGGAAGAAAAGGTTCTTGCAATGCACGCTGCCATCGTCATGCCACCAAAGCTTTGCCTCCTCGATGGTCTTGCCCTCGGGATGGCTGTAGCATGTATATGGAATCTGATGCTGGTCGAGCCAGTCGAGAACGCGGTCTGCGCGTTCACTAATACTCAATGACATGGGATAAACTGTTCAATAGGACTTGACTTAGGTGCGACCGTAATCTGGAGGTCGGGATATTCGGAACGTATGATGTCGGCAAGGAGGTCGGACGTGAACTGTTCGGTCTCGAAATGACCTGCCGAAAGCATGAGCATCTCTGGATGAGTGAAGAACAGATGATACGAAACCTCGCCGGTGATGTAGGCATCGGCTTTAGCACGCAAAGCATCGCCAATGAAGTCTGCTCCTGCCCCACCACACAGCGCCACGCGACTGACAGGATGACCGTCGTAGTCGAGAGTATTGGCTGAAACTGCATCGAGTTTCAGGCAGCGGCAGACATGCGCAAGGAAGTCATTGGCTGACATCGGCTGAGACAACTCTCCTACTATGCCACTGCCGCAATGAACTGCGAAATCATGTTCAAGACCTGCCGTCTGCGCCTGTGACAACGGTGCGAGTGGGCAAACGTCTTTCAAACCCAGCACTTCGCCTATCTTATAATTAACCCCACACCACGCATTGTCAAGATTTGTATGAGCACTATAGATGGCAATGCCGTGACTGATGGCGGAGATGATGACACGGCTGATATAGTCACGCTGAGGATTGATCTGCTTCACGCCACGGAACAGCAGCGGATGGTGACTGACGATGACGTTGGCGCCGGTCTCAGCACAGAGGCGGACGGTCTGCTCGGTGACATCAAGAGTCGTAACAACGCCGCTCACCTGCATGTCGGGATCGCCTATCTGGAGACCGGAGTTGTCATAGTCCTCCTGCAACTGTAGCGGAGCATGACGTTCGATGAGCGAAGCAATATCTTTTACTTTCATTTTCTTTGGGTGTTATGGAGTAAAGAAGTTCTGGAGTAGAGACGAATGATATGCACATTGTCAATCCTTTGAAAGCTTGTTCCACATGTAGATGCCGTAGAAGCTGTTGACGAGATAGACGCTATACTTTGCCACGGTCATGAACGAGAACACAGAATCACTCATAAGCCACATGGCAATATATGCCACATTGATGATGAGCCACATGTACCATTGTTCGACAAATGCCTTGACGCTGACCCACATCGTGACGATGCTGAGCACCGTGGTGAACGAGTCGAGCCAGAGCTGTGCGGTCGAGTCATAGTCCATCTTGAGCGTCTTGAACTGCATGTCGGGCAAGATGGCCTGCAACGCACCGATCATCCAAGGACCAAAGTAAATCAGGAACACGCCGAGAGCAGCTGTGCCAACGGCAACGACAGCCAGAGTCTCGACACGCTGACCCCAGGTCATGTAGCGTGTATGGATACGGGTGTTGTCCTCACTACGGCGACGCTTGCCCCACTGTTTCCAGCCGATGAACTGCATCGGAAGATTATAGAACAGACGCTGGAGGAAGTCGCCATAGATGTGGGTGCAGAAACAGATATAAATATGAAGGAATGCCTCGACGATGCCGAACAGCCAGTTGGCCATCGAACCCTTGGCACCAAGCACAACGCAGAACACGCCGAGGATGGCACCTACGGCAGCGATGCAGGCATTGAGCGAGAAGTCGCACTTGATGACAAAAGATGCTACTGCAAGCGAGAGAATCGCCAGCAGTAGCATAATTTCGAACCAGTTAAGGCTCTTGAATGTCTGTCTTAACAGGACAATGTATTTCTTCATATCAATATGAACGTGCGAAGAGTACGCGGCGAGCAGACGGCTTGCCTGTAACCATATCTACGCCCGGCTCAAGGTCTGATGGGTCGTGAGCCTCGAACGGAATACAGCGGATTGTAGCCTTGGTCTCGGCCTTGATGTATTCCTCGGTCTCGGTTGTGCCGTCCCAGTGGCAGAGAAGGAATCCGCCCTTCTCGATCTCCTCCTTGAACTGCTCCCAGGTATCGACACGGCGGATGTAACCGTCGCGCATGGCCTTGGCCTTGGCAAAGATATTGTCCTGAATCTCATTGAGGAGAGAAGCAACGCGCTCAACGATGCCCTCCTGGCTGACGGTCTCCTTCTCAAGAGTGTCGCGACGCATGATCTCAAGTGTGCCGTTCTCCATGTCGCGTGCACCGATAGCGATACGCACAGGAATGCCCTTGAGCTCATACTCAGAGAACTTCCAACCCGGCTTCTTGTTGTCGGCATCGTCATACTTGACGCTGATGCCCTTCTCGGCGAGAGCATCAACCCATGGCTGAACGCGCTCAGAGATGGCAGCAAGTTCCTCTGGCTTCTTGTAGATAGGCACGATGACAACCTGGATTGGAGCGAGCTTTGGAGGAAGCACGAGACCGTTGTCGTCAGAGTGTGTCATGATGAGAGCGCCCATCAGACGTGTGGAAACGCCCCATGATGTAGCCCATACGTATTCCTGCTTGTTCTCCTTGTTGGTGAACATAACATCGAATGCCTTGGCGAAGTTCTGGCCGAGGAAGTGTGATGTGCCAGCCTGCAGAGCCTTGCCATCCTGCATCATAGCCTCGATGGTGAATGTGTCGAGAGCACCTGCGAAACGCTCGTTTGGCGACTTAGGACCCTTGATGACAGGAACAGCCATATAGTTCTCAGCGAAATCGCCATAGACATTGATCATCTTCATTGCCATCTCAGCAGCCTCGTCCTTGGTGGCATGGGCAGTGTGGCCTTCCTGCCAAAGGAATTCGGAGGTGCGGAGGAACATACGTGTACGCATCTCCCAACGCATTACGTTACACCACTGGTTGCAGAGGATTGGCAGGTCGCGGTGAGAGGTGATCCAGTTCTTGTATGTGCTCCAGATGATGGTCTCAGATGTAGGACGTACGATGAGTTCCTCCTCAAGACGAGCCTCAGGATCGACCACAACGCCATTGCCGTTTGGATCGTTCTTCAGACGGTAGTGGGTGACAACGGCACATTCCTTGGCGAATCCCTCGACATGCTCAGCCTCGCGGCAGAGATATGACTTAGGGATGAGGAGAGGGAAATAGGCGTTCTGCACACCCTGCTTCTTAAACTTGGCGTCGAGCACGCTCTGCATCTTTTCCCAGATAGCATAGCCGTAAGGCTTGATAACCATACAGCCACGCACAGCCGACTGTTCTGCAAGGTCGGCATTGACAACGAGGTCGTTATACCACTTAGAGTAGTCATCAGACCGCTTGGTCATTTTGTTAAGTTCTTTTGCCATAATATGTTTTTGTTTTCTGTTGTTGCTTGTTATTCATTCAAAGCTTGCCTTTCTTGGCGAGTTTGAGCATCTTCTTGTTTGGCACGAGATAGAGCGTCACACGGCGGTTACGTTCGCGTGCTGCCATGCTGCTGTTGTCTGTGCGCGGCACCTTCTTGCCGATGCCATAGGTGCTCAGAGCCACGGCGTTGGTGCCCTGTTTGGCAAACCACTCGCTGAGCGAATGCGCACGGCTTGCGGTCATATCGTTGAGGTAACGGTCGGAGCCGTTGTTGTCGCTATGACAGGTGATGACGAGTGTTGCCAACGCATCATCGCCCCTAACGAGACGAAGGAACGGACGCAACAGACCGTCGGCCTGGAGCGACAGTACAGAGTCCTCCTGCTGGAACAGCACGCGTGACGGAATGGTGACCTTGAGCACTCCATCGTTCACACCGAGATGTGCGAACTCATAGTTGCGACCCTTCAGACGAATGCTCTCCTGCACCCAATAGCGGTGGATGGACTTCATCGTCTCGTAGTCGCCGCTGACAAACACCTTCTTGCCGAACAGACTCTGCTCGTGATCAGAAAGTCGTTCGTAGGTCTGAGCGACGCCGGCGGTGCATGTGCAGCAGATGACAGCGAGTATGATCAGTAGCCTTCTCATCGTTGGTTCAGTCGAATTATTGAAGGGTCTCCTCATAGTCCATCTCACACTCGATGACCCAGCGAACAAGCTCGGCATCGAAGTTGTTGAAGCCATCACGCTTGGCGTTCTTCATAACGTAAGCGGTCAGTTCGTCCATATCAATATCGACCTCCTCTTCCTCATCGAGCAGGCCGTTCGACTCGTAATAGTCAAACATGACGTCCGAGATATAGAGCACCTCATCATCGGTGAATTTCTCTTTGGCATCCTGTGGCAGGTGTGCCTGGATGTACTTCACAGCTTCAGCATCATCAAAGATGCAATCTTCCATTTCAGCCATAAATATGTTGTTTTTAGTTTTATGTTTATTCTGTTAAAGTCTGTTTTCGCGCTGACGCGGCACGATGATTCTCAGTCCGGCCTCATGCATGCTCACATCGATAGGCTGATCGAGCAGCATTGGTTCGCCATCCACATGACAGTAGCCGAGGTCATTGCAAAGAATGCGCAGATGGCGGGTGTCGATGGTGCGCACATGCTCGTTCTTGTCGAACTGGCGGCTCATCAGCTGCACGGCCATGATCGGGGCCTCGATATAGAGGAACGGCTTGACGATGCTGACGCTGAAAAGTCCGTCCTGCTGGCTGGCCTGTGGCGTGATGTACGCCATGTTGCCCCATTGCGCAGCATTGCCCACGGTGATGAGAAAAGCCTTCTCGTGGAACACCTCATGGTCGGTCATGATGGTGTATTCCTTCGGCACGTAAGTAGCAGCCATCTCGATCGCAGCACGGAAATACGTGATCGGGCCGCGCTTGATGAGTCCGAATGCATCGCCCATCTCCGAAAAACGATGGCTGACCTCGGCATCATAGCCGGTTCCGGCTGTTGTGAAGAAGATATGGCCGTTGACGTCGCCGTAATCGATCAGTTCGCTGTAACCCTCGCGGATGAGTTCGAGAGCTGCACGCGATTCGAGCGGAATCTCGGCATGACGTGCCAGACCATTGCCCGAACCCATCGGCACGATGCCGAACTTCACGTTGGTATCGGTAATCATCGCGCGACCGACCTCATTGACCGTTCCGTCGCCACCCACAGCCACAACAGTGTCAGCACCGTCGGCTATCGCCTGCATTGCCAGCAGGTAGCCATGACCGGAGTAATGAGTCTCGACAATGTCAACGCAGTAGTCACAAGCGGGGAAGACTTCAGCAGCCAAAGCAGGGATATCCTCCTTTGACTTGCCTCCTGAAATCGGATTAACTATGATGACAACCTTAATCATTGACGACTTTCTGATACCTTTATTTATATACGCGTGCGCAAAAAGTGCGGTGCAAATATAGTAATTTTTTCGATAAAAAAAGCCAAAACCGTTTTTTTTATTGTTTTTTTTGCTTATATTTCGATTATTGTTTATCTTTGCAGCCACAAATCGACAATAATATGACACTTTTACAAGAGAAACTGGCAGCATTTACCGCCCCGCAGGAAGCAAAAGCCAAGGGAATCTATCCATATTTCAGAGCCATCGGAAGTGATCAGGACACAGAGGTGATGATGAACGGCAAGAAGGTGCTGATGTTTGGCTCAAATGCATACACGGGTCTTACAAACCATCCGAGAGTTAAGGCTGCAGCCATTGAGATGACCGAGAAATACGGCACCGGTTGTGCCGGCAGCCGCTTCCTTAACGGCACACTCGATATACACGAGAAACTGGAACAGCGCCTCGCCGCATTCGTCGGCAAGGAAGAGGCAATGATGTATTCGACGGGGTTCTTCGCCAATATGGGTACGATCAGCTGCCTGACCGGACGTGAGGACTATGTGATCTGGGATGAACTCGACCACGCTTCGATCATCGAGGGCAAGCGTCTGACGTTCAGCCAGACCCTCAAGTTCAAGCATAACGATATGGCTTCACTCGAAAAAGTGTTGCGCAAGTGCGAACCCAACCGCGTGAAACTCATTGTCGTGGATGGCGTGTTCTCAATGGAGGGCGACATAGCCAACCTGCCAGACATCGTGACCCTCGCCAAGAAGTACAATGCCTCGGTTATGGTCGATGAGGCCCATAGTCTCGGCGTGTTCGGCAAGAACGGTCGCGGCATCTGCGATCACTACGGTCTGACCAACGATGTGGACATCATCATGGGCACATTCTCAAAGTCACTTGCCTCAATCGGCGGATTTATTGCAACAGACAGCATCACAGCCAATTATCTCCGCCACACCGCACGTCCTTTCATCTTCTCGGCCTCGCCCACTCCGGCTGCTGTCGGAGCCGTCAATGCCGCCCTCGACATCCTTGAGAGCGAACCGGAACGCATCAAACGTCTGTGGGATCTGACTCACTATTCGCTCAAACGCTGCAACGACGCAGGCTTTGAGATCGGCAACACATCGACGCCAATCATCCCGCTTTTCGTGCGCGACTTTGAGAAGACTCTGATGGTGACACGCATGCTGCTCGATGCCGGCATCTTTGTCAATCCGGTGGTTCCGCCTGCCGTTCCTTCCGGCGACACCCTTATACGCTTCTCGCTGATGGCTACACATACCAAGGAACAGATCGACTACGCCATCGACAATATTGAACGTGTGTTCCGTGAACTCGAAATCATCAAATAAGATATGAATCTGTTTATCAAAATCATCCGTTGGATCTTCTACATCCTCGTCGTTGCCTGCATCACATTCTTCTGCCTGTACAAGTTCTCTGAACCTGTCAACGAGGATTATTTCCAGTACTTTGTGTATTGCGGATTTGGTGCCATGGGTCTCAGCCTTCTGCGCTTCATCCTGCGCTTCACACTCTGAGACATCCCGACCCTAACGACTGTCACACGGCATGAAAATCCTGCTCGTAGGCGAATTCAGCAACGTACACAACACCCTTGCCCAAGGTCTGCGTGCCCTTGGACATAAAGTGTGCGTGGCAAGTAATGGCGACTACTGGAAGGACTATCCACGTGACATCGATCTGAGCCGAAGCAGTCGCCTCTCCTTTACCTTCAAGCTCGTACGTGCGCTGCTGAAGATGCGAGACTTTGACATCGTGCAACTTATCGGTCCACGTTTCATCGACGCTAACGGCACGGAGAATATCCGTCTGTTTGAATATCTCAGGAAGCACAACGGGCATGTGGTTCTCGGAGCGATGGGCGATGATTACTACTATTCGCATATCAACAGCACGCTCATGCCGATGCGGTTTTCCGACTTCAACTTCGGAAAGACAGCACGCAGTTGCGAACTGGCATCCCAGCGTCGCGACCAATGGGAAAATACCGATCTCAGGACAGCCAACATAGAGATAGCCCGAAATGCCGACGCCATCGTGGCCGGTGCATACGAGTTCTGGCTGCCATATCATCTGACAGACCACCGTTCGGATGACGGCAATCCGCTGGACAGCAAGCTGCATTACATTCCATTCCCGATCGTTCCTGAAGATGAAGTCGGATATACGCCTGGCGGCAAGCTTCGCCTTTTCATCGGAATTAGCAAGGGACGATCAGAGTATAAGGGCACAGACATTCTTTTGCGTGCGGCACAGAACCTGCTTGAGCAATATCCAGAACGTATGGAACTGGTTACTGCCGAGGGCGTTCCCTACGACCAATATCGACAGATGCTCGACAGCTCAGACGTATTGCTCGATCAAATCTACGCCTACGGACCAGGCATGAATGCCCTGTTGGCAATGTCGAAGGGACTGATTGCCGTGACTGGCGGCGAACCTGAGCATTATGACCTGCTCGACGAACATGACTGCCAGCCGATCATCAACATCGAACCGACTTACGAAAGCGTCTATAAAAGACTGGAATGGCTGGTTTGTCACCCGGAAGAGATTGCACATCTGAGACAGGAAAGCCGTCGCTACGTGATGCGCAACTACGACTGCATGACCGTGGCAAAAAAGTACGAAAAGCTTTATTCTTCAATCCTGTAGATGGCCACGCCTATCTGACAGTTGGTGCCCGAATAAGGATGCACCTTCTCTCCTATCTTAATATATGGCACGAACTCGACCAGCTTCTGGCCGGGTTTCTTTTCGTCGTACCCACGGAAGATTCCCTCTTCGTTGCTATGCACCATATAGCTGACCCATCGTCCGTCACACCGTGCATCTCTCAGCGACTCGCAACTCTCGCCGAGTGCGGCATTGAGCGTGCCTTCCATGAGGTCGATGCCTGTTGCATGTCGTATGGCAAGCGGTATCTCATTGCCTCCGTTGCGTGGCGCAACCTCCATCAGATACACACGTCCCTGACGGTCAAATCGAGCCTCGATGTTATAGGCATTCGTACGCATACCAAGCAGGGAAATGAGTCGCTGGATCTCTGCGTCGAGCCTTGCGAGGCGTTCTGCGGGCTGAGCCGACGGATAGTAATAACCGACAGGAGTAATCGGGTTCACAGCCTTGTCATCGGCAAAGCAGTCGCCCCACAGATGGCCTGCGAACTGGCCGTCGATGGCAAACCCATCACCTTCGACGGGCGATCCGTCTGCCTCAACATATTCTTCGACGATAATCTCAGAGCCGCGCGAACAGTCGAGGGCAAGTCGCAAAGCATCGTCGAACCCACTAAAATCATCAACCTTGGTCACGCCACGGCTGCCCCACAAGTCACAAGGCTTGACCACGACAGGCAGGGCGATGCTGCGATCCTCAAGGCATTTCGCCATCAGACTCATGCCCTCCTCTGCGGAATGGCAGACGAAGGAGCGAGGAACGCAGAAACCATTGTCGGAAAGAAACTGACGGAACAGGCGCTTGTTGGACAATATGCGAACAGACTGATAGGGCGATGTGGGCAAACCAAGCTTCTCGCAGGCGTATGCTGCTGACTGGACACCAGCCTCAAGCACATAGCACACCACGGCATCTACGTCGAGCGACCTGGCGAGCTGAAAGACTGCCTCCGGGTCGGTGATGCTGACATTGTGATATTCGTCTGAGAGGGCGTGTCCGGGATTGTCGGGACGGTTGTCGCAAGTGATGATATAGAGTCCGCGAGCCCTTGCCAACCGAAGGATTGGAATTTGAATGGCAGTACCGCCAAGGAAGAGGACTCTGCGCTGTTTCATCACGGACAGAATGGATGGTTAGAGTTTAGGGTGCTTGTTGATGCGCTTGAACATAAAAAGCGAATATGAGCAGCAGATAATCATCATTGACATGCCCAAAAGCCAATAGGCAACGCCATCGCATATTGTGGTGACAAAATATGTGATGATGATCAGGAGCGCATAGATGAGGATCATCTTGAAGATCCTGACGGTATAGCGAATGCTGTATTTGAAATAGGCATAAAGACTGACGAGGCAGAGGTCAATGAGATTGCCAGCCACAAGTCCAAGGCCTGCGCCCACAAGACCGAGCATCGAATAGCCCACGATGACAAGCAGAAGGTCGCAAGCACCGACAAACTGGATGAACATGTAGGTGCGAGAATGACCGGAGGCAAGGGGAAGATAGGCCGATGGCAGATAGATGGTGCGGAAGAAAATGCTGATCACGGCAATCTGTGTCATCGGAATCACATCGGCAAACTTGTCGGAATAGAGCAATGGAATGAGTATCGGCAAAGCCACGGCAACGGACACAAGTACCGGACACATCAGTATCAGACCGACCTCAAGCTGCTGGCAGACAGTCTGACAACGCAGACGCACATCGTTGACAACGCCCGAGAGACGGGGGAAATACTCGGTGTCGAACGCCGAGAAGACAAGGCCGGCATAGGTGGCAGTCATGGTGTATCCGGCACGGTAAAGGCCAGCCACGGATGCCGACACACTTCCATTGAAATAGGAAGAGATAAGCAGCTCAGCGCCCTGAGCCATGATGCCGGCCACGACAAACGACATGCCAAGACGAATCATCGGCATACCCTTGACCAGCTCCACAAAACGCATGTTGAAGCGCGGCTTGTAATACTTATAGGAGAACGAGATGACAATCACGGTCTGAACTGCCGTAAATGCCAATATTGCCGATATGATGCCCTGAAGTCCGAAGATATAATAGATCGGGACAGTGACAAAGATGCCTGCCATGACATGAAGCATCGACACCAGAGCCACCACTTTCAGGCGGCGGATGGATTTGAGCATGACAAGCTCGCCACAGATTATGGTGCTGAAGCCTACGGTCGGCGCAAGGAGAGCATAGTCCCAAAGGTGGTCATAGTCCTTGAATGTGAAATAAGAGACAGGACCGGCAAGACAGAGACACACGAGCACGCCCAGACAGGCGAACAGCAGTTCCCACGAGCGCAGCAGGGTGATCTGCTGTTCGAGCTCGGATGCTGCGGACGTCTTTTCCTCGTCGGTCCGAGCCTGATGGAGTTTCTCGTAGCTCATCGAGATCCCTCTCACACCGCTTGTGTCAAGACCGACGTTCGTGGTGGTGTGGATCAGTTCGCGCACACGGTTGTAGATATCGTTCAGTCCCACACCCTCAGGACCGATGAGCATTGCCACCAGCTTGGTGCGTACGACGTTGAGCAGGATGCTTAATCCCTGCACGCTGCCAAGCATCGTAGTGACCTTCAATATATACTTATATGATTCCAATTTTTAATTCTGTATAGAAAAACGGCGCAAAGGTACTAAAAAAAAGTCTATTTAACAAATATTCATCTCTTTTTTTGACAATCGTGCCTATTTTGTGCTTTGATTATTTGGAAATAAGTGTAATTCAACTTATCTTTGCGCCGCAAAACATCATTTACTATGGCAATCAAACTCATCGCACTCGACCTTGACGGCACTCTCACCAACTCGCAGAAAGTAATCACACCACGCACACGACAGGCATTGATGAAAGCCCAGGAACAGGGTGTCATCCTCGTACTGGCGTCCGGCCGTCCGACGCTCGGCATTCAGGCGTTGGCCGACGAACTGCTTATCGGTGAACACGGCGGATATGTGCTGGCATTCAATGGCGGCAAGATGACAAAATGGAGCGACCGGTCGGTGGTGTTCGAACAGATTCTGGACGAGAACCTTGTGCCCGAACTCTATGAGGCTGCTACGAGCCATGACTTCCCGATACTCACCTATCAGGGACTCGGCATCGCGTCGAGCGTGATCGATGACGAGTACGTCGAGCATGAGGCATTCATCAACAAACTGCCTGTCGAACTCTATGATGATTTTCTCAACCAGATTGTCTATCCTATAAACAAATGCCTCATCGTAGGCGTGCCGGAACGTCTTGCCCTGCTCGAAAAGGAACTGGCAAAGCAGATGGAAGGCAGAATGAACATCTACCGTTCGTCGGCATTCTTCCTCGAATGTGTGCCGATGGGCATCGACAAAGCCGCATCACTCCAGCGACTCATTGACATGCTCGGCATCAAGCGCGAGGAGGTGATGGCATGTGGCGACGGATATAATGACCTGTCGATGATTGAGTTCGCAGGCCTTGGTGTTGCCATGGAGAATGCAGCACCCGAAGTAAAGGAGAAAGCAGATTATGTCACACTCAGCAACGAAGAGGACGGCGTTGGTGTGGCAGTCGAAAAGTTTGTGCTGATTTAACGCTTTGGTTCAAACATAGGCTTCATCAGGTTGTAGTCACGCGTGAAGCCGCGATTCCACCATGTAGCAGGTATTACCTTCCAGTCGTTTCGGCAGACTGGTTCGTCCTTATGCATTCTGATGTAGTTCACGATATACATTCGCATATCCATATCACCGATGAATATGCGTCGTTCGTCTGCTGTATTGGCGTCCCAACCGAGACCGTCGGTTGTGTGCGAACCGCCACCTGCCGCCTGATAGTCGTTGATCGCAACCCTGTATTCGGCATTTACGTCGAACGGACGGCCGTCGCTCATCGAGATAATATTGACCTTCTGACCGTTGGGCTTTGAGACATCGACAGTATATTTGATGCCCGCAGCCGAGGTGTAGGCATAGTGCGGCACGACAAGTTCCGGACCGTACTGGCCGTTGATAATCTCATTATTCTCGTCATAACGGAATGCAATCAGATGATCGTCTGCATTCTTCATCATATTGAACTGCACATCGTAGGCATGTTCAAGGAAGGTGTTAATTTCAGCGCCTGTCATCCTGAGCATCATCAGTTTGTTGTCATATCGGTAGAGCTGGAACACGTCACGCATCGTGAACGTGCCCGAACGGATGCCATCAAGCGATGATGACAGGCTGGTGAACGAGACATCGGCCTTGGTCACCCAGAGTTGCATGTTATGGATCAAATCCATGATGACCGACGGACCGAACAGAGCGTCAGAAGCCGGAATCGGGTTCTCGAAATTACCGATAGGCGTTGACAGATACTTATTTATGTCGTCGGTGCTCTGCTTGAACTCCGCACAGAAATCGAGGTCGGCAGGATAGCCTTGCAGGCTGATGCGCTGCACCTGGACGTCCTTCTTCTTCCATGCGCCGTTCTCTCGTTTCATCTGGATGTCAACGCGAGCCACTTCCTGGACGTGATGCATCGGTTCTACGAGATAGACCGTATCGCCCACCTCATTGACCGTAAATTCGCCGGCAGGCAGACTGTTGTGATCGAAGCCCAGAAGGATTACGTCAAAACCGGGGACATTGAGCACGTTGCTGTTCTTGGCATCGGTATGCAGCAGGCCGACGATGATATCTGGCCGTTCGTTGGTGCGAATCTTGTCAATCCACATGCGTGCACATTCCTCAACCGGCATGAAATGGATGCCGTCATAGTAAGAATGGCGGATGCCGCTGCGGATTCGCGGATCCATCATGCCGAGCACAGCCACCTTTACGCCCTTTCGCTCGATGACGGTGTAAGGCACGAACGCACACTTGCCGGTCTTGTCGTCAATGGCGTTGGCACACAGATAAGGCATGCGGTATTGCTTGGGCAGGAGGTCATGATAAATCTTCATGCCTGAGATCATATCGTTGGCGCCCATCTGTATGGCATCGAAACCGAGCCAGTTCATGACACGCGGACTGATATGTTCCTCGTATTTCACAAAGTTGTTGTAATAGTAGAGCGAAGGCTGATCGACATTCAGATCGCCGCCACACAGAAGGATGAACCTTTCAGGGTCGTCCATGAGAGCAATCTTACGGTATGAGCAGAACTTGGCGAGGCTCGATGACGCCTGATGACCTTCGTTGAAGTCGTCCTGAAGGAGCAGTCCGTGAACATCGGTCAGATAGAGCAACGAGATGTCGGCCTCCGACCTGAGAGCGCAACCAGTGCCGATGACAAGAGTCATTACAGCAAGCACGTGTGATATGATAGCACGGATATTCATAGTTGTTTGTTCACGTTTTAGCGCTGCAAAGGTAATAAATTTAACAAAACCAAACAATATTTATATCAATAAAAATACAATAAATGGTTCAAAAAACATGCAAATATGATAATATAAAGCATTTTTTGTCATTTTTTCTTTGCGAATCATATTTTTTTCTCTAACTTTGCGCCACATTATTTAAAATACGCGCGTATATGCACCAGTCAATTACACCAGGCGATATATTTGTAATCATTATTGGTATCATCGGCATGTTTGTATGGGGATATGCAATCTTTTGCATCTTCTACAAGCAGATCGTTGTCGATAGAATCCTGTCCCGTTCGAAGTACTGGTACATGGTTGTAATCTTATGCATCATTGCCCTGCTGCCGTTCTCAATCACCACGGTCGCGTATTTCAACAACGTGCAGCCTTACGACATCCTTTTCTATAACAACCTCTACGGTACGGGTACCGACCTCGAACAGAAAGTAGAATACAAAGCCGAGATTCAGCGTAAGATTACCGAACAGGCTGAAGATCCATCGTTGCTCGGCACAATCTTCTTCCATTTCCGTGGCATCGGCGGTCAGTATGCCTCAGGTACTCCACGCGGACGTGTCTGGGCCATCTGGATCGGCATCATCGGCACGCTGCTCTTCTCGGGCTTCATGATTCCTACGATGACCGGCATCATGCGCAAACGAAGCGATGACTGGCAATGGGGCGAGGTGAGATACAACATACAGCGATCACGCTATGCCGTCATACTCGGAGCGCACGAGGCTGTGCCGGCACTCATCCGCCAGCTGTTGTCGCGCAAGGAAGATCCGCTCAAATACGTCATCGTACAGACCACAAACAACGTCTATTACTACCGACTGGAGCTGCAACGCGAACTGACCGAGGCCGAGGAATGGAACACCATCCTCTACAACGGCGGACGCGGCACATTGGCCGACATGGAACAGCTGCACCTTGAGCGTGCATCGGAAGTCTATCTCCTGGGCGAGAGTTCGCAGCGCGAATGGGAGGACGACCACGACTCGCAGAACATGCTCTGTCTGCGCAACATCGCCACGATCCTCAAGACCAAGCATCGCAAGACGCGCATGAAGTGCTTCATCATGTTCGACTTCCAATCGACCTTCGCCTCGTTCCGCTACAGCGACCTCAACGATGTGGTGCGTCAGCAGATCGAGTTCGTGGCGCTCAACATACACCAGATGTGGGCTCAGAACGTGCTGGTGAAGCGTCAGTCGAAGGACTCCAACGAGCTCTCATACCTCCCGCTTGAAGGCAACAACTGCATTGACCGCAACAGCAAGAAATACGTTCACCTCATCGTCGTGGGCATGAACAAGAGCGGCGTGTCGATTGCCGAGGAGGCCTGCCAGATATGCCACTACCCTAACTTCGAGACTCAGGGCCGACGCACCCGCTTCACCTTCATCGACCCAAGTGCCGACCGCGAAATGACGCTCTTTATCAATTCGCACGCCGAATTGTTCAAGGTCTGCCGTCATCGTTATGTGGACAGCGGCCAGCCAGACTTCATCACGACGGCATGGACCGACCCGATGCGCGAGGGTCCATACAAACACCTTGGCAACAACCGCACGAGCGATGATCCTGAGCGCGACAGCTCGTTCATCGATTTCGAATGGGAATTCGTACGCGGTAAGATCGAGTCGAACGAGATTCAGAGCTACCTTGTCGATGCGGTCAGCAATCCGGATGCCATCGTGACCGTTGCCGTATGTATGGAACAGACGCAGACAGCCATGAACTCGGCCATCTTCATGCCGCGCGAAGTGTTCCGCAACGCCATTCAGGTGCTTGTGCTCCAGAAACACTCGTCCGACCTCATCGCCAACCTATCGGGCATAGGCAAGTCAGATGAACAGCGCCACAAGATGCGCTATAACATCATCCGCCCGTTCGGCATGAACTCAGATGTCTTTGCAAAGGACTCGGTGGTCGATTACCGCCTTGCCAAGCTGGTCAACTACGTCTATAACGATGTGGACGACACCAAGCTCGAACATATCAACGATATTGACAAGGAGTCAGGTCTCACCCTGCAGGATCTGTACTGGCGTCGCTGCACCGTTGCGGACCAGTGGAGCAGCAATTACAACGCCAACAGTATCCCGACCAAGCTGCGCTACCTCGGACTTGACTTCGAGACATCGAGCATCGAGGAGATTGACGAACGTCTCAACGAGCCTGGCATGATGGAAATGCTCGTACACGTGGAGCACAACCGCTGGAACACCGAGAAACTTCTGACCGGTTTCCGTCCGCTAAACAGCCAAGAGCTGACCGAATTTGACGACCTGCTGGCCAAGAAGGCTGAATACAAGGATCTGAAGGCACGCAAGAAGTTCTATCAGCAGGGCTGGGAGATGGCCCATCTCGACATTCTTTCGTTCAAGGATCTCGAAGTGTATGACGCTCCGTCCATTGTCTATGATGAGATCCTCACACGTGCTTTGCCTTACATCGTGCTGCGTTGGCGAGATGCCGTGAACATGCAGAAGCAGGTGGGATAAGATTTGAGAGCTCCGCACCGTGCATTCGTGTCAAACTGATCTGCTGCGAGAGCATGACACATGTGCAACGTCTGCCAGCAAGATGATTTGAGAGCAATGCAAAGTGTCAAGGTATTCAGAGCAAACAATTCCGACAACACATACAACATAATAGGAAAGTCTGCAACATGCGTGCAGACTTTCCTATTATGTCATTGTCTCAAAGTAAATCGATTGGATATCTTGCACGTGTGCGATGGTGACGCGGCAGGATTTTTCGGGTGTTTGCCTATTTGTTGAGTTTTCTTCTGATCTGCTCCAGACGGCGGCGCGTCTCCGGATACTCCGGATCGACCTCCATTGCCTTGCGAACATAGTCGAACGCCTCTTCATAGCGATCGAGCGAGATGTAGGTATTGACAAGGTGCAGCAGGCACGTGCCCATCATGTCCTTGAACAGCTCGGGGTTCTGATCGTAGCGAGGCTTGGCAATGATATACGACAACGAATCGTAATGCAGCGCCTCGTCATATCGGCCAATCTTATAGAGCGCCTCGCCCATGTCGGCGTAAGTCTCAGTCAGGAAGCGTGTGGCCTGTTCCGACTTATCGTCGTTGGCTTCCCAATAGATGCGCCCAGGCTCATAGCAATCGACCGACTTGGCAAAATCACCCTTCGACTTATAAAGATCGCCCAGGTGATGGAGGTTCGACATCTGCTGACGGATATTGGCTGTCGAGTCATACTCCACAGCACGGTCATAGTACGAACCGGCTTTCAGATAGCAGTCCTCGCTCTTCTCGTTGTATGCCGCACCCATCTTGAAGTAAACCCTTCCGAGGTTTGACCACGCATTGGCGAGTTGTCCGACATACGTATAAGGCTTGGCGGTATAGAGCACGTCGAGCACGGAGATGCCCTCTTGTATCAGAACTTCCGACTCGTATATATAATATGTATCGCACAAGGCGCTGCCCGTCTGCACCAGTTGCGAGGCATATTGAGGCTGGAGATTAGCGAACGAAGATACATCGCGCAAGGCACGCAACGACCAGACGCCTCGCATGAGCAGGCCTCTGCCCTCTTCCACATTGCGTTGGCGCAGGCTGTTCAGACCAAGATAATGGCAGCCATGGGCAATGTCCGACAGATAGAGCAGCGTGTCGTTCTGTTCGAGTCGTATGCTGTCGAGCAGAGCCACGGCCTGTTGGAGCAGCGGAGTGCCGTCCGAGTTACGGCGTGTGTAGTTGAGTATGGCACCTTCGTTGATACGGGCTTTTGCCAGAGTGACAAGGTCAGACTGCGCGCGAGCCGAATTGGAGAGAGTCCGATAGGCAGCAAGTGCCGCCGTATAGTCTTTGGCAAGATACGCCTCGTGAGCATAGTCGGACATGACGCTTGTCATCGTAGTGTCAGCATACGCCAGACTGCGCAAGAGTTCCATGGCTTTCGCCTCGTTGTCGGTTCCGCCAGCCATGCGCAACAGGGCACATTGGCGATAGACCGAAGCACGACGCATCGGAATCTTCTGCATGTCGTACTGTTTGAGAGCCTCATCGAAACGACCTTTGTTGACCAGCTTCAGTATCTTCTTCTCGGCATCGATCACCTGAGTCATATCGACGCGCACGAATCGGTCAATATATTGTTCAAGGTTCTCAAGCCTGCGTGTGTAGTTGCCGTCACGTGTTCCGCCCTTCTGCGACTGGAGCACACGGAGCGCCATAGCCGTAAACCTGTCGCGCAACTCACGCAAAGCGTCGCTGCGATACATCAGGATGTTGAACGGCACACGTCCGTCGGCCATCACACGCCATTCATCGACGTCCTCCTGATTGAACAGTTCATAGCCTGCCTTCTCAATGGCAAGAACCTGAACCTTCTGACCTACTGACACCTGACGGAATCGTAGAGTGTAGTCGCCGCGAAGATCCGACACCGCCGAAGTGGCATTATCGACCGTGATTTCCACATTCTGAAGCGGTTTCTTCTCATTCTTCTCGTTATATTCGAGCACAGAGCCTCGTTGCACGTTCTGAGCGAGCAACGGACAGACAGCCAGAAAAAGCCCAAGTGTAAGCAGATGCTTCATGACAATAGGTGTTAATGATGTTCAATAGTATAACGCCATTGAAGGCATGGCGACGAAACCGCGCACGCCGTGGCAGCAGACTTAGAGGATGTCGTAAACCTGCATGATGTTGGTGATGCTCGGCTCGAAGCTGATGGCCTTGTCGCGTTCAGGATCCCAGCTGTCGCCCTTGAACCAGATAGCGTTACAACCGAGGTTCAGGGCAGGAACGATGTCCTTGTTGTATGAGTCGCCGATCACCGTGATGTCCTTGACAGGAATGCCCAAACGGTCGATGGCAATCTGGAATATTGCAGGATCAGGCTTGCGCACGCCAACCTCAGTCGAGTCGATGACCGTAACGAAGCATCGCAGGAGTCCGAAGTCCTGAAGCACGGACGCGAGATTGCCATAGAAGTTGCTGACAAGTGCCAACTTGTATTTGTTGGCCAGGTATTCGACCACCGGAATTGACTCAAGAGTGCAACGGCGGGCATAATCATAGCAATGGCCAGCCATGAAATCGACGAAATGCTGTGTGAGGTCGCTCATGTTCTCGATGATTGGCATATCGCCGTCGCTAATGATGCGGAGCGTGGTCTGAAGAATGTCCTGACTGAGCACACCCTGTTGGATGAGATAGTCCATCTGAATGCCGAGGCGAACCTGCATGAGCTCGAAGAAATTCTGCGACGGATCGATGATGGAAACCATTGACAGGTAACGCTCGCCATAGATGTAGGCTTCGCGGAACTGTTCCTTGGTAAGTGGCAGCGATGCCTGGCAATAACTCTCCCAGATCACTTCTGCCCAGTGCTTACCGTTGCTGTCGATGGTTGCACCGTAATCAAGTATTAAACCTTTCATTTTTCTGTATATTTTTTATTTCATTCTTTCATTTTCAATAATGCGATGCCGATGGCAATCCACACGAACTCGCGGATGCGCGTTGCAAAGCTGATGCTGACTGCGAGTGGCAGAAGATCGGTCTGTGCGGCTGCCAGGCCAAGCATCTCGATGACGAGATAGATGCCGCCCTCACGCGTGCCCATCTGCATTGGCGAGAAAAACAGGATATTGGCAAACAGCGAACTGAAAGCCAGTATCACAAGAGCGTCGGCATAGAGCATTCCTGCCTGCAGATGCGGACAAAGCCACCACAGGATGACGGCAATCTCCAGCACATTGACCAACCTCGACACAAGTTCGAGCAGCAACGAGCACCAGAACCTGCGCGGATGGTCGATGAAGAGACAAGCCACTCCGTTGTCAATGGACGTAAGCCTGCCGATGTTCCTTGCCTTCCATCGTCCTATCGTATTGCCTATAAGCCACAGATGCTGTGCGGCTGAGACAATACGCACCACCATGCCGCGGCTGTAGCACCTGTAGAACACCACAAGCAGCATCACACACACACCGCACACACTCCAGAGGATGGCCGCAAGACGCGTATCGATGTCGGCAACCGCCCAGACAGCCGCCACACAGCCGATGAGCCAGAACAGCACATGGCTGCACACATGCATCATGGCATAGAGCAGCACGGAACTCGCAGCTGCCTCGGTGCCAAGATGCTTACGGAGCTCAACAACCCTATAGGGCTCGCCTCCAAGCAGACCGAACGGCGTAATGTAATTGAGTGCGTAGCCGCTGACAGTCAGTCGGAACAGCCTCATGAACGAGAGCGGACGACGGTCAGCCGGAACAGCCGACGGACATTGCCAGATGCGGATTATCGTACCCCACGACAATGTGTTGAACACATAGACCGCAAGCCACACAGCCACGCACAGCAGCAGAGACCAGCGCATGGTGAACAGATTGTCAAGCAATGCTCCGATGCCGGCTTTCCATACCATCAGCGCGAGGATGAGTGTACAGACAACGAGCAGGACGGTGCGGGCATGTCGGCGTATCATGACTGTTCAACAATATCGGCAAACTTCACACAGATGCGTTCGTGACGACGGCGAAGCAGCCAGTAGATGAGATTGCCCACGGTTATCTCAATGATGAAATAGACGTAGGGCACTCCCAGCATCAGCGTTACAAAGATCGTAATGGCGCGCCAATTGAAAGTCAGCGCGTTGCAATATTTCATGAGTGGTTTTGACTCCTTGCGGAATGCTTCACTCAACGAGTTCGGGATTGGGCTGTCGGCATAACGCTCGGCAAGCGCCAGGCGCAGTCGCTGCATGGATGGCGTGAGCTTTTCCTGAGCGACGGTGTAGTTGTGATACATCCACATGAACACCTTATAGAGCGGTTCCTTGCTGAAACTGATCTGACTGTAGTCCGTAGCCACCTGACGCGAGTCGTCGAGTTCGCTTCCCTTCTTGCCATTGACAAAGAACAGGTGTACGTTCCTATAATAATCAGCCAGCGATGCCTGCTGACGATGGCTGAGTCCGGCAAGTGATGCAATCAGCCAGATGTATGGGCCGAGCAGCGCATCGCCGCGCAGACAGAGACACACATAGATGGTGATGAACCAGATATCGCCGCATGCACCATCAAGGATACGGCCGAGACGGCTGTACTGGCGGGTCATTCGGGCAAGCTGTCCGTCGGCAGAGTCGCAAATGTCGGCCAATACGAGCATCAGCATGCCCAAAAGGTTCAGGCGCCAGTCGGCAGGATAGAGCAACAGGCCGCAACCCACGCCGAGGAAGATGCTGATGACCGAAATCAGGTTTGGAGTCCATCCGAGCTTCTCGCCGAGCAATGCCAGACGGAAACCCATCGGCCTGTAGAACCACAGGTCAATATGCTCCTCCACGTCAGGGTGTTTGAGCGCTTGGGCGTATCTTATCTTATTCTGTTCAGTCATTTTTTCAATTCATTTTTGAGTGCGTCACAGGCTATTGCCCTTGCAGCCACATCGCGGTATCGGCTGTAGCTCGGCCAGTCGTTCACATCGATCACCGATATGTTTCCGTCCTTGCCTATGATGGCGTCAAAACCGAAATATCTGAGGCGCAAGACACGTGCGATACGGGTTGCAACATCCTGCAATGCTTCTTCGCCCGGCATTACGGCAGATTCGGAGTACGTGTTGTGCGCCTCATCGCCGAACTTCGTATAACCTTCAGTCTGTGGCAGGAACGAACCTGACCATACCACATTGCCATCAGCATCAGCCACGCAATAGCACTTGAGCACACAGCCTTCGAGATGCTTGGTCACGACGATGTCCGAATATCCTTCAGCCGCCATGGTCAGTACGGCAGTATCGGCTTCGATTGGATTGTCGATGAAACGTACGTCCCGGCTTGTCACACCGCGTCGGTGCATTCCCTTGATCCATCCTGGCAGAAGTTGCTGAAGGTTGGCATCGCACATAAAACTGTCATCGTCCGACGGCTCATAGCCCCAGAACGGAGGAACCTCTACCCCAGCGCTTTGCATCAGTTCGAGCGTCATCTCGCGACTGTGGGCAACGGTGCGCACACTTTGCGGACGGTTCAGACAGCGGCATCCCGATCGTTCGATCATCATCAGTGTCTGCCACCTGCGCGCCATGCTCATCACAAGGCTTGCGCCCTCGATCATGGCAGATGTGGCGTCTTCTTCGCGCACCACCTTCACCTCCTGACCCGCGCCCGTGAGTTCACGACACACGGCGTCAAGCACGGCACGATCCTTTCCGACATTATTGGGCGAATATTCCTCGGCCCTGGAAATCAGCAGCACCATTGTTCAGCCTTCTCAATGTCTGACGCATGGTCAATATCGAATATCCTATCAAACACACATGCCTTTATCTTAAGGCCATCGGCAAGCAGGGCCCGCTGATAGTTTCTCATCCTTGCCTGACCGCTGTCCAAGCACTTATGCAACACGGGCAGGGCCGACTCAGTATGCAAGCCATAAATGCCGCCACTCACCGCCACTCCTGCTGTATCGCTGAATTCGGTGATCATCATGTCGTCATCGAACGAGATCCAGAGAGGCTTCTCGTCATCGACAAACGTAGTCACGGCAAACATTCCGTCAACCTCCGTTGCCTCCGAGTCAGCCGACTCAAAGCGATCGACATACAGGCGAAACTCCTCGGGATCGAAAATCGTATCGACCGTGGTGAGGATGAACTTGCCGGCAGGAAGAAGGTCCGAGAGAACGCCAAAACTGTGCATCGAACTGGGTGTCTGCTGTACGGCAACACGAAAATCGACATCGGCGTGCCGTTCCTTCCATTGACTGACGTGCTCCACGACGTCCTTCATATTCGGATTGACGATGACAGCGATGCATCCGGCATTGAGACCGACAAATATCTCAAGAAGACGGTCGATCATGGGTACGCCACGAAGGGGAACCAATGGTTTTGGCATTGACACCCCCTCCTGAGCAAGCCTTGAACCCTCGCCCGCAGCTATGATTGCAAAGTTCATTGTCGGAGAAAAGACTTGAAGACTGTCAGTCGCGACAGATCAGTTGTCCTTATAGAAGATATAGCGGTTCTTGCCGTTGATCTCCTCTGGCAGGAACATATAGATAGCACCCTCGCCGATATAGTCGGCCTCGAATGTACCTACGTTAGCCTTATCCTCGTAATAGTCGAAGAAAAGTGTTGTGTAGTTATCGTTGACCGAATAGAAGCCGTAGTAATAAGGGTCGTTGGACGACTTACGGCTGTCATAGAGATGGAACGAGTTGCTGGTGAGAGATAGCGTCAGAGCATTGTCGTTGCTCTTCCATATGCCATTGCCAAGAAGCAGGTTATAGTGCATTTTGGCATTAATCACATAAGGAGTGAGATTGAAGAGGTTAAGCGTAGTATCGACAGGCATGTAGGTCTGCTGGTCGCTAGCGAAAGAAACGGTGTACTGACCGCGTGTGAGATTGGTGAAGGCATACGAACCGTCGGCAGCCGTGCGCTTTGAGCCCACGAGGGTCTTTGGTTCATTCTCGCCCTTGTAGAGCGACACTGTGATACCGCCAAGATATGTGACGCCACCCTTGAGGCTGACTACGTTCTCTGATACCCTTCCGCTGATTGCGGCGTATGACACATCGTCATCATCGCAGGCAACAAAAGCACCAAGCGAAACGAGAGTTGCTAATGACAAAAATAGTTTTCTCATATTTAAATATATATTAAATCACGCGCAAAGATAATGATTTTAAAGACATGCCTACATACTTTTTCATTAAAAAAATCAAAAAACACACAAAAAACGTATTAAATCGTATATTTTTCATGGTCAAAACAACAAAAATAGGCGTGCAAGTGCATTTTTTTTGTTTTTTTTATTGCTATTTGATTATTTCTCCATATATTTGCGCTGTACAATTTGTGTACTAGTACTAATACATTAATTAAAACCCTATTACTATGGAAGAATTGGTAAAGAAGATCGATGAGCTTTACGTTGAGTTCGCAAAGGACGCTGCTGCTCAGGTTACCAAAGGCAACAAGGCTGCTGGCCTCCGCGCTCGCAAGGCTTCTCTTGAACTTGGCAAGCTCCTTAAGGAGTTCCGTACCGTTTCTAATGAGGCTGCAAACGCATAATAGTCACCTCAAATCTTTCAAACAAGAAGCATCCATGAAAAACACAGGATGCTTCTTTTTTGTTGATTTGCCGTGCTGCGTCAGCTAACACCCTTATCTTCCTTTCGCGTATGCCTCCCTTATGCGCCATACGCTTTGACTCTAACCAATATCAACAAAATCCAATGCGTCGCACAATTCTAACTCTTATTGTACTTTTGAGCGTTATTACCACACGTGCCCAGATGTTCTTCGGCGACTCGCTCAACATCTCCCTGCTGACTGCCGCGCCCGGTGTCGGTGCCTACGAGCGTTTCGGGCATACAGGCATACGAGTGCAGGATTTGAAAGGCGGTTCGGACATCGTCTTTCACTATGGCGTCTATAATTACAGAGAGCCGAATTTCGTCTGGCATTTTGTAGAGGGAATCTGCAACTACCGCATGGGTGCCAACCATGCCTCGTCGTTCATCGAAGACTATCGCGAACGTGGTCTGCAACTCACCGAACAGCGTCTCTGGCTCGACTCGGCACAGGTGCAGGCTATGATTGCGACCCTCATTGACAACTACCAGCCCCAGAACCGCAATTACCGCTATAATTTCTTCTTCGACAACTGTGCCACACGACCTTATGACCTTCTGACCCGGTTCGCGATGTTCGACACCGCCTGGATCCGACCGGTAACCCTGCGCGACATGCTTCAGGAGAAGACCAACCGCAACAACTGGCTGGACTTCGGTATCTCGCTGGCCATTGCAGGAAGGGCCGACCGTCAGGCGTCATTCCGCGAACAGATGTTCCTGCCCGACTATCTGATGGAAGCCCTGCGACACGCCAGCATCGACGGACATCCTCTTGTCGCCGCCGAATCAGAGCTTTCGCCCTACGCCCCAGCCATTGCCGAAGAGATCGAGAATGACTGCGGCGGACCGTTCTCGCCCAATGTCGTATGCCTGATTCCTATGCTTTTCGCATGGATAATGTTCCTGAGCAAAAAACTCGGCAGATGGACGTGGGCATCGAGCCGCACAACAGCCAATGTCTTCGACACTCTCCTGCTCCTGGTGACCGGCCTTACAGGCTGCATTCTGTGGTTCCTCAACTTCTTTTCCGAGCACCCAGCAGTCGATAACAACGTCAATTGCCTGCTGTTTTTGGCCACAAACGTGCTATTTGCACCAATAATCAGCATAAAAAAGGCCGAAAAAGTTTGTCGTATCTATTTTTTCATTATCTTTGCCGCCGAAATATTATATATAGTGTTCGTACTCGTATGCGCGCAATACTTCAATCCGGCATTTCTCCCTCTGATGATTTGCATGGCGTTGCGTTGCTACTCACGCACCTTTGACCGATGACAAACAGACAAAGTGCCACACATATCCTGACCACCACCCTGCTGCTGATAGTAGCAGCCAACGTCTTGCATGCCGAGACGACAGGCCAGCGTTCGTCATCCACACCCAAGCTGATTATCGGCATCTCGGTCGATCAGTTGCGCACAGATTATCTCTATGCCCTTGAGTCGAAATTCGACGAGGGCGGCCTGCGTCTACTGATGGACAAGGGCATCGTCTATGAGAAGGTAGTGTTCGACATCGACAATCCCGACGCCGCCTCTGCCCTCGCCACGCTTGCCACAGGCTCATATCCGTTCAGCAACGGCGTGACATCGAAGGACGTTTTTAACACAGCCAAGCTGCGTCGTCAGTCAATCTTCTACGACAAGGATTTCATCGGCAACTTCACCGAGGCAAACTATTCCGCCCGTGCCCTGACCGGCACAACCATTGCCGACGAGCTCAAGACGGCCTCATCGGGCACAAGCCGCATCTACTCCATCGCTCCTGATGCCGAAGAGGCGATCATCGGCGCCGGACATACAGGCAATGGTGCCTTCTGGATCGACGACAAGGATGGCAAATGGGCATCAACCACCTATTATAAGGACTTCCCGCACTACCTCGAACGCAAGAACAAGGACAAACCGATGTCGTACGTTCTCAGCGAGGCCGTCTGGGAACCGATGCAGCCGGGCGACGGCACGCTGAGCATCATGCCCTACCATTATGCCACCAAGCCGTTCAGCCACACATTCTATCAGTACGGTCAGCCGTGCTATGCTTGGTTCAAGTCGAGCCCGCTGGTCAACGACGCCATTGTCGAATTCTCGAAGATACTGCTCACTACCGGTTCGCTCGGTCAGGGACGCACCACCGACATGCTGCAGCTCACGTTCTATTGCGGCACATGGCTTCATGAAGAGCCTGAGCTGTATGCAGCCGAGCTACAGGACATCTATCTCCGCCTCGACCGTTCGCTCAAGAACCTTTTTGAGCTGGTTGACAAGCAGGTGGGTCTCAACAATACCGTCATCTATCTGACCGGCACAGGACAGACCACCACACGCACCACCGATGTCGAGGGTACACGTCTCGGAGTCTTCACAGCCACGCGATGCACGTCCCTGCTCAACAGCTATCTGATTTCGGTCTATGGACAGGGTCAGTATGTCGTTGATTATGCCGACAACCAGATCTACCTCGATCACCGCGCCATCGAACAGAAAGGACTCAAGCTGGCCGACGTGCAGCGCACAGCCGCCGAGTTCGTGATGATGTTCAGCGGCGTGGACGATGTGGTGACACAATACCAGATACTCCATCAGGACGACAACGAACGTATCCGTCGCATGCGTCGCTCATACAGCCGACTCTATGGCGGAGACCTCGTGGTGTCACTCCTGCCGGGCTGGGTCTATAAGTATAAGGATCAGAGCGAGGAACGGCCACAGACTCGCCATGACATCGCTCCAGGTCCTGCCATCCTGTTCGCACCGGACATTATTCCCGAACGCATTACCACGCCAGTCGATGCAACAGTCATCGCCCCGACAGTGGCTGCATTTATAAGGATCAGAGCCCCGAGCGGAGCACGTCACCCGGGACTGCAAACAACAATTCGAAAATAATAATCGCATAACATAATGAATATAAACAGTATTTTGACCAAGCTCTTTGGCAACAAGTCGCAGCGCGATGTTAAGGCCATCCAGCCTTGGGTAGAAAAGATCAAGGCAGCATATCCTGCCATTGAGAAGCTCAGCAACGATGAGCTCCGTGCACGCAGCCAGGCTCTCATGCAGCAGATGCAGGACGCCGTTGCTGCCGACCGCAAGAAGATTGAAGAACTCCGTGCCACCATCGAGACCCTTGAGGTCGATAAGCGCGAGAAACTCTGGGCAGAGGTTGACGAACTCAAGAAGAAGGTGCTCGAAACATTCGACGCTCAGCTCATTGAGATTCTTCCTGAGGTGTTTGCCATCGTCAAGCACACCGCCTACCGTTTTGCCAACAACGAGACCGTAGAGGTTACAGCCACACAGATGGACCGCGACCTTGCTGCCACACGTGACTTCGTGACCATCGAGGGCGACAAGGCCATCTACAAGACCACATGGATGGCAGGCGGCAATCCTGTACGTTGGGATATGGTTCACTATGACGTTCAGCTCTTCGGCGGCGTCGTTCTGCATCAGGGTAAGATTGCCGAGATGGCAACGGGTGAAGGTAAGACCCTCGTGGCTACACTTCCTGTATTCCTTAATGCCATGACTCACAACGGCGTTCACGTTGTTACCGTCAATGACTATCTCGCCAAGCGTGACTGCGAGTGGATGGGCCCTCTCTATCAGTTCCACGGCCTTAGCGTTGACTGCATTGACCGCTACGAGCCAAACAGCGACGCCCGCCGCAGCGCTTACAACTGCGACATCACATTCGGCACGAACAACGAGTTCGGTTTTGACTATCTGCGCGACAATATGGCCACTCACCCAGAGGACCTCGTGCAGCGCGAACATAATTTCGCCATTGTCGATGAGGTTGACTCTGTGTTGATCGACGATGCGCGAACACCATTGATCATCTCTGGTCCTACCCCTCGCACATCGGAATATAGCGACGAGGAACTTTATCAGGAGTTCCGTCCTCGCGTAGAGAAACTTGTTGCCGCACAGAAGAAACTTGCCAACGACCTTCTCAACGAGGCAAAGAAGAAAGTGCTCAACGACGACAAGCAAGTGCGCGACGAAGGTGCCGTACAGCTTTATCGTGCCTATCGTGCATGGCCTAAGAGCAATGCTCTCATCAAGTTCCTTAGCGAACAGGGCGTGAAGCAGGAGATGCTCCGTGCCGAGGCCACATTCCTTGAGAACAACCAGCAGCGCATGACCGAGGCTCTCGAACCTCTCTACTTCGCCATCGAGGAGAAGAACAAGCAGGTCGATCTGACCGACAAGGGCATCGAGATGCTGACAGGCGAAGGCGAGGATCCAAAGTTCTTCGTTCTTCCTGATGTCGGTTCTGAGGTTGCCGAGGTTGAACACAGCTCGCTGACAGCCGAGGAAAAGATGAAGAAGAAGGACGAAATCATGGATCAGTTCACCACCAAGGGCGAGCGCGTCCATGCCGTCAACCAGTTGCTCAAGGCATACACAATGTTTGAGAAGGACGTTGACTATATCGTCTCTGAAGACGGCAAGGTCAAGATCGTCGATGAACAGACTGGCCGTATCATGGAGGGTCGCCGTTGGAGCGACGGTCTGCATCAGGCTGTCGAGGCCAAGGAGCACGTAAAGGTTGAGGCCACAACCCAGACCTTTGCCACCATCACCCTTCAGAACTACTTCCGCATGTACCACAAGCTTTCGGGCATGACCGGTACAGCCGAGACCGAGGCTGGCGAGTTCTGGGACATCTATAAGCTCGATGTTGTCAGCATCCCTACCAACCGTCCTATCGCCCGTAAGGACCTCGACGATCGTGTATATCGTTCAAAGCGTGCCAAGTATAAGGCTGTCATCGCTCAGGCCAAGGAATATGTGGCACAGGGTCGTCCTGTACTCATTGGCACCACTTCGGTCGAGATCTCAGAGCTCCTCGACAAGGCATTCCGTCAGAACGGCATCATTCCTAACGTGCTCAATGCCAAGCTCCACCAGCGCGAGGCTGAGATCGTTGCCAAGGCCGGTATGGCAAGCACCGTGACCATCGCCACCAATATGGCTGGCCGTGGTACCGATATCAAGCTGTCGCCTGAGATCAAGGCTGCAGGCGGTCTCGCCATCATCGGCACCGAGCGCCACGAGTCTCGTCGTGTTGACCGTCAGCTGCGAGGCCGTTCAGGACGTCAGGGTGACCCAGGTTCATCTGTATTCTTCGTGTCACTCGAAGATAACCTCATGCGCATCTTCGGCGGCGACCGCATCTCGAAGATTGTCGATAGCAAGTTCTTCGGCGGAATGTCCGAGGACGATGTTCTCGAATCGTCAATGCTCTCAAGCGGCATCGAAAAGGCTCAGAAGAAAGTCGAAGAGAACAACTTCGGCATCCGTAAGCGCCTGCTCGAATATGATGACGTGCTCAACAAGCAGCGCGAGGTTATCTACTCACGCCGCCGCCATGCCCTGATGGGCGAACGTATCATGGTCGATTTCATGAACATGGCCTACGATGTCGCTGCCGACCTCGTCAAGAACTATCAGGAGACATCCGACCTCGATTCGCTCAACCTTGAGGTTTATCGCAACCTCGGCGTGAACATGGAACTCAAGGAATCAGACGTCAAGGGTATGTCATCAGACAAGCTGACCGACACAATCTTCTCGGCTGCGATGAAGAACTTCGATGAGAAGGGCAAGAAGCTTGAGGAGACCATCGGCCCACGTCTTATAGAAATATATGAACGCGTGAAGGACGGCGGCATTGTCAAGAATGTCATCGTACCATTCACCGACGGCAAGCGCATCTATCAGATTCCAGTCAACCTTGAGGAAGCTAATCAGACTCAGGGTCACAACATCGTCAAGACCTTCCTTAAGGTCATCATGCTCCACGTCATCGACGAGGCATGGAAGGAGAATCTCCGTGACCTCGACGACCTCAAGCAGTCTGTACAGAATGCTCACTACGAGCAGAAGGATCCTCTCCTCATCTACAAGGTTGAGTCATTCGGAATCTTCGAGCGAATGGTAGGCAAGATGAACAGCAAGGCCACGCGCATCCTTATGCGCAGCCAGCTGCATATCCCTGAGCCACCAAAGGATCAGCCAGAGCAGTCTGCTCCACAGCAGGATTTCAAGGCCGCTGCCCCACAGCGTCGTGCCGACTTCAGCCGCATGCAGGCAAGTCACGCACAGATGGGTTCAGCTCTTGCAGACCGTCGTCCAGCCGGCGCTCCGGGCGCTCCTGCTCAGCCGGGTGTTCCTCCGACACCGCAGCCACGTCGTCCGATCATCGCCCAGCCACATGTTGGCCGCAATGACCCATGTCCATGCGGATCTGGTCTGAAATATAAGAACTGTCACGGTAAGGGGTTATAATGCCCCTTACCTATATACATATATATTATAGTATATACAGAAATAACAAACCTAACCTATCTTATTCATCAAATGAAACAATTAGCTCTTACTCTTTCGGTTGCGGCATGCCTCTCGTTTACAGCAAAGGCCGAACTGAACATCCAAACCGTCGGCGGATGGTTTGAAAGTGGTTATGTAGAGTGGACAAACATCGAAGGCGCCGCTTCCTACGATGTCTATTGTCAGCCGGTCGGTGGCGAGTACGTCAAGCTCGATGCGCCACTCGTTCGCGACTATGGCACATACGGTCGCGCAGATGTTGTCGGCATCAAGGCAGGCTCATATTCGTTCAAGATCGTTCCTCTCGATGCCGATGGCAATGAAATCGGTGCTGAGACCACATTCACCGATACATTCACAGCCGTGGCACACGACCGTGGCGGCTTTGCACACTTCAAGACCGCATCATCTACATTCAATCCATCGAAGGGTATCGGCGCATACAAGAACGACGGTACGCTGAAGGACAATGCCAAGGTTTTCTACGTCACAGCCGACAATGCCAAGACCATCACTACCAAGGTCAAGACCAGCAACAGCGCTTCGACCGACTGCGTTGGTATCCAGTCAATCATCGATGCCTATCAGAAGGGCCTCGACACCACTCCTATCTGCTTCCGCATCGTCGGCACAGTGTCAAAGGATGATCTCGACCACATTTCTTCATCAGCTGAAGGTCTTCAGATCAAGGGCAAGGGCGCATACAGCGAATTGAACATCACCATCGAGGGTATCGGCAACGATGCCACCGTTCATGGTTTCGGCTTCCTCCTGCGCAATGCCTGCTCGGTTGAGTTACGCAACTTCGCCATCATGTGGTGTATGGACGATGCCGTGTCGATGGACACAGACAACTCCAACCTCTGGATCCACAACCTCGACCTCTTCTATGGCAAGCCAGGCAGCGCTGCCGACCAGAAGAAGGGCGACGGTACACTCGACATCAAGGGTGACTCAAAGTACAGCACAATCTCTTACAACCACCTTTGGGACTCAGGCAAGTCTTCGCTCTGCGGTATGACCAGCGAGTCAGGTCCTAACTATCTGACCTATCATCACAACTGGTTCGACCACTCAGACTCTCGCCATCCACGCATCCGCACGATGAGCGTACACGTATATAATAACTATTATGACGGCAACTCAAAGTACGGTGTAGGTTCTACCACAGGCTCGGATGTCTTTGTCGAGAACAACTATTTCCGCGCATGCAAGTATCCGATGCTCACCTCAAAGCAGGGATCGGACGTTCACAACGGCGTCGGCAGCAGCGACGATACCAAGGGTACATTCTCAGGCGAGGAAGGCGGTAGCATCAAGGCATTCGGCAACTTCATGACAGGCCAGAAGAGCTTTGAGCCATACGTTGAGGGCGATGCCACATACTCAAAGCATTTCGACGCATACGTTGTTGAGAGCCGCGATCAGCAGGTTCCTGCCACAGTCGTTTCGCTCCTTGGCGGCAACACCTACAGCAATTTCGACACCGACGCATCGCTTATGTATCAGAACTATACATGTCATGCTGCCGATTCTGTTCCATCTATTGTCAAGGGTCAGTATGGCGCAGGCCGTTGCGAACATGGCGATTTCACTTGGACATTCGGTGCAACTGAGGATGCCAATGATGCTATTATCACAGCACTCAGCACAGCCATTCAGAACTATAAGACCACTCTCGTTGGCTTCTACGGCCAGAAGATTGGCGATGGCGGCACCCAGGGTGGCGGTGATGGCGGTGACACTGGCGGCGGAGATACCGGTGGTGGCGATACAGGAGGCGGTGACAGCACCGATCCTATCGACGGCGAGGTTGTCTGCCATTTCCTTGAAAAGAAGCCATCGAGCACCATGGTAACCGTTTCGGGCAACTACTCTAACAGCAAGGGCACCGTTACATACAATGGCACATCATACAACTGGTGCGTCAAGATGGAGAGCGCCACAGCCATCGACATCACTCCTACTTCCAACGCTGAGATCACTCTTGTGTTCGGCCCATCAGAGACCAGCAAGAAGCTCTATCTCGACAGCAAGGCATACACAACCGACAGCAACGGCAAGTATAAGTTCACAGCCACTGCCGGCACAACCTATAAGCTCACAAAGGGCGACTCCATCAACCTCTTCCTCATCATCTTCCATGCCGACGGCGAAAGCTCGATCTGCGTCCTTCCTGTTGGCAATGAGGACAATGCTCCTGTCATTACCGACCTCCAGGGTCGTGTTGTCAAGACAGTCACCATGGGTCAGTTCTATCTGATCAACGGACAGAAGGTGCTCATCAAGTAATTCCATAACGTTCGGTCACGCACGTCATGAAGGTCATCGTCGCTTTCGACTCATTCAAAGGCTGCATGTCAGCCTCCGATGCCTGTCAGGCGGCTCGTCAGGGTCTTCTGCGTGCGTGTCCCGATGCTGAGGTCATCTGTCTGCCGATGAGCGACGGCGGCGAGGGAATGGTCAGTTGCATCGCGCAATCGGTCAATGCCACATTGGTCAGTGTTGCCGTCCATGATCCACTCATGCGTCCCATCAATGCTGTCTATGCGCTTTCTTCCGATGGCAAGACGGCCTATATGGAGATGGCAGCAGCAAGCGGACTGACCCTTCTTTCCCCTGCGGAACGTAATCCAATATTAACCACCACATACGGCGTCGGAGAGATGATCTTCGATGCCGTTTGTCGTGGATGCACAGATATTGTTATGGGCATTGGCGGCAGTGCCACGTGTGACGGCGGCGAGGGCATGATCGAATTCCTTCGACCCCATCTCCCGCTTCCTGTCCGCATCACCGTGGCATGTGATGTATCCAATCCGCTGTTTGGTCCCAATGGCGCCGCCTATGTATTTGCGCCGCAGAAAGGTGCCTCGCCGTCCGATGTTATTGTTCTCGACCGGCGTCTGCGCGATTTCGCTGCCCGTACAGAGACTTTGCTCGCTCAGTCTTCTGTCCCATCTTTCCACTCCTCATCTGCCCCATCATTCCACTCCTCATCGCCTCATCCCTCCGAACTCTCGTCATATCCCGGTGCAGGTGCTGCCGGAGGTCTCGGTTATGGCCTGATGGCCTATCTCAATGCCACACTCACATCGGGCATCGACCTTATGCTCGACACCATTCATTTCGACTCTCACATCACCGGCGCACACCCATCATCACGTCTTCCCAATCAATGTGCCGACCTCATAATCACAGGAGAAGGCAGCAGCGACCGGCAGACTCTCATGGGCAAAGTGCCATTCGGCATACTCCAGCGAGCCAGCCGTCATCATATTCCCGTTGCACTCCTGTCAGGTGCCATCGCAGACTCTCCTCTCCTTCTCTCAGCAGGATTCTCCATAATCAAGTCGATCAACGAACACGACGACCGTCCTCTTTCCGTCCTGATGCAGAAGTCCACAGCAATGCACAATCTCAGCAACACCTGCAAAGAAATTGCTCCAAAATAGGCATTCCGCCTACAAATAATCTGCAAACAACGCAAATCTTCGCCAAAAATTCGATATTTTACATCATTGTTGCACGAAAATAAGAAATAATCGTTATCTTTGCAAAGCAAATAATGAATCAATATGGGCACATACATCAACCGAGGCAATCTTGAATTTGCAGAATATATTTCCTCTGATTACGTTGACAAGACTGAATTGATAGGTGTTATCAACAGACGCTTATTCAATCAGGGCAGATATTCCTGTGTCACTCGATGCCGTCGCTTTGGCAAATCCATGGCGGCAAAAATGCTGTACGCCTATTATGACAAGTCTTGTGATTCACGTGCTTTGTTCATAGACTTAAAAATTGCAGATGACAATACTTTTGACAAGCATCTCAACAAGTACAATGTACTCTTTCTTGACGTCACCTCTTTCACCTCCCAGCCCAAGTATCACGGACACATTGTTAAGAGCATCCAGAGCGCTATCATTGAAGAAGTAAGAAGCGTATTCCATACTGTAGCATACAAGGAAGATGACGACCTGATGGGATGCCTGCAGTCAGTGTATCGGCAGACCGGAGAGCGATTCTTTTTCATTATCGACGAATGGGATGCAATTTGTCGAGAGCATCGCTCAGAGATGGACGAATATGTTATGTTCCTTCGTCGGTTATTCAAGACCGATGACTCAGATTTGGTATTTGCAGGAGCATATATCACAGGCATCCTGCCTATTGTCAAATACAAGACAGAATCAGCACTTAATAACTTCTGGGAATATTCCATGGTTGACCCAGGAGAGCTCGCACCTTACTTCGGATTCACCCGTGACGAGGTAGAGACATTATGTCTTCAGCACGGAACGGCTTTCGATGAGATGCAGAAATGGTATGACGGTTATCAGATAGGCAACGAACCATGTATCTTCAACCCAAGTTCTGTGATGAAAGCGGTAATACGAAAGAATTTCAACAGTTATTGGGCAGCTACAGGTTCGTATGACAATGTTGTCACCTACATCAAGATGAATTATGAAGGATTGAAAGACGATATCATCAGGATGTTAGCCGGAGATAGCTGTAAGGTCAACACAAGTAAATTCAAGAATGATATAACAAGCATCCAGTCAAAAGATGATGCTCTGACGATCCTAATACATCTCGGTTATCTGGCATATAACAGCATCTCCAAAACATGCTATATCCCAAACAAAGAAGTTCGGGATGAGCTCATAAATGCTGTAGAAGCGACAGATTGGACCAATATCATAAAGGTGTTATCCAATTCAGAGAGACTGTTGGAAGCCACCATTGCTGGTAATGCCGAAATAGTGGCACATGCGATAGACGATGCTCATTCTGAAAACACCAGCATACTGTCTTACAATGACGAGAACTCATTGTCGTGCGTGCTCTCTATTGCCTACATCTATGCCAAGAATGATTACATTATACATAGAGAGTTACCATCGGGCAAAGGTTTTGCAGATCTGGTCTTCATACCCCGCAGGAACACCGATAATCCAGCAATGGTAATTGAGCTAAAATACGACAAAGATGCGATAGCCGCCATCGACCAAATCAAGCAGAAGAACTACCCTGCCAAGATTGCCGAATATCTTACCGCCTCAAAAGCGAGTCAAATCTTATTGGTTGGCATCAACTATGATAAAGAAACGAAGACACATACGTGCAAGATTGAGGTCTTACAGTAAAGCAAATAATCTGCAAACAACGCAAATCTTCGCCAAAAATTAGATATTTTGCATCATTGTTGCACGAAAATAAGAAATAATCGTTATCTTTGCAAAGCAAATTGTAAAAAGACTGAATACTCTAAAACATTATGAATATATCAGATAGTGAAGCATACAGAAAGATTCATTTTGCAGTCATGGCAATAGAAAGCGGTGCTGCAAAACTTAATATCAGCGGTCAGCAGATGGAAGAACGCTTGCAAAAACAGGATCTTATTCGCAAGCGACTGATTGATCAGTATGAAATGCTGCACACTCAAAGTCTCGACTATGTTGCTGATGACATTGCAGAAACTCTGCAAAATTGGGAATCCAGTAACGAATAATTAATATATTCATGAAATTATATCACGGATCTAATATCGTAGTTGCAGAACCACTTGCAATGGTCGGCCGAAGAAATCTCGATTTCGGACGAGGCTTTTATACTACTCGCCTCAAGAGCCAAGCGCAAAAGTGGGCATATCTTATAGCAAGCCGGAAGCAAAAGAATGCTCAAAGCATTGTAAACTCATACGATTTCAATGAAGATGAATTGCTCTCGGCAGGTTGCGAATATAAGATATTTCCGACCTATGACATGGAGTGGTTAGAGTTTGTCATATCATGCCGACAGGGCAAAGATGTGACAAAATACGATGTTGTTGAAGGAGGTGTTGCTAATGATCAAGTGATTGACACTGTTGAAGATTATGAGAATGGTCGCATCACAGCAGAACAGGCTCTTGACCAATTAAGATACAAGAAACCAAACAACCAGATATGTTTCCGCAATCAGGCGATTATTGACAAGTATTTACATTTTACAGACGCAGAAACAGTTAATCCTTCAGATATCAAATTATGAGAAATAACGTACTATGGCGCAAAATCGCCAGAATCATTATGATGATAGCCGAGGGCTTACAAATAAGTACCGATAGAGCTCTTGACCTTTTTTATAGAAGCAATGTCTATCGAATGCTTGTTGATCCGCGCTATGGTCTCCAGACAATGAGTGACACCTACATCTACGATGAGTTTATGTTGGAGATGCGTGGGCAATAAATCGGATGTCAACTAAGAATTCACGACGTATTTTACATACGATAATAATATAATACTTATGAAAGAGACACTTATCGATATAGGTTTGGCAATAAAAAAACATCGTATGATGGAGCGTTCTTCTTATGTAGATTGCTTTGCAGTTGGAAGAGCATATTGTGACCACAATGGAGAAGAGCAACAAGTATGGATTTGTCCTGGTACTCCTGATGATAACTGGCAAGATAGACAAATTGGCTTTGGTAGTCAGATTAAAACTCCAACCAAAGTGAAAAATGGACCCTTGGATAGTGATGGCCATGTAGTATATATTGATACAAAACAATATCAGCAAAGATTTAGGCATTGTGGTACCATACAATATAAAATCAAACCTAAGGGAAAAGCTGTTACTGATCATACTCTGACTGTGCTGAATAAGACAACTTATCGTTTAAAACAGAGTAGCTCTGATGTCTTTGAAATACATATTGAATATGAAGAAGGAAGAAAATTTAGTAACTTTCAGGAACTTAACGACTTGATAGGGCAACTTGATTCTCTGACTAAGAAAAAAGAGTCGGAACAAGTAATTAATGAACAATTGAGAAAAGAGCAGGAAGCTGCTGCTGCACGAGAGAAAGCGGCTCGTGAAGCAGCAGAAAAAGCACGCAAAGAGGAAGAACTTGCTATAAAAAAGCGCAATGAAGAGGAGCGTGTAAAAGCAGAACGTGCTCGTAAGGAAGCTGAGGAACAGGCAAGAAAGGAGAAAGAAGAAGCAGAGCGTAGGCAGATGGAAATTAAGAAAAGAGAAGAGGGTATTGCCAAACTTGATGCCGATTTGCAGAATACTCAGACCTTGATTAAGGAGACGCGCAGTTGGATACGAAAAGAGATGACTTTGCGAACGGAACACTTCATTGATGACTCTCAAGATGAGGCCAAAAGAGGACATCTATATGATGGTGTGCCTCTTGTCATTGATGGAGGACCTGGAACCGGCAAGACAACCACGTTGGTTCAGCGTCTTAAATTCTTAATCTCAAGACAAGCATTGATGGATTATGCCATGGAGGACGGTACATTGAATCAATCTCAGATTGACTGGATAGCAGATCCTCAGACAAGAGATTCTAATTGGTTGTTTTTTTCTCCGACTCCACAGTTACTTCGGTATCTGCGTGATAACATGAAAGACAATAATCTGAAAACTACTCCAAACAATACCACAGTTCTCGAGGATTTTCGTAAAAGGATGATGCGAGAGTATAAGCTTACTAATCCGGATACTTATAAGCCATTTCGAAATTGCCGTGGTGCGGATAACCAGAAAACGTTAATCTTTGATCCATTATGGTACATTGAAGAGTTTGAAACATATTGTGTGCTGAATATTGCAAGCATACTAACACAAACAGCAAATATCAATACTTCAGATTATTCGTGGCATCAATTAGCAGAAGAAATAAAGTACTACTGTCATAAATCTGGTTCTATTACGGATCTTGATGCTCTTATGCGTCTATTCAATTCTTTGCATGACAATGAATTTAGTAAGGTAAAACAAATCAAACTAAAGTTTGATGGTGTGCTTAAGACTGCAGCTTTTTTTGCACAAGAGAAAATCATGAAGGAAGAGTCTTGTAAAAAAGAGCTTATGGAACTATTTGCTCGTTGGCGCAAGGAAGCTATAAATACGGATGCAGAAGAAGCGCTCGAAGACGAACAGGAAGAGGATGAAGAAGAAGAGGAAGAACAGGCTTTCGATTCAGCTGCTTTTGAAACCAAACTCTTTACAGAATTAAAAAAATTGTTGAAGCAATTGAGTTTGAAACCGTACTCTACAAAGATTGCTCTCTCAAAACGTTTGAGAGAATTCTATGGTATTGTGAAGCCTGTTGTAGACGGTATTGACTTGCATGAAGTAGGTGAGCTATATTGGTTTATTAGAAAGTTTGCTGACCTCTGCAAGGGTATCGAGAGTAATATCCTCAATCAGATACCAAGATTGTATAAGACATTCAGAGTCAATTTAACTAAAGAAATGTCATTTGATCGTTTCGATCATGATTTGATGCTAGACTTGGTTACAAAAGATGGAAACTGTCGTCTGCATCACGATGAAGAAAACCTTCTGATAGGATTCATAAACAACCTTCTGTTGGGCATTTATCGCAAATCAAAGACGCGATTCGATACAATGAAAAAACAGAAATATATTAGTGCCTATCGCCAGAATGTAAAACCTGTAATTGGTGTTGATGAGGCTACTGACTATAGTTTATTGGATTATTATTTTATTGCTTCATTTCGTCATTACGAAAAATCTTCGATAACGTTGTGTGGTGACATCATGCAGGCACTCAATGGTAATGGTATAAAGGATTGGATGCAGTTGAATCATGACTATCTGCTAAAAGGTCTTCAAGTACATGAGCTGAATGTATCGTACCGTCAATTACCAACATTGGTTGATATGTCGAGAAAGATGTACTTCGATGATCTGGGCATAGAGGCTCCGTATCATAGCTTAAAAGAACGATATGAACGTGAACCAGCACCTCTTGTGATGGTTAATGATGACGAAGATATCCGAATTGATTGGATTGCAAGACATATAGTTGAGGTTTATAAGGCTTATAATTATGAAATGCCTTCGGTTGCAATCTTTGTTTCAAATCAACTTGACATTAAAAAATTCATCAATAAGATTGTTGATTCTGACATATTGAACAATATCAAGATTGTAGAAGGAGAAGAAGCCATTGATGAGGCGTGCGTAAGAGTATTCCGACTTTCTGAAGTAAAAGGAATGGAATTCGAGGTTGTCTTCTTCTACAATATAGATGAAGCCTTAGGAGATCATAATGAAACTCTAATGCGACGTTTCCTATACGTTGGTATCTCACGAGCAACCACTCATCTTGCTGCAACATTCACGCAAAGAGACGGATATGAAAATATCATTCAGTATTTTGATGAAAATGCAGACAGTTGGTTGATAGAATGAGTGCGCCCCCGACTTTGTTCAACATTTTTGATTTAGAACTTGCAAACTTAGTAGAAAAGTCTTACATCTGCATCGACAAACTACTTGTGCCGAATAATCTCATCGGAAGACAATAGGCTGTAGCTAAACTGACGCTCCTGCTCCAGATCATATTCCAACGCGGCTGCCAGATCAGCATCATTTTCATCATGGACAGTCTTCGTGACATAGTAGTTATGAATGAGCGGCTGCGCTTCCTCGATAGTGATCTCACCTTCGATGTTCCTACGGGCTGTCTCTTGCAGATACTCAGACGTGGTCAGACCTCTACGGCTTGACAGAAGATGAGATTGCGATAGTGGAAGGAACAAGCAAATAGAAAAAACTAACTTCCTTCCAATACACTCTCCACCTCCATCCTCAACGATCGAGGTGGTGTTTTGGTAAGTGTTTCTAGCAATTCTGCCAAAATACAATACAATTTGTTAAATATGGCTGTTTTGCATATTAAAGATTTTGCCAAATTGAAACATTTGACTACCTTTGTGGCAGTTTTACAATATTAGCATGACGTAATTATGGCAAAAATAATAGGTCGGGAAGAAGAAATCAGAGAGCTCAACGAGCGTTACGATAGTGATCACGCAGAACTGATTGTTGTGTATGGTCGCAGACGTGTGGGCAAAACATTTATAATACGCGAGACGTTTCGTAATAAGATGACATTCTACCATACGGGGCTTTCACCCTACGACGAGAAGCGCAAAATCGGCAAGAAGGAGCAACTTGAACACTTCTATCACTCACTCCTGCAATATGGTATGGCAGAATCTACATGTCCCAAAACGTGGATGCAGGCGTTCTATATGCTTGAAGAATTGCTCGAAGAAATGGGCGATGGTGAACGGCAGTTGGTTTTCATTGACGAACTGCCATGGCTGGATACTCCGGGAAGTGGATTCGTGACTGCCTTCGAGGCTTTTTGGAATGGATGGGCATCGGCACGCGACAATATGAAGTGTGTAGTGTGTGGTAGTGCTACGAGTTGGATTATGGACAACATGATTGACCAGAAAGGTGGGCTTTACGACCGCCAGACATCAGAGGTAAAACTTGAACCATTCACTCTCAATGAGTGCGAACGCTTTTTCGAGAGCCGTGGCATCGACCTTAGTCGCTTTGATATTGCAGAAGCCTACATGGCTGTGGGAGGCATACCTTATTACTTGGACAAATTCAGCAAGGGATTGAGTCTTGCACAGAACATCGACCGACTGATGTTCAACCGTAATGCACGTCTGCGTAACGAGTTTGAACGGCTCTTCGGCTCGCTATTTGTCAATCCAGAACTCTATATGAAGACTGTTCGCCTGCTGGCCACAAAGCATTGTGGATTTACCCGTGATGCCATTTCCAAGGGAATAGATATGAAGGGAGGTGCAGGTCTCACCAAGATGCTCAGGGCACTGGAGGCCAGCAATTTCATACAGAAATACAGACCTTTCGATGCCGCACATAGCGAGACACTCTATCGTCTTACTGATCCGTTCTGCCGTTTCTGGCTCCGATTCGTAGAAGGGCAAACGAAGAAAGATGAGCACTTCTGGCAACACAGCCAGAATCTGCCAGCCCTAAATGCCTGGAGAGGAATTGCCTTTGAGGAACTCTGTCTCATGCACTTGGAGCAGGTGAAATACGCCCTTGGCGTGTCCGGAATCGTCTCTACGCAATCGGAATGGACACTACGAGGCGACAGCAATCACGATGGTGCTCAGATGGATATGATCATTGAACGTGCCGACCGTGTGGTGAACCTGTGCGAGATAAAATGCTGCAACGATGAGTTCGAGATTGACAAATCTTACGACCTTTCCCTTCGTCATCGCATCAATATGTTGCAAGGTGAGCTGCAGAAAACGCAGAATGTGCACATGACTTTCATCACAACGTTTGGTGTGAAGAAGAATAAATACAGCGGTATAGTGCAGAAAGAGGTAACGCTGGATGATTTATTCAGGTGAAAAAGGAGGTCTACAGGGACGGGTGTGCGAAAGATTCTCCATCAAGAAAGCAAATCCACTCGCCGATACCACCTCCGAAGAACGTGAAAACGACCGCCTCGTTTATGACCTCTATGGCTTGACGGAAGAAGAAATCAAGATAGTAGAAGGAACAAATTCTTAAATTATGCCCACAAAAGAACGAACATATTCAAACTTTGGAGAGTTTATTTATTGGTCATATGCTAACTTACAGATGCTGCATTACGCCGTATCTGTGGGGAAGCGCAAGTATGACCGAACTTGCTATATGATTCGTTCTAAAGCTTTTAAGGCATATAAAGAAGGGCGATGGAATATACATGACTTATTAGAGTTCAATGTGGCTAAGATTCAACAGAATAATTATTGTTGGTACTGTGGCAAGGAGATGGATTCTTCAAAACTGACCAAAGATCATGTGTTTCCCAGAAGCAAGGGAGGTGATAATGATATGGACAATATCATCATGGTATGCAAAACTTGCAACTCCAGCAAAGGAAACATGGATCTTTTTGAATGGTATGCTGAAGTTCGACAAGAATGGCCTCCGTTAAACGTGCTTGTTCATTATCTTAAGAATATCTATCTCTATGCTATAGAAAATGATTTGATGGATAAGCTTTCAGAAGACCTCGACAAAATGGATTTACCTTTCAATTGGCATTATATTCCTTCAAATTACCCACAACCAGAATTATACTTAGAAGAGAACAATAATAACGACTGAGATTATGGCTACACTTAAAGAACTATACACCACACTGAAGTCACTCAGGGACATGAATCTTCCCATAGATGACAAGTTGCTGAAGGCAGCAGATAACCTCGAAGAGAAGATAATCAAAGAGGAAATCCTGCCATCATTGAGCCAGAACATTGAACCTCTGCTCAATGAGATTCAACGTGATCTTGTACTTGTTGTAGAGTATCATCCAGGTGATCCTATTAGCGTTGCTCTTTCTCGCAAGACAAAGATTAGTGAGATTGTGGATGCTAAGACTTTGACGCCGAAGATCAGCATTCCGGTGTCAAGTAAAGAAAAAATGGAACCATTGGAACCTCATGAGCCTACAAAACATGTTGAGAATCCAACGAAAGGATTGCGAGTAACATTCCCTGACGGAACTGTCATCTGGCATCGCGCAGCTATTGATACCCTAATAGAAACTCTCAGTAAGATCGGTTTTGAAAGAGTAATGACAGTGGATGGCATTAATCATGCAGGATATCATTTGGTGTCAAAGATAATGCGTCCTCTAGAGCCAGGCAAGACATGGCAACATAAGGTCGGAGATTATTATATCTACTCTAATACAAACAACCCTCAGAAAATCTCCGACCTAAAGAAAATCTCCACGGCTTTTCATCTTGCTCTTAAAATCGAGGAAATTAAACCAAAGTGAGGTAGCGAAACATTCATTTGGACTTCCCAAGTCTTAGGAAACGCCAGAGAAAGTTTTGTTTGGACTTCCGAAGTCTTGGGAAATGCTGGAGAAACTTTTGTTTGGACTTCCTAGGTCTTGGGAAATGCTGGAGAAAGTTTTGTTTGGACTTCCCAGGTCTTAGGAAATGCTGGAGAAACTTTTGTTTGGACTTCCCAGGTCTTAGGAAATGCTGCCGAAAGTTTGTTTTAGATTTCCAGGTTTCTGGAAATGCTGAGAACAATGTTCTGAGGACTTCCAGGTTTCTGGAAATGCTGGGAACAATGTTCTGACGACTTCCTAACTCTTGGGAAATGCTGGGAACAATGTTCTGACGACTTCTTAACTCTTGGGAAATGCTGAGAACAATGTTCTGACGACTTCTTAACTCTTGGGAAATGCTCGGAACAATGTTCTGACGACTTCCAGGTTTCTAGAAATGCTGGGAACAATGTTCTGGAGACTTCCTAACTCTTGGGAAATGCTGGGAACATTTTTTTGGTCTTCCGAAGTCTTAGGAATATGTTTTGCTTGGCATTTACTTGTTTCAAATAGTTTTGTAAATGTCAACAAGATTATTGATAAGGTAATTGAAATCAAGGCGATGGCGAAGAGTTTCGCGAGTGTTGTCGGTGTAGGCAATGTCCAACGAACGACGGATGGCGTTGGCTGCCAGTTGAGGGTCGCGGCTGATGATAAGAGAGTCGCGAAGGCCTGAGAGCTGCTGAGGAACGTCACCAACCTCGACGGAGAAGACGCGCTTGTTGAGCGACAAAGCCTCGCGGGTGATATTAGGCGAACCTTCCTCATCGGAGGTGAGCAGCACGAAGTCGCAGGCATTGAGATAGAGCGGCACCTGATCAGGACTGACACCGCACATGACGAGAAGTTCGTAGCCGTCGCCAAGCTGACGAATAATGGCCTCGGCAATGTCGCGACGCTTGAGTGTGGTGCCTGACTTATCGGAGAAAAGAGCGTATCGCTTGGGCTCCACTCCTATCGCACGGCATGCCTCGGCCTTGTCAAGCGGCTGGAACATCTGATAGTCAACGCCAAGCGGCTGAACGAACAGCTTATGGCTGTAGCGGCTGAGTATGAACTTGGGAAGATAGGCATAAAGCGAATCGGACACAAATCCAAGGCGACGGAACAGAAGAACGGAACAGAACGAGGCTTTCTGATTGAGCCAGATCTTGACCTTGGACAACACGGACTTGGCTGTGCGCATCTCCTTGGCGTGAATGTCGGTGCCGTGGAAAGTCAGAAGCTTGGGTTTGGCAATGCCTATGACACTGAACCAGATAAGGAAGGCATAGAGTCCGCCGAACTGGATGTGTATGATGTCGGCACGACGGGCGGCTGAGCGTATCTCGGAGAAACTGCTGAAACGGTTCCTGAACGGCACGAAATCGACACTCCCGACAGACGGATTGACCCGTAGCGCATCGATAATCCTATTGATGATGGGATTGCCGATGCGTCCGGGTTTAGTGTATTCGTTGGAAACGATCAGTACGTTCATGGTTTTGAGTTATTGTCCGAGACGGAGGTAAAAGGTCACTTATCGGACTTAATAAAGCTGATAAGCTTATCGACGGCAAGCTCAGACGGGATATTCTTCTCGATGCAGACCTTGCCCTTGTAAAGCGACACGCGGCCAGGTCCGGCTCCGACATAACCGTAGTCGGCATCAGCCATCTCGCCAGGGCCATTGACGATGCAACCCATAATGCCAATCTTGAGCGTAGAGAACACAGGATCGGTCTTGGCGGCTTCGCGTACGGCTGACTTGATGCGGGCAATGGTCGATTCGAGGTCATAGAGTGTACGTCCACAGCCAGGGCATGAGATGAACTCGGTGCGCGTGAACTTGACACGTGTGGCCTGCAGGATGCTGTCGGCAAGGTCGGTGAGCTGTTGGTCGGTGAAACCAGGATTGTGGATGACAAGCTTGTGGGCAAGTCCGTCGATGAAGAGTGCGCCGACGGTCATCGATGCCTTGAGCTGGAGGTCTTCGAGAGTCGATTCGTTGAGCGAAAGGGTGACTGTGTCATCGGCGATGGTGTTGCGACATGACTCACGCAAAGCGGCACATTCCTCAATCATGCCGACAAGACGGCGAGCCACAGGAATCTCACACTCAGGAGCCTCAGAAAGCGAAACACGGATGGTATCGCCAATACCTTCACACAGCAAAGCGCCGATGCCGACGGCACTCTTGATGCGTCCGTCCTCGCCCTCGCCTGCCTCGGTCACACCAAGATGCAGAGGGAACGACATGCCCTCGGCGTCCATCTTCTCGACGAGCAGACGCATGGTGCGAACCATCACTACGCAGTTTGACGCCTTGATGGAAATGACCACATCCATGAAATTCACATCGCGACAGATGCGCAGGAACTCCATGCACGACTCGACCATTCCGGCAGGTGTATCACCATAGCGAGACATAATGCGATCACTAAGGCTGCCGTGATTAACACCTATTCGCACGGCTGTATGATGCTCCTTACATATATTAAGGAAAGGAACGAGACGGTCGCGTATCTTCAGGATCTCAGCAGCATATTCGTCGTCAGTGTATTCGAGTTTCTTGAATGTGCGACCCGGATCGACGTAGTTTCCTGGATTGATGCGAACCTTCTCGACTATGCCAGCCGCAACATCGGCGACATTGGCATTGAAGTGGATGTCGGCCACCAAAGGCACATTGTAGCCATGAGCATGGATGCCCTCCTCGATCAGACGAAGGCTATTGGCTTCGCGTGTGCCCTGAGCCGTGAGACGCACGATGTCAGCTCCGGCATCGACAATGCGCTCAATCTGAGCGACAGATCCCTCGATGTCGTTGGTGTTGGTGTTGGTCATCGACTGGATGGCAATCGGATTGTCGCCGCCAATAACCACATGTGCCACACGGCATGGACTTGATTTTCGACGCTGATACATAGCGAATCAATTGCACTTAAATTCGTACTTCAGTTCGGCAAGCTCGGCATTGGCCTTGACAATCTTCTGTGCAAGGTTCTTCTTATACTCGACAAAGCGCTTGGCAAGTTCGGCATCGCCTACGGAAAGGATCTGAACGGCGAGAATGCCTGCATTCATGGCTCCGTTGAGCGCAACGGTGGCAACAGGGATTCCTGGAGGCATCTGAATCATGGCGAGCATGGCGTCAAGACCTTCGAGCGAACCGGTCAGAGGCACACCAATGACTGGAAGCGGTGTCATGGCGGCTACAACGCCTGCAAGATGTGCTGCCATGCCTGCGCCAGCGATGATGACCTTTATGCCACGACCTGCGGCCTGGGTGCTGAACTCCTCAACCTCCTTTGGTGTGCGGTGTGCTGAGAGTGCATGCATCTCGAACGGAATCTGGAACTCATTGAGAAGGTCGGCTGCCTTCTTCATTACTGGCAGATCACTTGTGCTGCCCATTATGATACTTACGAGTGGAGTCATTGTTATTTACGATTTTACAATTAATAATTTATATTCTGCGATTTACTATTGATAAGCCAACAAATTAATAAAAATGAGCACCGAGGAGCATGCAGGTGATGCCGGCAAGGGAACCGGCATAGACCTGAGCAAGTGTGTGCCGGCCAAGGTAGATGCGGATGCTGGAAACAAATCCTGTGACGACAATCATCAGTACCGGCACAAAGATAGGCATGAGCGTGGGGAACCGCCACAGGAGAACAATGGCTGCGGTGGCGATGGAAGCATTGCCTGCCGCATGAGCACTGATCTTCCACCAGAAGCTGACAACGAAACAGAGAGCAGCCAGAAGGAAGGCTCCCTTATAGAACTGCAATGCCCACAACGGCATGCCCATGTAATCGAGCGAATACCACTGAATGGCATAAGTGATAATCTGGACGCCGAGAGGAAAGATGCGATCCTTGCGGTCGCGCAGTGCCACTCCGTTCTTGACAATGCCCACTCCTACCATCAGCATAATGATGATGGACGGTAGTATGGCACTATAGAAAGCAACGGTGCCAATAAGGAACAGCTTGACAGAGGTGGTCTGGACAACCAGCGGTGTGTACTGCACAAACAAAACCGTTGCCCAAAGCATTGAGAGCAATGGGTGAAAGAGGTTTGATACCGACTGAAATATAATTTGTTTGGCTGACATTGGTCAATAAATGATTTCTGAAATGGAACAATCACAGGTTGCGACGCATTCGGGCTGAAGGAATGCCAAGCTGCTCGCGATAACTTGCCACGGTGCGTCGGGCTATCGGATAACCCTGTTCGGCAAGAAGTTTGGAGAGGGCATCGTCGCTCAACGGCGATCGCTTGTCTTCGCTATCGACCATCGAGGCAAGTCGTTCCTGTACCTCACGGTTGGAGATGGAGTTGCCGTCCTGAGTCTGTATCTTGGTGGAGAACAGATCCTTAACGGCTATGATGCCGAAGTCGGTGTCGATGTATTTGCTGTTGCTGACGCGTGAGATGGTGGACACATCATAGCCCGTGCGATCGGCAACTTCCTGCAGGACCATCGGCTTGAGGTCAGAGACGCTGCCGCCAGAAAGGAAATAGTCGCGCTGCATGACTGCAAGTTCACGAATGACACGCAAGAGGGTCTCATGACGCTGACGGAGGGCTTCGATGAACGTATTGCCGGAGTTGATCGACTCGCGAATCATGGCAAGACCGTTGCGCGCATCTTCGCTCTTTGCACCTTCGTTCTGGATGCGCTCCTGCATAAGCTGATAGTCCTCGCTGATACGCACCACAGGCACCCGATCGTCATTGACCGTCACGACAAGCTGTCCGTCCTCGGCATGGATGCTGAAATCGGCCTTGATGTGCTCGGCACGGGTCTCGGCGGTGTTGGCATCCGGATCCTGTCCGCCAGGCTTAGGATTGAGGCGCGAGATGATGCGCTTGGCTGCCGACAGCTGTGCGGACGTGGCCTGATGCTTCTGATAAAGGCGTTCATAGCGATGCTGAAGGAGATCGTCAAAGCTGCGATCGACAATATCGTAGGCAAGCATAGTGGCGTCGGATGAACGCTCATCGAGCAACTGCAGCAAAAGACATTCCCGAAGGTTACGGGCTCCGATGCCGGCAGGTTCGAGCATCTGGACAACATCGACAAGGACACGTTCGAGTTCGTCCTCGGTGGTATCGTGCATCTGAGTGAACGCCAAGTCATCGCACACGCCAGACAGTGGACGCGAGAGATAGCCGTTCTCATCGAGACTGTCAACGATGTAGTTGGCAAGGTAGCGATCTTCGTCGGACAGCTCCATGACGGAGAGCTGGGTGTGAAGATCCTCGCGGAAAGAGACGTCGGAACGGAAATTGCTGAGCGTATGGGTGTCTTTGTCATCGGCCGAGATGTTAGGATTGCGGTCGATGTCATAGTCATCGTAATCGTCATCGTTCGGGAAGAAATCCTTCTCATCGTCACGGATTCGGTCGTCTGTGTCCGGGTCGCGATCAGGAACATCGGCGTCAGTCACCTGATCGTCATAGTCAGCAGGCGCATTGTCATCGTCACTGCGCACAAAGCAGTCGCCTACCTCAAGCGCAAGATTCTTCTCGGTCTCGGCGGTGATAAGCTGCATCAGTTCGGCATTGGTTGCCTGTATCATCTTGGCAATCATCACCTGCTGCGGGGCAAGATGCTGCGTCTGCTTCTGTACTAATGTCTGATTCATCGGCTTTGAATGATTGATGCGTTGAGGAGTCGGTCATAACGGGCTCCGAACGGACGATAATAGACAAACACGGAATATTCGTTGGGTGTTTCGAAGTGATTGCCTTCGGTGAACGCACCCGTGAGTCGCATGGCGCCACCGTCGGCAGGACGACCTGTATCGACGAGGAACTGATAGTTGTATGCGCCCTGTTTCAAGAGGAGTTCCTTATAATATGCGCCCTCCAACGCGTCATAGTCCATGCGGCTGGACTCGTCAGCCAGATAGCCTGTCAGTTCTCCACAGAGATAGACTCCACGGTTATTGAGCGAGGCTGGAGCTTCGAGTCGGAACATTGCCATGAAGTACTCACCCTCGACAGCCTCATCATCGACATGAAGGGATTTGAGAATATATCGGCCATGCTGGTCCTGGTCATAGAAATAAGCAGATGACGGACGAGCCTTGGCGGTATTGACATAGGCATAATAGAGCTGGTTGTGGACACGTGTATGATCGATGCCAAGACCTGGATAACGGAGGTCGATGTACTCAAAACGGCGCCAGTGATTGCCACCCTCGAAGATGAGATCGCGATTGTGCTCGTAATAGCAGCTGTTGGCATCGATGCGCGACGGCTTACTGATGACGCGGCGTGTGTCGGGACGATTGTTCTGCATCACCACAAGGCGCAGGTCTTCAGCAGGATTGAGATAAGGCAGAGAACGGGTGTTCCAGTTAAGACCGAGGGTGAGTTGCTGATGAACGGTCTGGAAATCGATATCGGTATTGCCACTCACCTCTCCGCTGACATGCGAGAGACCTTCGCTGACCATGAACGTGGCTATGGCAACAATGCTATCGGGCTCGTTGTCAAGATGGAAGATGATCGCATAATTGCCCGAGAGCAGAAGGCGTATGTCTTCATTCGGCCACGACACGCTGTAGTGATAATAAGACGTGAGGGTATTGAACGAAGGACTGACATCGGTGACATGGACAGGAAGGAATCCGTCAAGGTAATCCATCTCGCTCAAATCGTCCTGCCGCCATGATGCGTCGCAATGCACCACGGTGTAGCTGAGCCACGGCTGCTCGTCGGCAAGATAGTCGAAACTGACCTCAAGCGATGACTGCATGTCGAGATCTATGACCGGAAGCTTGCGGAAATCGCCATCGGTAATGACCTGCAGAGAATGGACGTTGGGATCGACCACTCGTGTAGAGAAAACATCTTGTGCCCTCAATGACCCAAACAGAGCCACTGAAAGCACAATCATGATATATCTACATAAATACTGCAATGTCCCTAAGATATTTGTTAGCGCAACTGCTGGAGTATGCGCTGGATGCTTTCGAACGTCGTGATACGTGTAGGCACAAGCGGCAGACGAAGCACGTTCTCGCAATAGCCCATTGACGAGAGCATGGCCTTGACGCCTGCAGGATTGCCATCGACAAAGAGCAGGCTGTAAAGCTCCTTGAAACGATGGTGGATGTCGCGGGCATTATCATAGTCACCATCGAGCGCCAGACGTACCATGCGACTGAACTCGCGTGGCAGGGCGTTGCCGATAACCGAGATTACGCCCTCGGCACCAAGTGTGATGAGCGGGAAGGTGATGCCATCGTCACCAGAAAGTACGGTGAAACGCTTTGGCTTGTTCTTGATGATATCGTCAATCTGATCGAAATTGCCAGATGCCTCCTTAATGGCGATAATGTTCTCGCAGTCATTGGCCAGGCGAAGAGTGGTCTGTGCTGTCATGTTCACTCCTACTCGACCAGGAACATTATAAAGGATAACCGGAACCGGCGACGCCTTGGCAATTGCCTTGAAATGCTGATAAAGACCTTCCTGAGATGGCTTGTTATAATAAGGCACTACGCTCAGCACGGCATCGACTCCACGCCAGTTGCCAGTCTGAAGTTCATTGACGATGGCTGCCGTGTTGTTGCCGCCACATCCGAGAACGATAGGAATACGTCCACGAACGACCTCTGTGACTACCCTGCGGATCTCAGCACGTTCTTCAAGTGTGAGTGTAGGGGTCTCTGCCGTGGTACACAATACCGCAAGAAAATCAGCTCCGGACGAAACCTGAAATTCGACCAAACGCTTCAAAGCATCATAATCGACCGACATGTCGGCCTTGAATGGGGTGATAAGGGCAATGCCCATTCCCTGTATTTTTGCCATAATATGGTTTTATTGTTACTATTTTACGGGCGCAAATATAATATAAAAAATATGATTGGGCAACATTAGACACAAAAAATTAGCAAATTCTACCAAAAAACATGGTAAAATCTGCTAATTGTATAGTGATAAAGACTATCAAAGCGACAGAAGCGCTTAGACTTTCAAAGCGCCAACTATTTCGGAAACATCCTTGCAACCATGTCTGTCAAGGTACTCGTTGATGCCATCGATAATCTGGACTGTAGCCGTCGGATCGATGAAATTGGCAGTACCTACCTCAATGGCACGTGCGCCACAAAGCATCATCTCGATGGCATCAGTTGCATTCATGATGCCGCCAAGTCCGACAATAGGAATCTGAACGGCATTATAGACCTGCCAAACACATCGGAGTGCAATAGGCTTGACTGCCGCGCCACTCATGCCACCCGTGACGGTGCTGAGAACAGGACGCTGTGTCTCGGCATTGACCGCCATTGCCAAAACAGTGTTGATGAGACTTACGGAATCCGCTCCTGCTGCCTCGACAGCACGTGCGATGTCTGCGATACTGGTGACATTTGGCGTGAGCTTGACAATGAGAGGTTTCTTATAGGCTTTGCGCACCTTGCTGACAACCTCTTCGGCAAGTTTGGGCTGTGTGCCGAATCCCATACCGCCTGCCTTGACATTCGGACAACTGATGTTGAGCTCGATGCAAGGAATCTTATCAAGGGAATTGAGCATCTCGGCTCCGGTCACATAATCCTCGACACAGGAACCAGACAGATTGACAATCACATTGGTGTCATAATCCTTGAGCCTTGGATAGATATGGTCGATGAAATACTGCACGCCCTTGTTCTGCAAACCCACGGCATTGATCATGCCTGAAGGTGTCTCGGCAAGACGCGGATAGGCATTGCCCTGACGCGGATGGAGCGTCGTGCCCTTAACAATGAAGCCGCCAAGTCGGTTGAGATCGATAAAATCCTCAAACTCGACGCCATAACCGAATGTGCCGGACGCTGTGAGCACCGGATTTTTGAATTCTATGCCTGCTATTGTTGTTTTCAGATTTGCCATAGGACATTACCATTTTAAGTCGTTAATATCAAAGACCGGACCGTCGGAACAAACACACTTGTGTCCGTCCTTGGTATCCTCCACGCAGCACAGGCAGACTCCAAGACCGCATGCCATCTTATTCTCAAGGCTCACCTCGCAATAGTGGCTCTTCTCTTTCTGCTCAGGCCACAAGGCAACAGTTTTGGCAACAGCCTTCATCATCGGGCCAGGACCGCAAACCCTGACAGCATCATAGCGACCGCTTGTGAATGATGTGTGATTGGTCACAAATCCCTTCTGGCAGTCGAGTCCGTCGATCACAGAACCATCTTCAGTGGTCACCAACACTTCGCCAATCTTACGGTATTCGTCAAGTTCGACCAAGTCCTTGGCCGAACGGGCTCCGAGCAAGTAGGTGACTTCAGAACCCATCTGTTTAAGAACTGCGCCTGTTTCGAGCAATGGAGCTATGCCTACGCCACCGCCGACAAGCAACACGCGACGACCTTCAAGCAGATAACCATTGCCTAAAGGATATACTATATTTAATTTATCGCCCGCGCAAAGCTCCGACAAACGATTTGTTCCATTTCCAGCTTTTTGTACAAGAAGCCATAGATGATTATTCTCTCTGTCTATACGATGGATGGATATCGGACGACGCAAGAACACTTTGGGTTCGCCATCAACTCGCACCTCCACGAACTGTCCTGGCTTAGCCTCAGCTATGACGCTGCCATCTGCAGGCGTAAGCTTCATCAGAAAGAGGCGTTCTGTCAGGGTAGTATTTGAAACGACCTTGAAGTCGGCAATTGTTTTTTTCATGATCGAAAAGTTTATGTTTAAAAAATAACGCTCACAGCCGACTTTTATTGTGTGAGGGCATAATTCCCCAGTAGGAGGGAGAAAGTCGATTCTAAGGGCATTTCTGACGTTTTTAACATTTGCAAATCTTGATTTTTCACACATGCAAAGCAATATGCAAAACGTCTATTATGTACCCAAAACCGTTTATGCATAACCAGTATGCAGAACTATGCAAAACACACAAGCAAATAAAATATAGATATACTCGACCATTTAACTCTTTTACAAATAGTTACACCTTATGTATTATTTCAAAAACTTCCCATATTTTCATTTATACAAAACGTATTTTATCAAACATCAACTATCCATGCAGAAAGAAATACAAATCATGCTCATTTATAGCACATTACACATTCCAGATATTTTTGCATATTTTAATAAAACACATTATACACAAAATATACAAAACATCATTTTTGCGCACATTCAGCAAAGCCGTTTTTGCATATCATCTGTATTCACGAATACTAAAAATGTTAATAGTCCTCCATATTGGCAGAACTAGCATTTTCAAGCCTGAAAACACATAAAAAATAGTAAAGTAAAAATTTTGAAAATTAGAAGAAATATCTTATCTTTGCAAACGTGACAAAAACCAAAACTGCAATTATCATCAGATATTATGACATACCAGGATTTCTCAGATCGATTCCTCCTCTCACTTGTTAAGTCATACCGCAACAAGCAGATTCCACTGCATGCTCTGGTGGACACTGACCTATGGATAAAGATCTTTCCAAACTATAATAATGAAACAGGACAATTCCACTGGTATCTGATAAAGTTCAATGCCTTTACCCTATCAGACGAGGAAGGTTCGCTGCTTATCATATACAGTATCCCAACACAAAACCAAAAGAAAGAACCAAAATTTATTGGTATTAGATTAAACAATAACAGAGACCAAGTCATCTTATACACACTGCGCCGTCCGGAATATGTCGGAGATTCATGGGATCTATACCAATACGACTTCAAGAAAGACAAGAACATCAGTCTTGGCAAGTTGTACGGAACCGACAGCATCCGTGAATTCAAAAACCATATCGAACGCTTGTCTTTCAGTGAGCGTCCTCCTTTGTTGTCGCGTATTCTGACATCTGTTACGAACAAATAACGCATTAGTATTGATATTTTCGTTTGCCAATGCTGTTTTTTGACAAATTCAAAGCGTTTTATTTGGTAATTCAGAAAAAACCACATATCTTTGCGCCACATTATTAATATATGCGCGCGTGATATTCGACCTTCAATCATCATTCAAGCCAATGGGAGATCAGCCTACTGCCATACGTCAACTGGTAGAAGGCATCGACAACGGCACACCAGCACAGACGTTGCTCGGTGTCACCGGTTCGGGCAAGACTTTTACTATGGCAAATGTGATTGCTCAAACCGAAAGGCCTACCCTAATTCTCAGCCACAACAAAACACTTGCGGCCCAGCTCTATGGAGAGATGAAGTCGTTCTTCCCGAACAATGCCGTCGAATACTTCGTTTCGTATTACGACTACTATCAGCCTGAGGCATATCTCCCATCGACCGATACCTATATTGAAAAGGATCTTGCCATCAACATGGAACTCGACCAACTGCGTCTGTCTGCTACAAATGCCCTGTTGTCGGGTCGCCGTGATGTGGTTGTGGTGAGCAGTGTTTCTTGTCTGTATGGCATTGGCAATCCGGAGGATTTCCATGCCAATATGATCCACATTAAGGTCGGTGATGAAATGGCGCGCGACTATCTGTTGCGACGCCTGCTCAATGCGCAGTATAACAGAAATGACGTTGCCTTGCAGCGCGGCAATTTCCAAGTCAAGGGCGAGACTGTGGATGTTTTTTTAGCCTCATCAGATGTGATTGTGCGCATACATTTCTGTTTCGACGAGATTGAAGAAATTGAGACCCTCGATGTTATTACGGGTCATGTGCTTGGTCGTTTCGACGAATATACCATTCCTCCGGCTCAGATTTTCACCACCACCAAGGATCGCATCGATCAGGCTATTGACGAAATAACGCTCGACCTCGGCAAGCAGATTGCCTTCTTTGAGGAACAGGGAAAACCTGTCGAGGCAGAACGTATCAAGGAGCGCGTCAACTATGATATCGAGATGATCAAGGAAGTCGGCTATTGCTCTGGCATCGAGAACTACAGCCGATACTTCGACCGTCGTGCGGCTGGCACTCGCCCGTTCTGCCTGCTCGATTTCTTCCCTAAGGATTTCCTGATAATCATCGACGAAAGTCATGTAACCCTGCCGCAGATACATGCAATGTCGGGCGGCGACTTCAAGCGAAAGACGACGTTAGTGGATTACGGATTCCGCCTGCCAGCAGCCATCGACAATCGTCCGTTGCGCTTCGATGAGTTTGAAAGTCTGACTCCATACACCATCTATGTCAGTGCGACACCCGCAGATTATGAACTTGGACGCTGCGAAGGTATCGTCGCCGAACAGGTGATTCGTCCGACCGGTCTGCTTGACCCAATCATCGAGGTTCGTCCGTCGGCCAATCAGATTGATGACCTGATGGAAGAAATTCAGAAAACCATCGAACTCGGTTGTCGTACTTTGGTCACAACCCTCACTAAAAAGATGGCCGAGGAACTGGATGACTATCTGCATGAACAGGGCATCCGTTCGGCCTACATACACAGCGATGTGGAAACTCTTGACCGCGTAAAGATCATGGACGAACTGAGAGCCGGAGTGTTCGATGTGCTGATTGGTGTCAATCTGTTGCGCGAGGGTCTTGACCTCCCAGAAGTGGCATTAGTAGCAATTCTCGATGCCGACAAGGAAGGATTCCTTCGTAATGAGCGTGCCCTCACACAGACCGTTGGACGTGCAGCCCGAAATGTCAATGGACGCGCCATCATGTATGCCGACAATATCACTGGCTCAATGCAACGCTGCATCGACGAAACAGAACGCCGCCGAATCAAGCAGATGCGTTTCAATCAGGAAAACGGCATAACTCCGAAGCAGATTGTCAAGTCACGCAACAGCCTGCTCGACAATGAGGAACTCAGAATCGTCGCAGATTCAACATCAATGCCAGACTTCAAGACATCGGCAAAGAAGAACGGCAAGCCATCAGGCAGTGGAAAAGCTTCGAACGACGAATCGGATGTATTATCGAGCGCTCCTCTCCTTCAGGCTGAGATTGATCGCACCAAGCAGAAGATGCTCGAAGCCGCCAAGCAACTGGATTTCATCGAGGCAGCCAACCTGCGCGACTACATGCTCATGCTTCAGGTCAGACTCGAAGAGACACATAAGAAATAAACTCAAATAAAGAAACACAATAAACCGTCCGAGAGCTGTGTGTAACCGCATTGCACAGATGGAGGACAAATTATTAACCGACCAGATGTTACCCCTAAACGCATTGGGATCCAGACGGTCACAAATTAAAGTTTTCACTATGAAAAGTGACATTGAAATTGCAAGAGAGTGTAAACTCGAGCGCATCGAAAAGATCGCGCAGAAAGTAGGTATCGACCCACAGGACATCTACCCTTATGGTCATCACATTGCCAAGGTGCCACTCTCGTACATTGATGAGGAGAAAGCTTCAAAGTCAAACCTCATCCTCGTTACCTCAATCTCTGCTACCAAGGCCGGCATCGGCAAGACCACAGTCTCTATCGGTCTTGATCTCGGCCTGAACAAAATTGGAAAGAAAGCAGTCGTAGTGCTTCGCGAGCCTTCGCTCGGTCCTTGCTTCGGCATGAAGGGCGGCGCTGCCGGCGGCGGTTATGCTCAGGTGCTGCCAATGGAGAAGATCAACCTCCACTTCACCGGAGACTTCCATGCTGTGACTTCTGCTCACAACATGATCACCGCACTGATGGACAACTATTTCTATCAGCGTCGCAAGGAAATGCCACCACTCAAGCAGGTGCTTTGGAAGCGCGTGCTCGATGTTAATGACCGTGGTCTGCGCAAGATCGTTCAGAGTCTCGGTGGACAGAGCAACGGCGTTCCCGGAGAAAGCGGATTCGACATCACTCCTGCTTCTGAAATCATGGCTATCCTCTGCCTTGCCACTTCTCGCGAGGATCTCCGTCGTCGCATTGAGAACATCCTGCTCGGTTATCGTTATGACGGCACACCTTTCACTGTGAAGGATATGGGCTGCGCCGGTGCAATCTGCGTTCTTCTCGAAGATGCGCTCATGCCAAACCTCGTACAGACAACCGAGAATACTCCTGCCATCGTACATGGTGGCCCATTTGCCAACATCGCTCACGGTTGCAACACAATCCTTGCCACTAAGCTGGGTATGTCGGTGGCAGACTATACAGTTACAGAAGCCGGTTTTGGTGCAGATCTCGGTGCTGAGAAGTTCCTCGACATCAAGTGTCGCAAGGCTGGACTCTGCCCTAAACTGACCGTACTTGTTGCCACTTGCAACGGTCTGAAGATGCATGGCGGTGTGCCTGCCGACCAGATTAAGGAACCTAACATGGAAGGTCTCCAGCGTGGCTTCTGCAATCTCGACCGTCACGTTCGCAACCTTCAGGACTTCGGACAGACAGTGCTCGTTGCCTTCAACCGTTTTGCAAACGATACAGACGACGAAATCAAATGTCTCATTGACCACTGCGAGAAAGATCTCGGTGTGCGCTGCGTAGTAAACGATGGCTTTGCACACGGTGGCGAGGGTGCAAAGGAACTTGCACAGGCAGTTGTAGAGACCATTGAGAAGAATCCTTCAAAGCCTCTCAATTTCACATATCAGGACGAGGAGGCACCAAAGGCTAAAATCGAGGCTGTTGCCAAGAAAATCTATGGTGCAGAGAGCGTAAGCTTTAGTGAGAAGGCTATGAAGATGCTCAAGCTTGTTCACGACTCCGGTCTCGATCACTTCCCTGTATGCGTTGCAAAGACTCAGTTCTCATTCACTCCTGATCCAAAGCGCGTCGGTGCTCCAACCGGATTCAACTTCGATATTCAGGACATCGTGATCAATCAGGGTGCGGAATTCATCGTTGCCATTGCAGGCGAGATGATGCGTATGCCTGGTTTGCCAAAGGTTCCTGCTGCCGAGCAGATCGACATCGATTCAGACGGCAACATCACAGGCCTTTCGTAAATCGAATAAAATTGACTGCGCCATAAGTCATACATAAATAGAATGGTCGCCAGCGAAAAGTTGGCGACCATTTTTTCTGTTATTATTCTGCAATCTTATATACTTTCCCGTATTCTCTCTTGTAGCCTTCTGCAATCAATGCATAAGGCGATAAAGCAATTCCTGGAGCGCTTCATCGTCGGGCAGATTGGCACCACGCGCTCCTTTCTGACGAGCGTCAAATTCACGGATAATAGCGATATTGTTCATTGCTTTGGTTGCCGAATATATTTTCATGGCCGATGTCATCTCCTTCGCTTGCGGGAAATTAAGTCCAACCTCACGCATCAAACCATTCAGCGACTTATCCTGAGCATAATGAGACAGCATCACATTGCTGAAAAAATTGAAAAGGACAGACATCGTCACCTGGATAGGATTCGACTTTGGATTTTGTGCGAAATAACGGCGAATGATTTCGCACTTACGAAAGTCTCTCTGTGCCACAGCCGATACGAGTTCGAATGAATTGAAATCCTTCGACACTCCGATATGGTTGGCAATCATCTCGGCAGTAACCTTAGTATTTCCGTCTTTTAGGTTAAGGCGCAATTTATCTATCTCGGCCATCATACGGCTCAAGTCTGCTCCGATGTAGTCGTTGATCATCTGTATGGCCTTTTCGTCGAAAGAAAGTCCAGTGGTTTTGAGGAAGCCTGGCAGAAACTTAACAAACTCATAGTCGCGCATACGCTTGCTCTCAAATATAACAGCTCCGTTCTCGGCTGCCTGTTTGAGCCAACGCTGACGGGCATCGAGTTTCTTCGATTTGCAGGTTATGACAAACACTGTACTCACTAAAGGATGTGATGTGTAGGCTTCGAGCACATCGAGCGAAGTCAGAGACTTACGCTGGTCGAGTGCCTGAACTTCGCGCAACAATACCAACTGACGTTCAGCCATCATCGGGTATCGGCGGCAAGTAGTAACCACATCTCCGAGGTTTAAGATGTCTGCGCCATACATCTGCGTAAGGTTGAAATCCTTCTCCTCGTCAGTCAATACCTTGTCGAGCAGAAGGTCAGTCAACTGATCGATGAAGAACGACTCATCTCCATGAAGTATGTAGATTGGAGCAAATATACCATGCTCGATGTCGGTTCTGATAGATTGATAATCTGCAGATTTAGCCATTTTTCGACAAAATATTTTGTTATCTCGGTTATTTATCGTATCTTTGCGCCATGACACATCCAACATTGAACCTTCCAGAATGCCTTTTACGCACGAGACTGTCTGAAAAAACAGGCCTCGAAGAGGTTTTTGATTCCCAGCGCAAGAAGTGGGTACGCCTGACACCGGAGGAATGGGTGCGTCAGAATTTTGTCAATTACCTGATCAATTTCAAGCACTTTCCGCAGGGACGTCTTTCCAATGAAGTGGCAATAACTGTGGGCAACATGTCTAAACGATGTGACAGTGTAGTCTATAATCGCGAAGGCCGGCCATTGGTCATTTGCGAATATAAGGCGCCTACTGTTCAACTGACTCAGAAAGTTTTTGATCAGATTCTTCGCTATGACTTTGCTCTTCAGGTTGAATATCTTGTGGTGAGCAATGGTCTTCGTCACTATTGCTGTCATCTGAACAAGGCTCAGAATCGCTTTGAGTTTCTTCCGGAACTTCCTGACTGGTCTCTTCTTGAGCAGGTTGGTCAATAACAGCCGTCACCTTTCCGTCCTCAACTTTCAACACTCGTCCTGGGAATTCATCGATGAGCGACATGTTGTGCGTTGACATAATCACAGTCGTACCACGTTCGTGACAGATATCGTATAGCAACTGCACAATCATGCGGCTCGTCTCAGGGTCGAGATTGCCTGTTGGTTCATCAGCAAGAATTACAGATGGATTGTTGAGCAACGCACGTGCAATAACCACGCGCTGCTGCTCACCGCCTGACAGTGTGTTTGGCATTCGATAGCCTTTATTCTCCATACCCACAAGGCGCAACACTTCCATGATGCGCTGATCGATTTCCATCTTTTCCTTCCAGCCGGTGGCCTTGAGCACAAACTCGAGGTTCTGCTGTACGGTTCGGTCGGTCAGCAACTGGAAATCCTGAAATACGATACCAAGCTTGCGACGCAGATACGGAATCTGACTGCGACGCATACTCTGCAAGTCATATTCAAACACCCTCGCCTCGCCATAGATGATAGATATTTCGGCATAGATAGTCTTGAGCAACGACGATTTGCCAGAACCGACCTTGCCAATAAGATACACAAACTCGCCGCCACTCACCTCAAGGTCAACATCCTTGAGCAAGAGCTGCTGTTCGCGTTCGATTGTCACGCCTTTGTATTTTATCATGGGATGAAGTTTAATAATTATATATACCTGTTGGAGAAATCACTTTATCAGTGCTTCTTCCAACCTGGATTGTGACGTTCACGCAGTTCTGATGCCATCTGTTCAATGCGCATGCCCTTGGATGTGAGCAGCACGATAAGATGATAGAGCATATCCGAACCTTCGTAAACCATTCGATCCTTGGTGCCGTTAGTTGCTTCGATAACCAATTCGAGAGCCTCCTCGCCCACTTTCTGAGCCATACGGTTCAAGCCGTCCTTGAAAAGAGATGTGGTATATGATCCCTCAGGCATTTCCTCGTGACGCTTCTCAATGAAATCCTGGAGTTCTGAAAGGAAAAGAAGTGCATTCTCCTTGTTGTGAGCCTCATCATGCTTGTTGGTCTCGCCCCAGCATGTGTCAGCGCCAGTATGGCATACAGGTCCGGCTGGATTAGCCTTGATAAGGAGAGTGTCCTTATCACAATCGTTTAAAATCTCAACAACACGAAGCACATTGCCCGATGTCTCGCCTTTTGTCCAAAGGCAATTACGAGTGCGGCTCCAGAATGTTACCAATCCGGTTTCAACAGTCTTGGCGTAAGCCTCCTCGTTCATAAAACCGAGCATCAATACCTTGTCAGTCACAGCGTCCTGAATGATGGCAGGCACAAGTCCATCCATCTTTTTGAAATCAATTTCCATATCTTGTATTTTGTTTTTTGTCAGTAAATTCGATTGTCAGCGCCTTACACATATTCCGTTGTCAGCAAGATACTGCTTCAAATCGGCCATTGGAATCTCTCCAAAATGGAAGACCGAGGCAGCAAGTGCAGCATCAACATGAGCCTTCTCAAAGACATCAAGGAAATGCTTCTTCTCTCCGGCGCCGCCAGACGCGATTACCGGAATTGTCAGTTCATCGTGCAGACGTGACAAAGCGTCGATTGCAAATCCTTGTTTGGCTCCATCATGATTCATCGAAGTAAAGAGAATCTCACCTGCACCACGTTCCTGTGCCTCATGTGCCCATTCGAACAGTGTGCGATCGGTCGGTACGCGTCCGCCATTAAGGTAGCATCGCCATACCCCATCATCCTCAAGTCGCGCATCAATGGCACAAACACATTCCTGAACGCCAAAACGTCTGGCAATATCTGTGATAAGTTCTGGACAACGTATAGCAGAAGAATTGATAGAAACCTTATCTGCACCGGCAGCCAAAAGACGCTCCACATCACTTAGTTCGTGAATTCCTCCACCCACAGTGAATGGAATAGATACTTCGGCAGCAATGCGTTTCACCAATTCAGTGAATGTCTTGCGTCCCTCATGCGATGCCGTGATATCGAGATAGACAAGTTCGTCAGCTCCAAGTTCGGAATACTGCTTGCCCAATTCCACTGGGTCACCAGCATCGCGGAAGTTCACAAACTGAACACCCTTGACCGTCTTTCCGTCCTTAACGTCGAGGCATGGAATGATGCGCTTTGCTAACATAATATAATAATGTGTTATTTGTAAAGGTTCTCAATCTCGTGCATTGTGATGCGTCCCTCATAAATGGCCTTGCCGATGATGACTGATGGTACGCCAGCCTCATTCAGTTGCAGGACATCATTGATACATGACACACCGCCAGATGCAGTAACATGAAGTTCAGGAAAATCGACCATCATGTCCTTATAGAGTTCGGTGGCAGGACCTGTCATCATTCCGTCACGCGAAATATCTGTTGAGATCACACGGCGGACACCTCTTGCCACATAGCTCTGAATGAATGTCTGCCAACGTGCATCACTCTCTTCAATCCAGCCGTTTGTTGCAATGCGACCGTCTTTTATGTCAGCACCCAGAATAACACGATCAGGACCATACAGCTCAAGCCATGACAGGAACATCTGCGGACGATGAACGGCTATAGATCCACCAGTTATCATCTGTGCTCCAGCATCAAAGGCAATGCGAGCATCATCGTTACTTTTCACGCCACCACCGAAATCAATGATAAGGCTTGTTGATGTGGCAAGACGTTCAAGGGTCTTTGCATTGACTATATGGCCGCCCTTTGCTCCGTCGAGATCAACCACATGCAGGCGATGGAGGCCAATGCCTTCGAATGACTTTGCGACCTCAACCGGGTCAATACTATATTCTGTTTTGGCATCATAGTCTCCCTTGCGGAGGCGCACCAATTTGCCGTCGATAATATCAATAGCGGGTACGATTTCAATCATATTCTTCTGTCTTTCAAACTAAATTTCTGCAATTATCTCTTTTGTTTCAACAATTCTCAATAAAATTCTTAAGTATTCTCTCGCCCACGCTTCCACTCTTTTCTGGGTGGAACTGAGTGGCCCAAAAGTTGTCCTTGTGCAAAGCCGCACTATATTGCTCACCATATTCGGTAGTCGCAATTGTATTGGCACAAACCGGCACACGATATGAATGGACATAATAGACATACGAACCGTCGGCAATGCCCTCCAGCAGTCGGTTGCCGACACCGGCTGCCGTGGCCGATTCGCTGTTGAAAGCCGCAATTTCATTCCAACCCATCTGTGGTACTTTGAGCGTGTTATCAGTTGGACGAAAACGCTCCACTGGGGCGTCGAACACACCCAAACAGTCAACATCGCCTTCTTCGCTATGTTTGCACATCAATTGCATGCCGATGCAGATGCCAAGCACAGGCTGACGAAGACTGCGAATTATATCGGCCAGCGATTCAGAAGTTCCGTTTGCATAAGTATAGGTCTTAGCATGCAGATATTCCATAGCAGCACGAGCCTCGCCAACGCCAGGAAAGATAACATGATCAGCCGCACGGAGCTGTTCGGGATCGTCGGTTATGACCGGTTCGTAGCCAAGTCGGCGACAAGCGCAATATACGCTATAGATATTACCAGCATTATATTTTACTATTGCAATCATCAGAAACTGATTCTATTATATAACGTTACACAAATGACTTCATCACTAAAATACGCATCAATCGTCATACCAATCGATCTTATTGGAACGAGAAACGGAAGACTTCTCATACTTGAGATCGCTGAGCATTGAGCTCTTCACAGCAATGCATACATGGAAGCTTGCAAATCGGCCGAGTGGGTTCATCGATGCTGTCAGCGTCCAACAATGCATATCGCGCGAACAATTCATGTTCATATACGTAACCTTATGATCGTTAAAGTCGTATGTCAGGTTATATGAGAAATTCCAGTTCTTTGTCGGATTGATCTGACCGGATACTGTGGCACTGTGAGTAATGCCCAGATCGTATTCCATCTTCTTTACGTTGAATTTCTGATAGGCATAACGCATGGTGTAAGAAATGCTCATTGACCAAGGCACGCTCCATATCATATATCCGTCAGCATCGTATGTTGATGACGAGTTCTGTTTCTTGTTCTTGGCGCGACGCTCATTCTCTTTTTCCTTCTGATATGATGGATCGAGATCAGAGTCAATCATGTCATCGCCTTCCTCATACTCATCGTCAAGGTCAATGTCGCTGCTGGTGGAAGTGTTATCGCCAAAACCAAACCATTTAGCCACTTTCTGATTGTTGATCGAATAACTGTAACTGTAGCCGGTATTCATAAGACGAGGGAACTTGCCCACCTCCCATCGAGGTTTGTCAATATGCACAGGTGATCCGCTACTGGTAAGTCCGTACATATAAGTATCGAACGATGCCGAAAGGTTCATTGATCCCGACTTGCCCATCTTCACAACCATCGAAACAGGAATGGTACTGCTCCATCGCATGGAATCGGCTGCCAGATTGTAGCTGATTGATGATGAGAGATTGTCGATGATTGATATTTTCTTGTAACCTGTAGAATCTTTGTCCGAACGGAATTTAGCCTCAATATTGTTGGAAACTGAGAAATTGATGGCTCCGGTTTTGCCACGTCCTGTTGTGCCAAAGCTCATGCCCTGGAACGGAGAATAATCAACGCGCTTGAATCCTGTAGGGGAAGTTGGATCAGGCATCTCGTAAGACTCCCAACTGCCATAGCGCTTACGGCCAAAGTCTGGTGTATAACTGAACGATACGGTTGGCGTAAACAAATGTCGAACAGCAACAAGCTTGGCATTCTTGAAGAAAGGAGCAGGTTTGAAGAAACCATAGAGTTTGGTGCCGACGCTAAGTGATGTGGAATAGTTATAGACATTATAGAAACCGTATGTCGTATCACGCGCAATGCCACCGTAAGTCCCGTTTGGATTCATAATCGATGGATCGTAGAACTGCTCAATCTTGTGAGTGTACATACGGTCTGTGATATTGAACGAAGGAGTTACGTTGATATATTTCGCCAACGTGAAAGTGGCAGAGACAGGTATGGTATGCTGCATTCCGTTCTTCCAATCGCGAATCAAAGATTTATTCTTGAATTCATCCTGCTTTGTAGTGATGCTGTTGGTAAGTCGTCCGCTATACGACATTGCAATCTTCTCATACCAACGGTCTGCGCCCGACTTCACCTTGCGCTTGAACGGATAAATACGGCTCATCGATATCGACATATCCGGGAGCTGAACAACAAGCGTTGAGTCCTTTGTTCGCTGTGTGACCGAGGCACTTGTCGATATTGTCCAGACAGAATTAGGCACCTTGTAAGTCGCATTGACGGTCGAAGACTTGGTGGCATTGGTCATGTCGTTCGAATAATAGCTGGTCAGATTGTTGCGCTCGTAACCAGATGTCGAGAAATTGACCGATGCTGAGAGCGTGAGGTTCGGATTGAATCGGGCATCCTGCTGATGACTCCACACAGCCTTGATGTTAGTCATTTCCGAATAGTCAGGCATACCCTTATCGCCTGTCACCGTCTTCAGATAACTGAATGACATATTGCCGCGGAACTTATAACGCCACGCATATTTAGAGGAAGCGCTAATGCCCCACGAACCCTTGGTATAAATCTCACCCTTCAAGGCCAGATCCACATAGTCATTAATTGCAAAATAATAGCCACCGTCGCGGAGGTAAAGACCGCGTGTCATATCTGCGCCATAAGTCGGCATGATGACGCCTGATGAATAGCTCTTTGTAAATGGGAAATATCCAAACGGAATGGCAAGCGGCAGAGGCACATCAGCTACAACAAGATATGCAGGACCCGTCACAATGTTCTTCTTCGGACGCACACGGGCTTTGGTAAGGTTAATGTAGAAGTGCGGACACTCATGGTAGTCGCACGTTGTGTATCTACCGTTCTCAAAGAAGATGTCTCCATCAGCCATTTTCTTGGTCGTACCACCCGTGACATAACCATCGCCCTGCTGTGTCACCACATCGGTGATGAAGCCTTTTTGTGTCTTGAAATTATAAGAGATAGTCTTGGTTTCGTACTCGCCACTCTTGTCTTTGAACACAGGCGCACCGATCAGTTTGTTGAGTTCCACATCTGCAGTCGTATCCGGAATACCATTGGCATGGACGAGCGAAGAGTCGAGCGACATCTGAATGCGTTCGGCAGTAAGGTTGATGTCATCGTATGTGATTTCGCTCGATCCGTATAGCCATGCCATATTGCCCATTGAGAAAACCAGAGAATCGGATGCCTTATAGTTGACAACAGCGGTAAGACCAGAATCCTTTATTTTCACGCTATCTGAAGTCAAAGTGTCTGAAGTCAAAGAATCTGCTGCCAGAGAATCTGTAGTCAAAGAGTCTGTAGTCAAAGAGTCTGTTGCCAAAGAATCCGCTGGTATGATGGGCGCCTGGTTGTCGGATTGCGCAGACAGAACCGCTGGCCGTAAGCTCAAAAGTACGGTCATCAATGTGACAAAAAAGAATATATAAGTCTGTTTGCGGGTTGACATTTGCTTATCTGCGACATTTGAGTCTCATTGTCGCGGCGCGAAGATACAAATAATTTTCCGAATCACCAACCCTTACGCGCGAAACTTATTTAATTTAGTCAATTTTTAACGATATTAGCCCATTATTCAGGCTTCACATCGCTAAAAGGAATGCGGAAGTTGCAACCATTTGCATAATTCGTACATCCGAAAGCCGTACGACCCTGCACAATCTGACCCACTCCGCACTGTGGACAAACCTTAGGAATGGTAAGTCGTGTATAGCGATATTGAGGTTCCGGCTGAACCTGTGCGGAAGGTGTGGTTTTCTTGCGCGGTGTCTTTGGTTTTGGTGCAGCAACAGTATCGCCTTCCGGCTTCTTGCGCTGCTTGCGTGCATTCAAATCTTCCTCTGAAGTAAAGGCAATCTGTGTGCGACAATTATCATGCAACACCTCATCGACAATCTGACAAACCATCTGTTTCAGTTCGTCAATGAACACTTTTGCCTCATATTCTCCACGCTCTATCTGGCGCAGTTTTTTCTCCCACTGACCGGTTAGCTCTGCGCTCTTTAGAATTTCCTGGCGAATCGTGCCAATCAGCTCAATGCCCGTCTGAGTGGCCACGAGATTTTTCTTTTCCTTCTTGATATAATGGCGACGGAACAGTGTCTCGATGATTGCAGCACGAGTTGAAGGTCGGCCAAGACCATTTTCCTTCATGGCATCGCGCAGCTCTTCATCATCACAGAGTTTTCCAGCCGTCTCCATTGCTCGAAGCAAAGTTGCCTCTGTATAGCACGGCGGTGCCTTTGTCCACTTTTCAAGCAATGAAGGTTCGTGAGGACCATATTCACCTACTTGGAAATCCGGCAGAATACCTGCCGTCTCCTCGTCTTTTGCGTCCTCTTTTCCTTCTGTATTTTGTGCGGCATTATTTTCCGACAAAGATTGATTGTCAGTACCATACACAGCACGCCATCCCGGATCGACAATTACCTTGCCGGTTACCTTGAACGGCAATCCCTTTTCATCTTCCTGGTTGTCACCGGCAAGCGCATTCACGGTTGTTGTATTGAACACACATTCAGGATAGAAGACCGAGATAAAACGTCGAACCACCAGGTCATAGACTTTGCGTTCAGCCTCGAAAATATTATTGGCAGGAATACCTGTAGGAATAATAGCATGGTGATCGGTTACCTTCGAATTGTCGAATACCTGTTTTGACTTAGGCAGCTTCTTTCCCGATTGCAGCAAAGGAGCAGTCAGAGCCTCATAGCCGCGAAGGCCCTGAAGCGTAGTGGGACATTTCGGATAGATGTCATCTGGCAGGAATGTAGTATCGACACGCGGATAGGTAGTAAGCTTCTTTTCATAAAGACTTTGAATATATTTTAAAGTCTCGTCTGCACTGAAACCGAACTTACGGTTGCAATCCACCTGAAGCGATGTGAGGTCATATAGCCTTGGCTGTTTCTCTTTGCCCTGTTTTTTCTGTACATTAGTTATAAACAGAGGTTTGTCTTTAATCTGTTCGAGTGCTGCCTCGGCCTCTTCCCTATTTTCAAACCTGCCTTTTGTGGCATTGAAAGTCACATCGCGATAAAGTGTCTTAATCTCGAAATACTGTTGCGGCTGGAAATTGACGATCTCCCAATGACGCTTGACGATAAGCGCCAGGGTTGGCGTCTGCACACGTCCGATGCTTAGCACCTGACGCTGCTCACGATGTCCATAGTGAAGAGTGTAAAGACGGGAGGCATTCATACCAAGAAGCCAGTCACCGATGGCACGCGACAGACCAGCGCCATAAAGTTTGTCATATTGCTGCTGTGGCTGTAGGTTGCTGAATCCGTCACGTATCGCCTCATCGGTCATGGAATTGATCCAAAGGCGATAGACAGGGCATTCCGTCTGATCGGGCCTCACATACACATTACGCTCGCGATTATAAATAATGCCAGCCTTCTGCATTACCCAGCGCTGAATGAGTTCACCTTCCTGACCGGCATCACCGCAGTTGATGATACACTCTGCATTGGCATAAAGAGTAGCGATAACCTGAAACTGCTTCTGTACGCCTTCATCATTCTTGAGCGTAATTCCAAATGTCTGTGGAATCATCGGCAGACGATTCTCTGCCCAAGGTTTCCAAAAGGGTGTATAGTCTTCTGGATTCTTCAGCTCGCACAGGTGTCCAAACGTCCAAGTGACCTGATATCCATTTCCCTCATAATAACCCTGACGCTTTTGCGTCGCCCCTAAAATAGAGGCGATACTTTGCGCTACACTTGGTTTCTCGGCGATACAAACTTTCATATTTCAGATAAAAAACGGCGCAAAGATAAATATTTTTTCGAAAAGTTGTGCATTTTATCGAAAATATTTGTAAATTTGCCGCGAAATTAAATTTAACAATAATACGTATATGAAATTTACAGAACTCTGTGCTCCAATCTTCGAGCAGTCAATTGCCGATTACCACGTGACTGACAATGTTGACACTCCAATCAAGAACCCATACCCAGAGCGTTCTATTGAATATTACCTCTATCTGAAGAACTGGATTGACACAGTCCAGTGGCATTTCGAGGACATCATCCGTGATCCCCAGATCGACCCTTCTGCCGCCCTCGTTCTCAAGCGTCGCATTGACAAGAGCAATCAGGATCGCACCGATCTCGTTGAGATGATCGACTCTTATTTCCTCGACAAATACAAGGATGTGACCGTGGCTGCAGATGCCACAATCAACACCGAGAGTCCGGCATGGGCCGTTGACCGTCTTTCAATCCTCTACCTCAAGATCTATCACATGCAGGCTGAGGTCAACCGTACCGACGTCGATGAGGCTCACCGCCAGAAGTGTCAGGACAAGCTCAACGTACTCCTCACCCAGCGTGTGGATCTTTCTTCCGCAATCGACCAGCTGCTCGAAGACATTGAGGCAGGTCGCAAATACATGAAGGTGTATAAGCAGATGAAAATGTACAACGATCCGAACCTCAACCCAGTGCTCTACGGCACAAAGAACTGATAGCGTGAAGATCCTTGCACTGCGATTCTCAGCCTTGGGCGATGTAGCGATGACCATTCCGGTGGTCATTGCATTTTGTCGCACCAATCCCGACATACAGCTCACCATGCTTACATCCGGCATGGGCAAGAAGATTTACGATGCAGTCTCGGACAATGTGCCGAACCTCACCGTACGTGGGTTGAACCTCAAGAAAGACTATAATGGCATCGGCGGGCTGAACCGGCTTTATGGCGAACTCAAGGCAGAACAGTTTGATGCTGTTGCCGATCTCCATGACGTATTGCGCACCAAGTGGCTTCGTCTGCGATTCATGCTGAGTGGTGTCAGAGTAGCAAAAATCGACAAGGGACGCAATGACAAGAAGGCCTTGGTTCGTCACACATCCAATGGGCAGCTGAAATCCGGGTTCCAGCGTTATCAGGATGTGTTCGAAGAACTTGGCATGAAGGTCGATATGGCCAAATATGACACAACCGGCATCCGCAAGCGTCTGGCTGAAAGCGTTGCTAACGATATTCCAGAACAGGCTATTGGCATAGCACCATTTGCCATGCATCGCGGCAAGATCTATCCGAAGGCAAAGATGCAGGAAGTGATTGGACAACTGCTCACCGGCAACCCAATGCTTCACATCTATCTGTTTGGAGGATCGGACGAGGCTCAGGAACTCGACACATGGACTCTTGCCGACAGTCAGCGCATACATAATCTTGCCGGACGTCAGGGCATCGCCGATGACATTCGTCTGATGGCTCGTCTGAGTGGCGTGATTTCGATGGACTCAAGCAATATGCACCTCGCATCGCTTGTCGGAACCCGTGTCATCAGCATCTGGGGTGCGACTCACCCCCATGCCGGTTTCCTGGGATTCAGACAGTCTCCTGAGGATGTCGTATCTCTGCCTCTGCCCTGCCGTCCATGCTCCATCTATGGCAACAAACCGTGTCGCTATGGTCACTGGAAATGCATGGAGGACATCGACCCAAAAACAATCTGCCAAAGACTGACTGGAAAATGAAAATCTACATTGCCGAAGACGAACCGCTGGCTGCTGCCAAGCTGAAGGTTTTCCTCGAAAAACTCGGGGAAGGCACTGATGTCTCGCACTTCGACAATGGAATAACCGCACTCGCTGCAATCCGGCGCGAACTGCCGGACGTATTGTTTCTCGACATTCAGATGCCAGGTCTCACAGGCATGCAGATTCTTGAGAGCATGCGAGAGTCTGGTATCACAGGCAACCAGCCGTGCGTCATCATCACATCGGCTTATGACAGTTACGCCATCGATTCGTTTTCATTCGACGTCACCGACTACCTGCTCAAACCCTACACGCTCGACAGACTCCGAACGGCAATCGAAAAGGCAAAGAACATCCTTCGGTTGCGCGCGCTCGATAAGAAGATACACGCCACAACCATCACCGTGCGTTGTGACGGGCGCACCGAAATCCTGCCAACAGCCGAGATTCTGTGTCTTGAGTCGTTGAAGGATTATGTGCGCATAAAGATGGCAGGCGGCAGACATCTGCTCACATTGGCAACGATGGCAAGCCTATTGGAACAGCTTCCAAACGATGACTTTGCACGTGTACATCGTTCGTACATCGTCAATGTGAACGCCATAAAGTCCATCGGACAGCAGACCTTAATCCTGACCGACGGCACAGAGATTGCAGTGGGCAAAACCTACCGCAAAGACTTTGAGACATTGATAAACAAATAATAACTGACATCCGAAACAATGGCACAATATTCATGGATTGACCTTCTGACACTCGCAGGAAGCATCGGGCTGTTCCTCTACGGAATGCGCATGATGAGCGACGGACTGCAGAAGATAGCAGGTGATCGTCTGCGAAACATCCTTGCGGCCATGACCACCAACCGCTTTACGGGGATGCTGACAGGCATTCTTGTGACAGCGCTTGTGCAGTCATCGTCAGCCACGACCGTGATGATAGTCAGTTTTGTCAATGCCGGACTCATCACCCTGTCCGAGTCGATGGCTGTGATCATGGGTGCCAACGTAGGCACAACGGTCACTACATGGATCATTGCACTCTGCGGATTCAAGTTCAGCATCACACCGTTCATCCTGCCACTCATAGCCATCTCGCTGCCGTTCATCAATTCCAACAATTCACGTCGCAACTCTTGGGGCGAGTTTATGATTGGCTTTGCCCTGCTCTTCATGGGTCTTGAGATTCTCAAACAGTCAGTACCGGATCTTTCCGCACAGCCAGCAGTACTCCAATTCCTGCAGGACAGCGGTTCGATGGGTGCACTCTCTGTGCTGCTGTTCCTCGTTGTCGGCATCGTGATGACGATGATCATTCAGGCGTCGAGCGCGGCTTTTACATTAGCCGTGCTGGCTTGTTCAAGCGGTTGGATCACATTCGAGATGGGCTGTGCGCTTGTTCTTGGTTCCAACATTGGCACCTGCATAACCCCGTTACTTGCCTCCATCTCGGCCAACACCATGGCAAAGCGTGCAGCAGCCGGTCATCTTCTCTTCAATGTCATCGGCACGGTATGGGCACTTGTACTCTATTATCCATTCTGCCGCTTCATCATCTGGCTGTGCGTGGAGTTGGGTCTTGGCAATCCGTCTGACATCGACAATGTGTCACTTGGTATGACCATGTTCCATACCGTGTTCAATATCGTCAACCTCATACTGATGCTTGGTCTGACACGCCAGTTCGTACAAATTGTCACACGCATCATACCTGAGAGCAAGAGCCAGAACGAAGCCTTCAAACTCCAGTATATCGACAAGGGAGGCATCGTATCAGGCGAGATGGCATTGATACAGGTGCGCAAGGAAATCCATAAGTATGCCGAGGAGACACACCACATGTTCGGACATGTCCAGACGATGCTCTCAGAGTCATTGGGCAGCGAACGGCAGTTGTCACTCTATATGACCGTGCGTCAGCTTGAGGACGACAGCGACCATGCCGAAATGGAGATTGCCGACTTCCTCAATCAGATATCGCCAAAGACATTGAGCCACAGCAGCGAACTTGAAGCGCGTCGCATGTATAAGGTGGTAGATGAACTGGAGAGCATTGCCGACAGTATCTATCACATCGCCTGCACGCTGAAGAACAAATATGACCAGCGTATCTTCTTCAATGACGAAATCAATCAGAATGTATCGAAGATGGTGGCGCTGACCGACGATGTCCTGGTTCACATGCTTCGCTGCCTTGAACGTGACGAGATGACCGAATCATTGCTCAATAAGGCATACAACTACGAGGATGAGCTCAATAACTTCCAGTCGCAGATACGCAACGGAATGCTCGAAAGCGTGGACAAGCAGAAAATAAAATACGAACAGAGTACCTATTACATAGACATCATAAACGAGTGTGAGAAAGTGGGCGACTACGTCATCAACGTACTGACCGCACTCTACGAATCATAAGAAAAATCTATAAATAATATAATAATGTATAAAGAAAATAATATGCCTGGCCAATCTCGCTGCGGAAGCATCGAGGTTATTTGCGGTTCGATGTTCTCGGGCAAGACCGAAGAGCTCATCCGTCGTGTGAAACGTGCACAGATAGCACGCCAATCGATAATGATCTTCAAGCCTACCATCGACATCCGATACAGCCGCGAGGACGTAGTTTCTCACAACCAGAACTCTATCACAGCTGTTCCGGTAGAGAATTCTCGTCTCATTCCACACCTCGGTGCCAATGCCGATGTCATTGCCATTGACGAGGCACAGTTCTTCGATCCTAACATTGCCAACGTCTGCAACGAGATGGCAGACCTCGGCAAGCGTGTCATCGTTGCCGGTCTCGACATGGATTATCTCGGACACCCGTTCGGCCCTATGCCAGAAATCCTTGCCATTGCAGATGAAGTTTATAAGACACGCGCCATCTGTATGAATTGTGGCCGTCTTGCCACATACTCATACCGCATTGCCGAAGGCGACCAGCAGGTTATGCTCGGCGAGAAGATGGAGTACATGCCTCTCTGCCGCTGCTGCTATCAGGAACTCACCAAAAACCGCAAATGAAGCACCTAATAATATTTCTCGATTACTGCCGTTCACGACTTGATAATCCTGTCTATCGCATCTTCTCCAAAGAGACGGCAAGCCGGCGCAACACCACGCTGCTTTTCCTTCCTCGTCCGCTTGAGGAACGTGAATTGCTGCATGAGGTGGCCGACCTGCGCCGTAAGGAGAAAGTCAATCTCAGCGATGTGACCTTCCACGTCTGTGGCGAATATGACCACGCCAACGAAGGTGAGAACATGGCTCAGACCGTGCGCATGATCCGTCGCCTCTTCCCTGCCGATGACAATCACACCTATCAGTGCTTCGCATACGCCCTGCTTCCCGACCTGGCCGCCAGCGACGAGAAGCAGATCAAGACCATATGGAACAATCTTGCCGACGTCAACAACGCAATAACCGAATACACCGAGTTCCGTCTCTTCGACCGTGTATTCCTCTATCACGATGCGTCACAGCAGTCTCTGGCAGACTTCCTCTTCGAGCGTATCCATTTCGGCATCAGCATCGACGAACCGGAAGGACTGCGCACCGACAAGACTGAGTGGCCGCCGGTATTTGCCACGTTCAATGCCACGGGCATCACCTATCCTGAGGCAAATGTACGTGAGTATCTCCACCGCAAATATGTCAGCACCCTGCTCCGCTACAGCCTGACGGAATATAATCAGACAAGCATTGAGCAATGCACGGAAGAGGCCAAGCACATATTGTCGTTCGTTCCGATTCAGAACAGCCGACTCTGTCTGCAGGAAGAGATGTTCCTCAATACCGACGGAGGCGGCCACACCAACTGGAAGCCGGTAGCTCAGTTCTGGAAGAATACTTGCGAAGTTCAGTCTCAGGGCATGAACGACATCCCTCATGACGAATGGCTCAACAAAATCCGCCAGCGCCTCGAAGTGATCTATCAGAGCCGTTTCCGCGACACAGGCGTAGAATATTTCTTCCAGCTTCAGGGCAAGAAGTCCAGCACATACGTTTCAATACTCAAAAGCATCATCAGCCAGGAGTTCAACCGTACGATCCAGAACAACCCATACACGCCCGAGGCTCAGAAGACCATCCTCCGCTCCATCGTCAATATCCTCCAGCAGAAGGTGCTTGAACTACAGAAACTCCAATCTGACACCGAAACGGCTGTAAAGGCTGCCGAAAGCCTTATCAGCAGCGTAGTAGAGAAATGGAACGGCCTCAACATCTTCTCGCGCATGATGAAGAAGGACAATGCAGTGCTCGAATCATACACTGCCGCCATGCAGGAGTTTTACACACAGAAGACTCTCTATCACGGCGTCCTTTTTGCCATCAAGTTGCTCAACGAGCTCATTCCTACGCTCCTCGACATGGTTGATCAGGTCGAACAGAGCCGCAAGATTCTCGACGAGGCAATCCGTGTGAGCGACCGTATGTTGCAGGAATCAGACCCATCGCTCGAACTCGGACGATTCAGCAAGCAGCAGGTCGAAATTGCTGCCCAGGAGCTTGCCAACGACTCCGATCACTACGTCAGCCGTTATCTTCAGGTCATCCAGTTCTTCTGTGGCAACAATCCTGTGGCAGACAGCGAAGACCTCGTTGCTCGCATCCACACCAACTTCGGTGACGATATTAACCAATATATCATTGACCGCATTGCAGCCGAAACACTTCCTCCTGTGCTCAATCAGGCCATCACCGAACGCATGAGTGCCCTTTATGCCGACCGTGGCGGACTCGGTGCCTTCATCGGGCTGTTGAAGGATCACACCAAGTTGCAGCTGGCTCTCAAGGACAACAGCAATACCGGCCACTACATGCTTGTCACTCCTGCCCAGACGGACGATGAGGAGGTGGAGCATATAATGACCGGCGAGGTGTCGCATATCGAGATGCTGCACATACTGCAGGGACTGCGACTCACAGATCTTGATGGTTTCTCAGGCCAGCGAATGTTTATCGAGCCAACCCTGTTCTGATGAAACGCCTGGAACGTATGTTCTAGCCAGAACCTGCAACATGCAGATAGTTTCAAGGCTTGGACCCAACGGCTCTACAGATTTCTTCAGTGCGGCTGAGATTAAAGGAGTAAAGCGATGCTTCATAGGCAGTGGATGTTTTGTTTCGTTACATTATTATAACGCGACACAGTCCGATTTATTTTGTTAAAACTCAAAAAAAATGGAACAATCAGAATTCCTCGAACAATACGAAAAGAATCTTACCAAGAATATCGTGCAGTATCTGCAGGGAATCGGTCGTCTCGACAAAGGGCCGTTGCCGCAGACACCCGATATTTCCGACCGATGGAGCACCATCGTCGGCTCGTACTGTGCCGATGCCATGAAAGAGATTGTCAAGTATCCGCTTGTCTCTCTCGGTTGGGCACTCTACACTGGCATGGCATTGGCAAAATACTGGGATGACGGATGGGAGGTCTATTCCAAACACCCGAATCTCTATGAGCATCTGCGCGATGTACGTGGCTTCGACTATCTTGACGAGGTCGTTCGCTTCGACCTTATGAAGTGGGATTGTGAGGACATCGTACGTTCTTGTTCACAGATGGCGCTCGACCAGATTCGTCACGAACAGATCGAGCCCTCCTCTCCTATGGCCTATCATGTCTATGTCTGCTCCATCCACGCGCTCTATCTCATCGGTGCGGCTCTCGGGCTGAAGCATCTCGGCTACAACATGCAGGCACAATGAATGACGAAAGACGAAAATACGAAGAACGAAAAACGAAGGACAAATTTACAAATTAAAAAACAATAAAACAATAAAACAATAAAACAATAAAACAATGAAATCCATTATCTCTACCCCAAACGCACCAGCTGCCATCGGTGCTTACAGTCAGGCAGTAGTCATCAACGGTATGCTCTATGCAAGCGGTCAGCTCGGCATTGATCCAACAACAGGCAATTTCGCAGGCGAGGACTTCCGCAGCCAGGCCGAACAGAGCCTTAAGAATGTAGGTGCAATCCTTGCTGCCGCCGGATCGTCGTTCGAAAAGGTTGTCAAGGTCTCAGTCTTTATGGCCGACATGGCTGACTTCGCCACTCTCAACGAACTCTATTCACAGTACTTCGTTACTCCGTTCCCGGCTCGTTCGGCTGTTGCCGTAAAGACTCTTCCAAAGAATGGCCTCATCGAGATTGAGGTTGTTGCCGAGGTATAAACATACTCTATCAACGTCAGCATCACATAAGTCTGGCCAAATCTTATTTTTATATGCGCACACTATTATCATTCGTTCTGGCTTTGTGTGTATTGCCGCTCATCGCGCAGCCAGCTGGCACCTCCACTCCCGAGTGGTATGTCATGAACAGTTATTTACAAACCTCGCGCGGCACAGAGTATGTCTTTGGACTTGTCAATCAGGTTTGCTACGGCGAAGATGAAAACGATATTTATTTCCGTACTCTCTTCCCGGCTCAGTACCGTGAGCTCTGGATACACGGAGTCATCGATCAAGGCTATGTCAGCGGTCCAATAATCGTCTTCGATCCTGACGAGGTTGTTGCCGTCGAGGAGTTTTTCGATGATTATGGACAATCCTACACCTACGAGCTGAGAGTAGGCGAACCTGTCTTCAACGAGAACGATGAGATTGCCTATATCAAGCCAGCACAACTGAAAATCGTCAGTCCTGGTTACTTTGAAGCCGTCGATGACTTTAATTCGCCCGACCATCCGATAGCGCTCTTTGGCGAGGACGAATACGGCATTCAGCTTTTCGACTACATTTTCTGCCCTGACTTCAGACCATATCCCGGCAAACCAGAGATTGAACCCCTGCCAGCCGATGCCGTCATTACATCCTATAATTATGACTACAACAACTATCAGGGCAACCCTACACGAAGTGTCGGTCATGTAGCAGTCAAGGGCAACAATTATTATTTCGACATGCTCACACCTGATCAAGGCGCATGGATCAAGGGACAGCGTGTCGGCAATCGCATTACGTTCCCCAACGATCAGCTAATGAGTCTTGACATGCTCTATCTGCTCTTCTGCGGTTACACAACCGACTGGCATGGACATGGTTCGATGACTCCGTTCACCATGACCATCGACGATCAGACCGGCATCATCCAGCAGACCGATCCAGACAACCAGTTCGCCGTCACACACCTCCTTAACGGTTCGATGGCCGACTACAACTATAAGTTCGTCCTCACTCCTTACGACGAGAACTTGCAGCTTGTGCCTTCTGATCCTTACGGAGTCCAGGCAAGCTTTGATTATCTATCATACGGACAGTACGGCATCATTTTCTATCAGAATGCCACTTCCAACGAAGGTATAAATCTCAGCACAGACCAGCTCGGCTATTATATATATGTAAACAACGAACTCTACACATTCAAGCGTAGCATTTACCCTTATATATCCGAGAACGAGATGACCTTCATTCCTTATGGCTATAGCGACAGCCGTCAGTGGGACATCTTCTGCGATGGCATATATAACTACGTATTGCTCAGCATCAGCGGATTTGAGACACTCGGCGTGCAGGCCGTTTATCGTGCCAGCAACGGTCAGGAAACCCGTTCTAATCTCATCAATGTCGATCGCAATCAGAACGTTACCATCGTTCCTGCCACCGCCATCGAGTCGGTTAGCACACCTTCCACCCACGACGTTGATGGCTTCTTCGACCTTTATGGCCGCCGTGTTGACGGCAATCACCGAGGTCTCATCATCCGTAACGGTGTGAAGATGGTCAATTAACATTACTCTTCACCCTCATTACTCTTTACCCATTACTCTTTACTCCCTTACCCTTTACACACTACACAACTATGTACAGCGATCCAAAACAGTGCCTTTATTGCACAAACAACGAGACTCTTCACAACCTCATGATTGAAATCTGCCACCTTCGTGTGTCACGTCTTTTCCTCTTCAAGGAGCAGACCTATCGCGGTCGTTGCCTTGTCAGCTACGACGAGCATGTCAATGACCTCAACGAGCTCAACGATCAGCAGCGCAACGATTTCATGGCAGACGTAGCTCAGGCTACACGCGCAATGCAGCGTGCATTCAATCCTGAGAAGATCAACTATGGTGCATACAGCGACAAGCTCAGCCACCTTCACTTCCATCTTGCTCCAAAGTATGTCGATGGTCCTGACTACGGCGGAACTTTCCAGATGAATCCAGGCAAGGTCTATCTCTCTGACGCTGAGTATCAGGAGATGATCGAGAAGATCAAGAAGGAACTCTAATAGAAAAGGTTCTGAGAGCAATGTTTGAAACTCTCAGAACCTTTATTTTTTCAAAAATCGAGGGTCAGTTGCAGCGATTCGGGCGACTGTGAGTCGAACCTGTAGATCTGCGATGCCTCAGTTCTGGCCAATGCTGCCAGCGTTATTCCACCATATCCCACTATTGCACCTGCCCCAGACAGCGCGTCTGAGGCTGTTTTGTATGCGATGTCCGGTTTATTGTTGTCGGCCGACAGGTGGCAAAGGAAAACGTGCTTCAGTTCCGGATGATAGGTCTGGCGCAGCAGTGTGGCACACTCATCGTTGCTCAGATGTCCGCCCTCACCGCGCACCCTCACCTTCAGGTAATAAGGATACGAACCGGTCATCAACATGTTCACGTCATGGTTTGACTCCACCACGAGGTGATCGGCCATTCCCACATATTTAACCACATCTGGTGTAAGGTAACCGCAGTCGGTAACAAGACAAAAACGCTCCGTCTTGTCGCCTTCATGCCACACGATGTGATAGCCCACGTTGTCATGACTGTCGTGAGGAACGCTGAACGGAGTGACGACGAATCCCGTAGTCGGAATCTCAAACGCCTCGTCGCGCACCAGATTTCTCCTGCTGGCAGTCGGGATCTTGTTCTGCAGTCCGTAGTTATGATCCATGCCCCGATGCACCTCCTCGGTCGTATAGACAGGACATCCCATGATGCTCGACACCATCGACGCACCTCTGATATGGTCGGTGTGATCGTGTGTGATGAGCAGTGCGCGAACCGGCACGCCGAAGAGACCGTTGTTCTTCAGCGTCTGACGGATGCTGCGACCTGCGATGCCCGCATCTATCAGTATGGCATATTTTTCGGTTCCGAGGTAGTAGCAATTGCCACTGCTGCCACTGCCAAGACACATAAAACGAAGCACGTTTGTGATGATTATCTATGGTTTGTTATTTGCCAATCAGGAATATCGACGGTACTTTAGGCACATGGCGCGCCAACTGTTCTTCCGACGCATTGACAGGAATAAGTTTGCGCCATTCGGCAACGGTGCGCGTATGTATCGACTCGTCCGGACATGTGATGTTGCTTGCCAGGCCGATGCGCGTCTGTTGGCGGAGTGTCTGCAACAGCGTCTGCATCATCTTGCCGTTGCGATAGGGTGTTTCGATGAAAAGCTGGGTCTGATCCTCGCTCAATGCACGTGCCTCAAGATGTTTGATGCGGGCTGTACGCGAAGAATCGTCAATGGGAAGGTAGCCGCAGAATGCAAAACTCTGTCCGTTCATGCCCGATGCCATCACGCTCATGATCATGCTCGACGGACCGACCAGCGGCACCACCTTCAGCCCTTTTCTCTGGGCAATGGCAACGACATCAGCACCCGGGTCAGCCACAGCCGGACATCCAGCCTCGCTGATGATGCCCACAGGCAGACGGTCGCGCGTCAAAGGATTAAGATATGCATCGATGCGCGTGCGGTCGGTATGGGTGTTTAGTTCGTAGAAGGTCAGCTGGTCAATGTCGATCGTTGGCTCCACCTTCTTCAGAAAGCGTCGCGCACTGCGCACGTTCTCCACAATGAAATGCCTGATCTCCACTATCACATCGTGATTATAGGACGGCAGCACCTGGCTGATTGGTGTATCGCCAAGCGTCACGGGAATAAGATAAACGGCAGGTTCGAGCATAGTTTATAGCATAATTTTGCGCAAAAATACACAAAAAATTTGGAAGAACGAAAAAAATCACGTACTTTTGCAAAAAATTTTAGCATTTCAAGGCGTTTCAACCACATTTTTGCACCAACATGACCCTTCCTGAAGCCTTTCTCAACGATATCAAGTCCGTTCTGCCAGCTGCCGAACATGATTCCTTTGTCGATTCTCTGACCAACACCGACCCTTCGGTCAGCATCCGTCTCAACGCCGCCAAATTTCCGTCCGGCACTCCTGTCGAGTCTGTCATTCCGGCTCCCGGCGCACAGTTTTCGCCTGTGCCATGGACTTCATCAGGTCATTATATCTCACAGCGTCCGCAGTTCACGCTCGATCCGCTTCTCCATGCAGGTGCATACTACGTTCAGGAGGCTTCGAGCATGTTCATCACCCATGTGCTGCGCACGTTCGTCGATACTCCCGTCACAGCCATTGACCTATGTGCTGCTCCCGGAGGCAAGAGCACGGCTGCACTTTCCGTCCTGCCCGAAGGAAGCATCCTTGTGAGCAACGAGATTGACCGCAAACGCTCGCGCATCCTTGCCGAGAACATCCAGAAATGGGGCAATCCGAATGTCTGTGTCACGGGCAATGCTCCAGCGCATTTCAGCAAGTTGCGCGAAGTGTTCGACGTCGTTATTGCCGATGTGCCATGTTCTGGCGAAGGAATGTTCAGAAAGGATGAAGGCTCGATCGCTGAATGGAATCCTGCCAAAGTACACGAATGCGCAGCCCTTCAGCGTCAGATTTTGCGCGACATCTGGCCATGCCTCAAGCCTGGCGGATTACTCATTTACAGCACATGCACGTTCAATGTTCACGAGGACGAGGAACAGCTCCAGTTCATTTGCGACGAACTCGGCGCCTCTATTCTTCCAATCCCGACGCAGCCCGATTGGCACATCCATCCTGCCCTATGCGGCGACTTTGCGCCAGGTGTCCGTCCTGAGTCAGCATGTCGTTTTATGCCTCATTTCACCAAGGGCGAGGGTCTATTTATGGCAGCCTTGCGCAAGAACGGTTCTTCTTCATCGTCCACTCCCCTGCGACAGAAACCGTCGCGTACACCAAAGGAACTCCAGCATCTTCTTTCATGGATCGATGTCCCTGCCAGCATCCAGGTTGCTGCCGACGGAACCATCCGTGCCATTCCCGACACACTTCTGCCACTCTATCAGGCACTCATCGACCAGCGTCTCTTCCTGCTTCATGCAGGCATCGAACTTGGCACACAAAAGGGCAAGGATCTGATCCCTGCCCATGCGCTTGCGCTTAGCACAGCCTTGCGTCCAGACACATTCCCGACGTTTGATCTCGACCTTGACACGGCTCTGACCTATCTCCGTCGCGACAACATCATTCTCCCTGCCGACACACCGCGCGGCTATGTGCTCCTCACCTACCGTTCCACGCCTCTCGGCTTTGTCAAGAACCTCGGCAACCGCACCAACAGCCTATATCCGACTGAATGGCGCATCCGAAATCTCTAATCTGTGCAATCTTTTATGATCATAAAGAACTAATTATGCGAAATAAAAATATTGCCTGCGGCGCAACATAAATTTCAGTTCATGAATTTACCATAAATTTTATCATAAATATCTTTTTCGAATTTAACCGTACAACTCGAGTTTTTTCGGCCTATACGGATAAAATTTTGATTGCGGCAGCTATATCCCGTTAGGGATTAAATACTGGTAGTCAACCATCATGGCTGGCTTCCAATATCTGTTGCCGATGGCATCTTCATCCCTACAGGTCGAATTATTTTTTGGTACGACTTTTGTCAAGTTTGCGCGCTTTTTTGGTACGAATTTTAGCAAACTCCTATAATTTGACAATAATAATTCCATTTTTCAGAAGAAAATTTTGTTTTTTAAATTATAAACCCTATCTTTGCATCTCCTAATACATCTCATCTATGCGAATAATCGCCCGTTCAAGAATTATTGAGTATTATACCGCACACGCAGATTCTCGAGTAGCCCTGGAAGAATGGTACACCAAAACCAAGAATGCACAATGGACTTGTTTTGATGACATACGACAGACATTCAACAGCGTTGATGCCATTGGAAATCAGCACTACGTATTCAATATACGAGGCAACAACTATAGACTCATCGTGGTCATCAAATTCACCATCAGCACCGTACTGATCCGCTTTATCGGCACACATGCTGAGTATGACAAGATTGATGCCAAGAATATATAATTTAAAGTACACACTATGGCAAAGATAACTACCAAAGCAGCATACGACGCCACTATGGCTCGTATCGAGGAACTACTTCCTCTCGTTACAGATGACACTCCAGCGACCGATAAGAATGCCGTCGAACTTAACCTTCTTACCGATATGGTTTCTGAATACGAGGATGAACATTATCCAATTGAACAGCCAACGCTCATCGAGGTGATGAAACTTCGTATGTATGAGATGGGACTCAACCAGGCCAAGCTCTCAGAACTCCTTGGGGTAAGCCCATCTCGCATAAGCGACATCTTTACGGGTCGATGCGAACCCACTTTGCAGGTCGCCAGAGAAATCAGCCGCAAGATGAACGTGGATGCACGTATCGTGCTTGGCGTGTAAAACATTTTACATTCCACAATCTCAACGAGGAAAGAAACTGATATAATCGATCGTAAAAAAAACTCCCACAATCGACAAGGATTGTGGGAGTTTATTTTAATCATGCGAGATTACTCACTAACGGCTTCTACGCCATCGGTTCTATAAAGTTTGCCTTCTGCGTTCTCAATGAGGAATCTACCATTGTTGTAAATTTTTCTTGTCTTACCCACATAGTCCTGACGCACCAAAGATACGTTGCTTGCAGCTGAATTGATTTTGTAAACCAGTTCGTAATAATTACCATTATTGTCTGTTAGACCGTCAATGTAAAGATACAACTTGCTACCGATTTTGATAATAGTTGGATAGAATCCATATCCGTCGCTTTCAATACCATTGGGAAAATTGACTGTTTGCAGAACTGTACCCTCAGAAACAATCTTGAAACCTGTTAAGAATAAGTAACCTTCTAAGTAATCATCTGATTTAGTCGTCATTACCCCTTCAATAATTTCATACTTGCTATCCGAATTAAACAAAGTCTGACTAAGATAGAATCCGAAATCAGAGGCATAAGGTTGATTGAGATCCTTAAATGTCAACGGATATCCATTAATTTCAACCTGTTTCTTTTCGTTTAAATCCTCATCAATTAAAGATGCTACTCCTCTGTCTGGATATGAAGAATTTCTGTTTTCTTCGAACAAGTTTACCATCCACACCTGTAATTGCCCGTCTGTCGTAAATTCTGCAGGAACTTGCTGAAAACAAAATTCACCACGATTCTTTCGCATTGGATTGTTATCTACAACCTGTGCCTCAGAACAGATTGCAAAGAAACTAATTGCCGTCAATAGGCTGAAAAACTTTTTCATTTTATTATCTAAGAATAAGAGAAGGGACATGACCTTCGTCCGATTACTTATTCTTATCCGAGGTACGGCCAAGCACCTTAAGCACAAATAAGTACGAATCGAAAGGCCACGCCCCCAAACGGAACGTGAACCTATCGCTGACTTATTCTCGTGCATCTTCAAATTGGCCGTTTTCGGATAAGAGAACAAGAGCGAAAGCTCAGTTATATATATGTAGTATCGAATGGGTGGTCACTTCCTTCTGAGTTAATGTTTTGTCTCTTTCGCCACACATTGCAAGAGGTGGCAGAGCGAGACGTTCTACTCTTCGTAAGGGAAGTGTGGTGGGTTACTCTATTCGCCCAACTCACCGTTCAATTATTTCATTTCTGTTTCTTAATTATTAGTGTTTTATTGTTAGTGATTCGTGTTATTGCAATCTATTTCTCAATCTTATCATCATCGAACGTGTATTTGTTGGCATGTACACGAACATCGGATTTTCGGGGCAAACTTAATCAATTATTTTGATAATTGCAACTATTTAGAGAAAAATAAATGTCAACCTCTATTAATATCGATGAGTTAAACATTAGTTTGCTATTCAAAGGTATAAAATTTGATTGAGTCAAATTAAATAACAAGCAAAACCTCTTTCCAAAACTTCAGAAGATAAAAAATCGGTTCTAAGCATTTCCCAAGAGTTGGGAAGTCGCCAGAACATTGTTCTCAGCATTTCCCAAGAGTTAGGAAATCGCTAGAACATTGTTCTCAGCATTTCCAGAAAGCTGGAAGTCCTCAGCACATTGTTCCGAGGATTTGCCAAGACTTGGGAAGTCGCCAGAACATTGTTCTCAGCATTTCCAGAAAGCTAGAAGTCGCCAGAACATTGTTCCGAGGATTTGCCAAGACTTGGGAAATCGCCAGCACATTGTTCCGAGCATTTGCCAAGACTTGGGAAGTCGCCAGAACTTTGTTCTAAGCATTTCCAGAAAGCTGGAAATCCAAAACAAACTTTCGGCGGCATTTCCTAAGAGTTGGGAAGCCCAAATGAAACTTTCGGCAGCATTTCCTAAGAGTTGGGAAGTCCAAATGAAAGTTTCGGCAGCATTTCCTAAGAGTTGGGAACTCCAAATGAAAGTTTCGGCGGCACTTCCTAAGAGTTGGGAAATCCAAATGAAACTTTCGGCGGCACTTCCTAAGAGTTGGGACATTATTTGAAGATGCTCTTCAGGATTTCCTTGGTGAGAGTACGTGTAGCCGTGGTGGTAGCTGACTTGGTGGCAGATTCGATGATCTTGCCGGAAGTGCTCTTTGTGGATTTCTTGGATGAAGATGATGACGAAGAGGAACTGCCGGTAATCTTCTTGGCTACCTCATTGCCGACGCTGCGGGCAACACTTGTGGCAACGGCAGCGGCAAGCGTGCCAAAGATGGTGCGGGCGAATGATGAAGACTTCTTGGACTCCTTCTCCTGAGCCTTGCGTTCGCGTTCTTCCTCTTTTGCCTGACGCGCAGCTTCACGTTCGGCTTCACGACGAGCCTTCTCTTCCTCTTTTGCCTGACGGGCAAGTTCCTTTTCCTCCTCGACACGTGCAGCTTCTGCATCGGCTTCGGCCTTGGTGGCAGAAAGAACCTCGTAGGCAGATTCGCGGTCGAAGAACGAATCGTAAGCCTTGATCCTGGCAGGCGCAGCATTGCGGATGTCAAGACGCTGCCCCTCGGTGATGGCTCCGATCTGACTCAACGGGAAGAGAATGCGAGCACGTTCGACAACGGTTGGCGCACCCTTTGCGTCGAGCACCGAGACAAGAGCTTCGCCCGTTTCAAGTTCCATGATAGCGTCCTCTGTCTTGAACTCAGGATTAGCACGGAACGTCTGAGCTGCGGTACGCACAGCCTTCTGATCCTTAGGAGTATAGGCACGAAGTGCATGCTGCACGCGATTGCCGAGCTGACCGAGGATATTCTCAGGAATATCGGTTGGCGACTGTGTGATGAAATAGATGCCGACGCCCTTTGAACGGATAAGACGGATGACCTGTTCGAGCTTATCGACAAGAGCCTTCGATGTGCCGTCAAAGAGCATGTGTGCCTCATCGAAGAAGAAGATGAGCTTTGGCAACGGAAGGTCACCGACCTCCGGCAGACGCGCATAAAGCTCGGTCATGAGCCAAAGGAGGAACGTGCTGTAGAGCTTAGGATTGAGCATAAGGCGATCGGCAGCAAGGACGTTCATGATGCCTCGACCGTTCTCGGTGTCAAGAAGATCCTCAACATCGAAAGCCGGTTCGCCAAAGAACTTGTCGCCGCCCTCGCTCTCGATGGCAAGGATGGAACGCTGAATGGCACCGACGCTGGCAGCAGAGATATTACCGTATTTGGTGGTGAACTTCGAGGCGTTGGAACCCACGAAATCGAGCATCGAACGAAGGTCCTTGAGGTCGATGAGCAGGAGTTCGACATCGTCGGCAATGCGGAACACAATATTCAACACACCCGCCTGAGTTTCATTGAGTCCCATAAGACGCGACAGGAGTTGCGGACCCATGGCAGAAACCGTGGTGCGAAGGCTGTGACCCTGTTCGCCATAGACATCGAAGAAACGCACCGGACAAGCCTGATACTCGGGATTCTCAATGCCAAATTCCCTGCATCGCTTCTCGATGAACGATGAGGTCTTGCCGACCTGCGAGATGCCCGAGAGATCGCCCTTCATATCGGCCATGAAACAAGGCACGCCTGCCTGACTGAACGTCTCGGCAATGACCTGGAGAGTGACTGTCTTGCCCGTGCCGGTGGCACCTGCGATAAGACCGTGACGATTGCACATCTTGCCTACCAGCGAGATAGGACCATTAGCCGAATGGGCTATGTATAATGATTCGTTTGTGTACATGGGATGAATGGAATGGGATGAATGGATTAATAGTGCCGCAAAGATATGAAAAAATATCGAAATACAGAAGACAATGATTGAAAAAATGTGTTTTTTTGAGCAATATTGGGCGTTATCGGCCGTTTTTCGGACAAAGATTTGTCTATATTAATATTTATATGTATATTTGCGCGCAATTTTATGTGATCATTCAATTGCGAGATTGATTAACCACCGTTATTAACAACACCTGATATTCATACAAACAGCTATGACACTTACCGAACGCTTCCTCCGCTATGTGAAGGTTGAGACCACCAGCAACGAAGAGACTGGCGTGACTCCAAGTACACCAACCCAGATGGCTTTTGCCAAGATGCTCGAACAGGAACTCAAGGACCTGAACTTTGAGGACGTTGTGCTCGACGAACTCGGATACCTCTATGCCACTCTGCCTGCCAACACTGACAAGCAGGTGCCTGTGATCGGATTCATCGCACACATGGACACCGCTCCCGACGCATCGGGCAAGAACGTAAACCCTCGCATCGTGGAGAACTACGACGGCAAGGACATCCAGCTCAACGCCGACACCGTGATGCAGACAAGCTACTTCCCTGAGCTGCTCAACCACGTGGGTGAAGACCTGATCGTGACCGACGGCACTACCCTGCTCGGCGCCGACGACAAGGCCGGCATCGCTGAGATTATCTCGGCAATGCTCTACCTGCGCGAACATCCAGAGATCGAACACGGCAAGATCCGCATCGCATTCAACCCTGACGAGGAGATTGGCATGGGCGCACACCATTTCAACGTGGAGCTGTTCGGCTGCGACTGGGCTTACACAATGGACGGCGGCGAGGTTGGCGAACTTGAATTTGAGAACTTCAACGCTGCCAGCGCCAAGATCACATTCCACGGCACCAACGTACACCCAGGCACAGCAAAGGACAAGATGGTCAATGCCGCACTCCTGGCAATGGAGTTTGCCGAGCAGCTGCCAGAGGAGGAACGTCCTGAACACACCGAGGGCTATGAGGGATTCTATCACCTGATAGGCATGAACGGCACCGTGGAGGAAGCTCAGCTCTCGTACATCATCCGCGACCATAACCGCGAACTGTTTGAGGCTCGCAAGCAGAACATCCTCAACGTGGCAGAGAATATCAACAAGCAGTATCCAGGCAGATGCGAGGTGGTGCTGAAGGATCAGTACTACAACATGCTGGAGAAGGTTCAGGAAGCCGATGCCGAGAACCAGAAGAAGGGTCTGCCAGGCATCATCGACCTGGCAAAGCAGGCTATCCTCGAAGCAGGATGTCCGGTCAAGGTTCAGCCTATCCGTGGCGGCACAGACGGCGCACAGCTCTCATTCAAGGGCCTGCCATGTCCGAACATCTTCGCCGGCGGCATGAACATGCACGGACGATTTGAGTATGTGCCAATCCAGAGCATGGAGAAGGCCATGATGACCATAGTGAAGATCTGCCAGCTCGCTGCCAACTGCTGATTTGTGAACGATGATCAACAGAATATCAGCTGACAACATCCGCAGGGATCGTACAGTCATCGACCTGCCTGCATCGAAATCTCTCTCAAACAGGGCGCTAATCATGAAAGCCCTGTGCGAGGGCGACTGTCAGCTTTCGCATCTGAGCGACTGCGACGACACGAAAGTGATGCTTCAGGCATTCGACACCGTGCGCCTCGCTCCTACCTGCACATCGGCCAATGAGAGCCCGCAGTTCCTGACAATCGACATCGGAGCAGCCGGCACATCGATGCGCTTTCTGACGGCATTCTTTGCTGCGAACGAAGGAATCTGTGTGCAGATGACCGGTTCGGCAAGAATGAAAGACCGTCCTATCGCCCTGCTGGTCGATGCCCTGCGCGAACTTGGCGCCGACATCGATTATGCCGAAAAAGAGGGATTTCCTCCGCTCAACATTCGCGGCAGGAAACTCAGCGGCGGCAAACTGAGCATCGACGGCAGTACGTCGAGCCAGTATATCTCAGCACTTCTGATGATAGCGCCGACGCTTGCCAACGGCCTTGAACTGACACTGACCAACCAGGTGACGAGCCGTCCGTATATCGAGATGACCCTTGAGATGATGCGCGAGTTCGGCGTGGAGTCAGAATGGACATCGGACAGCACCGTCAGCGTCAAACCGCAGCGCTACACATCGATGACCTATGCCGTGGAGAGTGACTGGAGTGCGTCGAGCTACTGGTATCAAATCTGCGCGTTGGCCAAATCGGCGGGCATCAAGACGGAGTTCCTGCTCATGGGTTTGAAGCAGCACAGCCTCCAGGGCGACAGCCATGCGGCTGACTATTTCAATGAGTTGGGCGTGGTGACGGAATTCACAGCCGAAGGCGCAGTCATCAAACCGGCAGACGATTTCACTATGCCTGTAAAGGTGGAATGGAACATGTGCAATCAGCCGGATCTGGCACAGACAATGATCTCGACATGCTGCGGCCTTGGCGTACACTTCGCCATCAACGGACTTCACACCCTGCGCATCAAGGAAACCGACCGTATCGCCGCATTGCAGAACGAACTCGCAAAATTCGGGTTCGACGTGAAGGCTGTGGGCGATGACCTGATGACGTGGGACGGCGACGAACTGACGACCGATGACCTGCCACCGTTTGTCGATACCTACCACGACCACCGCATGGCCATGGCTTTCGCACCTCTCGCCATCACGTCGGGCGACACTTATATCTGCGACCCCGAGGTGGTAAGCAAATCCTATCCTTCGTTCTGGAACGACCTACAGTCGGCTGGCATCGACGTAGAACCGCAGACGCTCAGCCGCACGGAACTCGCTGAGAAGTTCGAAAACGCCATGCGTCGCCAGCAACGCATCCACACTCATTCGAAATGGGTGCTCAACACCCTGCTGATTGCAGTGGCTGTACTAATCCTTTGGCTCATATTTAAGATATTATGATTATCGTTTTATACCTGCTCGTGCTCATCGGCGGCCTTGCCCTGATGACTTTCGGCCTTTCGCTCATCGGCCATAAACGCTACCAGAAACGTGTGGAGGAAGGTACGGCAAAGGAAGACGAGACTTCGCCGTTCGAGATTACCAAGGAAGTGCCTGACGAGTGTTGCGGACAGCATGCCACATGCGAACGCGACTCTCTGCTGGCTGCCGTATCGAAGGAAATCATCTACTATGACGATGAGGAACTTGACCAATTCAAGGGCGTGTCATCAGACGAATACACTGCCGATCAGACGGAGGAGTTCGCCCAGATTTTCTACGAGCTGAAGGAGGTGGAAGTGGCTGGATGGTGCCGTTCGCTGCAACTTCGAGGCATCGAACTGCCTGATGACCTGAAGGACGAGGTGCTGATGGTGGTCAGGGAAAGACGTTTCCAAAGCGTGGCTAAGGACGGAACTGATCATAGTAATGAGAGGGTAAGGAGTAAAGAGTAAAGAGAGTAAAGAGAGTGAAGAGGTTAAAGGGTTAAAAGGTTAAAGGGTTAAAAGGTTAAAAGGTTAAAAGGTTAAAAGGCTAAAGAAAGTAAAGAAATGAAAAAGAGACTTGCATACCGGATTTGCGTGGCGCTGCTGATGGCAGTGCTGCTGGTGGCGTGCAAGTCGAACACGAAGCTGACGCGCGGCATGGCAGGACTTACCACGAAGTATAACATCCACTTCAATGGCAATGAGGCTTATCGCGTGGCTCTGAAAAACATGGAGGAGGACACCGGCAACGATGACTATTCTCAGCAACTCAATCTACACCCCATCTACACACTCTACGAACAGCATAAAACCGAGACTAAGTTCGACGGCGCCATCGACAAGTGTAAGAAGTGCGTCCAGACGAAGAGCATCAGCAAAAAACCAAGACGCAAGGCTAAGAATACGCCTGAATACAAGCTGTGGCTGACCCGAGGCGAATATAATCCATACATGCACAACGCATGGCTGCTGTCTGGTCGCGCCCAGTTCTACAACGGCGACTTTGATGCTGCCCAGGCTACATTCGGATACGTGGCACGCCACTTCTGGTGGAAGAAACTCGCTCAGGACGAGAGCCACATCTGGACAGCACGCATCCATGCCATCCGTGGCGAACAGTTTGAGGCAGAGACGGAGCTTGCCCTTGTTATCGAAGCCAAGAAATACAACTCGCAGGAAGAACTCAGCAAGGTGGAATACTATCAGCAGATGCCTCTGCGCCTGCAGCGTCTGTTCAGTTTGGCTCAGGCAGAAATACTGCTCATACAGTCAGACAGGAAAACCGAGGCTCTGCCCTACCTGCAGAAAGCCAAGCGCGGATTCCAGACAAAGACACAGCGTGTGCGTACGGATTTCTTTGCCGCCCAGATCAATGAGGAGAACGGACGTTTCGACGATGCATATAAGAGCTATAGCCGCATTATCGGCGAAGCAAAAGATTACAAGACACAGTTCAACGCACGAATTGCAAGAATCCGTACGCTGTCACACGCATCGAACAAACAAGCCGATCGCATGGAGCGAGAACTGAACCGTCTGCGCCGTCAGGCACGAAACGAGGATTATCTCGATCAGATCTATGCCGCCATGGCCGATGTCTCGCTGATGCGCAAGGATACGATGCTGGCCATCGAACGCTACGAAACGGCTCTCGAAAAGAGCAAGCGCAACGGCATGGACAAGGCAATGGCTGCCCTCAAACTGGGACGTCTGACGTTCGATCGCGCCGATTATGTACGTGCACAGAAAGCCTACTCGGTGGTTATGGGCATCATCAACAAGGAATACAAAGGCTATGAGGAGATACAGAAACTGTCGGCCACCCTCGACGAACTGCAGACACACGCCGAAACCGTGCAGTTGCAGGATTCGCTGCTGCACCTTGCCTCGTTGAGCGAGGACGAACTGAACAAGGTAATCGACAAGCTCATCGACGAACTCATAAAAAAGGAGAAGGAAGAAGCCGAGGCAGAGGCTCTGGCTGCATACGAACAGCGCAAGAGCGAGAATGTTGACCCTCTGGCTCAACCGACCAACACACAGCCGACAGTGGGTCAGCAGGATAAGTCGTGGTATTTCTACAATCCATCATCGATCAGCGCAGGTAAGAGCGAATTCCAACGCAAATGGGGTGCGCGTAAACCTGAGGACAACTGGCGCCGAAAGAACAAGACGGAAACCGTGACATTCGAGGACAGCAGCGAGGAAACTGATTCGGACGAAAATGACGATAGCGAAACGGAGGAAACCGACGGCGAGGAATTGCCTGCGGATTCGGTGGCTGCTCCGGCATTCAATCAGGACGAGGTTTCCGATCCGCATAAGCGTGCATACTACCTGGCACAGATTCCTCGCACCGACGAGGAAGTGGCAAACGCCAACCAGCTCATCGAGGAAGGTCTGTATAATGAGGGCAAGATCATCAACGAGAAACTTGAGAACCTGCCATTGGCCATCAAGACGTTCGAGAATATGGAGAAGCGCTATCCTGAATCGGCATACCGTCTGGAGTCATACTACGCTATCTATCTTATGTATTTGCGTATGGGCGACGCAGCCAATGCCGAGGCTTACAGACAGAAACTTATCCAGGCATTCCCTGAGTCGGCTTACGGTATTGCCGTGGCAGATCCTAACTACATCGACAATCTTCGTGCGATGGACGAAGGCCAGGATTCGCTCTACATCAAGACCTATGACGCCTATCTGGAAGGCAATGCCGAGGACGTGCATGATACTTATTTCTATGTGCATGACAAGTGGCCATTGAGCAAACTGATGCCAAAGTTCCTCTTCCTCCACGCTCTCAGCTACGTGCAGGAAGGCAAGATCGACGACTTCCGTTCGGCCCTTGAACAGCTTACCGCCACCTACCCACAGAGCGACGTCTCGCCTTTGTCGAGCCTTATGATCAAGGGTATTCACGAAGGACGTCAGGTGCAGTCAGGCGGATTGACCAGAGGTATGATGTGGGCAGCCACTTTGCGTCAGGCAAACGACAGCACTGCCATCGACAGCACGCAGACGTTTATCGACGACGATCTGGCTCCACACCTGCTCCTGCTGGCATATAAGACCGACAGCCTCAGCCAGAACGATCTGCTGTTTGAGATTGCCAAGTTCAACTTCGAGAACTATCTGATCAAGGACTTCGACCTCGAAATCATTGACACAGGCGGCGGCATCTCGGTGCTCGTCATAAGCGGATTCGCCAACCTTGACGAACTGATCGACTATCACGACAGAATGGATATCTCGACCTCTCTGACCCTGCCCGATGGCATAGTACAGATTGACATCAGCGAGCCGAACTTCCGCGTCCTGCTCGGCGGCAAGACGTTCGAAGATTATTTTGAATGGGCAAACGCATTGGACGCCGAGATTGAACAATCAGAATAAAACCGATTTACAATACCTATGATAATACAAGAGACAAGAGCATACAAGCACCTTAACGTCAATGTTTCGTTGAGCAGATTCCGTTCATCAGCAGGTCGTACGGAGTGGCATGCCATGCTCACGCTTGATGCCAACACAGAACGCTCAGACACAGATCAGGTCAAGGCTCTGCTCGATGCCCAATCGCTGCTTACCGACCAGCTTGGAGCAAATGTGCTGTTCGGACGAATGATGGTGAAGGATGGCATCGGCTGTGCGGCAGAAAATCTGTCATGCATCGGTCAGGCACCTCTCGACGGTACTGCCGCTGCGCTTTGGCTATGGCTTGAAGACAAGGCAGACAATGGTTGCCGTCACATATTCGGCTCGAACTATGTAGCAACTGTCTCAGACGACGGCGCACCTCTCTCCGACTCCGAATCACAGAGTCGCGCACTGTTGGTGAAATACAACAACGATCTCAAGGATAAAGGGCTCAATCTTGCCGACAACTGCTTGCGCACATGGTTCTTTGTCCGGGACATTGACAAGAACTATCACGGCCTCGTCGTTGCGCGAAGGGAATATTTTGACGACAACGGCCTGACTCGCGACACTCATTACGTTGCCAGCACGGGTATCAATGGCAATCCTGCCGACTGCGAGGCGCTAGTGCAACTGGACACATACACGGTAAGCGGGCTCGACCTTTCGCGCATAACATATTTAAAAGGTAGCAGCCATCTGAATCCGACTGCCGAATATGGTGTGACTTTCGAACGCGCCACAAAAGTGCAGTTTGATGACCGTAACATGATTCTGATCAGCGGCACGGCAAGCATCGACAACCACGGACAGATACTCTACCCTGACGACGCTCAACAACAGGCTCGGCGTATGCTCGAAAATATTGAGGTGTTGGTCAATGAAGGCGGCGCACAGATGAGCGACCTCATGCACGGCATCGTATATCTGCGTAATGCTGCCGACTACATGAAGGTGCGCAATGTCATTGACTCAGCCCTACCTGCGTTGCCAAAGGTCTATGTTCTGGCTCCCGTGTGCCGTCCAGGATGGCTCGTCGAGATGGAATGTATCGCAATGACTGAATAACCGACGAAAAATCGGAAACTTGAGATTACTAATAATAAAATATACCTCAAAAACAATATAATATTTAACATCATGAAATCAAACCTGACCATTGCCCTTGCTGCAGCATTGCTCACAGCATGCACACCAGGCAAAAAAGAAATTGTGACGACAGACGCAAACTGCGCTGACGTTATCAAAGTGAACCAAGTGGGTTACTACCCTTCACAGGAAAAGGTGGCTGTCATCGAAGCAGATGCTTTTGCCGATAGCTATTCGCTTGTCAATGCCCAGACAGGTGAAACCGTTTGGACAGGAAGTGCCGTACGCGAAACCACAAGCGAGATGAGCGGCAAAGTTCGCCAGATTGTCGATTTCTCATCTGTCAAGGAGACCGGTTCGTACGTTCTCAAGGCTGGCAACTATGCCATGAACGTGGAGATCAGCGAGCATCCATTGCGCAAGGTTGCCGTAGGTGCGATGAAAGCTTTCTACCTCAACCGTTCGGGTGTTGAGATCCTTGCCGAATATGCCGGCGAGGAATATGCACGTCCTGCAGCACACCTTGACACCGAGGTATTGATCCACCCAAGTGCAGCATCGAAGCAGCGTCCTGAAGGAACCGTTATCAGTTCTCCTTTTGGCTGGTATGATGCCGGTGACTTCAACAAGTATATCGTAAACTCTGGTTTCTCGACAGGCTTGATGCTCATGGCTTATCAGATGCGTCCAGAACATTTCGCTTCATACTCTTACAATATCCCTGAGAGCGGTAATGCCACACCTGACTATCTCGACGAGATCTATTTCAACCTCAAGTGGATGCTCACCATGCAGGATCCTAACGACGGCGGCGTCTATCACAAGCTGACTGTTCCAAGCTTCGAAGGCTTTGAGATGCCAGCCGACTGCCACAAGCAGCGCTACGTCGTACAGAAGACCACTGCCGCAACTCTCGACTTTGCAGCCGCAATGGCTCAGGCTTCTCGCATCTACGGTCAGTATGAGGAATACGCTGAGTTCTCAAAGACAGCACTTGAGGCTGCCAAGAAAGCTTGGTTGTGGGCTCGCAAGAACCCTTCTATCGCCTACCGTCAGAATGAAATGAACGAGAAGTTCGATCCAGATGTAACAACAGGCGCATACGATGATGAGTCGTTCGGTGACGAATTCTTCTGGGCTTCAAGCGAACTTTATTTCGCTACCGGCAAGCGTCAGTATCTCAACTTTGCCGAGGGTTTCGTTCCAAAGGGCGACTACACCCTGCCATCTTGGGGCAATGTGAATGGTCTCGCTATCATGGCTTGGCTCATCGAGGGCACTTACGGTTTCTCGCCTGAGACAGATCTGTTGGCTCAGCGTCTGCAGTATAAGCTCATCAACTACTGTGACGCATGTCTTGAGTCTGTCCCTTCGTCATGCTTCCAGAGTCCTTACGGCAATACTCCATCAGATTTCGGTTGGGGGTGCCTTAGCGAAATGTGCTGTTCGCGTGCTCTGTCAATGCTCTTTGCATACCGTCTGACAAGCGAGGACAAATATCTCAAGGGCGCACTCCAGTGTGCTGATTATCTCTTTGGTCGCAATGCCACAGGTTATTGCTACGTGACCGGTTTCGGCACCAAGAGCCCGATGCACCCTCACCAGCGTATCTCTGAGGCCGATGGCGTCGAGGCTCCACTTCCTGGTTTCCTCGTTGGCGGTCCTAACCCTGGTCAGCAGGATCGCGCCACATGCCCTGAATATCCTTCGAACGTTCCAGACGAGTCCTACAACGACCACATGGCATCATACGCTTCGAACGAGATTGCCATCAACTGGAATGCTGCCCTTGCCGCAATGGTAAGCTGGCTCGATGCTGAGATTAAGTGATTATAGGGAACTGTTTGCTGATTCACATCGGCAAACAGTCTGTCATCCCCCAAAATCCATATAATATCAATATAATATAAATATGAGAAAAATCCTATATCTGGCAGCATCAATGGCTGTATTGATCACCTCATGCAATTTCCATCGTGAAGCCATCGTCACCACACCTCCTGCCGAACGCCTCCAGCATCGCATCGACACACTGCGCAATCATGGCTATATGTTCGGACATCAGGACGATCCGTTCTATGGCACTACATGGGCTTACTGCAAGGACTCAAGCGACACGAAACTTGTCACCGGCGACTATCCTGCCGTCATGGGCTTCGAACTCGGCGGTATCGAGATGGGCGACGAAAAGAATCTTGACAGCGTTCCTTTCACATTGATTCGTGAGGAAGCCATCAAGCATTACCTGCGAGGAGGCATTATCACATTCAGCTGGCATCCTCGCAACCCTCTCACTGGCGGAACCACATGGGACGTGAGCGACACAACCGTTGTTGAAAATATACTTCCTGGCGGCAGTCAGGCCGAGAAATTTGCACTCTGGATGGAACGTGTTGCTACTTTCCTTGAGACAATCAAGTCAAAGGAAGGCCGTCGCATTCCGTTTATCCTTCGTCCGTTCCATGAGTATAACGGTTCATGGTTCTGGTGGGGCGAGAAACTCTGTACGGCAGAACAGTACCGTGCAATGTGGAATCTTTTCCAGGATTACATGAACGAGAAACTGCCTACCAACATCGTGTGGAGCTTCTCTCCTAACCTCCAGGGCAACTGGACAGAAGAGAAATTCCTTGAGCGCTATCCTGGCAATGACCGCGTATTCCTGATCGGCTGTGACGCATATCAGTGGGGCACGGAGGAAGACTTTGTCAATGGTCTCCGTTCGGATCTGACTTTCCTCAATGAGTTTGCCCAGAAAGCTGGCAAGCCTATCGCGCTGACCGAGTGCGGCATCCAGAATTCTCCGGATCCGACATGGTGGACACGTGTCCTGAAACCGATCTGCGATGATTTCCCAATCAGCTACATGCTACCTTGGCGCAACTATCCAGCCGAACATTTCGGTCCTGCTCCGGATCTTTGCACAAAAGACGATTTCATTAAGTTCTATGAGGCTCCGAACACCCTCTTCCTTGAAGACGTCAAACCAGGCAAAAACATGACCTTGGGACGTGACTCATCGGAAATAATCTGGATGTAAAAAACGAAAATAATCTGGATGTAAGTCTATTTCGACCGGATTATACGTTTAAGCATTCGCTTGAAACGATGGCGCTTGGTTGGCATCTTCAATGTATCATGCAGGCCAAGCGCCTCTTCTATTGCCCTATAATGAGACAAGGCAAAGTCGCCCTGCTGCACAATAATGCGATGAAGCGAGTCCTTGGCATGTGTCTGGAGCGACAACAATGTGGAAACAGGACTCGGCGTTACACTCATTTCCTCCGCTCCAGTCAGGACGATGACGGTCTCAATCGGTGTGACTGTCACAAAATAGCTATAGCCGCCGTTGCTGCTGACCAGTTCGGCCTGATAGTTGTCAATCCATTGCTGACGGTTGCCATCGAACTCAGAATCACGAACCTTCCAGAATCGGAGGCTCTGACCCTGTTTCGAAAGCTGATCAATGCGCGACATCGGAAAATCTCCCCAGGGTTCCATGCCCAGAATGTCATTGTCAAGTTCGCGGATAAGATGCTTCTGCTTTTCGAGCTTATGCTTGAGTTCCTGCCACTCGACATAAAGTGTCGAGGCATCAACACCATCGGTCATGACATTCTCAGGCAGTCCTGCCTTGATGTCGTCGGTGCTCAATACTGACTGCATTTCGGTCAGCATTTCTTGCAGAAGTGGTGTGATATCGCTCGTATTCATGCTGCAAAGATAAGACAAAAATGCCGAATTATAGATAACGGCAGCATAAAAATCACCCAAACACACGGATTTTTATATAAAAATTGGGTCATTTCAAGAAAAATCGGTAAATTTGCACCCTAAATAATTATTCTATGGCAATCAAAGAATCGCTCTTCAAAGGGCTCAACTATGCCCGACACCACATCTTTGGCACAATCATTATAAGTGCGTGCGTATGGCTCATGTTTGTGAGCGAACACTCCATACTTGCCATACACATGCTCAACCGTCAGAAGGCTATAATGCAGGATCAGATAACAAGCTATCGTGATTCAATAATGCACTTTCAGGAGTCGATCGATGAGGTAAGTGGCGATCGCGAGGATATGGAGCATTACGCACGAGAGAAACTTATGATGAAGCGTGCCAACGAGGACGTTTATCTTATTGACGAATGATCAAACAATAGATTCGACAGCAATGAAATATATCGAACGGATTGCATACTGCATACTGATGGTAGCGGTGCTGCTTGCCTTCTCCTACCCTGACATTGCCCGCTATCTCGGAGCACTTGGAAGCGCCGGGCTTGCCATCACACATTTCAGCGAACGATATGAAGGCAAGAACGTACGATTGAAACGACTGATGCGCATTCGCTATCTCATCGGTTTCATCTTCATCGGTGCTTCATACCTTATGTTCAGAACCGGCAACTATTGGATTGTGGCCTACCTGACGGCAACGGTTCTCGAACTATACACATTATATATTATTACGCGCGAGGAAAACAAAAAGCAATGATACGATCACGTAAACATAAACTCAGCATTCTGGCAATTTTATTCGCTGCCTTCCTGGCTGTTCCTGCCTTTGCGGCAAAGAAGCCACAGAAACCTGTACAGGATCTGTGGCCTGACGGCACTCCTATCGACTCATGGTTTGCCGACAACACAAAGGTTGACGTCCTTAATCTTGGGCAACAATATAAGTTGACTGACTTTCACATCAATGCCGACGGTCGTGTCCATACCAAAGAGATTCAGGAACTGATTGACAAAGCAGCGGCAAATGGCGGCGGCATAATCGTTGTTCCTCCCGGAATCTTTATGACGGGCGGTCTGCATTTCCGTCAGAACACTCATCTTCATCTGATGAAAGGTGCCGTCCTGATGGGTAGTGACTTCATTGGCGACTATCCTCTTGGCAAGACCCGTATCGAAGGCGAGACCTGCACATACTTCGGAGCATTGATCAATGCCGATGGTCTTGACGGTTTTACCATCACCGGCGAAGGTATCATCGATGGCAATGGCTTGAAATATCACCAGCAGTTCTGGTTGCGTCGTCAGTGGAATCGCAAATGCACCAACAAGGACGAACAGCGTCCGCGTCTCGTCTATATTTCCGATTGCAAGAACGTGACACTTCAGGACGTGACGCTCCAGAATTCTCCTTTCTGGACCACACATATCTACAATAGCCATCATGTGCGTATCACTGGTGTGCATATCACCAGTCTTCTGCATCCGAATGACTCAAAAGGTCCATCGACCGATGCCATTGACCTCGATGCCGTACATGACATTCTGGTGCGCGGCTGTTATATGTCGGTCAACGATGATGCGATTGCCATTAAGGGTGGCAAGGGGCCTTATGCCGATGCCTTCGAGAAAAAGTATCCCGGCGTTGACATTCCTGCCGAGAGCGAAGGAAACGGAGCTAACACAAGAATCCTCATTGACGGATGTACGTATGGCGAGGCTCACAGCTGTCTGACACTTGGCAGCGAGTCGGTTCATAGCAGCAACATCATCCTGCGCAATCTCAATGTCACCGAACCTACCCATCACCTGCTTTGGCTCAAGATGCGACCAGACACACCTCAACTTTACGAATATATCACCGTTGAGGATATAAAGGGCAAGGTTGGAAACTTTATCTATGTGGCTCCGTGGAAACAGTTCTTCGACCTCAAAGGACGCAAAGACAGCCCTATGTCCTATAGCGACCACATAACGATGAGGCGCTGCGATGTGGAATGTGAGACATTCTTCAACGTCAAGCAGCAGGAAGAGGTTTATCACCTCTCGAACTTCACCTTCGAAGACCTCAATATCCACGCCACAAAGTCATCTGAGTTTGATTCATCTATCGTCGAAAACTTCATAACCAAAAATATCAATGTACACTAAACGCCTGCCTGCCGAGTGGGAGCCTCAGAGCTTCGTTCAGATTGCCTGGCCTCATGCCGACACCGACTGGAATCCATATCTCCAATCGGCAGTGGAGTGTTATCGTAATGTGGCTCGTGAAGTGTCTTTGCGCGAGGATCTCATCATCGTTACACCAGAACCGGAATCGGTCCGTGAGATTCTTAATGACACTCCTGGCGTTATGATGGATCGCATCCACATCCTTGAAGTGCCAACCAACGACACTTGGGCGCGCGATCATGCGTTCCTGACCCTTGTGGGAGAGAGTGGAATGGAAGGTATAGAGGATAAAGAAGATAAGGGAGATAAGGGAGATAAAGAAGATAAGGGAGATAAGGGAGATAAAGGAGGTAAAATCCTTTCAGATTTCTGCTTCAACGGATGGGGACAGAAGTTTGCATCGAACTTTGACAACCGTATCAACGAACACACATTCGAGTGGCTTAGCCAGAATCTGAAAGGCGAGGTAAGCTATGCCGACAACCGTCGCATCGTGCTCGAAGGCGGAAGTGTGGAGAGCGATGGATGCGGCACATTACTCACCACAACCAGCTGCCTGATGGCTCCAAACCGCAACTATTACGAGACTAAGGCAGAGGCAGAGGAAATGCTCAGACGTACGCTCAATGCCAAGCATATCCTATGGCTCGACAACAGCTGGCTCGACGGAGATGACACTGACGGACACATTGACACGGTGGCACGTCTCTGTCCGAATGACACCATTGTCTATGTGCAGTGCACAGATCCGGAAGACGAGCATTTCGGGACGCTATCGGCCATGGAACGCGAATTAATGGCGCTTCGCACCATCGACGGACGTCCATTCCGCTTGATTCCCGTGCCTCTGCCCGACCCTGTCATCGAAGGAAACTTTGCCTATTTCGTTGAGGAAGAACGCGAACAGCGACTGCCAGCCACATACGCCAATTTCCTTATCGTCAATGGTGCGGTGCTCATGCCGACCTATGGACAACCAGCCAAGGACAGACAGGCGATGGAGGCATTGCAAGACGCATTCCCTGACCGTGAGATTGTAGGCATTGACTGTCAGGTTCTTGTCAGACAGCATGGTTCACTCCATTGCATCACCATGCAATATCCAGCATAAACAACTCAGTGAGTCCCGATGCCATAGACATCGTAGAACCAAGAATTAACGAGAGACTATCAAACAATGAAATCAGAATACGTAATAAGCAATACAGATTGGCGGAAGTGTCCTGACACTCAGTTGCCGGAATATGCCTTCATCGGACGATCGAATGTAGGCAAAAGTTCGTTGATCAATATGCTGACCCAGCACAACGGACTGGCCAAGACATCGGCAAAACCAGGCAAGACTCTTCTCATCAACCATTTCATGATCGATGACAGCTGGTATATCGTCGATCTCCCAGGCTACGGATATGCCCGTATCGGCAAGACCGGACTTGAGAAACTGCAGCGTCTCATCAACGGCTATATCCTCAACCGTCCGCAGCTCACATGCCTGATGCTTCTTATCGACAGCCGTCATGCCCCTCAGCAAATCGACCTCGACTTCATGCAGATGCTCGGCGAGAATGGCGTGCCGTTCGCAATCATATTCACAAAGCTCGATAAGATTTCCAATCGTGAGTGGCAGAACAATTTCAAGGCATATAAGGCCCGTCTGGAACAGGATTGGGAAGAACTGCCACCAATATTTGCCACAAGTGCAGCCAAAGGCACAGGAAGAGAAGAAATACTCGAATATATCAGCCAGATCAACACCCAGATGGCAGAAAACAAAAAGAACAATCAACAATAACAAGCAAATTTTTATAATTAGTTATGGTAATGAATAATTGGTACGAGTGCAAGATTAAGTTTGAGAAGACACTCGAAAATGGCACACAGAAGAAGGTAACAGAAGCATATCTCGTCGATGCAATGAGCTTCACAGAGGCAGAGAACCGCATCATCGAGGAAATGAAGCCATATATCTCAGGCGAGTTTGAGGTGACAGCCGTAAAGAAGGCTCGTATCTCTGAGCTCTTCACTGACCCGGATGGCGACAAGTGGTATCGCGCCAAGGTGATGTTCATCACCCTCGACGAAAAGAGCGGTGCAGAGAAGAAGTCTGCTGCCACAATGCTCGTCCAGGCAAAGGATTTCCAGACTGCCATCAGCAACCTGAAGGAGGGTATGAAGGGCACCATGAGCGACTGGGAGATCAATACCGTCTCTGAGACCATGCTTATGGATGTCTATGGCATTGAGGTCAAGGAAACAAAGCCTTCACAGGAATAAATCACAACACACCAATGGTTCGCGAAAACATTCTTAAGATCCGTTCCACATTGCCCGAGGGCGTTACGCTTGTCGCAGTGTCAAAGTACCATCCGGCAGAGATGATCCGTGAGGCGTACGATGCCGGTCAGCGTGTCTTTGGCGAGAGCCGCGAACAGGAACTCAGGCAGAAAGTCGAAGTGCTTCCTGCCGATATTGAATGGCACTTTATCGGACATCTCCAGACCAATAAGGTCAAATACATTGCCCCGTACGTCAGTTTGATTCACAGTGTCGATACCGACCGGCTGGTCGACGAGATTGAGCGACAGGCTGTACGTTGTTCGCGAACCATTGATGTACTGCTCCAGCTCCATGTGGCACAGGAGGAGAGCAAATCAGGTTTCTTACCCGATGAGCTCCTCGCCCTACTCGACAACACAGACATTGCAGCACGTTGGCCTCACGTTCGTATGCGTGGTTTGATGGGCATGGCTTCGTTTGTCGATGACCAGGAGCAATGGCGAAAGGAGTTTGGCATTATCACGGCGACCTATCATCGTCTGCTTGATGGTCCGCTTGCCAGACATGGCATCACTCGCGATCAGTTCTCCGTCCTTTCCTTCGGCATGAGCGAGGATTATCCCGTTGCCATCGAGGAAGGATCGAACATGGTGCGTGTGGGAACCGCTATCTTTGGAGAAAGAAACTATTAGTATTTATCGAACAATCGAATCATCGAAATTTTGAATTTTTTCGATCTAACGATTTAACGTCAGAAATAATATATGACAATAAATATTCCAAATCTTGAGGCCTTACCAGAGGCTGCACGTCAGTTTATTGCGGCAATGGACGACAACACCGTCTTCGCTTTTCGTGGCGAGATGGGTGCAGGCAAGACAACGTTCATCAAAGCTGTGTGTGATGTGCTTGGCGTTGAGGACGAAGTGAACTCTCCGACATTTGCCATCGTCAATGAATACCGTTCTGCCACAGCCGAACTTATCTATCATTTCGACTGCTATCGCATCAAGGAAATTGAAGAAGCTGTTGATTTCGGATTTGAGGACTATATGTACTCCGGTGCTCTGTGTCTTATCGAATGGCCGGAAAACGTAGAAGACCTTTTGCCAGGCGATGTGGTCAATGTCTGCATCAAGGTGAATGAGGACGGTTCACGAACAATTGATTTCTAATTACTGAATTGCAAATCAACCGTAAACCGGAATCGTAAATCATTCATAGATTGTAAATCGTAAATCATTCACAATGCTTATCTACAATACGACATTCCATGTTGAGGAAAGCGAACTGCAGAAATTCCTTTGTTTCGTAAAGGACGAATATTACCCAGCCGTAACCCGTGGCGGACACATGCAGAATCCGCGTCTGGTGCATCTGTTGGGCGATGTCGGTGAAGGTCTGTATGGCTACGCAGTCATGGCCGAATGTCCCGGCGATGTCCTTGAACTCAAGAAATGGCGTCTGGAAACAGGCAACGCACTCATTGCCAAACTGTCTCAGGAGTTCGGCACCAAGGTTCTCTCTTTCTCAACAACAATGAAAGTCCTCAAAGGCTGATTATTCTAAAAATTGGGTCAATTGGGCTTATTAGGCTAATTGGGCTTATTAGGCTAATTGGACTTATTAGGCCAATTGGACTTATTAGGCCAATTCTTGAACAAATTGCCCGGAGTGCTATCACTCCACTGAATATCTGATATTAAATCCTGTCATCATGAACGGACGAAACTCTCGCGAACCGTTTATGATGGCATTTATTCTTTTTGCCATCTTTGAATCTTTATCAAAATCATCGGCGGCATCGGCATCTTCTTTCTTAATCTGCTCGATCATTGTCTTGAAGTCCATAGGCTTCGGTTCGTTCACTTTGCTGATAGGCAGATACACACCATTACCCATATCGCGGCATTCTATACGCATGAAGTTGCTGTTTGATTTAAGTTCATGGCGTAGGATTCCCCAATCGTCCTCAACGACATACAGACGCTCGGTGAATGTAAAAGACATGGCATCGGTCGATCGTTCGAGCACATCCACGGTCTTTCCGTTCTCCTCAATGACACCCTTAAGCACATATTGAGTATTTGCGAAGCCTTTCTTTGCATCCTTGATAAACGGTTCGTATATATCATCAAACAGATCATAGTCGGCGGCTTCCAGCAACTGCTTGCGCACTTTATCCGATGGTGCCGGATTACTCTTCAGTATTCTCTGGTCGCTATACTTGCTCTTTTTTCCTTTACGATGATGTGTAGAAGCGACTTCAAGGCTTACGGTCTCATTCTCCGTACAATAGTCGAACGTAGCGGCAAAGCCTGCGGTTTTCATTGCCATGCGCACAATCCAAAGCATTGCCTTGGGCAGAAGAGCCGGAATGATGTCGAGGTCCTGAGCGTAGAAAGACTGCCGTACGTCGGCACTATATTCCAGACTCTTACTGTTGGACTCAGCCACACGTGCTATATTCTTCAATATATATATGGCAGGATCCTCTCCGTTAGGTGTGATATAGACGTCTGATAGGATGACCGGCTGTTCGGTGAACGCAACATCAAGTGTGGCTGATTCCTCTGCAATGTTCACATCAATCAGCTGGGGCTTATAGCCGATGTGAGAATATTCCACCTGAAAGTTACCCATCGGCAGTCCTTCAAGCGTGTAGTTGCCCGATGCGTCTGAGATTGCACCAAAGCCAAGCGAACGCACAAACACAGTGGCATACTGTGCCGGCAATGTGTCATTGAGCATCAGTTGTCCGTGCAGGGTTGCAGCACTAATAGTGACAGAGTTAGCCACCAGGCAAATGCAAATAACACCGAGTAGAGTAAACAGTTTTCTTGTCATTTCTTGTCCAAAACCTCGTACTTAGAGTGCTGCGAACGATATTCAGGCACGATCTGCTTCATCTTCCCGACAATCGCCATATCGTCGTATGTGAATGAAAGACGATAGAGTTCCTCCTCATCGCGCAAGGCCTCGTCGTATTGATATTCACGCACCTTGGCAACCTTGATCTTAGGATGAGGCGTAGGCAGGGTTATCTCCTTGTCATTGAGCACCTCCTCATAGAGTTTCTCGCCGTCGCGCAGGCCGGAATACTGGATCTGTACGTTCTTTGCACCACTGAGGTCAATCATACGCTGAGCCAGGTCGGCGATACGAACCGGTTTGCCCATATCGAACACAAAGATCTCGCCACCCTTGCCCATCGTACCGGCTTCGAGCACCAGACGGCAAGCCTCAGGGATAAGCATGAAGAAACGGATGATGTCCGGGTGAGTGACGGTGACAGGTCCGCCCTTCTTGATCTGTTCCTTGAAGATTGGAATAACCGAACCGTTGCTGCCGAGTACATTGCCGAAGCGTGTGGTGATGAACTGAGTGACTGCAGGCGTGCCGTCAGACTGGACATGCTTAACCTCAGCACCCTCAGCACTCTGTGCCACGATCGATGCGTTGAGCGACTGGCAGTAGATCTCGCAGATACGCTTAGAGCAGCCCATGACGTTGGTTGGGTTGACAGCCTTGTCGGTCGAGATCATTACGAACTTCTTTGTGCCGTACTTAACGGCGAGGTCGGCAATGACGCGCGTGCCGTAAGTATTGTTCTGGATAGCCATGGCAGGATTATCCTCCATCATTGGCACATGCTTATAGGCAGCGGCATGGAAGACATAGTCCGGACGATGCTCGCTGAAGATCTGTTCCATGTGGGTCTGATTGCTGATGCTGCCCACGATGGTGTAGGCATTGATATCGGGATGATTGCGCTGCATGTAGAGGCGCACATCGTGCATCGGAGTCTCTGCCTGATCGACCAGGACGAGTTTCTCAGGCTCGAACTTTGCCACCTGACGCACCATCTCCGAACCGATCGAACCGGCAGCACCTGTGATAAGGATGCGCTTACCCTTGAGCAATGCACCGATGGCATCCAGATCCACCTCAATCTTGTCGCGTGGCAGGAGATCCTCGATATCGACCTCATGCAGCTGTTCGTGGCGCAAGCCCTGCTTCTCGTCCCATTTCTGAGCCGAAGGCACCATCATGATCTTCACGCCGGCCGAGATAAGCATCTTCTGCATAGCATCATTGCTGCGGAAGTCCTCACTATGGAGCGGGCTGACGAACAGCAGCTTGATGTTGTTTTTCTTGATATGCTCAATGAGGGTCTCGTCGTTCATATAGACGCGTGTACCGAGCAGGAATCGGCCTGTGAGCGAAGGATCATCACTCACAAAGCCCTTGACGAGATAAGGCAGCGGATGTTCGTTGCGTATGCTCTTGGCCAGCGAGATGCCACCGTAGCGCACACCGTAGATGAATACATGCGGAGCCGACTTGTCCTTATAGCAGGTGTCAAACAGATACTTGACAAGGATACGCACCGACCACATGCCCATCATGGCAAAGAACAGGGCGGTGACGTCCGTCAAGAGACTCTGATCGACAAAGAAATCAACGTGACAGATATACAGTACAAAGCGTGCAGCAGCGAGCACAGCCACACCGACGAGCAGTGCACATGTGACACGCAGCAGATCGACGAACGATGAGTATCGGAAGATGCCCGAATACGTGTTGAACAGCCTCATGCCGACCAGGAATGCCGGGACGGTGCAGATTGTAGTTCCTAAAACTGACCAGAAGTGGCTGGCAGTGCTGCTGCCGCCAAATGAGAGATAGTAGGCAACGAGCTCAGCAAAAACGATGATCGAACAGTCCATAAGCAGTACGCACCAGTAAGGAAGCGCTCCTCGTGTGAAATACCACGAAGTCAGCTTATGGACAAGGTCTGAGCCGGATAGTTTGATTTTCATATCTTAAAAAAAGAGTTTATTCAATTTCGATTTTTAAATATTTTTTCACGCAAAAATACATATTATATATATATAACAGTCAAAAAAAACGTAAAAAATGTTATATATGTTGTCAAAAAATGATTTCAACGCACATTTTGCAACATTTATAGCACAAAAATTTGGAATGTCCGATAATTAAGCGTATTTTTGCACCCGCAAAATTGATTTCATCTAATTTGCATTGTCCCTGCTAAGGGTTGCAGGGTTAATTGTCGGGTATTAAATTGTAAAATTGTAAATCACAAAGATGAAGAAGTGGCATATTGAAGACTCTGCGGAGCTTTACAATATTCATGGATGGGGTGTCTCTTATTTTGACATCAACGAGAAGGGTCACGTAGTGGTGACACCTAAGAAAGACGGAGTTGCAGTTGACCTGCGTGATGTAATGGACGAACTGGCATTGAGAGACATCTCAGCGCCGGTCCTTTTGCGTTTTCCAGACATCCTCGACAACCGCATTGAACGTATGTCACAGTGTTTCAAGAAGGCTGCCGAGGAATATGACTTCAAAGGCGATTGCTATACGGTCTATCCTATCAAGGTCAACCAGATGCAGCCTGTCGTTGAGGAGATGGTCAGCCACGGCCGTAAGTTCAACCTCGGTCTTGAGGCTGGTTCAAAGCCAGAACTCCATGCCGTGATTGCCGTATGCACCGATTACGACAGCATCATCATCTGTAACGGTTATAAGGACGATTCCTACATCGAGCTGGCTCTCCTCGCCCAGAAGATGGGCAAGCGCATCTATATCGTTGCCGAGAAACTCAACGAACTGGAGATCATCTCGAAGATTGCCAAGCGTCTGAATGTCAAGCCGAACATCGGCATCCGCATCAAGCTGGCGTCGAGCGGCAGCGGCAAGTGGGAACAGTCAGGCGGCGATGCCTCAAAGTTCGGTCTTACCTCGTCCGAACTGCTCGAAGCCCTCGAATATCTTGAGAACCACGACCTGCAGGATTGTCTCAAGCTCATCCACTTCCATATCGGCAGCCAGGTCACCAATATCCGACACGTCAAGACTGCCATCCGTGAGGCTTCGCAGTTCTATGTCCAGCTCCATAAGATGGGATTCCCTGTCCAGTTTGTCGATGCCGGCGGCGGACTTGGCGTTGACTATGACGGCACACGTTCAGCCACGAGCGAATCGAGCGTCAACTACTCTATCCAGGAGTATGTCAACGACATCCTCTATCAGCTCATGGAGGCAGCCGACAAGAACGATCTGCCGCATCCTAACGTCATCACCGAATCAGGCCGTTCGCTCTCGGCACATCACTCTGTGCTCGTCATGGAGGTGCTTGAGACTGCCACACTCCCTGAGATGCCTGAGGAATGGGTTGTAGGTCCTGACGATCACGAACTTGTTAAGGAACTGTATGAAATCTGGGATAACCTTACCCAGCGCTCTGCTCTTGAGTCTTGGCACGATGCCCAGCAGATTCGCGACGAGGTGCTGCAGCTTTTCAGCCACGGCATGATCGACCTCCGCACACGCGCCCAGATCGAGAAACTCTATTGGAGTGTCACCCGCGAGATCAACGCTCTGGTCAAGGGCATGAAGCGCGTGCCTGAGGAGTTGCATAAGATTGGCAAACTGCTGGCCGACAAGTATTACTGCAATTTCTCGCTCTTCCAGTCGCTCCCTGACATGTGGTCCATCGATCAGATCTTCCCTATCATGCCAATCCAGCGCCTCGACGAACGTCCCGACCGCAATGCCACACTCCAGGACATGACCTGCGACTCCGACGGCAAGGTGGTCAGCTATATTGCCGACGGTCAGATTGTCAATGCCATGCCGATCCACTCGCTCAAGAAGGACGACAAATACTATCTCGGCGTGTTCCTCATCGGCGCATATCAGGAGATTCTCGGCGACCTCCACAATCTCTTTGGCGATGTCAATGCCGTACATATCTCTGTCGATAAGCAGGGCTACAGCATCGACCAGACCATCGATGGCGAAACCGTTCAGGATGTCCTGCGATGGGTGGAATACGACACCAAGAAGATGGTTCGCACCCTCGAAGCATGGGTCACCAAGGCCGTCAAGAAGGGCACTATCACGCTCGAAGAGGGAAAAGAATTCCTTACCAATTACAGAAACGGATTGTACGGATATACGTATTTGGAGAGGGAGTAAAGACCCTCCCCCCAGCCCCTCCACAAATATATACATATTAAAATATTGTTATATATCAACTTGATCAATAAATATTAACTTATAAAAATACCTCCTACAACCTTAGGACGTATATTCAGGCTTCGAAATGCAGCGGATCAATTAGGCAAATGACCTGCTAAATGCAGCACAAAACCTATCATGCCGCCACGCACACGACCAGCCTTTTGTATATACTCCCCTCCCTTGTGGAGGGGCTGGGGGGAGGGTCTAAAATGGCACGAGTATTACTTATCGGCTGTGGCGGCGTAGGCACCGTAGCAGCACACAAGTTGGCACAGAATGCCGACATCTTCACAGACATCTGCATCGCATCGCGCACCAAGGCAAAGTGCGACGCAACCGCCGAGGCAATCCGCAAGCGCCTCTACACCAAGAATGGCATCAGTGCCAACATCACAACAGCAAGCGTCGATGCCGATGACGTACAGGCATTGGTCAAGCTCATGAACGAGTTCAAGCCTGAGCTCTGCATCAACCTTGCATTGCCTTATCAGGACCTCACCATCATGGACGCATGTCTTGAGGCACACGTCAACTACATGGACACCGCCAACTACGAGCCAAAGGACGTAGCACACTTCGAGTACTCATGGCAGTGGGCATATCGCGAGCGCTTCGAGAAGGCAGGTCTCTGCGCCATCCTCGGCTGCGGCTTCGACCCAGGTGTGACATCCGTATTCACCGCATACGCCGCCAAGCACCATTTCGACGAGATTCAGTATCTCGATATCGTCGATTGCAATGCAGGCAACCATCACAAGGCATTTGCCACCAACTTCAACCCAGAGATCAACATCCGCGAGATCACCCAGAAGGGCCAGTACTATGAGAACGGCAAGTACATCGAGACAGAGCCAATGGAGATCCACAAACCTCTCACCTACCCGAACATCGGTCCTAAGGAGTCTTACCTGCTTCACCACGAGGAGATCGAGAGCCTTGTCATCAACTACCCAACCATCAAGCGCGCACGTTTCTGGATGACCTTCGGCCAGCAGTATCTCAACTATCTCGACGTGATCCAGAACATCGGCATGGCTCGCATCGACGAAGTTGAATATGAGGCTCCAAAGGCTGACGGTTCCGGCGTTGAGAAGGTCAAGATCGTACCTCTGCAGTTCCTCAAGGCCGTATTGCCTAATCCTAAGGAACTCGGCGAGAACTACGAGGGCGAGACTTCTATCGGCTGCCGCATCCGTGGCTTGAAGGACGGCAAGGAGAAGACCTACTACGTCTATAACAACTGTTCGCACCACGCCGCATACCTTGAGACAGGCATGCAGGGCGTAAGCTACACCACTGGCGTTCCAGCCATGATCGGTGCCATGATGTTCCTCACAGGCAAGTGGAACAAGCCAGGCGTTCACAATGTCGAGGAGTTCGACCCAGATCCATTCATGGCCGAGCTCAACAAGCAGGGTCTGCCTTGGCACGAGGTGTTCGACGGCGACCTCGAACTCTGATAAAACAGATACATATTATTGCATATAAAACGGCTGCATTGTGCAAATGCAGCCGTTTTTTATTGACAAAAAGCAAAAAAAAGACAAAAAATTTGGAAGAAATGTAAAAATATGATAATTTTGCACCGTGAAAACTCGCAGAAGCTCACCTTCGGGTGGGTCTTTCTTCATATAATTTTTCAAAACCTTTTCTAAACCCTCAGCAAATTCGACTTTGTACATCATAATGATTCAAGCCACTTTTGGGCATCTGCCGAAGAGTTAAATGAGAATACTTTTCCCTCTTTGTACTCTCTTCGAGATTGCTCAATCATTGCTACTGTCTCTACTGTTAGATCTTGTGCCCCAGTTTGCCCTTTTTTCAGTATTGTCGGGTAGGCCACAACAAGATTTACGTAGGCCTGTATATTCTGCTTCAGAGCCTCAATATCTATGGCGCGTGACTCTGGTATTTCGAATGTCATATTCAATGTGCACATAGTTGCTATTCTATTTTTTAAGGTGTTACTAAACAATTTCGACCTGTACGATTAGATATCCACTCTGGCCCAAAGAACGCAGATTTAACGGATTTAACGGATGTCTGCGACGTTATAAATCTGTTCTAATCAGTTCGATCCGTTCAATCCGTGTTCAAATGTACACGTCGAACAATTTTGCGAGTTTTTGTCTAATCTTCTCGCTGCAAAGATATAGTTTTTCTTCAAAGTACAGCTATTTTTATTAGTAAATCAAAGAATTATCTGCAAATTTAACATATTTACCGTCAATTTGAGCCTTTCGACATGCATTTTTTATTTACAAAAACCTGGAAATGCTGACGAAACTTTCATTTGGACTTCCCAAGAGTTAGGAAGTGCTGGAGAAAGTTTCATTTGGACTTCCCGACTCTTAGGAGCAGCTCCGTGCAGCTTTGTCGGCTTGTTGATGACAGGAGTCACAACGATAACCATCTTTGGTTTAGGCCCTTTGATCTGAGTAGGATTCTCGACCACCACAATAGGGGTTTCATCAGTGGAAGAGGAAACCTTTTCAGGCTCCCTCTTCTCTGGTTTTGATCCTGTGATCAGTGAGGATATTTTGTCAAAGATGCTCATGCTACATTCATTTTCTAAGTATGTTCTGGATAGTATTTATTAAGATAGTCTTTATTCCGACGTAACCAACAATATATAGCAGGGTACTTCGTCGATAGTTCAGAATATGGTATTCCAGAATCTAATATTTTGATTTTTTCGCTTCTAGGCATTCTTTTAAAATGCTTTTCATTTGATCTATCAAAATGAGAACATATTTCATCAAGTATTCCTATTTTTTTTGCCTTATCTAAAGCAGCAGGGTCTTTTTTCCGGAATTCTTGCATTGTGTGACATTGAGAAGCGATTTCTTTCAGAACCTCGATAGACAATCTTCTAGGAACATCTTCTCTAGGCAGTATTTCAAGGATTTCATCCCAATAATCACTACGATAGCCATGCTGATAGTACCCTGAGTATTTTTCTCGGAAGTTTTTAAGAGAACCAGCTTCTTTGGCTTTATTTATTACATCTTCTTTAGAATATCCTTCCGAAGAACCCAGTGCTCCAGTCGGAGCACGATTAAGCATAGTATATCCCATATCTTCGTATAGTGAAAGATATGTCCCTTCTAATTTAGAGGCTTCTTCTTGCGGTATATATTCAGTTAATTGGATAAACTCTGGAGTTAATCCGGTTGCTTCTACATGCGAATAAATTATAGATTCTTCATCTTTTAAGTGAGCATTCCATCTTTTTTTTGCGAAATATGTAAGACCTACATAAGCATAATTATCACTAAAGGTAGCCACATAAATACACCTTTTCTTTCGGTTTCCAGTTCGTACCATATGAGAGGTTATTTCCTTAAACCAACCTCTTTTCCTCGCACATTGTGCATAACGCTTATCTTCTCCATGATCGAATTCTGTTCTGCGATTGTATTTTTTTGCTCTTTTCGCACATTCCTCAAAAGTAAACGAAGCGTCATAAGGAACATTTACTTTTCTGTTCATATGACCGCAGAGATCGTCAATCAATCCTCTATATTTTATTGCACTAAATGCTCTTGGTTCTTTCTTCTTGAATTCTGTATAGTTGGTGTATTTTTCTACGATATCACGTAATTCTATGTCTGATAATTCTGTTCTTATATCAAAATGAGCAAAACACTTTTCTCTCCACTCTGGGTGTTTATAATATAATGCTTGATGACAACCTTTATCATTGATTCGAAGTTCTTCTAATGTTGTGTATTTTTGGGCTACCTCGAAACAATGTTCAAATGTGTCAAAATAATGTGGAGGATATTTTCTTCGTCCAGACATATGAGCAGTAATTTCATCAAACCATCCATTTCTTTGAGCAGCACTATATGCAGAAGGCTCTGATCGTTCAAAATCAGAGAATCGTGAAAAGCGTTCTGCTACGGCTCTACAACGTTCTATATCGTTCCAATAGTTAGCAGGATGCGTTTGCTTTTTTTTCATAAGTCGCTAGTGTGATACAAGTTCCTGTGATTTCCGATGACTATAAAATGGCTCTAGTCACGTGTTAAAAGACGAATATTCGTTATATTTGATCTTTATGTATACCAAGTCATAAATTCGTAGTAATCATTATCTTTTCTATATTGTCGAGAGGCTGATCAAATTTAAATGGATGTGATTCATAATCTGTAGAAGTTGTACCATTACAAGGTAAATCTATTGTATTATAATGAATCTCTTCTTCTTGTATGATAATGTTACTGTTGTCATAAAAAGCTATATGAATCGACCCAACGCGTCTATATGATAGATCTGATTTCTCTATATCTAATGGGAAAAAGGTTACAGAAAGATTAAAGACAAGTTGCTTGTCTTCATTAAACCATAAACTCACACTATCAATTGACAACCCATTACATTTTATTCTTTCTTGATCAATAATTATAAGATCTCTCAAACAGTAGCAATATGCTTCTTTCTCAGAGGTTTCGTTTTGAAGCAATTCATTATATTTTTTAATTATCATCTTCGTTTGTTTAGATTAGTTTATGGTTTTTAATTATTATCATCTGAATACCACAATCTCTTTAGTAAGAGATAAACTCATCAAATATAAACAGGACTAACGATTTTTAATATATCACATTAAGATGTTTATCATAAGTAGTTGACCTGTTTGTTCTCATGTTAGTATAGACGATATTGTCACTATTTTTGTAGTGCTCTACAGTCGCATAATAGTCCGATTTGTTGTCGTATGTACAAAATGCCTTAAAAACGACTGGAGGCATACTGAATGCCTCTGCTACAAGCATAACGTATTCCTGTGTCAACTTTCTTTTAGTGCAGTATACTTGGGACAATTCGTTACCTTCAATAATGTCAACATACAAATTATCTTCTATTTTGACTCTCTCACCAACTTGATGATAGACTTTTTCAAAATTACCTCTATTTGTTCGGCTGATTAAAAATTTTGCATCCTTGCCAAAGCAGTCTTTGGTCAGGTCATATACGTCTAAATCAAATGTATAAGCAGATGTGTCTCTTAACGTATATACAAATTCGAAATTCACATATCTGTCTTCTTTCTTTGCAATATTAATGTTACAATTTCCGTTTATGACTGAAAGAGAATCTTGAAACTGTATAGATTCTATATTAATCTTTAAATCATTTTCACTCTTGAAATAAAAACGCAATTCTGTTTTTTTTAATCTCGATTCTAAGCTATTCATACAAAACGTACTGTCTTGCATTTTATTAGTCCAGTCTTGATCATGAAGGTTACTATTGTCTTTAACAACAGGAGCACTATTGTTAGAACAACTAGAAATGAGTAACAATACCAGAAATGAGAAAGCAGAAAAATAGAGGTAACGATAAGAATTCATATTGAAAAATTATTTGCAAATTACAAATAGTAGATTCATACACACAGAAATGAAAAGCCATCTTTTGATGGCTTTTTCATTCTAAAGTATCAGACGTTATACAGAAGACAATAGGAATTAGTCAGCTATACCATAATTAAGCTTGTCGCATAGCTCCTGGAATGTCTTTTCACACAACGGAATACCATTTTTATAGAAGTATTTATAACATGCTTTTCGGTTAGCTCCGGTGACACCTATAATAGATAGGTCTTTGGGTAGTGGATCTACCAAAACCCCCATATTATTGTCAAATGCGGCTTTGTTGGCAGGTTTGTGTGTACAATTTGTCATGATTAATTCGACCTGGTTAGGTGTTACAACTGCACTAATCTCATATTCGATGCTGCCAACAATGCTGGAATATACAGTATTGGTTTTAAACTCAACAATGCCTTTACCCGAAAATACGAGGGAATCTTCAGAGTATGTTCTTTCCTTCGATACTGTCATAGAGGGCATGAGTGCGCTTTTGACACGATTAAATAATTCTGCTGTGGCAACAGAACTCTTAACAACAGTTTTCTGGGTAAACGCATCTTGTGCATTAGCCACGACACAAGCTAACAGTAATACTAAAAAAACAAAAGTTTTTCTCATTCTAGTTATTATTTTAATTATAAGCAAACTTTAAGACCCGCTTGGACTATTCCCTGACTTCCGTAACCACCTTCAATAAAACCTCGAACCAGAGGAATACCAAATTCTATACCTATCACTGAAACCTGAAATGCAAAAGACATTCCATTGTTTTTATCGTCATAGCTAGATGAATTTTTGATTTGATTACTGAAGCCAAGTGCAGCTTTGGAGTACAAAGCGATATTTTCCTTATTAAGGTGGTAGTATCTAAATGCTGGCATAAATGAATAATAATAGTCATGGAATTCATCACTATATCCATAACCAAAGTCAACAGTGTATGTTGACATTCCATATACTGCCGAAGCTCCCATTGACCACTTCTCTGTAATTGGATACATGTACTGAACATTAATAGCACCTGGCCATGACACCTTTCCATCTATACTAACGGATTCATGTGTCTTGTATCCATAGCTAATGGAAAGATCATAATTATAATTCGACAAATCCTGTGCTTTTGTTGCAATGCCCAAAAGCACAGAACAAAAAGTAATCAGTATTGTTGCTATTTTTTTCTTCATATTATCAATATAAAATCAAAATAATCGATACAAAGTTAAAAATAACTTTGGAAGGTCATAATTTTCTTTTGATTTTTTATAAATAAAAGTTTAGTTTAATGAAACAAAATACTTAATTTGTCATCCATACTTACTAAATATCCTCTTGTAACTGGTCAAAAACAATACACAATCTGTTGAGAACGTTGCTCCATCCTTTGTTTCAGCACGTTATGAGGTTGTGGAACAAATAAAGGTACAAATCATACTTATTTACCACAGAACGCCATAATCAATTATGTTTCTATTCTGTTTTAATAATTTGAGACTTAAAGTCATTTAGTACAGTAGTTATGATTAAATAAGCACTTGTCAATATAGACTTAAGCTGCTTGTAGTAAGCCTCGTCAGGTTTATAAGATTGTCCAAATTGTCGTAAACTTAAATAAGATGCATGAGTGTGCATTGATGTCCAATTAAACAAGGCTTCAGTTGCTTTGAATTGTGGCATTTCCTTAACACCTTGGTTTACATGTATATCTTCAATTTTTGTTATTTTGCCATTTTCTTTTATAAATTTAAATCCTTTAATTTTGTCTCCTTTATAGTTAATGATACACTTAATATCTTTTTTTGCATCATCACTAATTTCTAATTTTGAGACGAGGCTTAATATCTTAGCTTTCAAATCAGAAATACGTTGTAAATCAGATTCACATCTTGTAGTGTATCTCTCCGGAAGCGTTAGCATATTTTGACGGCTATTATAGCCTCGTATCTTCCAAATATTAAGCAAAATTTCCTGTTCGATGTTTGTTTCAGCTGTAATAAAAATATTGTGGTAAACAAAGCAGAGTTCATAAGCACTTCTTACTATTGGCAAAATAGAAGAACAGTCAAAGATTCGATAATTAGAATTATTTGTTGTCACAATAGTTCCTTCAGCCAACATAAGGATAGTGTTAATTTTTAGCCAAATCATTTGTACAATGCATTGAGAAATCCAAAGTGATTCTGGTATAGAATCCTCTGATGATTCCCACTTGCTTCTTGTATCGTTGACGAGATCGATTGTGCTATTTAACTCCTTGCGGAGAGCGTCTTTAAGGGTTAATACCTGCTGAATCATTGGTTATATCTCATTTTATGTTTTAATGTTAAATTTCATCCCAGATAATTATTATGGTTACCATAATTTGTCGGCAAAGATAATAGATAATAATGGTATAGGCAAATTGGAGGAAATAAAAAAATATAAAATTAATAATTTTTTTCAAAATAATAACCGGTTTAGCTTACTTCTAACAGCAATAATTTCTACACGCAATTAGTTTGTTAATTATAATATTTTGCCACTTATATCTGCCATTTCGTACCAGATGAAAATTTTTCACTTTTGTTTATTTCCCTATCATCTACAGTTATTTCGGGGTAGATTCCCCTGCTTATAACTACTTATTGAAAATTGTATCTTCGTTGTACCCGATTTGAATAAGTCGCTGTGTTTCAAGCAACATTACAATTCCACATGAACGGTGATGTAGCTTTAGTTTCAGCCAGTTAGAAGGACAAGGTACAGGATAGGTGCAAATCATGCTTTTATTCGGCATTTTATAGCTATTTTATAGTTCTCGCAAGCATTCAATAGCGCGGACTACATATCCTTTTTATTTGACCTTAGGGGATGTTTGACCATATAAATTATATCGAAATTGCTAGTTAATAAATGTAAATATATGGTTAACGAATCCTAATTGGATTTTTCTTGTTTTACCCTCATTTTAATTCTTGTCTCCCTCTATTTTCCCATGCAACAACTCTTTATTTTTGTTTGGGAACAATATGGTATCAATTCGCAAAATTGTCTTTCGATAAATGCTGATTATTAAGCTATTAAGTCTTTCATCAATAGTCTGACGTGGGCTTCTGCATACTGCTCGTTTCTGACTGTACGGGCTGTGGAAGGCCTCTAGACGCAGGACGAGCAAGGATCAGCCGCCTACGTCTTTTTTGTTTAATATCCGAATCAGGGATGGCTATAGGAGTTTCATATGTATTATATGAGAAAAATCTTAATTGCTGCATCACTACTGCTATTCAGCAGTGTGTATGCTCAGACATCTGATGCGCCAACAGAACAGGCGGAAAATGCAATTGAAGCAAAAGACATCTATGCATTTACCACCAATGCATCCATTCAGTTTGCATTCGTTTGGACTTCCCGACTCTTAGGAAATGCCGGCAAAAGTTTCATTTGGACTTCCCAACTCTTCGAAAGTGCGAGAGAAAGTTTCATTTGGACTTCCCGACTCTTAGGAAATGCTGGAGAAAGTTTCATTTGGACTTCCCAACTCTTAGGAAGCGCTGGAGAAAGTTTCATTTGGATTTCCAGGTTTCTGGAAATGCTGGGAACAATGTTCTGACGACTTTCAGGTTTCTGGAAATGCTCGGAACAATGTTCTGGCGACTTCCAGGTTTCTGGAAATGCTGGGAACAATGTTCTGGCGACTTCCCAACTCTTAGCAAATGCTCGGAACAATGTTCTGACGACTTCCAGGTTTCTGGAAATGCTCGGAACAATGTTCTGACGACTTCCCAACTCTTAGGAAATGCTGGGAACAATGTTCTGGCGACTTCCAGGTTTCTAGAAATGCTGGGAACAATGTTCTGGCGACTTCACAACTCTTAGGAAATGCTGGGAACATTGTTCTGACGACTTCTAGGTTTCTGGAAATGCCCGGAACAATGTTCTGACGACTTCCAGGTTTCTGGAAATGCTCGGAACAATGTTCTGACGACTTCCCAACTCTTAGCAAATGCCGGGAACAATGTTCTGGCGACTTCCCAAGTCTTAGGAAATGCCCGGAACCGATTTTTGAACCACAAATGAACACGAAGGATTTTTTATGAACACGAATTAACCACGAATTTTTCAAAAATTATTTATGAGCTTATATTGCTACCTTCGGGTCGCGCGAGCAAGCTCGGAGCATGGGAAATTTATGGCAAATTCATGTAAAGAAGAAAAACAATTTACGGCGTAATTCACGGGCAATTTTCGGAAATTTACGTAAAGAAGAAAAACTCTCGCAGAGACTCTCTCTCATTCAAGTTCGCATACATAATATCGATCGTACAGGTCGATTTTTTTGAAAAAATATGAACAAAAACTTGCTTTTTAGCGTTTTTTTTCGTATCTTTGCAGCGTAAAAAAGACATCGCAAAATGGCTCACTCAAAATACATAAACGTACCCACAAAACTGCTGCAGACAATGCCGCAGGACAGCTTGCAACGCAGCTTGCTGTCACTGAGTGTAGCCATCAAAAGCCTGTCTCCGTCCAGCGTGTATCTGTGTCGCTCGTGCAAGCAGATGCGCAAGGACTTCAACATGGGCAAGCAGAGAGCCGACAAGCTCATGCATGCCATACACCATTCATCCCTCTTCCGTGTGGAACAGTCCAAAGACGGCACATTGCGCATCACAGCGCGTTGCTACCGCCATGACTATGCCCACACCATACAGTGCGGCAAGCATAAGGCTTCACTGGCTATGAACGTGGCTAAGATACGCTGCATGGAGAAGGATAACATACGGCTCGATGACATCGAACAGGAACTGAAGGAGATGCTGCATCTCATGTTCATTAACAGCCAGAACCGAAAGGACGAGTTAAAAACGAAGCACTCAAAGAAACAGAGTGAAACAACCCCTCATGCCAATCGGTCACTTTCTGTCAATGCTCTGTCTGCACTCTCTGGATATTCCGGACGAACCGTCATCCGCCGCAACAACTATCTTGAGGCACATGGCGCGATCTCCATCGATCGATGTCCACCGCTTTTCGTATGCCGTTATTCCGGTCATCTCGATGCAGCCGAAGGTTCGGGATTCTTCCGTATCAAGAGCAATCTCTTCTACCGCATGGTCAATGCATATCAGATCGAGCATTTCGACATGCGCAAGCGGTTCCAGCACATCATCTACTCTCACACCAAACGCCTCACTCGCAACGTTGTCGCAAACGACGCCAGACTCTCGATGTCGGAGCTCTTTGAGCTTTACGACTGATGACGTCTCTCCCTGCATCTGCCACAACGCCAACGTTCTTTGTCATCTTTTCCGGTCTCGGTTTCAGGTCCTTTTCCATACAACGGGAATCAGGGTCAAGTCCTTTTCACTAGGGGGGTACGACTTGTCACCCTAACATTAACAGAAGTTTCGATTTGTGTTAGTCGCGTATTTTTAAATTGCCTGCGGCGCAACATAAATTTACCATGAATTTGCCATGATTTTACCATAATTATTTTACATCTTGGAGAAAATCAATCTCCACGATGCGGAGTTCGCCCTTCACTTTGTCGCCACCAGCTGATTTGTAGAGATCCAATTCCGTAGCAGAGCCGCCTGCCAATTCCGTAATCTGACCAAATTCGTCCTTATCCGATGCGCTGCCAATCTGACGGATGGTATAAGTCTTCGCTACAATAGGATTTTCTATCACCAGAGAGACATATCCAAGACTCTTAGGCGTATTGCCTCTCCAGACAAGGTTTCCGTCGGCATAGACCTCGACAGGATAGCTGCGCTGGCGCCAACCCGTCAGTTTCAGGCTGATCTCATCGATGGCAGCAGGCTCGGTGAGTGTATAAGAGATCCAAGCCGTCGAAAGACGTCCGTCATTGCGCCACTCTGAGAGTTCATTATCATCGAAACTGTTGCCCGCAGTCTCGCCGTTAGCTCCAGCCTCGACGCTGGCAATAGTGCAGGTTACTTTTTTCTCTGTAAACGACGAAGTTAGCGGAGTTTCACCGCGTCCAAGGCGCAAGGGCTGTTCCCATCCAGCCTGATAGGTCGAAAGACCATTCTCATCATCGATAGCCGTTGTTGACCATGAGATGGCGACATCCTCCAAACCAGAGGCAGAGGCTACGAGTTCGATGTGTCCGTTGCCATCGGTCAGACGCTTGCTGCGAACCAGCACACGACCCACACCGCACTCCACAGGAACATCCGTCGAAAGAATGTAATTATCAAGATCCGGGCTCTTGGCAATACCACCGCGCCATTCACCGTCGCCATTCAGATGCCAATGTATCAGTCGGTTATCAACGGGGCAGCGACGGCCATCCCTGTCCATCACTTCCACCTGAATGAGCGCCAGATCGCTGCCGTCAGCCTTCATGCCGTTGGGGTTCTGCATCAAAGTAAGCTGCAGATGATCAGGACGTCCAGCGGTCTCATGCATGGCCTCGCTCTCCACAGTCACACCATCTGACGCATAGCTCACCGCCTTGATTACACCAGGCTGATAATCCACATCCCTGATGGTATGGAGGAAAGTATATTCAGGTTTCTCACTACGGCCCACACTCCTACCGTTGACGAAGAGTTCAACGATCGGCGAAGTGCTGACCACATAGACATCCTTCCTGACACCGGCAGGATAGTTCCAGTGACCGAGGATATGACTGCGACTGTGCTGCACGTCAACCCAGCTGTCCCACATCACCTGATGTACAAAGTAGGAATCCTTCGGTATTCGCATGGCGTCAGTGACACCCGAGGTGCGATAGTTGAATTCGCTGCGATTGTGCGTATTGGTATCGCTGAAGATAATCTTTACGCCTCCACTGCTCACGCGGCGGCCCATTCCAGGACGTAGCACGTAGTAGTCATGCCAGCGCCTGATATGCTCGATGGCCAGATCGTCCTGATTGCGGTTGTAGTCATTGGCAGGTGCATTGCGATAGTATGGACCGGCCCCTGCCTGATGCCATGGATATGAATAATTGTCCCAATACAGGCGGTAACCCTCATCTCGGCAGTACTCCATGGCCCACATTGGATGCTTGCCGGATTTGTTGAGATAGAGCATCTCGCCGCCATATTCGGCCTCATCTATGTCGAGCATCTCACGGCTGCCGATGGCACGTCCGCCATGAGGATCAAAAGCGTCGCGAATTGCCTTCATCTCGACCATGTGTTCACGGCTGATGGACTCGTTGCCGCACTCATAGAAGATGACAGACGGATTGTTGCGGTTATAGATTATTGCATCGCGCATCAGCTCCTTACGCTGACTCCACTGGCGGCCACTGCAATCCTTCTCGGCATCACCGGCAGGCATGGCTTGCATCAGACCGACACGGTCACAGCTCTCGACATCCTGCCTGATTGGTGTGACGTGCATCCAGCGCATCACGTTTCCGCCTGACTGCACAACCAGATCATTCGAGTAATCAGAAAGCCAGGCAGGGAGATCGATGCCGACGGAAGGCCATTCGTTGGAGGTGCGCTGGGCATAGCCATGCACCATCATGCAACGGTCATTGAGCCAGATTTTGCCTTCACCGAAGTCAGTCTTGCGGAAACCCGTACGAGTCTGTACCTGATCGACGCTCTTACCGCCAATCATCACGTCGGTCCTGACGGTATAAAGATAGCCATAGCCCCAAGACCAGAAATGCATGCCCGACAGACGTTTGGAGGCAGACAGCATTGCGGTGTCGCCGGCTGCAATCTGTGTGCTTGCACCATTATATTGAGCCACCTGCGTGCCATCAGCATCCAGAATCTGCACTCGGAGCGAAACCTTGACAGATTTGCCGGTGGTGTTGATGACCTGCGACTCGGCATTCACGGTCACCCTGTGACCCTTGATGTCATAATCGGTGCCGTAGATGTAGGTTCCTGTGGTGCCAAGGTTACTATAAAGCGGAAGAGTCTGATAGACATCACCCGTGACGTGAAGCCACACATTCTTGGGCAGACCGCCCATGTTCATATTGAAATTGCGGTTATTCCACTGATATTTCACATTGGAGCCGCGCTCGCGATAATCCCAATCGTTGTCGCAACGCACGGCAAGTTGATTCTCTCCCTCACAGAGATAAGGAGTAAGGTCAAAGCCGAAAGCCATGACGCCATTCTCGCTGCATCCAACCTTATGACCGTTGAGCCAGACGTCGGCACACTGGCGAGCACCCTCAAACTCGATGAATACATGCTTCCCTTGAGCATCGGCAGGCAGACTGAACGTCTTGTAATACCAGCTTATTGAATCGCGATGACTATGGATGCCAACACGATAGGCGTCATCCTCGTTCCAGGCATGCGGAAGCGTAACGGGAACGGATTTCGCACGGACAGCATCCTGTGAGGAGAAGAACTGAGTGCTGTCCCAGTCGGCTACGAGCATGTTCCAGTCGAGATTGAAATTATAGCGATGGCGCTGCGCATTTACTATCGAACCCGTTGTTATCAAAAGCAGTACAATAAGATGCAAAAGACGGTTACTCATAGCTTTATCAATGTGATTGAATTTTATTAACGATTCCTTTCGTCGAAAAAAAACTGACGTTCGTCGAAAAAATTTGGTCAAATCTGTAAGATACCCTATCTTTGCAGCGTCAAAACGACAAAGTCATCATGAGTCTCAGTCACTCAGAGTAAGTTTGAATTGACATTAATTAGGGTAAATAAATATTGACAGCCTCCTGAATTGGGAAGCTGTCATTTTTATTATCGAAGGAGCTCGGCCTTGAGGAAACGTGCCGTAGGCGTATCTGCCATGCGGCTCATATCGGAAGTCAGGCCGCAAATCTCCTCAGGTGTGCCGCAAGCCACAAGCTGTCCGCCAGCCGCACCTCCGTCTGGTCCCATGTCGATGATATGGTCGCAGCACTTGATGACGTCCATATTATGCTCGATGATGATGATCGTGTTGCCGCGATCGACCAACTGGTTGAGCACGGACATCAGCACGCGGATATCTTCGAAATGCAGACCCGTGGTAGGTTCGTCGAGGATATAGAGCGTTCGTCCGGTCTGTTTCTTTGCCAATTCGGTGGCAAGCTTCACTCGCTGGGACTCTCCGCCCGAGAGCGTCGTGCTTGGCTGTCCGAGCTTGATATAGCCGAGACCGACCTCCTGCAGCACACGTATCTTGTTCAATATCGTAGGCACATTCTCAAAGAACTCGCACGCCTGATTGATGGTCATGTCGAGGACGTCGGCGATGGACTTGCCCTTGAATCGCACTTCGAGCGTCTCGCGGTTATAGCGCTTGCCGTGGCACGTCTCGCACGGAACCATCACATCGGGCAGGAAGTTCATCTCGATGGTCTTATAGCCATTGCCCGAACATGTCTCGCATCGTCCGCCACCTACGTTGAACGAGAATCGGCCTGCCTTATAACCTCTCATCTGAGCCTCTGGCAACGCCACAAACAGGTTGCGGATGTCGGCAAACACGCCGGTATAGGTGGCTGGATTGCTGCGCGGTGTGCGACCCAACGGCGACTGATCGACCGAGATCACTTTGTCGATATTCTCAATTCCGTCAATCGAGGCGTATGGCAGCGGAGCCTGCAGCGACCTGTAGAAATGCTGGCTGAGGATAGGCTGAAGCGTTCCGTTGATAAGGCTGGACTTGCCGGAACCAGACACACCCGTGATGCCTATCAGACAGCCGAGCGGGAACGTAACGTCAACCGATTTGAGGTTATGGCCTGTGGCGCCATGCACCGTGAGACAGAGGCCGTTACCCTTACGGCGCGACTTGGGTATCTCGATGCGACGCTGATCGGTCAGATACTGAGCCGTGAGCGTATCGGTCTGCAACATATCGCCCACCGTGCCCTGAAACACCACATTGCCGCCTTTGCGACCAGCCATCGGACCAATGTCCACCACATAGTCGGCAGCGAGCATCATGTCGCGGTCATGCTCGACGACGATAACGGTATTGCCGATGTCGCGCAGTTTCTTGAGCGATGAGATAAGCAGTTCGTTGTCGCGCTGATGAAGGCCGATGCTCGGCTCGTCGAGGATATAGAGCACGTTGACCAACTGACTGCCAATCTGTGTGGCAAGACGGATGCGCTGGCTCTCACCGCCCGACAGGGTCATGGTGGGTCGGTTGAGCGAAAGATAGCCCAAACCGACGTCCAGGAGGAACTGCAATCGGGTCTGTATCTCCTTGAGGATTTCCTGCGCCACGTTCATCTGCCGTTCGCTCAATGCCGACGGAAGGTTCTTGATCCATTCATGCAAATCGGAGAGCGTGAGGTTGCTCACCTCGGATATGTTCTTTCCGTCGAGCAGGAAATGCAATGCCTCCTGCCTTAGTCGCTGTCCGTGACAGACGGGACACTCCATCTCCGAACTGAAAGACTCCGCCCAGCGCTTCTCCTTGGCCGAGGCGTCGTCGCTGATTGAATCCTGAATGAACTTGACAAGTCCTTCATACGGCATGGTCATCATGCTGTAGCCCGTATGTTCGTCGCCAGTCTTATAGACCTCGCCTGTGCCATAGAGAACACCGTTGACAGCCTCTTCGGGTATGTCGCAGATAGGCGTATCGAGCGTACACTGATATGTGCCAAGCAAAGCCTCTATCTGCCAGAAGATCATGCTATTCTTGCGCTTTCCGAGAGGTGCGATACCTCCATCGGCTATGCTCTGCTTGGGGTTGGGAATGATCTTGTCGCGATCCACCTGCGTGACACGACCCAGGCCATGGCAATGCGGACAGGCTCCCATTGGCGAATTGAACGAAAAGTCGTGTGGAGCAGGATCCTTATAGGCCAGACCCGTAGCCGGATCCATGAGCATACGACTGTAATAGCGCACATTGTCGGTGCCATGCTGCAACACTGCCATCATGCCCTCGCCCATCTTCATGGCCAGACGCACGGAATCACGCAGTCGGTGTTCGTCAATGCCCGACACCTGCATCTTATCGACCACAAGCTCGATGGTATGGTTCTTGTAACGGTCGAGCTGCAAGCCGTGCAGGATCTCGCGCATCTCGCCATCGATGCGGACGTTGAGATAGCCTTTCTTGCGCAGCTGTTCGAACAGCTCGCGATAGTGGCCCTTCCTATTGCGCACCAGCGGAGCTAGGAGGAACACACGCTTGCCTTCATACTCGTTGAGCAGGAGTTCGATGATCTGATCCTCGGTGAAACGAACCATCTTTTCGCCACTCAGATAGCTGAACGCCTCGCCTACTCGGGCATAGAGCAGACGCAGGAAGTCGTAGATCTCAGTGGTGGTGCCCACGGTGGAACGCGGGTTGCGGTTCACGGTCTTCTGTTCGATGCTGATGACAGGACTCAGACCCTCGATCTTATCGACATCAGGACGTTCGAGGTTGCCAAGGAAATTGCGCGCATAGCTCGAAAATGTCTCAATGTAGCGACGCTGGCCTTCGGCATAGATGGTGTCGAAAGCCAGCGATGATTTACCCGATCCTGACAATCCGGTAACGACTGTCAGACTGTAACTTGGAATAGTTACATCTATATTTTTCAGATTGTGGACGCGTGCGCCTTGTACTTCAATCACTTTTTGAGCGTTATTTTTTTATTGAGCCTTCCAGCCAAGGGCTGCTGCACCGAGAATGGCAGCCTCGCTCGACGGCAATGCCGACGGAATGAGCTTGATCTTGCCCTTCCAGTTCTGGATAAGGTTCTCTTCCATTGACTTGCGGATAGGCACTATAAGCAGGTCGCCCGCCTGAGCAAGGCCACCGAACAGAACGATTGCCTCTGGGGCCGAGAAGCAGACAAAGTCAGCAAACGCCTCGCCCATTATCTTGCCTGTATATTCGAATATCTCTTTTGCCATGGCATCGCCCTGAATGGCTGCATCATAGACGTCCTTGGATGTAATCTGTGACGGTGTGAGCTTGCGCAGAAGGCTATCCTCTGTGTGTGTATCGAGGAACTCGAGTGCAGTACGTGCCACACCCGTTGCCGAACAGTAGGCCTCAAGACATCCACGCTGTCCGCAACCGCACTGACGTCCGCCACGGCGAACCTTGACGTGTCCGAGCTCGCCGGCAAATCCGTCATTGCCATAGACAAGTTCGCCATTGACCACGATGCCCGAACCAACACCTGTACCGAGTGTGATCATGATGAAATCACGCATGCCACGGGCCGCACCATAGGTCATCTCGCCGATGGCAGCAGCATTGGCATCGTTGGTCACTGCCACAGGAATATCGAGCGTATTATAGAGCATCTCGGCCAGCGGCAGGATTCCCTTCCAAGGCAGGTTGGCAGGATTTTCGATATTTCCACTATAATAATTTGCATTCGGAGCACCGACACCGATGCCGGCTATCATCTGAGGACCGCCTATCTCGCCCATGACACGGCGACAAGCCTTGGCTATTGACTCGACAAAGTCGCTGAATTCCTCACAGTCGCGTGTCTTGAATGCCGTAGTTGCAACAATCTTTCCTCGTGTGTCAACAACACCTACTACTGTGTTGGTGCCGCCCATATCCACTCCGATAACGTATGGTTTGCAGTGTGTCATAATATTTAGATTCTAATGTTGGTTTTGTTAATATTCTGCTTGCACAATCTATCTGTGCAATTGCGCGGCAAAGATACGCAAATATTTTGAATTATGCAAATATTTTGCCTTTATTTTTTCTTAATTTAACGAAGTTTTAATTCTTGACCCACTGAAACGCTGCCTGATTGCAGGTGATTGCGTTTCACTATCGATTTGACAGTCACGCCATAGAGCTGCGAAATCTTGTGCAACGACTCGCCAGGACGCACTACATGAACGGCATGTTCCTTGTTTGCCTTCTTGTGCTTTGCCTCAAGATAGATGACCTCACCAACGGTCAGCTGATAGTTCTTCGGCAGGTCATTCCACTTGCGCAACGTGCCCTTGGTGGTGTGGAACTCGTCGGCAAGCTTCGACAGGTCATCGCCAGCAGCTACACGCACATAGCGAAGACCTCTCTTCTCGGCCGACAGATAGACCTGATGACTGCCAGCAGCCACGGTCGATGATGACTTGCCGCCCTTCTTCTTGGTGTCATAAAGATCGAGATGATAGCGCTCGATGACATCTATGATCTGAGCCGCATACTGCGGATTGGTGGCATAACCGCATTTGCTCAGACCTTTTGCCCATGCTTTATAGTCGAGCGGATTGAGTTTGAAGAGCGGAGCGTAACGCTGGTTATCGACAAGAAAGCGAGAATGATGTTCGTAACCGTCCAACACGGTCTTGAACTTGCAAAAAGGTTCGCTTCGGGCATCATCATCACATCGCACAACGGGTCCGTTCCAATTTCTGTAGGCCTTGATGCCGAAATGATTGTTGGCAACGACAGCCAGATAGCTCGATCCATAGCCCGACTCATACATTCCCTGCGCAAGTGTGATGCTGGCAGGAATGCCATACTTCTGCATCTGCCGCTGTGCCTCTTCGGCATAAAGCTTGCAGTATTGCTCGGCTGACAGTCGCGGGCCCTGCGGCGGACAGTTGTTTCGCGCATTCAAATGCAGAAAAACGCAAAGCTGAATGGCAATTAGCACCACAAAACGAATAAATGTACCGATTATTGGCCTATTTTCTTGGCAGATTGAACGATTTGTCATATCTTTGCAAAAAATTTTTATCATGAAAACCTTAGAAATCGGTGCAAAGATACAAATTTGTAGCCAAACAGAACTCACTTTAGAGCAAAAAAATGTAGTTGAGGCAGCAAAAAAGGCTACTTTAACCTCATATTCGCCTTATTCACACTTCCAAGTGGGCGCTGCAGTACTCCTCGACAACGGAGAAATCATCAGCGGAAGCAATCAGGAGAACGCGGCATATCCGTCGGGCCTTTGCGCGGAACGTACAACTATATTTTACGCGCACGCGAAATATCCGGAGGCAAAAATCTTGAAGTTGGCAGTGGCTGCACGTACCAACGGAGAAATCACAAAAGATATCTGCGCCCCGTGCGGTGCATGCCGACAGGTGATTTGTGAATCGGAATACCGAGCCGGAGCCCCAATAGAAATCATGCTTTGCTCGAAAGAAGAAACCTATGTCATCAATGGAATCAACGCACTCTTGCCATTCGGTTTTAACTATGACAATCTCATGGGACAATAGTTCGGAAACATGAGTTATCAACACTTTTTCGCACCATTTTTAAGCGTTTTGACACTTAGATGGTGCGAAATCATTTTAATAAGCAAAAAATAAACAATTTAAATATCTACAAACATTTCGTCGCAAGTTGTCAACACTCTAAATAACGGTTTTTCAAGCAATAACAATTATAAAATATCCGATAAACTGTTTGTTGATAACTTTTTGGTTCCGGCAATATCCGTTTTTCGTAAATTATTGTTTTTCAGTCATATTTTAGGTCTCAAACATCAAACAAAGCCTATACATAAAGGCTAGCATAATTGCTGCCTAAAAATCAACAAGTTACATATATCCAAATTTTTTAAGGACTTTTTTTCATTTGGATAATTAATTTTTTTTTATCATCTTTGCACTCGGAAATTTTGATCGAACCAGATTACGATATGAAACAACAATACGAAACACAATGGGAACAATGTCTCGACATCATTCGGGACAACCTTGTAGGCAATGAGGAGGCATACAATGCTTACTTTGCGCATAACAAGGTTCTCAGTTTCACCAATGGCAAGTTGGTGATGCAGATTCCGTCCCATTTTGTTTACGAACGATTAGAGTCAGAGTACTTCGACCTGCTCAAGAAGACATTGCAGCGCGTGTACGGACCTATTACCTTAGGATATCAGATTGAAGTTGCACAGAACGACAGCGTAAAGGCCGAGGCTCAAGAGCGAAATGAAACGAAAAAGGAAGCGGATTTTGATTCACATCTCAATCCATATTGCCGATTCCAGACTTTCTGTCAGGGCAAGAGCAATGAACTTGCTCTGAGTGCTGCCCTCACTGTTGCACAGAAGCCCGGCAACAATGCGTTCAACCCATTCTTTATCTTCGGCGCATCAGGCGTGGGCAAGACTCATCTGGCCCAGGCTATCGGCCTGTACGTGCAGGAACATCAGCCGGAGAAACGTGTCCTCTACGTACCTGCACATCTTTTCAAGATTCAGTACACCGATGCCGTGCGCAACAACCAGCATAACGACTTTATCAACTTCTACCGCTCGATAGATGTTCTTATCGTCGATGATATTCAGGAATTTGCAGGCAAGAACCTTGTTGCCACTCAGAATACATTCTTCCACATCTTCAACTACCTGCACACCGCAGGCAAGCAGTTGATCATGACCTGTGACCGTCCGCCAGTTGAACTTGCTGAAGATCTCATCCCTCGTCTGCTGACCCGATTCAAGTGGGGATTTATCGGAGAGATTGAACATCCTGACTATGACCTTCGCAAGAACATTCTCCTTGGCAAATGCGAGAAAGAAGGTCTCCAGATCGATGCTGATGTCATCGACTATATTGCCCATAACGCCACGGATAATGTGCGCGACCTTGAGGGTATCATCAACTCTCTCCTCGCCCATTCCATTGCCTTCAACCGTCCTATTGACCAGGAATTGGCAAGTCGCGTCATGCGCATGATTGTGAAGATCGAACAGAAAGTCATCACATGCGAAGCAATCCTTCAGGCCGTTGTCAGCACGTTCGGCATCGACATGAAGTCAATCAACAGCAAGAGCCGCAAGCGTGAGATCGTGCTTGCCCGTCAGGCTGCAATGTCGCTCTGCAAGAAATATACGACCCAATCGGTAAGTCGCATCGGTCAGGTTGTGGGCAACCGTGATCATGCCACAGTTCTCCACGCCCTGAAGAATGTCGAGGACCTTCTTGACACCGACGCTGAATTTAAGGAAAAGTTCGAGACTGCCGAGCAAAAAATTGCGGCCAGTAAGTAAGAGGTTATAAGGTTATGAGGTTATAAGGTTATGAGGTTATAAGGTTAAAAGGTTAAAAGGTTAAAAGGTTAAAAGGTTAAAAGACATAAGACAATAAAAAGGAGTGGTGCCAAATGGCGTCACTCCTTATTCTTTGAATCTATGCAGATGGTGACTGGTCCATCGTTGAGAAGATCAACCTTCATATCAGCACCAAAAGTGCCGCTGCCAACTTCGTGACCGAGACCAGCACTGACAGTTTTGAGAAACATTTCGTAGAGAGGAACTGCAATGTCATGACCTGCAGCACGGATGTAGCTCGGGCGATTGCCTTTAGCCGTAAGAGCGTGAAGAGTAAACTGACTGACAATGAGAATATCGCCACCGATATCAAGTACAGAACGGTTCATCACACCCGCCTCATCATTAAAGATACGGAGACCCAACACCTTGCGTGTCATCCAATTGACATCCTCGGCATTATCAAGGGCCTCAAATCCGACAAGGATAAGGAGTCCATTGCCAATAGAAGACTTCAGATTGCCATCGATGGTGACAGAAGCATGCGTTACTCGCTGTATAACTACGCGCATATAATCTTAAAGTTTATTATTTCTCATTCTTCCACCCTGTAAACGATCCGTCAGGCTGGTAAAATATCTCAGACTCGCGGACAAGAGTAGCCTTTCCTTCAGTGATATCGAGTGTGGTCAGACAGCAATTAGGATATTTGATGGCCCAAAAATCAGCCACAGTCTTATAGCCTGCAGCAACAACAATGGCACGATTGAGCGCTCCGTGGGCCACAATCAGCACATTGTCACACTTTCCCTCAAGCGGCATGATCTCATCACGCAGGAACGCCCCTGCCCTTTCGGCCAGACGATGCAATGACTCTGCCTTGGTGTCGGAATTGAACTTCTCGGGATAATAAAGATCGGGATGCCAAAGGCATTCATAAAGCGGATGCGATGGATCCTCACTTACTGCATCGATGTCGCATCCTTCCCATTCGCCAAAACACACTTCACTGATTCGTTCATCAATGATGATATCATCAATCGGGAAACGGCCTTCAAGCAGGATATGCGAAGTCTCGACAGCACGGATGAGCGGACTGCAGTAAACCTTGTCGAACTGAATAACAGGCATGTTCCGTCGTGTCTCGATGGCAAGGTCTCGTCCAGCCTGATTGAGCGGAATGTCGATACGTCCCTGGAAACGGTGAGAGCGATTCCAGTCGGTCTCGCCATGTCGCAACAGATAAAGTCTCATAACGTGAACAATCAGATGACAAACAACTCCTTCATTAGTTCGGCAACCTTCTCAAGCTGGATGCCACGCGAACCCTTGACCAGAGTGGTTCCTGCAATACTGGCAAGCATCTGGCGATCGGTCAGCAAAGTCGAAACATCGGCATAGCAGCGCACATTATACTTGGCCATATTCGAAACCTCATCATCGGACAACGAACGGAATGCCGAAGTGAACTCGGATCCAACAAGGAGTACATTGTCGATCATTATCTCATCCGAAGCCAAAAGACGGAGCACACGCAGGTGTTCAGTCTGAGAATCATCGCCAAGTTCGCGCATATCGCCAAGCACAAGATTCTTATGCACAGCAGCATTGACCGAGAAACTGCGCAAGGCAGCCTCCATGCTTGTAGGATTGGCATTGTAGGCATCGAGGATGATATTATTGTCATGGCCGAGGTCAACGAGCTGCGAACGCATGTTCTGTGGTTCATAACCCTCGATAGCAGCCTTTATGGCAGATGCAGGCACTGAGAAATAATTGCCCACCGTAGCGGCAGCAATGACATTGATGAGGTTATAGCTGCCGATAAGATTGGTATTGACAACAAGCGACGGACCATCGCCGATGAACAGCGAAAGCGTCAGATAAGGGTTGCACGAAAGCATAGCGCCACGTACAGACAACGACTCATCAGTGCCAGCAGAAACTTTGTCTGAATCAGCGTATCCTACCTGTTTCAATCCTTCGGTCTTATCTGTGAGATATGGATTACCCTTGTCGATGAACACAGTTCCGACAGTCTTGCGCAATGACTCATAAAGCTTAGTCTTTGCAGCAATGACACCCTCGAAACTGCCAAAGCCGAGCAGATGAGCCTTGCCGACATTGGTAATAAGTCCGAAGTCTGGTCGGGCTATTGCACAGAGATCGGCAATGTCCATCGGATGGTTTGCACCCATCTCGACAATTGCCAGTTCGTGTTCAGGACGGATCCTGAGCAAAGTCAGAGGCACACCGATCTGATTATTAAGATTGCCCTGAGTGGCAAGTACGTTGTATTTCTGCGAAAGAACGCTATATGTCAGTTCCTTTGTGGTTGTCTTGCCATTGGTGCCAGTGATGCCGATGACGGGAACGGGCCGCTGCCATGTACGCAATGCCTCACGATGACATGCAGCGAGACGCTGAAGTGTATCAAGAACATCAGCGACATAGAAATAACGTCCATAACGACCGAAAGGAAGGACAAGCGAATCAGGAGCAACGCCAGCATCCCCCTGCTGACGGTCAGAGTCGGGAATAACGGTTGCATCATCGACCACAGCCAGTACACAGCCCTTCTGTAACACCTCGGCGGCATACTGATTACCGTCGAAACGCTCGCCCTTGAGAGCAAAGAACAAAGATCCGGCTGGACACTGACGGCTGTCTGTGGTGACAACCGGATGCTGCTGATATATGAGATAGAGTAACTTAATCAGATCCATAGTCATAAATAATTAGAATACGCGACGGATAGAAACGAGATTATGTGTGAGTTTCTGCTGCTCGATGCTCCAGATGCCATCCTCACGCAGTTCGTCGTAATGAAGCGATGCCGAACAATGGAGCACACGTCCCTGGTCATCACATACACCCACGTGTGTTATCTTACCATTACCCTCGCCATGATTGAAGAACGCAAGATCACCCACAAGACGGTCTTTATAGGCCACTTCTTCGCCTATAAGCGCCTGCTGAGATGCATTGCGAGGCAGACGAACGCCAACGAAACGGAACAGCGTCTGTGTGAAGCCCGAGCAGTCGATGCCGAATGCCGAACAGCCACCCCAGAGATATGGCACATTGAGCAACATCTGTGCCTGCTGAAGCAGATATTTCGCACAGGCATTGCGCGACATGCTGGCGGTCTTTACAGGATTGACATACGTCATGTTAGGCACATCGAAACGCTTACCCTGCATACGGAATGAGATGCCCATATCATCCATATTGAAGATACGACTTCCCCACGAAAGATGAAGACTGGCAGTCTGTCCGGATGGAGCTATCTGCTGCACTACATTATATGGCTGACGCAGGAGCAGGGCTTCATCTGCCTTGCGCAGATAATCGTCATAATCATGTTTCTCAATCAACGTGGCAGTCTTCCAGTCAATCCAACCCTCATAATCATCGCAATCGCGTACGATGCGATACCAGCGAGGAATCTCCTCCACGATGCGGAATGTATCGCCAAAGAGCAGCTGATTGGTCATCTCAGACGACTCGGCTGCGGTGGCTCTCATTGGAATATAAGGCTGAAGACAAATAGCGTAAATCATGTGCGAGTGATAAATATTATCGATTAAATATTAGTGAGATGTCAGAATCGGGCATCAAGTTCATCAACAGACAGATGCACGGCAATCAGATGTCCGTCAGGCGCATAGGTATGATCCGGCAAGGCATAGAGTGAATCGATGAGCTGCGACATCTCCTCTTCGGACAGTGTCTTACCGTATGGCAATGCCTGTGTGGCACTTAAACGAAGCGCGAGCTTACGGCCAAGTTCGTCACCGACGCCATGAACCTCATCACGTGCCTCATCGAGCATCTGCTGAAGAAGCACATTGAAGTCGATACTCTTGTCGAGCGATGCAGGTTTGCCATTGAGCGCATAGCTGCCACCGCCAAGACTGTCAAGTTCGAAACCGAGATAGCGCAGGTCGTCAAGGATACTCTCCATGACAGGCACATCAGCCTTCGACACCTCAATAACCTCAGGGAAGAGTTCCTGCTGCGAGATGCCCTGACGCTGACGTATCTGCTGATAATAACGGTCGAAGAGCACTGTCATGTGTGCTCGGTGCTGATCGATCAGAACCATCCCCTGACGCGTTGAGGCCACAATGTAGCGAGAGGATACCTGAAGGTACTTGCGATAGACCGATTTGTGAGGTTCGACAGACGGTGCCTGATGCAACGGATCGACCAACTGAGTGGTTGGAGGCACATAATCAGGCACATCGTCAAGAATGGTGGACATACGACTTGGCAACGGTTCTGTGTCATCGTTGCCTGCTGTACCATTGCCCATATCCATGCGGCTCGGAATAGTCTCCACATGAACAGAAGGCATTGCGTTCTGGCTTTCGGGAAGATGACCGACAGAGCCATCGCGCGAGTTGGAGAAATCTTCATACAGACTCGTCCAGTTGGACATCACCGGACTCTTCTTGAACGGATTGTAGTCGTTATTGAACGAGACTTTCGGTTCGTGTGGCATCGGTGCAGAAGGGTCGAAAGCTGCAATGTCTGGGGCATCAGCCTGGTCGAAGTCGATGGCAGGTACAGCATTGTACTTACCCATGGCCTCACGTATCGTAGCCATAAGGATATGCCAGCGTGCAGCCTCATTCTCAAACTTGATCTCGGTCTTTGTCGGATGGATATTCACATCTATCGAAGCGGGATCGACCTTCATGTAGATGAAATAGTTTGGCTGTTCTCCATCGGCGATGAGGTCTTTATAGCATTCCATCACAGCCTTGTGGAAGTAAGGATGACGCATGTATCGGTCATTGACAAAGAAATACTGCAAAGCGCCCTTCTTGCGTGCGGATTCCGGCTGGCATACAAATCCGTTGATGCTGATCAAGTCATTTTCGACATTGACCGGGATTAGCTGCTGACCGACCTGTTTGGAGAATACCTGGACGATACGCTGCTTGAGCGAACCGGCATCGAGCTTGAAAAGCAGAGTGTCATTGTGTGTAATGGAAAAAGCGACCTGCGGATTGGCAAGCGCCACATGCTGCAACTCGGTTATGATGTTCGACAGCTCGGTCTGGTTACTTTTGAGGAACTTACGACGCGCCGGCACATTGAAGAACAGGTTACGCACCTCGATGTTTGTACCCTTTTGGCACACCACGGCCTCCTGACGCTGTAAGACACTACCCGAAAAGGAAAGATGAACACCAGTCTCATCTTCGGCGCGACGTGTACGCATCTCAAGTTCGGAAACAGCCACAATCGATGGCAACGCCTCTCCACGGAAGCCCATGGTATGAAGCGAGAAGAGATCGGCAGCCTGCTTGATCTTGCTTGTGGCATGTCGTTCGAATGCCATACGCGCATCTGTATGCGACATGCCCATGCCATTGTCAATGACCTGAATAAGTTCGCGTCCGGCCTCTCGTATGAAAACCTGAATGTCGGTTGCCTTGGCATCGACAGAGTTCTCAAGCAACTCTTTGATGACAGACGCAGGACGTTGAACCACCTCACCGGCGGCAATCTGGTTGGCGACACTATCAGGAAGCAGGTGAATCAGATCCACGGTATATATCCTTTCTCAAATATTATAAATAGAACGGAAAAGCCAGACGAATAGCACCACCATGACGATGAGCCACACACCCATCTTTACCCATCGCTTGCTCTTGTCGCGTGTACCTTCCTCTTCCTCACGTTCCTTGCGGCGACGCAGATGAGTGGTTCCCTCTATGAACTTGCCTCTGATAATCTCTTCAGCCTTAAGTTCCTCGGTAGGAAGTATTCCCTCTTCATGGAGTATGATACGGCGACGGGCTTCAAGATATTCCTTACGCTCGTTGCTGAAGCGGTTCTCACGCTGGAACCTACGTGGTTTCTCGACAGTAAATATGCTCATCTTTACACTTTTGGCTAAACTATTGCTAAACCTTTTTGACTAAGTTTGGTTGACTGCAACCGGCCCGACAGACAGGCTATGCTACCAGCCGTTCAGTTCATCGTCATTGAACAGGCGAATTGACTCCACCTTGTCCTCGCTCTTCATTCTCACATCACGGAACACATCCATCGGATCTGTAGGACGCAGATAGTCCATCCACCTGAAACCTTCAAGATAGAGGATATCCTCTGTGACAAGATGCAACGGAGTCAGCGAACCGACAGGCTGCGGCCATACGCGCAGATGTTCCATCTTCTGGTTGATGAACCAGATGCTCAGATAATTGCCAATAACCTGGTTGAGACCAATAAGGCTCTTCTCTTCGTCTTTACCGTCCTCTGGATAGAAAATAATCTGGACATTGCCCGACATATCCATTCGCTGAATGCGCGATGAGTCGAAATAGCACACAAGATCCTTGCCCGAAATCTGGTCGTAATGCAATGAGTCATGTTGCAGAATAAGGAATGCCTGATCGTGGACAAGAGCGCGCTCGATGCCTCCAGAAGGCGCCATGACCGTGAAGATCGTATCGCCTGTAATCTGGTAGTTCTGGTTCCACATTACAGGATTGCCTATGAATGTGGCAATAGAGTCATGATGATTGTAGTTGAGCGAATCACACACTCCTTGCATATCCGAACGATAGTATCGAACGTTGAAATGGCAGGTCAGATAGTGAATGGTATCGGTATAGGCACTGTCACGTACCTGCGGTGTCAGATGCACAACAATCGAATCGACCAGGATAGAGTCAATGCGGACACTATCTGTCAGAAGCGAATCCCTAAGCATTTCTGTCTGCCATACCTTTATCGTGTCATAACTGACGAGCGTATCGGCAGGCACCTGCATCACCTTTTCATCGAAGATGCTGTACGTGCGCAATGTATCGGCATGCAGATAAAGGGTATCTGATGACGAAAACTCCTTTGCCAGGGCATGTCCGGTGACCGTGATAGTCTGAGGCAGGTCAGTGTAATGGGCATAATCGCCCAACACGCTCATGTGCTGAATGGTATCATAGGCAAGGAAGTGTCCCCAACCGTCGCCATAGCCTGCAAGTCCGTCATAGAACAGGGTGTCGGCTGTGGTATATCGTCCAGGAGAAACCACATACGAATGGTCGTAAAGCCAAGACTGCTGGCTCTGTGTGTTGATTGTACCGAGATTTGTATAGAGCGTTGCGGTGTCATTGACCACCTTCGACGGACCGAGAATCCACGCATCGTCAGACTCAAAATTATAGTGCAGAGTATCACCATAGAGCGTCATATCAGGTCGGTATGATTCTGAGTCTGGATCTGGATACAGAGGACGCTCCTCGCCCATCTTCGAGAAGTCATAGTGGCGCATCACGACATTATTGCGGAACACAGACAGCTTAGTCTGCGTATAATACCAGCCAAGATCACTTAGCAGATGGTTATCAGGATCCATGATGTAACCGCTATATGGATAGTGAGCCTTTCCTTCCTGACGGTAATAAATCATGTATTCTGTGTGAAGCTCCGTATCATTATGCCTCATGCGCACATTGTCAAACAGCTCGCCCTCCAGTTTGTCGCCATCGTATGAAAGTGAGTCGCACCAGAGATGAAGCGTATCGCCCTCCCACATCTCCACATTGCTGAACGCCTCAAACGAGTTGCGTGACTGATAGAAATAGGCACTGTCGCATGACATGTATATACTGTCCTGACGGAACAGCACATCACCGCGCAAAACCTGACGTTCTTCATCCACGGCCTTATCGAAACTTAGCGTGTTGGCATGTTCGAGATATATCAGACGAGGTTTCTGCTGTTGCTTCTGTTGTGCGAGCAAAAGCAACGGCATACACATTATTATATATAATATAAACCTACGCAATGGAATGGTAATATTTGTGTCGGAATCAATCAACGGCCATTCTCGCCCCATCCTGGGTACTCGAACTCATATTTCTCCCAACCCGGTTTAATGCGGCAATATGTCTCTTTCTGTTTTGCTCGGATGAAGTCATCGATAATCTTTTCCTCAAGATAAGTCTGATACAGTTCCTTGACGGTCTGATAGTCTTCATAGTATGTTGCCTTATGACCATCAATACGGTTCTTGAGTTTGACGATGGCCACCTGATCACGACCTGTCTTAGGATCCTTCATCGAGAAAGGCTGTGACACCTCACCCACACTCATATTGCTCACCACGCGAGCCACCTCACTCGGCAACTCGTCCATGAACTGGCGTGCAGTACCTGTACGTTCGCTGGTCATGAGACCCGAGCTGTTGCGTGTGCTCTTGTCACTTGACAGATGACGTGCAGCCTCCTCGAATGTAAACTTGGCAGAATCGAGTTCCATCTTAAGCGTGTCGAGCATTCCACGTGCTTCGGTGAGCTCCTTGCTTGAGACACGTGGAGTGAGAAGGATATGACGGAAATTGGCACGGTCGCCACGGCGCTCGATAAGCTGAATGATATGGTAGCCGAACTCTGTCTCGACAATCTTAGAGACCTTCTTAGGATCAGACAGCTGGAATGCAGCGGCAGAGAATTCCGGCACAAAGGCATTACGACCCTTGAAACCGAGTTCACCGCCCAGTGGAGCACTACCAGGATCCTCGCTGTAGAGGATGGCAAGTGTCGAGAACTCTGACTCACCGTTTACGACACGCTGAGTGTAGTCGCGCAAACGGTTCTTGATGCCGTCAATCACCTGTTGAGGGATTTTTGGCTGCAATGTGATGATCTGAACCTCGACCTGAGTCTGAATGAACGGAATGCTATCGCTTGGCAATTTCTCAAAGTATGCTCTCACCTCGCTTGGAGTCGGAGACACATCCTCAGTCAGGTGCATGCGCATCTTCTGAACAATATTCTGATTCTTGATGTTAGTGCGGAACTCCGAACGGATCTCATTCATAGGTTTCTCAAGATACTCCTCAAGTTTCTCTTTCGAACCGATCTGCTGCACGAACATGTTAATCTGCATATCCACCTGTCGATCGACTTCCTCGTCAGTCACCTCAATTGAGTCGGTGATTGCCTGATTGATAAACAGTTTCTGAATTGCCATCTGTTCTGGGATAACCGCATACGGGTCGCCATCAATACGCTGACCCTGATAGAGCATGCGCTTGCGTTCCTGCTCGACCTCAGATCGGAGGATAGCCTCGTCGCCCACAACCCAGATTACCTCATCAATCACATTGTCAGCCTCCTGGGCAAGACTTATTCCTGCACAAAGCATGGCAGACAATGTCAGCAAATATTTCTTCATCTATATCAATATTTAATTTTTACAAAATCTTGTTCAGTTAATTTTCAGTTCACCTGTGCGCAAAGCCTCGTCTCGCAGACTCTTGAGCAGACGCTTACGGAATTCGCGATGCTTCTGCTGCAACAGCAATTCATGCACATCGGCTTTGGCATGTTCAAAAGGTTCGATTTCCCCTGCCAGACGGAAGTCGCTGACAAGGAAGAGATGAATATAGTCATCGTCCTTCATCTCATAGACCTGGCAACGGAGGAACTGACCGGCATCTACCACCGTGACCGGCAGTCGGTCTGTGAGACGATGGATATTTTCCCATGAGTCCATGAACGAGTCATAATCCACGGCTCTCTGCTGGCAGTATTGTTCAAGTTCCTCGGCGTGATCCATAATACCGCTCTGCATCTGCTTGAGCCAGTCTTTCAGTTCTCGCACTCGACTTGAATTAGACAGCAACTTGATGTAGAACCCTTGCACTATGGCCTCTTCAAGTCTTAGCTGCTTCTGATACTTTTCATAGAAAGCCAGACACTCATCGTCAGAAACCTCTTCGGCATAGCCACGCATCAGTTCGTTCTCGTAGGTCAGCGAAATCAGGTCCCGTCTGTACTGAGCTGCAAGTTGTTCGAGTTTGTCAAGGTCGGGCACATTGCGCATACCCTGCTGATAGAGCAGCTGTTCGTTGACCCACTCATCCACATATTCACGCACAAAGGCCGCGCTGTCGGCACCCGTCATGCTCAATGGCATCTGCAGGCGCACATCGTTGGTTGTAAGCTTGGCATCACCCACCTGAGCCAGGATTGGACTCTCGGCAGGAATACAAGCAGACAACAACAATGCAGTAACCAAATATAATAGCAGATGTCTCATAGTCTCCAGACAGATGATTTACACAGTTCGTTATTTCTCCGCACAGATATCAGCCTTGAGCTTGTCAAGTTCTGCCTGATTGATCTTAACCTCGAACTTACGGCGAAGCTCAGCAACCCAATTATTCTCAAGTTCTGTCTGATAGTCGGCAACAACCTTGCCGCGCACATCATCAAGTTCCTCAGGACCATCGGCAAGCACGTGTCCGTAGGTCATCTGTATCGGCATGTTATCACGTGCCGGCTTAGCCTCGACATTGAGTTTCAATGCCATACGATCGACCGTATTGTTATCACCAGGGGCATACAGACCGTTCACGATGTGGAAACGTGGCTGCTTAGGATTTGGAGTAAGGATCGTATCGGTGAGAACCTGTGCGCGAACCATATCTGCACACTTCATGATATCATCACAGTTGTCATAGATCTTCTTCAGGGCTGTGACAAGCAGTTCGTCATCGGCACACTCAATGAATGCTCCCTTGAAAAGAGGTTCATCCCAAGCGTAGTTCTTGCGGTGTGACTCGAAGAAAGCCACCAGACCTGCAGTATCCTTTGCTGCCTTATCCCAGACCTCACCGCCGGCCACCTCAAACAGCATCAGACCGTCATGATATTCCTTGTAGATATTACGGAACTCTGTGTTGCGTTCCTCCAGATGCTCATCGGCATAACGGTTGATACACTCACGCTTCCATGCATCCAGAGCCTCATCCTTATCCACAAATTCAATTTCCTCGCCATACTTGGCAGCAAGCCACTGATCATATTTCTCAGCAGTATATTTCTGTTTGCCGATAGTCATAGCCACCTTCTTACGGTTCTTGCCAGCCAAAACCTTGGCATTCACCGTCAGACCCTCCTCAGCCATCATCTTGTCTTCACGCAGACGGCGGTAGGCCTCACCTCTCGATGGGTCTTTTTCGAGCTGCGACTTGATCTGGTTTTTCTGCTCTTCAGTCCACTCTGGAATGTCGCGCTTGTCAACCAGTTTGAGGATGTGCCATCCGAAATCGGTAGTAAACGGTTCTGAGAACTGACCTACCTCAAGCGAGAATGCCACATCAGACCATTCTTTTGGATAGCCATTGTTACGGCCAAGCCATGGATAGAGACCGCCTTGACGGGCAGAAGACTGATCGTCGCTGAATTTGTATGCAACCTGACCGAAATCGGCACCATTCTTCAGTTCCTGATATACAGAGTCCATCACATGGCTCAAAGCCTCCTTAGCCTGCGGACGTGGAGTACGACGGTCATAAGCCTTCATGATGTGAGCCAGACGGACTTCATCCTGTGGCAATGCACGACGGTCAAGCACCTTGAGAAGATGCACACCGAATGATGTACGCACCACGGTTGTCTCTCCGACTGGAGTCTCATACGCTGCCTTCTCGAACGGATAGACCATTCTCATAGTCGAGAAATAGCCGAGATCGCCTCCAGACTGACGAGCAGCAGGTTCCTCGCTCAAGGCACGGGCCAGACTGTCGAACGGAGCACCGGCAGCCAGCTGACGCTTGCAGTCCTCAATCTTTGCCATAGCCTCAGACACTTCCTTAGGCGATGCATTCTCCTGCAAACGGAAAAGAATATGTGCGGCATGCACTTCTTCTGTGCGGTGGCGCAAAACCTCATCAAGAGCCTGATCCTTCCAATCCTCTCCCATCAGATAAGGCTCGGCCAACTGCTTACGATAGCCTGCCAGTTCGTTCTGATAGTTCTGGGTTGTGTCGATGCCGCGGCTGTAAGCCTCATGCACCTTGAGCTTATAGTTGACAAACAGATCGACATACTTATCGAAGCTCTTGTCTTCGCTCTGATCCTGTTCGTTGTTCTTGGTGTAGAAGTATTCGAACTCCGAACGGGTCACATCCACACCGTTGATGGTCATCACCACGGGATCCTTCACTGCCGATCCCTTCTTATCGCCCTTGGCATCGGACTGTCCGACCATGAGCAATGCTGTTGCAAGTATGAGTATTGTCTTTTTCATAATCGATGTTTTGAAGGCACAAAATAATGCTTATGCCTTAATTATTTGCGCGCAAAGATAGTGTTTTTTTTCAGCTCGGACAAACAAATTAGCATTTTTTGGCACTTTTTCTTGTTTTTTTACCATAATAGCACTACTTTTGCACCCACAAAACCGATATAAAGATGAACAATTTCCACGAATTAGTAATCAATCGTCGCAGTTATCGCCGATATACCGACGAGCTTCTCACACCCGATCAGGTACGTCTCATTCTCGAAGCAGCACTCATGTCGCCAGCAGGCAAGCGCAAGAATCCTTGGCATTTCGTCGTGGTGGAAGATCGTGAGACTCTTCGCCAACTCTCTTTAGTAAAAGATGCAGGAGCCGCACCATTGGCAGATGCTGCCCTTGCCATTGTTGTGTGTGCCGACCCAGAGGAAAGCGACACATGGGTAGAGGATTGCGCTATCGCTTCAATTCAGATGCAGTTGCAATGTGCCGATCTCGGACTCGGTTCCGTGTGGATCCAGATGCGCAACCGCTATGATGAGAATGGCAACACTGCCACCTACAACATTCGCCAAATCCTGTCCATACCAGCCAATTATGAAGTTCTGTCGGCCATCAGCATAGGCCATCCTGATGAGGTCCGCAAACCATACGACACAGACAAACTCCAATGGGAGAAAGTTCACATTGGGAAGTTTTAAGAGAATATTGGGATATTAGACCAATTGGGTCTATTAGTCCAATTGGGCCAATTGGGCCAATTGGGCCAATTAGTCCAATTAGTCCAATTAGACCAATTAGTCCAATTAGTCCAATTTTGCTGATTAGGCCAAAGGCCAATATGCAATCGACATTCACTAATACTCAGCCTCAGGGTTGCCAAGATAGAGACCGCAGACACTGGCCTGTGGATACATGGCGCCGTTTTCGGTGAGTGTAATGCCAAGTTTCTGGAAATCGACAAGGCGTGCAAGGAGGAAAATATTCTTCTGGTCAGGCCATGATGGATAGCCGACAGCCGGACGTATTCCCTTCCAGCCGCGTTCACTTGACAGACGACGGCTAAGAAATTCTGCCGTAGCTTCTGCCAGACGATCGCCCAATGTTTGGAGCAATAGCACATCATAGTCACCGCCTCCACGTTCATCCTTCAGATGTTCGAGGCGATGAGTGAATGCTTCGCTCATCGTCACAGCAAAGACGCCCACATTAGTCATATAATCCGGTAAAGGCGTACCAGAGGCAATAGCCGAGTCTCGTTCAGAGTCAGTCGCCAGCCAATCACACAACGCATGATGTCCGCATATCGGAGTCGGCAAAACCACTGTCTGGTTGCAGCATGGACAATTAGGTTCGTGATCATTATGGCGCAACGTCACTGTAATTGAATGCTCGGACTTATTGCCGACTGCCGGATAGAATTTCTGTGCAAAGCGTGGGGCATAGATATCGGCATCATTCGATGCTATTTCCTCAAGCAGACGTTCCGCATCTGCACGCAGAGAGGCACCGACTTCCGTATCTGCCTTTGTGCGCCATGCCCAGAAGAAATAATTCCAGTCGATAAGAGGAATGAGCGAACGCACAGTCACAATATCTTCTCGCGGTTTAAGCAAAGCCTCAAGCTGACGGCGGTTATCGGCAATAACCTCATCGCGCTGAGCCGGATCCAACAGTTTGAGGGCAAGGACAGGGTTCTGTGCTGCATCGCGCAGATGGAACACAGGTCCGTCATAGCATGGCATGATCTTCAAAGCCGTGTGACGGACACTTGTCGTTGCACCGCCCACAAACAAAGGAATGCGCAGACCAGCCTGCTGCATGGCACGGGCCACGGCGCACATCTCATCGAGCGACGGAGTGATCAGACCCGACAGGCAGACGATATCGACATTCTCGGCAATGGCTGTATCGATAATCTTCTCGACAGGTACCATCACACCGAGGTCTATGACTTCGAAATTATTGCAGGCAAGTACCACACCCACAATATTTTTGCCAATATCATGAACATCGCCCTTCACTGTGGCGATGAGAATCTTTCCGTTCTTGGTCGATGCCACATCCTGAGTGGCATTAGCGGCCTCGATATAAGGTTGCAGCACCTCCACAGCACGTTTCATGGTTCGGGCAGTCTTAACCACCTGCGGCAGGAACATTTTGCCCTGTCCGAACAGCGTTCCCACCTCGTTCATGCCGTCCATAAGCGGACCTGCAATGATCGATACAGGACTGTCACCGCGATTGATGAGTGTCAGAAGGTTTTCCTCCAATCCATTGGTCTGTCCTTTGAGCAGGCACTGTCGCAAAACCTCCTCTGGAGTAGATGGAACAGTCTTCTCTGCTGCCGATGCCGACTGTGTGGATGCCACAGATCTGACAGTTGGCGATGGCGATGTTGCTGTGGCTGTCGTCTTACCTTCAAGCAGAGCCTGAGCCATTTCCTGGAGCAAATCAGCAGCATCGGGCGAAGTATTGAGAATCACCTCATTGATGGCGAGACGCAGTTCGGCAGGTATGGATTTATAGTCGAGAGCCGTGGCAGGATTAAGAATGGCCATATTCATACCCTGTGGCATGGCAAGGTGCAGGAAGCATGAATGCATGGCCTCACGCAGATAGTTATTGCCACGGAAAGCGAACGACAGGTTCGACAGACCGCCCGAAACACGCGTTCCCGGCAGATTGTCTTTCACCCAGCGCGTGGCACGGATGAAGTCTGCCGCATAGTCGTTATGCTCGGCCATACCTGTGGCAATGGTCAGCACATTAGGGTCGAAGATAATATCCTCGGGAGAGAATCCCACTTTGCTGGTAAGCAGATCGAATGCACGACGGCAAATATCAACACGGCGGCTGTAGTCCGTAGCCTGTCCCTCTTCGTCGAAGCACATCACTATGACAGCCGCACCAAGCCGATGGACGGTTCTTGCATGTGCAACGAATTCCTCCTCTCCCATCTTCAGGCTGATGCTATTGACAACACCTTTGCCCTGCATACACTTCAAACCCTCTTCAATAACGTCAAAGCGACTTGAATCGACCATTACCGGCACACGGCAGATAGCCGGATCGGAGGCCAGAAGATTAAGGAACGTGCGCATCTCCGACTTTGCGTCCAACAGACCGTCGTCCATATTTACGTCGATGACCATGGCTCCGTCCTCCACCTGTCGGCGGGCAATTTCGAGAGCCTCGTCATATTTCTTCTCGTTAATCAGACGCAGGAACTTACGGCTGCCAGCCACATTGCATCGTTCGCCAACGCGAATAAAATCCGATGCCCCAGCCTCAAGAGGTTCGAGACCGGATAGTATTGTGTGGCGCTCCGCTGGCACGACACTCTGACGCACCTGATAACCGTTGGCGTTCAACGAATCGACCGCAGCAGACAGTGCCCTAATATGGTCGGGCGTTGTGCCGCAACAGCCACCCACGATATTTACAAGATGACGGTCGAAGAAAGGCTGCATCAAGCGCACGAACTCTTCTGGCGACTGGTCATAGCCTCCGAACTGATTAGGAAGACCCGCATTCGGATGGCAGCTCACCATACAAGTAGCAAAATCGGACATACGGCTGAGCCATGGCAAGATACCATCAGCTCCAAGTCCGCAATTCATTCCCACCGACAGCGGATTGGCATGCATCACCGAGGCAACGAACGCCTCAACCGTCTGGCCGCTCAGCGTTCGTCCGCTGGCATCGCTCACCGTCATCGAGAGCATCAGGCTGACATCCGAAGCCGCCTGGACATCGTCACAGACCTTCTGATATGCCGATATGGCGGCCTTGGCATTGAGCGTGTCAAAGATTGTCTCAACAAGAATGACATCGACACCACTCTCCACCATCACGCAAATCTGCTCGTAATATGCCGACTCCAATTCGTCGAACGTAATGCTTCGCGCTGCAGGATTGTTCACATCCTCACTCATCGACAGCATCTTGCTGGTCGGTCCCACACTGCCTGCCACAAAACGCGGCTTATCGGGATTCTGTGCCGTATATTGATCTGCCAGACGTCGGGCTATCGTCACAGAGGCACGGTTCATGTCTGCCACCGACTCCTCAAGTCCGTATTCACGCTGCGAGATGCGTTGCGATGAGAATGTATTGGTTGTGACAATGTCTGCACCGGCATCGAGATAGGAACGAATCTCCTGTTCGATGACATCCGGACGGGTCAGCGACAGCACATCGTTATTGCCTCGCAGCAAAATTTGATGACCGGCAAAGAGCGAACCACGGAAATCTTCCTCCGTGAGATTCTCCCGCTGTATCATTGTTCCTATGCCGCCGTCGAGCACCAGCAAACGCTGTTTCGCTACATCGCTGATCTTGGTCTTTATTCTGTTGTTCATCGGATAGTGGTGGTTTATTGCGGCGCGAAGATAGCACTTTTTCGCGAAAACAAGAAACTTTTACTCATTTTTTATATTTATAACATTAATTATTTTGAAAAACCGCCCGATTTCAGTATTTTTGCGCCCATTACAAATGTTATGATTATGGCAAACCAAGTAAAACCAAGCATTCCTAAGGGAACACGCGACTTCGGTCCTATTGAAATGGCCAAGCGCAACTATATTTTCAACACCATCAAGGAAGTCTATGCCCTTTATGGCTATCAGCAGATCGAGACTCCGTCAATGGAGAACCTCTCTACGCTGATGGGCAAGTATGGCGAGGAGGGCGACAAACTTCTTTTCAAGATTCTTGATTCGGGCAATTTCCTAGCTGATGTCAAGGGCGAAGAACTTGTCAACGAGGAAGGTAATCCGTTCGGCTCGGCCAAGCTTGCTGCACGCATCTGCGAGAAAGGCCTGCGTTATGACCTCACCGTTCCATTTGCCCGTTTTGTGACGATGCACAAAGAGGAGCTCTGCTTCCCATTCAAACGCTATCAGATTCAGCCGGTATGGCGTGCCGACCGTCCTCAGAAGGGTCGTTACCGCGAGTTCTTCCAGTGTGATGCCGACGTGGTGGGCAGCGATTCATTGCTCAACGAGGTGGAGCTCATTCAGATTATCGATGAGGTCTATCGCCGTTTCGGTGTGCGTGTCTGCATCAAGATGAACAACCGTAAGATCCTTGCCGGCATTGCCGAAGTGATCGGTGCGCCTGAACTCCTCGTGGACATAACCGTGGCCATTGATAAGCTCGACAAGATCGGACTCGACGGCGTGAACAAAGAGCTCACCGAGAAGGGACTCACAGCCGAACAGCTCGACAAACTGCAGCCAATCATCAAGCTCAGTGGCAGCAACGACGAGAAGCTTTCCACCATCAAGCAGACTCTCTCTCAGAGCGAAATTGGCGTCAAGGGCGTCGAGGAACTCGAATGGATTCTTGCCAACGTCATCAAGCTGGGCGGCACAGAATGCCAGCTCGACATCGACCTCACACTTGCCCGTGGTCTTAATTACTACACCGGCGCAATCTTCGAGGTCAAGGCTCTCGACGTTGAGATGGGTTCCATCAACGGCGGCGGACGCTATGACAACCTCACCGGTGTCTTCGGTATGCCAGGCATGAGCGGTGTGGGCATCTCGTTCGGTGCCGATCGCATCTATGACGTGCTCAATGCCCTTGACCTCTATCCAAAGGAGACGCTCCAGACCACACAGCTCCTGTTCGTGACCTTCGGACAGGCCGAAATGGACTATGCACTGCCTCTGCTCGGTCAGTTGCGCAAAGCTGGCATCAGCGCCGAGATCTATCCTGAGGCCGGAGCCAAGATGAAGAAACAGATGGGTTATGCCAACCAGAAGCAGATTCCATACGTTGCCGTCATCGGTGGCGATGAGATTGCCAATGGCGAGGTGTCGCTCAAGAATATGATAACAGGTGAACAGAAAAAAGTAAAATGCAACGAAATTATTTCAAACTTGCTGTAATGGCAACAGCAGCCCTTCTCACAGTGGGCTGCAATAAGACCGAGACTATGGAAAATCCTTTCCTTACAGAATGGAACCTCCCAGACGGAGCCATTCCGTTCGACCAGATCAAGGTCGAGCACTTCAAACCTGCATTCGAGGCTGGCATTGAGGAACATAATGCCGAAATCGATGCCATAGTAGCCAACCGTGCACGTCCTACATTCGAGAACACCATCGAGGCTCTCGACCGCGCCGGTCGCACACTCGACCGCGTTGCCGGCGTCTTCTACAACCTTCTTGAGTGCGATGGCACTGACGAGATGCTCGACCTCTCTGAGCAGTTGCAGCCTATCATGTCCAAGCATCAGACCGACATCGCCCTTAATGAAGAGCTCTTCAACCGCGTGGAGAGCGTATGGAACCTCTATCAGGATGCCGATGCCCGTGCCACCATTACCGACGTGCAGTATCGTCTGCTCAAGAGTCACTATGAGAGCTATCTGCGCAACGGCGCCACTCTCAAGGGCGAGGCCCGTGAACGCTGGCGTGTTGTGTCTGCCAAGCTCGATTCGCTCACTCTCGCCTTCAGCCAGAACGTACAGCGCGCCACAGGCAAATGGTCTTATCAGCTCAATCCTGACAACGGCGACCTTGACGGCCTGCCAAGTTTCGTTGTTGAGGCTCTGAAGGAGAATGACTACAAACTCACTCTTCTCGCTCCATCCTACCGTCCGTTCATGACCTATTCAAGCCGTCGTGACCTCCGCGAGATGCTCTATAAGGCATACAACACACGTTGCGTAGGCGGTGAGTTTGACAACACAGAGAACATCCGTCTCATCGCTGCCCTCCGCCAGGAGACTGCCGACCTCATCGGCTACGAGTCGTTTGCCGACCTGCGTCTTGCCGACAAGATGGCCAAGAACCCTGAGACCGTCAACAACCTTCTCAAGCAGCTTCTCGACGCATATAAGGAGCCTGCCAAGGCAGACGTCCGCGAGGTGGCAGAACTTGCAGCCAAGGACGGCATCTCAAATCTCATGCCTTGGGATTTCAGCTACTATTCAGAGAAACTCAAGACCGCAAAATACAATGTCAACGACGAACAGGTCAAGCCTTTCTTCGCTCTCGACAAGGTACGCGAGGGTATCTTCGCCCTTGCTGGCCGTCTCTATGGCATCAGCTTCCAGAAGGTCAATGTGCCTGTCTATCACAAGGATGCTGAGTGCTTCAAGGTTGTCGATGCTGACGGCAGTCACCTCGGTCTTCTCTATACCGACTTCTTCCCTCGCCCAACCAAGCGTCCAGGCGCATGGATGACCGAGTTCAAGGGTCAGTGGATGGAACAGGACGAGGATGGCAACATGGTCGATTCGCGACCGATCATCCAGATAATAATGTCGTTCTCTAAGCCTATCGGCAATCCAGGCGATGAAAACTACACACCTTCGCTCCTCACCTACGATGAGGCAGAGACCTTCCTCCATGAGTTCGGTCACGCAATGCACGGCATGCTCACCAAGTGTCAGTATGCATCGCAGAGCGGCACGAACGTCACCCACGACTTCGTAGAACTGCCTTCTCAGTTCAACGAGAACTTCCTCGGCAAGAAGGAATTCCTCGACACTTTCGCATCTGACTATCGCACAGGCGAGCAGATTCCACAGTCGCTCATCGACCGTCTGCACGATGCCCAGAACTTCCAGGCTGGCTATCTCTGCGTGCGCCAGCTTTCGTTCGGCATGCTCGATATGGCATTCCACTCGCTCGGTCGCAACTCAAAGAAGCAGCTCATCGACACCAACTCAGACTTCACTCCTACCGACCGCTTCCCTGAACTTGCCGATGTTGAGGCGTTCGAGAGCAAGGCTATGGCTCCTACACAGGTTCTCCCTCGCGTTGACGGCACTATGATGGCCACTTCGTTCACACACATCTTCTCGGGTGGCTATGCTGCCGGATATTACGGATACAAGTGGGCCGAGGTTCTTGATGCCGATGCCTTTGCCGTATTCGAGAAGGAAGGCCTCGACAACCCAGAGACAGCACGCCGCTGGCGCCATCTGCTTGAGTCGGGCGACACTGTCGATCCTGCCGAGCTCTATCGTCAGTTCAAGGGTGCAGACCCAACCATCGACGCTCTCATGCGCCGTGACGGTATTCTGAAATAACACACTCTTTTTTCATAGAAAGGCGCAATATAATGCTTATCAATATAATCCTGATAATTGTCGGATTCGTGCTTCTGCTGAAGGGCGGTGACTACCTGGTCGATGGGTCGGTAGCCATTGCCCGTCACGCACGTCTCAGCAATATGGTCATCGGTTTGACCGTCATCGGCTTTGGCACATCAATGCCTGAGCTCCTCGTGTCGGCACAGGCTGCACTTGGCGGTTCGCCAGGCATCGCCATCGGCAACGTCGTAGGTTCCAACATTGCCAACATCGCCCTGATTCTTGGTCTTTCGGCTCTTATCTGCCCGCTGCCGTCCTCTCGCTCCATACTGCGCACCGACATTCCGTTCATGATTCTCTCGTGCATCGTGCTCGTCGCCATCGGACTCACAGACCATATCGGACGTCTGTCAGGTGCACTTATGTTTGCGCTTCTCGTTGTCTTTGTGTGGTGGCAGGTACATAAGTCTCGCAAATCATCCGCTTCACAATCTGCCGACGATGCCTCTCAGAAGCCAATGCCTCTGTGGCGTGCGCTCATTGTGGTTATCTGCTCGTTCACAGCCCTCGTCATCGGTTCAAAGATGCTCGTGCGCGGTGCTTCCGACATTGCTGCCAGTCTTGGTGTCAGCGAACGCATCATCGGTCTTACCATCGTAGCCGTCGGCACTTCCCTGCCCGAACTCTTTGCTTCGGTCATGGCTGCCCGCAAAGGCGAGAGCGACATGGCCATCGGCAATATTGTCGGTTCCGTTTCGTTCAACTGTCTGAGCGTTATCGGCGTTTCGTCCATGATCTGTCCTATCAACAGCAGCCGTTCAGGCTTTGTCTATGACTACATCATCATGTGCATCCTCGGCCTGATGCTCTGGCTTTTCCTCCGCACCCATCACAAGATTGTCCGCTGGGAAGGCGCCATCCTTTTCCTCTCCTACGTCGTGTATCTCGTTTATACAGTCGCGAATGTTTAAGCGGTTTAGAACCGATAAAAGAATATTCACCACATTTTGCTAAGACCGGCATGAACCGTCAATATGGACTCATGCCGGTCTTACCGTTTTCTATGGATGTTCCACACCTGTCTTTCTTTTTCTCTATTTGTACAAAGGTAATACTCCATCAAAAAAAATCATAAGAAATCAAAGCTCAGTACTGTAGAAATGCTGGCGAAATTTTCTTTTGGACTTCCCAACTCTTAGGAAATGCTGCCGAAACTTTTATTTGGACTTCCCAAATCTTAGGAAGTGCTGCTGAAACTTTTATTTGGACTTCCCAACTCTTAGGAAGCGCTGCCGAAAGTTTCATTTGGACTTCCCAACTCTTAGGAAATGCTGCCGAAACTTTTATTTGGACTTCCCAACTCTTAGGAAGTGCTGCCGAAACTTTTATTTGGACTTCCCAACTCTTAGGAAATGCTGCCGAAACTTTTATTTGGACTTCCCAACTCCTCGGAAGTGCTGGCGAAAGTTTATTTTGGATTTCCAGGTTTCTGGAAATGCTGGGAACATTGTTCTGACGACTTCCAGGTTTCTGGAAATGCCGGGAACATTGTTCTGACGACTTCCAGGTTTCTGGAAATGCCGGGAACATTGTTCTGGGGATTTCCCAAGATTTAGGAAATGCTCGGAACATTGTTCTGACGGCTTCCAGGTTTCTGGAAATGCTCGGAACATTGTTCTGGGGATTTCCCAAGTCTTGGAAAGAGTTTTTGCTCCTACCCCAAACGAGCCTTGACGATAGAAATGTAAGTCTTGCTGACAGGAACGGACAGAGATGAGACATCAAGTGAAAGCTGAAGTCCAGCATTTGATGTTGAGGCATGACGAACATGCTGCAGATTGACGATAAAGGCTCGATGACAACGTATAATGAACGGATATACATTGAGTTGAGCTTCGATGTTGTTCATTGTCTGACGGAGCATCTTGCTCTGCACCTTGCCATCGCAATCCAGATGAAACACCTTCACATAGTTGCTCTCTGAGGTCAGAAAAAGAATTGACGAAGGTTCAATCTCGATCTGTTCGCGTGTGCTGCCAGTGAGAACAATTCTTTCTTCATTTCGTATTTCAGTGTTCTGAATGGCGAAGTTTTGTTCATTGATCCTGCGATTGAAATCATCCTCCAGTTCATGAATGTGGCGATGATAAAGCCGGCGGTTATGGTATAAACGGTAAGAGATAGCGGAGATGACAAGGAAACAGATGGCGGATATCCATAGCAGCCAATGAATGGTGTGCTGTTTCTCAGTACGCAGGACAGCATTCTCATGTTCGCTAGCAGCTGCATCCTGCACAGCCTTGAGATTGGAGGCAATCGTGCCTTGGTCAATAGAATCTTTGAGCTGGTTAAAGATACGCATCCAGTGGAGCGATGCCTGATAGTCGCCCTTGAGGTCATCATAGGTATTGTATATCAGCTGAGCAGCCACGCGACGGTTGCGGAGGGGCATTCCCGGTGTTTCGAAAGTCTTGCGGGCATAAAAGATGGCTGAGTCGGCATTTCCCATCTTACGATAAGCATCGGCCAAAGCGAGATAATGCGGCAACTCTTTTCGTTTGCCCTGTGCATATAATTTTTCGTTGAGCAACACCGACAATCGTGCATAGAACAGCGTAGAGTCGGACTGCTGGCAACGGCTGTGACAGACCGAGAGCTGGTTGTAGATACGACCAAGCTCCAGCTCCATCCCATATTGTCGGGCAATGGCCAACGCAGTATAGATGGGAGCAAAAGCCGCTTCAAAATTTGCATGCTGAGCAATGGCGGCGCCCTCGGATGTCTGCAGTTCCTGTTTGACACGAGCGCCCTCGGCATAGAGACGGTTGTGTGACTTCATGATCAGGGCATGCACATACTCGCCTCGATGTCCACTCTTTTGGGCAGCATCGACAAACTTTTCTATCCAGACAAGACCTTCGTCAAAACGGTCAATCTGAGTGAGACGCGATCCATAGTTCTGATAGATCTGCGATGCCAGCAGATAGTCATCGGTCTCACCGATGGCAAGGCATGCACTATACAGATCCTCCATCCACTGGCTGGGTTGGCCTCGCTTCTGATCCTGACTGATGACGGAATGAAGAAAAAATACCTGTGCCCTGCGGTGCGGATCCCGGCTGTCATGATAATAGTCGTAAGCCTTCTGCAAAGGTTCCTCCGGAATCTCCTTGGCGTACTGTCTGTAAAGCAGCCACGAATGCACGAGGCCGTAGAGTGCCTCATCCTCGCCATGCAGTTCGTCGATAGGAATGGCTTCAAGCAAACGGGCACACGAATCAGCATTCTGTGTCACCTGTTCCTCGGCAAGCAACAGATGACGATGGTAAGCGTCATCGCTACATGACGTAAAAGTCAGAATAGTCAACAACGAGAGGTTGGCTAAGAGGTGAAAGCATTTTGGCAGTATAGACATAGGTATTCTAAATTTGTGCGCAAAGATAAAGAATTATTCTTTTATCTCCAAATATTTAATCAACATCGCTTGACGGCATGATGAAAGTAAGCAGAATGTAGAGCAAAAAGCCTGGAAATGCCACAGAAAAAAAGGTAAGAATGGCGTATCCTGCACGCACCAGTGTAGGGTCAATCTCAAAAAAGTCAGCGATGCCACCGCAGACTCCAGCCAGAATCTTATCGGTGGATTTTGTTAATCTTTTGTTCATAGTCAATGAGTCTTATTTTAGTTTGCTATTAAATTCCTATTTATTAATATTTGCGACATAAGGATGGCTGAAATCTGCATTCTGGTAGTAAGTGGCAGACATTGTCTGACGGTCAAATACAACCGTCCATCTGGTGAACTCCTGTGATGCCACACTGCTAATACTCTGAGTAACCTGCTCCATTGTCATCGATGGAAGTGAGTCATGCCATGATTGCAGCAAATCGAGGCGGCGTTGAGAATCATCATAGTAGAGCGACGAACCTTGTTTGCGGCTAAGGGCAAGATAATGATTCGTACAAAGTGCTGATTCGATTACAAGCATCTTGTTGTCAACCCATTCCACCACAACACTTCGGCCATCGGCATCACTTATGGCAAGATGATGAGCAAAACCGGCATCGGAATGTTGGTCATAAGAGTTTAAGAGTTGCAGTGCTTCTTCGACGCTGGCCGCCTTATTGAGCAGGAGACGGATGGCAAGAGTTGTGGTTACATTAGGTTTGCCTGTGTCTTGGTGAGTCTCTTCTTTGTCTCCTGCGACAAGATCTGCCACATAGAGGCCTTTTTCGTTCATGCCATCAAGAGAACCGAATAATGAGGCCAGCAACATGAATTTATCCTGCATGCCCGCCGGTTTCCAATCGTCACCAAATCCTAGAAAGGGGATGTAGAAGCTGGAAATGCTGGAATACCCTGTCTTTGGATGAGAATGGATGATAACCATATCGCCATTTGTTCCTGGCCAATCGAAGTTTCGGCCAACGCCAAACGTCCCGTCTGTGCAGGGTGTACAAATCGAACTACAGCCAAAGTCACGCTCGGTGCCTTTCAAAGACTCTGGGTTTACCAATCCATGAGTAAGGAATTTTGTAACAAACCGAACCAGATCGTCCGGTGATGCAGCGCCACCCTCAGCCATAAGATCGTCCAACCCATAATCTCCTTCGAAAGTGTATTCGTACATTCCATCCGTCACAAGATGCACAGATGTTGCCGCTTTATACTGATCGCCAAATATAAGGCAGACAACAGAGGCCAGAGCAATAAGGATCAAGGCGATGATAATCAATATTTTTTTCATAGTGCAATGTGGTTATTTATTATGAATCTATCTTCTTGCTTCATGATATTTGTTTGCCAAGATTCTGTTTCTGACGCTTCGTAGTGCGGGCGAATAGAATGCCATGTCCATTGACACGAGAGTGCGCTTCAGTTCGTCCATCAGTTCTGGATAAAACATGCACATCTTATAGGCGAGTTTCAGGCAGAGAGACTGTATGCCGGGGTATTCGTCGGGGTTCTGCATGTGGTCAAGGCAGAAGTCCAGAAAGTCCGTCCGCAGGTCATCCTCTTTCATTTCCAACCGTACGATAATATTCATTGATAATCGTCTCACCGACGAGTTCTTCTCATTCAGCGCCTTGTCTATGAGTTCGTGGAGCATGGGTTGCAGCGAGGAGAGTTCCTCGTTCGTGGCTTTAGTCAAAGCCCACAGCGCATTGCGTGTCACCTGATAGTCCTCATCGTGCAGAAAGGTATTCAGAAACGAGAGCCATTCTCCCGTTTCCTTCACCTTATTATATATAGCCAAGGCTTCGACCTCGCTACTGCTGGCTTTGAGTTGTTCTCGGGTCACAAACATTATCGTTTCTTTAGCATCACAAGTTCTGCGTCGGCGCCATCCTTGCCGTATTCGCTCACGAGGATGTATTGTTCACAGCAGGCGATGCCATAGCAGCGGTTATCAGACTTCACTACCTGATTGCCCCAATACATAGCGTTGTCATCAAGGAGCTTTACCTCATTGCCATTGATGTTGTAAGCCTGATTGACGAACGAACCCTGAAGGACGTAGAGATTATCGATGTGTAGGTCTGGAATGCCGAGGGCATTGACCTCATCGATGAAAACCTTCTTCATCGGATGATCGGCATGGGGCAGGCAGGCATCATCGCCACTCCAGCGCTTGAGGGTTGGAAAATACTTGAGCAACTCCTGCTTATACTCACACGCGGTAAGGTTTTTGCCCGTGTTCTTATTGTATTCCTCGACGAACATCGAGCAATACTCTGCCATCTCCTCCATTGTGAAGTTGCCAGTGAAGGCTCCATCCTTATAGCAGTAGATGCAGTAATCTTCGTTCGTGCTACCGTCGGCATTAGTGCCGAGAATCTCGTTGGTCAGAGGCATTCCGCAACTCTGACAGAATTTTGTTTCGTTCATATTATCAAAATTTATTTAGAAATTTCGCTGCAAAGATAAGCATTCATCCGCCTACCACCAAATATTAGGGACAGACGGATGAAATTTGGGATAGAAAGACAATAGAACAAAAAAACTGACATCGATATGTAGCAAATCCTCTGCTGGATCAAGGCTTCCTGCATCTGGTCCTTGGCCTCGTCCTGATTGGCGGAATTCATCACGGCTTGCCAACATTTTGCTTTGACAAGCCGATTCGCAAACTGAAAGAACGGACAATTACAAAGGCTCACAATCTATAATCTCGCCAAGCAAATCGATAAGACGTTTCCCGTCAATTAGGAACTGCTCGAGTGCAGAATTACCATCTTCGAATTTTTGAAGCTCTACTTGAAGTGAAGCATCTGATTCGAAAACATAATCGTTATTTGTCATCAAATAATAACGTTTCTCCTTATAAACAAAGGTCACGCTATAATTCTGTACGGCGAAATCATAGAAGAAAGTTTCTTCAACATCATTCTTGTACCCGTGATATAGAGAATTCTTGTATGGAGGATATTTTCTATTGTAAGGATATCCTGCAGAATCTGTTCCAATATAATCCGATCTCATTATTGTGTATTGATTCCGTGTCAAATGGAAAATTTTCTCATTTTTTTATTTCCCTATCATCTACAGTTATTTCGGGGTACATGCAACTGTAGCCATAGGTCATTGTCCTGTGTATAGTCAGAAAAGATGAGCATTCCCATCTCAGTATTCGGCATGGAGTGGTCACAACGAGGTGCATACTGCAGACGCACTATACGCTGATGATTATTGCTTGCCGAATCTATCAGATAGAACTCACCGAACTTCTTTGGTTAGCAAAACAGATCATCTAAGGTCAATTCTTTTTGAACGCAAGATGAGTGTTCGTTCTTCTCTATACCCTTTGTGGTAATCATAGTAACGATTACACTTTTGTCTGTCCCTGTAGCTTCGACAAGAGTACTGACCTTTCTTTCGATGTCTTCTTCGTCTTTTGCTGTCAGAGCGTATGGCTTATTATAATACTTCATCTCACACACGTTGATAGTCATATCCGCGCGATCAATCAGCATGTCAATCTGCGCTTTTCGGGTGTCACCTTTTCCGAACCAGGAGAAGACGTTGGATGCAATTCCCGAAATGCCTAATGCATTTTTGATTTGCTCAATATGGTTCAAGCATAGCATCTCAAAAGAAAGGCCACACCAGATGTTGTGTGACGTTGAATTCTGGTTGTTTGTCCAATAGGTGGCATCATGTGAAGAAGCTTTACGCATTACCTGGAAATGGAACAGCGTGAAAGGATCGACCAGCTGATAAAGTGTGTCCGGGCTTTGTCGTTCGTCAGTTCCTTTTTTATTCATATTGGCTGAGAAAGGTTCGTAACAGCGTATAAAGCCGCAGTTATCGAGCTCCTCCAGTATAGTAGAGAACTTACCGTTATCTGCAATCTTGGTTTTGGCAATGATCTCCTGTCTTGTCAATCCCATACCTTTGCTTGCCAATGCAGTTACAACCTTGATGTGATTCGATGCGTTTTTGTAGAGTGAATTATAAAGACTTTGGAACTCATCGCGTAACTCGCCATCTTCGGCAAAGAGCAATCTGTCGATGTTATGAGCCACGCTCTCGCTCTTTTCCATCTTCGATAGATAATAGGGTACACCACCCAACACCATATAACATTCTGCAATCTGCTTGTTTGAGTAGCGGAACCCAAGAGTTGAGAAATAGGTCTGACATTCGCCTAACGAGAATGGCTTCAGTGGTATTTTATGTGTTACTCGGTTGTGCAATCCTCCTCGGTTCTTGATTAAATTGTTGATGATCCAAGAGGTGGCACTGCCGCAAACAATCAGTTTGATGTCGTTGCGCCAAGAAGCCCATGAATTCCAGAAGTGTTCCAGGCCGCTGATAAAATTCGATCGGGGCGTGTCCATCCAAGGCATTTCATCGATAAAGACAATTTTGCGTCCTTGTGGCAACGACTCCAGGTAGCTTTCAAGCGCAAAGAAGGCCTCAAGCCAGCTCTTTACAGCCGGAGCCTTCCCTGCCTTACGGCGAATGCCCTCCATAAAGTTAGAAAGTTGCATGCGCATACTCACCTTGTTCATGCCAGCTGCGTAGAACGCATAGTTATCACCGACAACCTGCTGTATCAAGTAGGTTTTACCTACACGACGTCTTCCATAGATTGCTATGAACTCCGACTGCTCAGAATTGAGGTAATCGTTCAACAGCTTCTGTTCTTTCTCTCGGCCAATAAAAAACTTGTTGTTTGCCATTCTTTTTATTATTTTATCGTGGGCAAAGATACTAATTTTGATTGAAAACACAAAATAAAATGCACGAAACAGGTCGCAAAGTATATGATTTTAGCATATTAGCGACCCATTTCGTGCATTTTCTTAAGTTTTTAGCATCTTTTCACCATCAATGTCCATATAAAATTCCTACAAAATCTCCTTTCTTATTATGTACCTTGTATTCATTGTTTTGGGTTGTAGTTTATTTAATTATTGAGTGGAATAGAGTGATTTATCATTTTTCCAAGTCTTCGGCCACCCAGCGCACCCAAGTGTCGATGTTGTTTGTGAGCGAATCGGGGAGAGGCAAATCCATGCGGACATCAGGTTCGATGCCTCGGCCATCGATGAGCTGCTCACCTTTCACTACGCGCATACTGATGGTGGTAGGGATTTGAATTGAATTAGGCACATTTGGCAACTTAACCACGACTACGTTCGAGATATCGATGCATCCCAATGTGTTGTCGCGGCCATAAAGTTTAATGTCAGGAGCCACAGCACGGACATCGAGGATAAGTTGCTCTCCGCTGCTTGCTACACTGCGGTCTATGATGATGGCAGTTTTCTCAGGGCGACGCGAATCGACTTTGTCTAACTCAAGGTCATAATATTCATCTGACCATGCGGCAAATGCTTTTTCTTCGTGAGCGGCGGCACTATCGCATAAGTTTTTTCGATGCTCATCATTTTCCATCCAAGCCTGCCAGCGCTCTCGGTTATCCTTCGTGTTGCGCAACATGATTCCATGCGTCTTGCCAGGTTGCAGATAAAGCAGCTGGTAGATGGGGTAATACTGCCAGTCGGCACCGCCACCGTTGCCACGGATATCTACAATGAGATTCTTACAACCCGATTTGCGGTATTTCTCCACAGCAACCCACGACCACTTCACATAAGCATCGTCGCCCTGACAGGTAGGGAAACGAAGCAAGAAGGTTTCGTCATCGACCATCTCGGCCACTGGCTGAGGGTCATACAGTTTCATCTCCTGTTTGTAGTTTGCCCACTTCATAGGGAATCGGTTCGACCACATGCGGAATGAGCAACCCAAATGGAAGTCCTGCATGTAGCAGCACATCTCGGCCACACCTGCAGGTCCATACATCAAACATTGGGCGATGCTGTCGCGATATTCCTGCTTGATTTGCTCATATTCGGCACGATTTGCATCGGTCACCTTAAACTCGAAGCCAGCGTAGTTCTGCTCCAGCTCGTTGATGCCGAATTCGTAGCACTCCAGATTGTTCTTGATTGCAGTATCAATAAGCCTACGCAGACAATCATTTATCAACGAAGGTTGTTCCATCTGAATGAAATGTCCGCAGGTTTCCAGCTCGGTGTATTGCATGTTGCCAAAGAATGCTTGCATCCTTTCGCGATTGTCAGGTTCCAAACCACTATTCTGAGTGCAAATGACTTCAGCCGGAAATGGGATGGCAAACTCTGCCCACCACATTGGGTTGATGAGATTGTGCATGGTGCTCGAAGCTACATATTCGGGCGTCTCGGGCATGCAAGACATAGCATAGTCGGAGATTGAGGCAGGCGTGTGCGGTCCGGCCAACGACTGCACAAAGCCGGCGATGTTATCACGGCAGTCCTCGCCATCGAACGATGCTGCAAAACCCTGCACGGCCTCTTCATAAGCCTTCGATGCCGCCAGTTCTTCATCTGAAGGATTGTCTGAGAGTTTCGGATAGAGGCAATAGACGCCATCAATGTCCATGATGCCTGCTATACGCTGTGGATTGACAAGCAAAGCCACGCGGCAGACAGGCGTGCCAAGACTATGGCCTACGAGGAAGGCGTAGTCACACTTCTCTTCGTCAAGAACCGTCGAGACAGCTCGGCTGAAGAGTGCAAGAGTGTAATCGACGTGCGGCTTGGAGCTCTGACCATAACCAGGAAGGTCGATGAAGAGAAGGCGCATCGAAGAATCGTCGCGGAAAGCGTCGAACTGCTCTTCCCAGACGTTCATATCACAGCCAAAACCATGGACGAACAGCACGGTTTTCGGTCCGTCACCAAAAGTTTTGTAGTGTATCTTTAGACTGTCATCCATGGTGACGTAATGCGATGGCAAATCGGCGATGCTCTGCGGTTGCTCATGGCAGCCTACTGTTAAGTAAAGCAGAATCAGAAGCAGTGTAAAACAGATAATTTTTTTCATTTCTTTATTCTTATATTCGGTTGTAGTGACTTATATTATTTGCCCATTCGGCTGGCAGCCTCCTTACCCGCACCCGTACCCTTGTATTTGCTCTTTTGGGCATTGAAGGTGTAGCGGAGCGAGACATCAAGACGCTGGCGGTTGTTGACGGTGTGCTGATGTAGGATATAATATCCGCAGTCCATCTCGACCTTTTGTGCGGTACGTTGCAAGGCATCGTAAAGCGAGGCACGCAGGCAGAGCGCATCATTCTTGAGCCAGCACTTCTGGACGACGAACGAGAGGTTCCAAGAATCGGTCATGAGTCGCATGTTCATGAAGTCGCCTCGGGTTAATGTGTTAAGGTTGGCCTCAATCTGCCAAGAGTGCTTGAAGCGGAAGGCGTTGTTGAGGTTCATGATGAACATCGGACGATTGTAACGCACTTCGCGCTTGCCCGTCTCCTCTCGCGGATCTGCCAGAGTCTGCTTCATGTCATACTGCTGGATGCCTACAGTCCAGTTGGGAGAGTAACAGCCGAATGTCGGATTGGCCGTGAGATAGGCCGAAACAATACGGGTTGGCGTTGGAAGATTTATGACCTTGATAAGGATTATGCCGTCTTTATCCAACTTGCTGTCATCGTCCTGCAGGTCATTGAAGAGGTACGACCAGTTGTTGATGCCATCATCAATACGATTGTAAGAAGCATAGAGGTTAAGATACTTCCAATGCAGATTAAGGCCGATTTGCTGCGACTTTTCGTTCTTCAGTGTCGGATTGCCCTGTTGCAAAGAATAGGAGTTAAGATAGAGAATCGACTCATCGAGCATGCCAAAATCTGGTCGCTGCGTCTTATAGCTGTAATTGAGCGACGCCTGCCAGTTACCCCACTGGTTAGACCACGATACGGAAGGAAACAGATCGTCGGAATATCTGCTCATCGACTTTTCTGCATTTATCAGATTAGAATAGTCGAATCCTACATGCTCATAACGAAGGCCCGCCGAGAAATTTCCGGCTTTCGGAATATTACAAGCATACTCGACGAAAGCGGCGATATTCTTCTCCTTTACCTCAGAATGGGTGGTTGGAACGAATTCACTGTTGATCTCATATTGAGCGTTGCGGGTCACGAAGGTCATCTCTGTACCAGCCTGCAAACGACCTCGCCAGATTGGATAGCTCAATACAAGTTTGTCGGCGAGCAGGTAGCTCTTATTGCGATTACTGCTATTCATCGATGATATTAAGTCATTGACACGCTCTTCGATGTCATCATGATCAGTTGTCTTGTTAGTCACAAAGTCGAAGTTGAAGTCTATGCCAAGCTTGCCGACACTGCCATTGTAATAGGCATTGCCATCCCAGCTGTATGGCTGACGATGCCTGCCGAACTGAGTGGTCCGGCCCTCCTCGTGATAGGCATTGCCTTCCTGCCCGATGATCCATTGACGCAAGTCGGTGTCGATGGTGGCCGGCATTTCCGTCTTGATGATGTCATGACGCTCCACACGCATACCCACTGAATGGTTCTCGGCCAGCTGCCAGTTGAAGCCAAGATTGAAGTTCATGCCTTGAGAATTGGTGTCATGACGGAGATACATCATCTGCTCAATGGTCTGAAGGTCGCCTTTGCCATTCTTAATGAAACTCTGCTGATGTGGATATGAATCCTGCACACCATCCCACTTCCAATAGTTTGCCATGCCGAAGAAGTCGATGTCCTTATGACGATAACGGAGGTTAAGCGTGGCACTCGGATCGTTGTATCCATAAACAAGATCGCTATTGTCACTGACGTTGAGGTCATAGCCGAAACCATTGCCCTGACGGCGTATGGTCTTGATGCGAACAACGGCCGAGATGGTGGCATCGTATTGCGCACCTGGATTGGTGATGACCTCAACATCCTTAATCTCCTCCGAGCGAAGGCGCTTCAGTTCGTCCTTGTCATTGATCTTTCGACCATTGATATAGAACACAGGAGCGCCTTTGCCAAGCACCTCCAGATCGTCGCCTTTCTGTGTCATGCCAGGCACTTTGGCAAGCATATCCTTTGCCGTGCCCGATTTCTCAAGGACAGAACCCCGGACGGAAGTTATCATCGAATTGCCCGTGAGCTTGGTCTTTGGCAACTGACCATTGACGGTTATCTCAGAGAGCGTCTTCCGATCTTCCTGCATTGTGATCGTAATCGGACCATGACTGTCTCGCGTATCAATATATAATGTCTCATAGCCGATGCTTGAGACCTTCAGTATGCCACTTGTCTCGGGTGTAGTGATGATGAATTGTCCGTCATTGTCACTCGTAGCGCCTTGCACAAAAGATGAGTCGGCAGCATTAAGCAGCACCACATTGACAAAGCTCATTGGCTCGCCATTATTATCGACAATAGTGCCATTAACATCAGGGATTCCAGCAGCAATCGAAGTCATGCTCAAAGAAGAAATGACTGCAGTCGTAAAAATCTTTTTAATTCGTCTTTCCATAAAATAGGTAAAATAAATGCTTGTCCGTAATAATACGTGTATAGAAAATCATTAATATTCCATGTTTCGAAAAACATCTAAATCCGGGTGCAAAGATACAGGATAATACGTCTGCCACCAAAAATGTGTGACAGATGGCCTCTATATGTGATGATTGTACCTAAAATGGGACGAAAAAACGCAAAAATGTGACAAAATTACAACTGATGTCGTTACATTCGCCAACGCCTATTTTCGACATTTGCATGGTTATACCAAAGCCACTCACCTGGAAGATGAGTGGCTTTTATTGTATTATGCAGTGATAGAGATTATATTAGAATTCTGCAGTCTTTGGTGTACGTGGGAAAGGAATTACGTCGCGAATGTTCTGCATACCTGTAACGAAGAGTATGAGACGCTCGAAACCGAGACCGAAGCCGGCATGAGGACATGAACCGAAACGGCGTGTGTCGAGATACCACCACATGTCCTTCATAGGGATGCCACGGGTAACAATCTCGTTCATGAGCTTATCGTAAGACTCCTCACGAACTGAACCGCCGATAATCTCGCCAATCTGTGGGAAGAGTACATCGGTGCCCTGTACAGTCTCCTCCATCTCCTGACCATTGAAGACTGGCTTCTTCTCGTCGATCTTCATATAGAATGACTTGATCTTCTTTGGATAGTTGGTCATGATGACAGGCTTCTTGAAATACTCCTCAACAAGGAAACGCTCGTGCTCAGATGCAAGATCGTCGCCCCAGTTACATGGGAACTCGAACTTCTTACCGTTCTTGATAGCCTCCTGAAGAATCTCAATACCCTTGGTGTAAGGAAGATGCACGAAGCTGTCCTTGAGCACACCCTCAAGACGCTCGATGAGAGTTGGGTCGATAAGCTTGTTGAGGAACTCAAGATCCTCACGACAGTTGTCGAGAGCCCAGCGTACGCAATGCTTGATGAAATCCTCCTCAAGAGCCATAAGATCCTCCATGTCATAGAAGCAAACCTCAGGCTCGATCATCCAAAACTCGGCAAGGTGACGAGGAGTGTTGCTGTTCTCGGCACGGAATGTAGGACCGAATGTATAAATCTGACCGAGGGCTGTGGCGCCAAGCTCACCTTCGAGCTGACCAGAAACAGTGAGCGATGTCATCTTGCCAAAGAAGTCATCGTCATAGATGATGCTGCCGTTCTCGTCCTTCTTCAAATCGTAGAGGTTCTTGGTGGTTACCTGGAACATCTGACCAGCACCCTCGCAGTCGCTTGCAGTGATGAGTGGAGTATGGAAATAATAGAATCCGTGCTGGTGGAAATACTCATGGATGGCGATGGCCATATTGTGACGAATACGGAGGATTGCGCCAAACAGATTGGTTCGCGGACGAAGATGAGCTTTCTCGCGAAGGAACTCCATTGAGTGACCCTTCTTCTGGAGTGGATACTCATTGGCATCGCAGTCGCCAAGAACAGCAATTTCCGTGGCCTGGATCTCGCAGCTCTGGTTGCCGCCCTGACTTGCCACCAACTGACCCTTCACCTTGAGACATGCACCTGTGGTGATGCGCTTGAGGGTCGCCTCGTCGAACTTATCGACATCGGCTACAATCTGAATGCCGCTAACACATGAACCGTCGTTCAAAGCAATGAACTTCAGCACCTTGTTACCGCGCATTGAGCGAACCCATCCGCATACGGTAACCTCGCGGTCAAGCTGCTCACTTGCGAGCACGCTTTTGATAATTTCTCTTCCGAACATATTAGATAGTCTATTTTATACTTACACAATATATCTCTTTCAGTATGTGATGTGACGATATTATTCGAATGCACCCATCTTGAGCATATTGACCTCCTGCTGGGTGAGGTGACGCCAGCGTCCGCGTGGGAGATTCTTCTTGGTGAGACCGGCAAAGTAAACGCGGTCGAGCTTGACTACACGATAACCAAGATGCTCGAAGATACGGCGCACGATGCGGTTCTTGCCTGAGTGAATCTCGATGCCGACCTGGTTCTTGTCCTCCTCATTGGCATAGGCAATGGCATCGGCATGAATCGGACCATCCTCAAGCTCAATGCCCGCAGCAATCTTGGCAAGATCCTCCTCAGCCACATCCTTATCGAGCCATACGTGATAGATCTTCTTCTTGACATACTTTGGATGAGTGAGTTTAGAGGCAAGATCGCCATCGTTGGTAAGGAGAAGTACGCCTGTGGTGTTGCGGTCAAGACGACCTACAGGATAGATGCGCTCCTGCGATGCGTTGCGTACAAGATCCATAACGGTCTGACGGCCCTGTGGGTCATCGCTTGTGGTGACAGTGTCCTTTGGCTTGTTGAGCAATACATAGACCTTACGCTCAAGGCTTACTGGCTGGTCGTTGAATGTCACCGAGTCCTTGCGGGTAACCTTTGTACCGAGTTCGGTAACCACCTCACCATTAACCTTAACCGATCCGTTCTGGATATAGTCATCAGCCTCACGTCGTGAGCATACGCCTGCATTGGCGAGGAACTTGTTGAGACGAAGTTCTTCATTTGGATCAACGATTGCCTCTGTGTATTCAACCGGACGATGTGGGTTATACTGCTGTCGGCGACGGTTGTTATTGTTCATCTGACGTCCGCGCTGCTGATAGCCGTTGCGATCATAACCGCCCTGCTGACGACCGTAACCGCCCTGCTGACGACCATAGCCACCCTGCTGCTGACGACCATAACCGCCCTGCTGCTGACGACCATAACCGCCCTGCTGCTGACGGCCATAACCGCCCTGCTGACGGCCACGTGGCTGATAGCCGCCTTCTGACTGCTGATAGCCACTCTCAGATGACTGATAACCCTCTGACTGCTGATAAGATGTATGAGGACGTGCAGGACGCTGATAACCACCCTGCTGGTAGCCGCCCTGACGTGGCTGGTAACCGCGTGACTGATAACCACCATCCTGACGATCATATCCGCCCTGTCGGTCATAGTTGTTCTGTCGGTCATAACTGTTGTGACGTGGCTGGTAACCGCGTGGCTGATAGCCATCCTGACGATCGTAACCGCCCTGACGGTCATAACTGTTCTGACGTGGCTGATAACCACCCTGACGATCATAGCCGCGCGAATATGACTGGCGTGGCTCGTAAGTTGTAGCTCCTTCACGGAATCGTGACTCGCCGATACGTGGACGGCGCTTTGGCTGCTGTGTTTCTCCTCCCTCTTTCTGAGGTTCTGCAGCTGGCTGAATAAAATTCTCTTCCATTTTCTAAAAAAATAACTTTTGATAAATAATGACTCTTAACTTAAATACCGGTATAGTTGTTTGGAGCCAGTGCATGCAGTTCTGCTTTCACAGACTCAGACACGTTAAGAGTTTCGATGAAATCTGATATTGTTTCGAGGTTCATGCCTGTGTTGACACGGGTAAGAGCCTTCAATGTCTCGTATGGTTTTGGATAACCCTCACGGCGGAGGATGGTCTGGATGCCCTCGGCAACAACAGCCCAGGCATTGTCGAGGTCGCGGCGGATGGCAGGCTCATTGAGCAGGAGCTTGCGCAGACCCTTGAGCGTAGAGGCAAGGGCGATGAGCATGTGACCCATAGGAACACCAACGTTGCGCAACACCGTAGAGTCTGTGAGGTCTCGCTGGAGACGGCTTACCGGAAGCTTGACGGCGAGGTGCTCAAGGATAGCGTTGGCAATGCCGAGGTTGCCCTCAGAGTTCTCATAGTCAATAGGATTGACCTTATGAGGCATGGCCGATGAACCGACCTCACCAGCCTTGATCTGCTGCTTGAAATACTCCATCGAGATATACTGCCAGAAGTCCTTATCGACGTCAAGAAGAATGACGTTGATGCGGCGAAGAGCATCGAAGAGAGCAGCAAGATTATCGTAATTGGAAATCTGTGTGGTCCATTCCTCGCGACCGATACCAAGCTTCTCGCTCAGGAATCGGTTACCGAACTCACGCCAGTCGCGCTCTGGATAGGCAATATGATGAGCATTGAAGTTGCCAGTGGCGCCACCGAACTTACCTGTAACAGGCACCTGCTTGAGCAGTTCGAGCTGCTGGCGCAGACGATATACGAACACCTGGACCTCCTTGCCAAGACGTGTAGGCGAAGCCGGCTGGCCATGGGTACGGGCAAGCATCGGAATGTCCTTCCATTCGTCAGCATACTGGGCAAGCTGTGCGATGACCTCCTCAAGCGCTGGGATATAGACTTCATATACACACTCCTTGATGGACATTGGCACAGAGGTGTTATTGATGTCCTGTGAGGTAAGACCGAAGTGAATGAACTCCTTATATGATTCGAGGCCAAGCTTATCGAACTCCTCCTTGAGAAGATACTCGACGGCCTTGACATCGTGGTTGGTTACTTTCTCAATATCTTTGACACGCTGTGCATCGGCTGGTGTAAAATTCTGGTAGATGGCACGCAACTTTGGGAACACTTCGGCAGGCACAGTCTGAAGCTGTGGCAATGGCAGTTCGCAAAGAGCAATGAAATACTCTACCTCAACACGCACACGGTATTTGATCAGTGCAAACTCTGAAAAATAATTACTCAAGACATCTGTCTTGCTGTGATAGCGACCATCGATTGGACTCACGGCCGTCAATGGACTGAACTCAAACTCCATAGAGTAATAATAATAATATTAATTAATTTATATGTTTGTATTAACTGATTGATGTCGGCCAAGGATTACTTCTTCCAGAAACGAAAACCTGCGTTGATCATAAATCCGCTGACCTTGGTCTTGCTGTCGTCGGCAAACTTCTTGAACATGCCCGGCTGATATGTGGCGCTGACCGAGACATGCTGCCAGTCATAGCCAAGTCCGCACTGAATGCCCATATTCCAGTTGGCGATGCCCGATGGCGAACCTACCACCTTGTCGATATATCCGCCGGCGTTGACCGAAATGCGGCTGCGCTTGGTGAGAGGGAAGAAATAGCGTCCCTGACACTGAAGCTCGATGAGATTGGCGGTAACCTCATTGGTCTCTTCCGGACGGCACACAGGACCGTAGCCAAGACCGTTGTCATAGAAATAGAGATGATCGCCACCCTTCTGATTAAAGAAGGCACCTGTCTGCAAGCCCCACTGACGCGAGAAAGCCTGATCCCAAAGGAAGCCGAGATTGAACGAATGGCAGTTGTTGCCCCAAAGTTCACTGCGACCATAAGCCGAGGTAAAACGGTCGATGCTACACTCTGACATCCAACTGTAGGTATAGCCGCCCGTAAAGGTAAAGGATGCGCCACAGAAATAGTTTGCTTCGCGTGCCTCACGGCGTGCCTGTTCCTTCTTTGTGAATTTCTGCGCAAATACAGATGGTACGAGGGTCATAACCAGCAAAAGTACCAGAAAAAATCTTTTTGTCATTGTTTTGTATATACTCCTAAAATACGCGCGCGTATATTAAATAATGTGCGCAAAGATAATCATTAGTATCGAAACGAGCAATTTTTTTTAGTTTTTTTGGCATTTATTGCAGTCTTTTTACAAAAAAGCGAGAGACTTTGCTTTCAACACATTGCAAAGCCCCTCGCTTTATTATGCAGTCAGCACGGAATTACTTACCACCGATCTTGTCAGCCGACTTGCCACCGACAACGCAAAGCACAATGCCAAGAAGCACTACTCCAGCGCAAACTACGAGCATAGTGTTGTAAACACCCTTGTCAAGATCAAGGACATTGAAGATAAGGTAAAGCATTACCACTGCCAACAAGATAAGGAGGACACCTCCGTACTGCTTAAGGAATCTCATAATGTGAAAAGTATTATTTAAGATTATTTTTTTGATATTTTCGCTTAATTTTCTGTGCAAAGTAAATGATTTTTTAGATATGTCGAACAAAAAAAGCGAAAAAAATGCATTTATTGTTGATTTTTTGCTTATCTTTGCCCCGAAAATGCAGAATACAGTGCAATTTTCACACATTAACCAACATAAAAACGTCTTTCGTTATCTATATCAAAAACGGCTATGATTGTCTTCTATTTCATTTACGAGGTTCTGATATTCCTGCCTATCTTCCTTGTCTGCTCTATTGTGACTTCCTGCATCACATACGTTGGCTGTCTGCTCGGTTTCGGAAAGCAGATGGGATACTACCCGGGTGTATATTGGTCAAGGCTCACCTGCTGGCTGGCACTGTCGCCATACAAGGTGGAAGGCCGTGAGAAACTCGACAAGGACACATCGTATATCTTCGTGGCCAACCATCAGGGTGCATTCGATATCTTCCTGCTCTATGCCGGACTCAACCACTCGTTCAGATGGATGTTGCGCAGGGGTATCCAGAAAATGCCGTTCATCGGGCCTGCATGCGACAAGGCTGGACACATCTGGGTGGACGAACAGGGTGCTTCGGGAATGATGCACACAGTGCGCGGTGCTCTCAAGACATTGCAGGGAGGCACTTCGATGCTTATATTCCCAGAAGGAACACGTACTGCAAACGGACACATGAACAGATTTAAGAAGGGTGCATTCACACTGGCTGCAATACTCAAACTGCCGGTTGTGCCAATCACCATCGACGGTCCGTATAAGGTAATGCCAAAGAGCACGCTCCTCATACGTCCTCACCGCATGCGTCTCATCATTCACGACCCATTGCCGGCAGTGACCAAGGCTGAAGGCAACGAGGCTGGCGTAGCGCGTCTGCTCCACGATTCTCAGCGCGTCATCGCCGAGTCACTTGGCGAACCAATCCAACAATAAACCTAAGACGCTGAGCCATGCCTGTGCATATCATCGAACGTTTTGCCAAGGCCAAGGGCGATGAGCGACTGATGGAGGACACACATGTGATATCTCCCGACTATATTGCCGTCTTCGATGGAGCCACACCGAAGACGGCTCTTTCTGTAAATGCCATTCAGACTCCCGGACAATATGTTGCCCAGACTCTCGCCTCGGCCATGAAAGACCTGCCAACCGACATCTGTGCGCACGAAGCCATCAGACAACTCACCTCACACATCACACCACATATAGGCGAGGCATCGGGCATAATATATTCGGCTGCGAGACGTGAGATATGGAGCGTGGGCGACTGTCAGGCGGCGCTGATTGCCTATGACGGACAATTAACCATCATCCAGCAACGCAAGACGATCGACAGAATCCTGTCTGACTGGCGCGCATCGGTCATCAGGAGCTACCTAAGCCGCGGATTATGCTCGGCAGAAGATGTCAGACACAATGACCCGGGCAGGAAGATTATCCAGCCGTTCATCACACGACAGGTGCGCTATCAGAACATTGACAGCGACCACCAGCTGGCTTTCGGAGCCTTCGATGGCACAACCATACCTTCGCGCTTCATCAACGTCACTCCCATCCCACCCCAAACGAAGGAAATCATCCTTGCAAGCGATGGCTACGAATGCCTCGCAGCAACATCTGAGGAAACAGAAATCCTCCTCAAGCAGATGCTCAAGGAGGATCCTCTATGCATTGGCCGCATGTCGGGCACAAAAGGCATTAAGGCCGGAAACGATGCAGCCGATGACAGAACCTACATCAGATTCAGTCTGGAATAACAGCATTATACCTTCTTAACGGTAAGCGAGAATGCCGAAATTATCACATAGCAGACCAACGGAACAAAGAATGCATTTGCGATGCTTGAGGTATCGGCAATTCTGCCCATAATAAGTGGAGCAACGCCACCCAGGACGATACTCATGATCAAAATGGAACTTGCAAGTTTCGTCTGTCCGGCATTCAGTCCTCTCAGCGAGAGTGCAAAGATGGTCGGGAACATGATGCTCTCCATCAGATAGATGAAGAAAAGAGCATACAACGCACTGTAGCCACCCGCAAAGATAACTATAAGCGTGGCAACAGAAGCACCCAAAGCCTGAATAAGCAGCATACGGGCGGCACGAATATACTGCATAAGCCATGCTCCCAGCATTCTGCCGAGCATAAACAGACCCATGCCACCGATGGCAAGATATCGTGAAGCTATGCCCTCCTCCATTCCGTTTGATTTCATATAGGCGATAAAGTTGGCATTGATGCCTGTCTGTGCGGCACAATACAGGCCAAGACATATCACGCCGAAGATAAATACAGGGCGCTTATACAGAGGCAAAGAAGAAGTTTCGGCAGTTGTTGACTCATCATTGTCATTCACCTCAGGCAGTTCAGAACGCTTGAACAGCAATGCAACAAACAAGACGGCAATGCCCATAACGGTGTAAGGGATAGCCACACTCATCACCGATGGCTCAGACTCAGCAGAACCTGCAGCTTCGGCCACACCGCCAAAAAAGACAAGACCACCAATGAGAGGACCGCATATCTGACCCAGTCCGTTGAGCGACTGAGAGAGATTTATGCGAGATTCAGCCTTTGACGGGTCGCCCAGGACGGTAACATAAGGATTGGCCGACGTCTCAAGACATGCAAGACCGCAACCGAGCACAAAAAGAGCTCCGACAAAGAAATTGAAAAGGATATCCGTGCTCATAGTACCCTGCATCAGACAGATGGGAAGGAACAGGAGTGCTCCGATACCGTAAAGGCAAAGACCAGTGAGCACACCGCCACGATAGCCATACTTTCGGATAATCTGACCGGCAGGAAGAGCCATAAGGAAATAAGCGGCATAAGTCGCAGCCTGTACCCATGCAGCCTTCTCATTGGACAGATGAATCAACTGCTTGAAGTGCGGATTGAGCACCTCAAGGATGGCATGGGCAAATCCCCAAAGGAAAAACAGAGAGGTGATCAGAAAAAACGGAGTGCGATAGGACTTTCCGCTCGAAGTTTCGTATATTTTCATGAATAATAGATGAACTGAAAAAGAAACCTCCCTACACAGTTTGCAGTGCAGGGAGGCATATTATCTAATATCAAGCACTGAGTCTAAAATTAGATCTCAGAGAAGTACTTGATAGTGCGAACCATCTGAGAAGTGTAAGAGTTCTCATTGTCGTACCAAGAAACAACCTGTACCTGGTATGTATCCTCGTCGATCTTGCTAACCATTGTCTGGGTAGCGTCGAAGAGAGAACCGAACTTCATGCCGATGATATCGCTAGAAACGATCTGATCCTCAGTGTAACC
>JAGHUA010000055.1 GCA_018065085.1 Candidatus Liminaster caballi | reverse complement strand
TCTTATGATGTCACTTGAAAACATGATCGCTCCCGATTCTATAGGAGTTGAGAAGGGGCGTTACCTTTGGAATGGTTCCCGTCACCGTGTGATGAATCATCTGCTTGCGTTGTTATGTGTCTGTGTTTGCATTGGTATCGTTGCTAGTAATGGACTTAATTTCTTTAGTGAATATGACCAACCACTTGTAAAGCTGATACTGGGTATTGCCATATTTGGAAGCTTGTTTTTTGCTGTTCGGGCAATAAACGATCATCGACTTTTTAACGTCAAAAATTTAGCCATTGTAGGAGATAAAGGATTCAGCATTCTGAAATACAACGAGGAGAAGAATTTCGTATTGTCGGAGTACGTGCAGCCATACACGACGCTTGATCGTATCGAGAAGCATGAGCGCAACGATGTGACCGAAGATGGCGTTTATCTCCAGACAGTAAGTAAATACTCTTTCTTTGCTCCTGACAAGAAGTTCTTCCAGAAGCTTAGGTATAATCGGAACGACGTACAGCTATCTGAAAGGGATGGTTTGCCAGAAGTCAAGGCAATGTTTGCGATTGAAGAGGCGTATAGCCAGAGCCGCAAGACAGCGTCTATTATGGAAACAGAAGAACCTGAGGCTATTATCCCATCGCACCCACAATCTGTGCTTCGTATCCGAAAGCCTGTCATGTGGGCAGATATTGAAGAATGATTAATAGAAAAGTTATACAATTATGTCAGAAATAACGTCAGTTGGAATCCTTACTTCAGGAGGTGATGCTCCAGGAATGAATGCGGCCATCAGAGCCGTGACTCGTAGTGCTATCTATGCGGGTTTGAAAGTTTTCGGCATACGTCGTGGCTATCAAGGCCTTATTGAAGATTGTATATCAGAGTTCGACACGTCGAATGTCAGCAATATCATATCACGAGGCGGTACGATACTGAAGACTGCCCGTTCCATGGATTTTAAGACAGAAGAAGGACGTAGGAGAGCTTACGAGAACATGCAGAAGCATGGCATCGACTCGTTAGTCGTGATCGGTGGTGATGGCTCTATCACTGGTGCCACCATATTCAGCAAGGAATTTGACGTGCCTATTGTCGGCTTGCCAGGAACCATCGATAATGACCTGGCAGGAACCGATTCCACCATCGGCTATGATACTGCCATGAACACCATCATGGATTGTGTCGACAAGATCCGCGATACGGCAACGAGCCATGCTCGTCTGTTCATCATTGAAGTCATGGGGCGCGATGCAGGTTTCCTGGCCCTCAATAGTGCCATTGCAACCGGTTGCGAAGATGTAATTATTCCTGAAGAGAAGCCTCAATATGAGCAGCTGAAGGAACTGGTGGCAAACGGATTCAGAAAGTCCAAATCCTCTGCTCTTGTCATCGTCACCGAAAGTAAGGATCCGAACGGCGGCGCTTTAGGCCTGTCGCGAAAGATGACTGAAGAATTTCCAGATTATGACGTTCGCTGTTCTATTCTTGGGCATCTGCAGCGAGGCGGTTCACCAACGGCAGCAGACCGTATTCTTGCCAGTCGCACAGGCTATGCCGCAGTAGAGGCCTTGTTGCAAGGGCAGCGTAATGTGTTGATCGGCGTTCATAATGATCATATTGTAAACATTCCGTTTGCCAAGGCAATTAAGAAGGATAAGCCTATAGATCCGGAACTTCTGCAAGTCCTTCGAGTATTGTCGATTTAAGTATCCGAGAGAATAAATAAAGATTATTAACCCCCAAAAAAGTATTGCGTTATGGAAACTCTTGAAGTTAAAGAACTACATGCAGGCGAGGAGATTTCTCTTCTTTACAACATCTGCATCATCTGGTAAAAAGTTCGATTTGTATTTTTGCGGCGACCAAACCAATAAAATATAAAATCTCATGGGCAAAGATAGCAAAAACTCTATCTTTGCAAAATCATTATTTGACTACTACTTATAAATATGGCACTTGAAACTGGATTATCATACACAAGCAAGCTCACCGTTCAGGAGCAGCATCTGGCGGTAAATGTCGGTAGCGGTGATCTCAGCGTATTGGCTACCCCCATGATGATGGCGCTCATGGAGAATGCGGCCATGATGGCTGTAGCTCCGGAACTTGAGGAGGGGCAATCGACCGTGGGCGGTCAGATTTCTTCTTCGCACGTCAAACCTACTGGACTTGGACATGTAGTTACTGCTACGGCCGAACTTGCCAAGATAGAGGGTCGCAAGCTCTTCTTCCATATTTCTGCGTCGGACGAAGATGGCATCATCGGCGAGGGTGAGCACCTGAGATTCATTATCAGCAAAGATAAGTTCATGAGCAAAATTACTGAAAGGTAATCCTTAAATGAGTTGGCACT
>JAGHUA010000013.1 GCA_018065085.1 Candidatus Liminaster caballi | reverse complement strand
GACTTTATTGACTTCGTTGACTTCATGAGATATAAAGAGAATGTACTATTTTTTATTCTCGTGAAGTAAATAAAGATATTGAAGTTCACTTTATTGACTTCGTTGACTTCACGAGATATGTAAAGAGAAAACAGGCAGCGACATACCTTCTCCTGTTGAGTTTCTTGGCGGCATACTCGGTATGCGAAGCTTCATCTTCGAACAAGCGCCATTGGCCACAACAGCTACATGTGAATAGACCTGCTCTGTCCCACGGCCCGACAACAGGCGACGGCAAGCTCACTGAGTTATTGGTGCAACTCCAACACATGTACGTTCTGGGATGCGGGTGCTGTGTGTGACTAAAACATCGGCGAGCGACACTCACGTGCAGCTCGCCGAAAAAATTACAAACCTTATTTTGAAAACATTTGATTTCTCTTTTTGAATTCTAAGACTTTTTTAGAGTCTTAAAAAGAATCCAATTATTTATCTAACCACGGCAAAGATAGTGCGTTTTTTTGTGCCGACCAAAAAAAATATGGTGAAAATTAGTCACTTGGACGATTTTCACCATACATTAGTATAAAAAATGTACCACGATTATTCGAAAGGTATCAAATCAAGACGTGGAAGACGTGTCTTTTTTGTTCCAACACCATCAATTGTTACATGTATGTCAACAGAGTCTTTGCTGCCAGCCACCAAGCCGAACATTGGTTTGAGGCGGAAAGAGTAGAGATAGTTGCCATTGCCGTAGGAGATTGAGTCGTGGCGGTTGTAGAGAACCTTGATGCTTGCAAAGTTCTCGCCGATGCTGTCGCAGTAAGCCGAAGCGGTAGGAAGTGCTACTTTCTCGCTGCCGTACGAACCGTTGATGGAAAGGTTGAGATAGCCTCGGTATGCCCATGTCGAGAATGAGCGTACATCGTGAATGCTGTCTGGATTGAGCACGTTGTTGACCTCGGCTTCCTCTTTTGTCTTGAAGATATTGCTTGTCTGAATAACCAAGCCATACATGAGGTCGGCATTCTTCACAATGTTCTGCTTGTTGGCATCGGTGCCTTCCATCACGTTTTCCTTCTTGTAAGAGAACTCAAGGTAAATGCGCTCATATTTGTCAAGACCCTTCTCTGACTTGGTGAGGTCGTAAACACTCGACTTGGTAGGCTCGACGATGCCGCCGCCATCCATATAGAGCGTGTAGATGCCATTAGGGTCGGTGTGTCCGACGGTGAAGTATCCGGCGTACGCATGTGTCGAGTCGCCGTTGTTCTCGTCAAGGCAGGAAGTGAAGCCGAAAAGACATGCGGCAAGCATGAAATAGATAGTTTTCTTCATATCAGATTCTTTTTGAAGATAAAGGAGTTAAGGGAGATAAGGGAGTTAAGGGGGTTAAAGGAGTTAAAGGAGATAAAGAAGTTAAGGACATTACCGAGATCACCAAGTATTGTCTTTATCTTCTTCAAGCGACGAAGGAGCTAACTTCTTTATCTCCTTTAACTCCCATCAAGTCAGTAAGGACTTGCTTCAGCCTGTGGATTACCAGATGCGCACGCGATCCTCTGGTGCAAGATAGAGCTTGTCGCCCGGCTGGACGTCGAATGCCTCATACCATGCGTCGATGTGAGGAAGAGCGCCGTTGATGCGGTGGAAGCTCTGAGCGTGAACATCGTTGGTGTTGAGATAACGGATGCCCTCTGGAGTGTTGACGCCTGCCCAGACATTTGCATAGGCAAGGAAGAAACGCTGCTCAGGAGTGTAGCCGTTGTCGATGTCGAGAGGCTGCTTCTGCATGGCAATCTGCAATGCCTCATAGGCAATGTTAAGACCGCCGTGATCGGCAAGGTTCTCGCCAAGACACTGGTGACCGTTGGCATATTCGCCTGGAAGAACCTCAAGGCTGTCGAAGTAGCATGCAAGCTTCTCGGCAGGAACCTTGAACGCCTCAACGTCCTCGTCGGCCCACCACTGACGGAGGTTGCCGTCCTTGTCGAACTGGCGACCCTGATCGTCGAAGCCGTGAGTCATCTCATGACCGATCACAACACCGATGGCACCATAGTTGGCTGCATCGTCGGCAGCCATATTGAAGAATGGTGGCTGGAGGATACCTGCAGGGAAGCAGATCTCGTTGGTTGTCGGGTTATAGTAGGCATTGACTGTCTGTGGAGTCATGAGCCATTCGTTCTTGTTGACAGGCTTGTTGTAGTTCTTCTGCTTGTCGAGCTCCCAGCGGAACATCCACATGGCGCGCTGGTTGTCGTAGAGCGAGAGGCTTGGGTTGATGTCGAGTGATGAATAGTCATCCCAGGTGTCTGGATAGCCAATCTTAACATAGAATGATGCAAGCTTCTCAAGGGCAACGGCCTTGGTGGCATCGCTCATCCATTCCTGTGCCTTGATGCGCTCGCCGAGTGATGTCTGAAGGTTCTTGACAAGCTCAATCATACGGGCTTTGTTCTCTGCTGGGAAATATTTCTCAACGTAGAGCTGACCGACAGGCTGGCCGAGTGAGCCGTTGACAAGGTTAACGCAACGCTTCCAACGTGGCTGCATCTCCTTGGCGCCTGAAAGCATCTGGCTGTACTTGAAGTTCTCCTCAACGAACGCATCGCTCAGCGAACCGGCAGCGCCATTGAGCGTCTGCCATTCATAGATGGTCTTGAGGTCTTCGAGAGGGGCTGTCATGAGCCATTTGCAACCAAGGGCAACCGGTGCAACCTGTCCGAGGTCAACCTCTGTTGTCTGATCGTAACCGTAGTCAACGAGGAATGTTGCCCAATCGAAACCGTTGGTTGCGGCCTTGAGTTCGTCGATGGTCATCTTGTGGTAGTTAGCCTCTGGGTCACGACGCTGGAGACGGCTGTAGCTTGGCACGGCAAGTTCTGTCTCGTACTTCATGATGAGCTGCATCTTCTTAGTGGCCAATTCCTCGCTGACGCCGCAGAGCTTGTAGAGGTTAACCATGTGCTGCTTGAAAGCCTCGCGGATCTCTGTGGTCTTTGGGTCATTGTTGAGATAGTAGTCGCGGTTGCCCATTGAAAGGCCGCCCTGACCGATGCCTACGATGTTCATAGAGCTGTTCTTCATGTCAGCGTCGATGCCGATGCCGAAGAATACGCCGTCCTTCTCGCTGGCAATGAACTTGAGGAACTCCTCACGGGTCTTGATGGCCTGAATCTTAGCGAGATAAGGGAGGACAGGAGCTGCGCCGAGTTCGTTGCGGCGTGTGCTGTCCATAGCCATATTGTAGAGGTCGCCAATCTTCTGGGCCACGGTGCCGTATTCGTGCTGCTCGGCGGCAATCTCCTGGATGAGGCTGCTGATCTGGTTTACGTTGTCATCGCCCAACTTTGTGAAACTGCCCCAGCGTGGGTAAGCTGCCGGCTGAGGGTTGTTGTCGATCCACTTGCCGGTCGAGAACTGGCAGAAGTCGTCGCCAGGACGAACCGTTGTGTCGAGGTTGTCATAGTTGACACCCGATGCGAGCTTTGCCTCCTGCTGGCAGGAAGCAAGCATCATTGCGCTTGCGATAGCGCTCATAATCAATAATTTTTTCATTTTATATGTTGTTTGGATTTTTTTTCTTTACTCTTTGCTCTTTACTCATTACTCTTTACTCTCTCTCTCCTTCTCTTCCTTCTTCGCCTTGTCCCACAGGGCATCCATTTCTTCAAGAGTCAGCTCGTTGAGCATACGACCCTGACGGCGGGCCTCTGTCTCGACGTAGGTAAATCTGCGCTGGAACTTCTGATTGGTGCGTTCAAGGGCATTGTCTGGCTTGATCTTATAAAGACGTGCGGCATTGATGAGCGAGAACAGCAGATCACCGAACTCGGCTTCCATTTTGTCGGCATCCATGTTGGCGGCTTCTGCCTCAAACTCGGCAATCTCCTCCTTGACCTTTGCCCAAACGTCCTCGCGCTTCTCCCAGTCGAAGCCGGCATTGCGCGCCTTGTCCTGCATACGGTAGGCCTTGATGAGCGACGGAAGGCTTGACGGAATGCCCGAAAGAATGGTTTTGTTGCCATCCTTCTCCTTCTGCTTGACCACCTCCCAAAGCTTCGACACATCTTCGGCACTGCCTACCTGTTCGCCGCCACGTGTTCCGACCTGGCTGATGAGCGAACCGTCGGGATTGAATACATGCGGATGACGGAACACCAGCTTATCGCACATCGAGTTGCAGAGATCGCCCATGTCGAACTGTCCCTTCTCTTCGGCAAACATTGCGTAGAAGAAAAGCTGTTCCATCACGTCGCCACACTCTTTCTTTATCTCGTTCGGATCGCCCTTGATGAGCGCCTCGGCCAGTTCGTACATCTCCTCGATGCTGTTCTGACGGATGCTCTCGTTGGTTTGCTTTGCGTCCCACGGACAATCCTTGCGCAATGTCTGCATCACGCCAAGGGCGCGTTCCCAGGCGGCAAGTTTTTTCTCGATGTTTGCTACAGGCAGATGCTGTTCCATAACTCATTTGCAATCTGGAAAGTGGTAATCGAATTGCCATTTCCCCCTTAATACATATATAATATTTAAAAATGTGGCGCAAAATTAGCGAATAATTTTGAAATGTCCAAATTTTCAGTTAACTTTGCGCGCGGATTTATAGTTTTTTAGTTATTTTGCAAACCCTATGAAAAGAATAATTAACACCATAGCGGCAGCGATGCTCGCATTTGCCCTCCTTGCCGAGTCGCATCAGGTCACCGCATTCCGTCATTACGGCCCTGTCACGGTCACGCATCCCGTACAGCTCGACAGCACTGACGTCAATGCCCGTAAGTATGATGCCACAAAGCTTCTTGACTCACGGCTCAACCTCGCGATGGCAGAAAGGGGAGAGGTGTGGAGTGGCGATTCGTTGCCTGGCTCCGATACCACTGCCCTGCATCTTCTCGGCTTTGGTGTGACCACCGGCAGCTACTTCAAGGGCAGTCTGAAACTCGCCAAGGCTCCGGCTCGTTACAAACTGTTCGTCGATGGACATGAGAGCCAGCCGGGCGCACAGACATTCACTCCCGGCAGTCATCAGGTGGTGATCAAATATCTGTCAGAGGCAGGTAAGTCCGATTCGTTGCAGCTCAGTTTTGAGTCAGATAGCACAGCGCATGTCTCAGCCTCGTCGCTGCATTTCACTGATATTGCCGATCATAGCGGACGTCTCTGCACCATCGAGCAGCAGGTCAACGCCGGCCGTTATTCGCAGATCGATCTCTCGCCGAATGGCCGTTGGCTCAAGGCCGTGTCATACAAGCGCCATGCGGGCAACACCGAGTGGGAGTATCTCCTTATCGACCGCCAGACGGGACACGAGACGCGCATTCCACGCAATTTCTATTGGATGCCACGCAGCAACAGGTTCTATTATACCGAGCACACCGATCGCGGACAGTCGTTCGTCGTGACCGATCCATTGACCATGAGCCGCGAGGTTCTGGCTGAGGGTTTGCCTGACGGCGGATTCATTGTCCTACCAACCGAGGATCGTCTGCTCTATACCCTGCCGCAGGAAGGCCCGAAGGAACTCAATCCGGATGCTTTCGAGTTCGTTCATCCGGATGACCGACAGCCGGGATGGCGCGATCGCAGCACGCTTGCCCTTTATGATCTGTCAACCGGCATGATGCAGTCGCTGACATACGGCTATAATTCACATTGGGTTTCCGACATCAGCCGTGACGGACGTAAGATGCTGTTCTCGAAGAACGAGTCACGTCTCACCGAACGTCCCACTACGCTCACCTCGCTCTATGTGATGGACTTGCAGACGCTGAAGGTTGATACGCTTGTGGAGCGTGACGGGTTCATTGCCTCGGCATGCTTCTCGCCTGATGCCAAAACGGTGGCAGTCACTGGCTCGCCTGAGGCTTTCGGCGGCATTGGCAACACTGTGCCACAGGGCATGACTCCAAATATGTTCGACTATCACCTCTACCTGCTGGACGTGCAGTCGCGTGACGTCAAGTCTGTGTCACGTGATTTCCCCGGCACTATTTCCAACGTCCTTTGGAGCCAGTATGACGGTCAGATCTATTTCAAGGCCGAGGTCAACGACTCTTGTTCGATCTTCCGCTTCGACCCAAAGACGCTCGCCATCAAGACTATCGAACAGCCGGAGGAGGTAGTCGATCAGCTTTCTGTCGCATCTGCAGCCGGAGTGCTGGCAGTGAGTGGCGAGAGCCATGACCACAGCTGGCGGCTCTACGCTATTGAGCAGGGCAAGAAGCAGAACCGCGTGACCATGCTCAAGGATCTGAACAGCGATGTCTATGACGGTGTGGAGGTCTGCGAGTGCCGTCCATGGACGTTTACCAACAGCAACGGCGATGAGGTCAGCTGCCGCTATTATCTGCCAAACGGATTTGACGAGTCGGCTGCAGGTGAGGCTCAGGTACCGATGATTGTCTATTATTACGGCGGCTGTTCAGGTACGTTGCGCAACTTTGAATACACCTATCCATGGACAATCTGGGCAGCCAACGGCTATGCTGTGCTCGTGGTCAATCCGAGTGGCGCCACCGGATTCGGTCAGGAATGGGCAGCGCGTCACGTCAACACTGCTGGCGAGGATCCTGCACGCGACATCATCGAGGCCACAAAGACTTTCTGCAACACGCACTCCTGGGTCAATGCCAAGAAACTGGGTTGCATCGGTGCGTCGTACGGCGGATTTATGACTCAGTATTTGCAGACGGTTACTGACATCTTCTGCTGTGCAGTTTCGCATGCCGGCATCTCTGACCACACCACTTACTGGGGTTATGGCTATTGGGGATACAGCTACAGCGAGGTGTCGATGGCCAACAGCTATCCGTGGTCGCATCGCGAACTCTATGTCGATCATTCGCCACTCTATAATGTGGATAAGATCAAATCATCGATGCTCTTCCTGCATGGCACAGACGACACCAATGTGCCATACAACAACTCCGTGCAGATGTTCACCGCCCTCAAACTCCTCGGGCGTGATGTGGCAATGGTCAGCATCAAGGGCGAGAACCATGGTATCCGCGACCCAAAGAAGCGCGTCCTCTGGCACAATGCCACCATGGCATGGTTTGCCCGTTGCCTCAAGGATGACCCAACCTGGTGGGAAGCACTCTACCCAAAGAAGACATTGTAATAATCCTAATAATCCTAATTAGCCCAATTGGCCCAATTAGCCCAATTAGCCCAATAGAAAAAACTTAGAAAAAGTGAGTAAGATAAAGTTAGAATTTGAAGGGTCGCTCAGCGACCAGCGTGTGGAAGGGTCGGCTATTCTGCCGCTTTTCCCTGACGGACAGCCAGATAATCAGTTCAGTGAAGAGATGTTCGATGCCGAGGCATTGCCTATCATTGCATCGCGTGACCTCGTGCTTTTCCCTCAGATGACCATGCCTATCGTTCTTGGCCGACAGAAGTCAATACGTGTGGCAAAGATGGCCGAACGCTCGCACAAGTATATAGGTGTTGTGGCACAGATTAAGGCAGACACCGAGAACCCCGGAAAGGACGATATCTATGAAGTGGGTTGTCTGGCCGAGGTGATGAAGATCCTTGAGATGCCCGACGGCACGCTCAATGTCTTCCTTATGGGACGACGCTCGTTCCGCATTGACAGCATTGTGTCAACCGAGCCTTACCTCAAGGCCGAGGTTCATCTGATCGAAGAGGCATTGCTCGTGAAAGGCGACAAAGGCAACCGTGCACTGATAAGCAATATCAAGAATGACCTCAAGAGCTTTGCCAAGCTCATTGACAATAACTTGCCGAACGAGATTGAATTCGCCATCACCAATTTCCGCGACGAAGCATTCCTTGTCAACTTCCTTTCGTCGGTATTCCCGATGAGTGTGTCACGCCGTCAGTCGTTGCTTGAGTGCGTCGATATGTTCAACCGTGGCTTGCGTCTGGCTGGTATCATCAATCAGGAACTGGAGTTTGCCCGACTTAAGAGCCGCCTGCACGAACAGACACAGGCCAATATCAGCGAACAGCAGCGTCAGGCATACCTCCACAACCAGATTCACACCATCCAGGAGGCGCTTGGCGAAAGTCAGCAGGACGACATTGACAAACTCATTGCCCGTGCCAACGAGAAGAACTGGCCAGAGTCGGTCATGGAGACATTCCGCAAGGAGGTCAACAAGATGCAGCGCATGAGCGAACAGAGTCCTGACTACAGTGTGCAGTATAACTACCTTCAGACGATGGTGGATCTGCCTTGGGGCAAGCTCACCAACGACAATCTCGACATGAAGCGTGCCAAGCGCGTGCTCGATCATGACCACTACGGATTGGAGAAGGTCAAGGAGCGTGTGCTCGAACATCTGGCCGTGCTCAAGATGCGTGGCGACATGAAGAGCCCGATCATCTGTCTGTTTGGCCCTCCGGGTGTGGGCAAGACCTCGCTTGGCAAGAGCATCGCATCGGCTTTGAAGCGTCAGTATGTACGCATCTCGCTGGGTGGATTGCACGATGAGGCTGAGATTCGCGGTCATCGCAAGACCTACATCGGCGCAATGCCAGGACGCATCATCTCCGGTCTTGTCAAGGCTGGAAGCGACAATCCGGTGTTCGTGCTCGATGAGATCGACAAGATCTCGGGCGACTTCCGTGGCGATCCGGCATCGGCATTGCTTGAGGTGCTCGACCCAGAGCAGAACGTCTCGTTCCACGATAACTATCTCGACGTTGACTATGACCTGTCGAAGGTTCTCTTCATCGCCACAGCCAACGATCTTGCTCCTATTGCCGCACCGTTGCGCGACCGTATGGAGATCATCGACCTCTCGGGTTACATCCTTGAGGAGAAGATCGAGATCGGTGAGCGTCATCTGTTGCCAAAGCAGAAGGAAGAACACGGTTTGGGCGATGTGCAGTTCGCCATACCTCGCAAGACGATGGAGGCCATCATCGACCAATATACACGAGAGAGTGGTGTGCGCCTGCTCGACAAGTCGATTGCCAAGATCATGCGCAAGGTGGCATGGAAGGTTGCCAATCAGGAGGATGTGCCTGCCAAGCTCAAGGTGGATGACCTGAAGGAGTATCTCGGAATGCCAGGCTATGACCCTGACAAGTATGAGGGCAATGACTATGCAGGCGTGGTTACAGGCCTTGCGTGGACAAGCGTCGGCGGCACAATCCTGATGGTGGAATCGGCTCTCTGTAAGGGTAAGGGCGAGAAACTGACCCTCACCGGAAACCTTGGCGACGTGATGAAGGAGTCGGCTTCGCTGGCTCTGCAGTGGCTCAAGTCGAATGCCGATTATCTTGAGATACCGGAAGAGGTGTTCAACAATTATACCGTCCACATCCACTGTCCGGAGGGTGCGATTCCGAAGGACGGCCCGTCGGCAGGCATTACTATGGTCACATCACTGGCTTCGACCTTCACCCAGCGCAAAGTGCGCGCCAATATTGCCATGACAGGCGAGATCACGCTTCGTGGCCGCGTCATCCCTATCGGTGGCGTCAAGGAGAAGATCCTTGCAGCCAAACGTGCCGGTATCACCGACCTTGTGCTCTGTATCGACAATAAAAAGGACGTTGACGACATCAAGGAGGAATACCGCAAGGGCTTGTCGTTCCACTATGTGCGCGACGTCCGTGAGGTGCTCGACTTTGCCCTTCTGCCTGAGAAGGTGAAGAATCCGAAAAAACTATATTGAAATCACAATCGATAAATAATATCAAAAACGACACACGGCAATGATACACGATTTAGGCATAATCATGTTGGTGGCAGGTGCAATAAGCCTGCTGTGTAAATGGCTCAAGCAGCCTGTTGTATTGGGTTACATTGTGGCAGGTCTTCTGGCAGGCCCCTATGTGTGCGGTTCATCGTGGGTTAACGTTGAGAGTGCCGAGACATGGGGTCAGGTAGGTGTCATCTTCCTTCTGTTCTCGCTCGGTCTTGAGTTCTCGTTCAAGAAACTTATGCAGATGGGTTCGACGGCCTTTATCGGCTGCATTACCATCGTCATCGGCATGATGAGCGTAGGCTTTATGCTCGGTCGTCTGATGGGGTGGAACGAGATGAATGCACTCTTCCTCGGTGGTATGCTGTGTATGTCGAGCACCACGATTGTGTTCAAGGCGTTGGACGATCTGGGACTCCGTCAGCAGAAGTTTGCAGGCATCTGCTTTGGCATCCTTGTGGTTGAGGACCTCTTCGCCGTGGTTCTCATGGTGTTGCTGGCGTCGATAGCCGTCAAGCAGCAGTTCGACGGACAGGAGATGCTCTGGCAGGTCACTAAACTGGCAGCTTATCTGCTCTTCTGGTTTGTGGCTGGCATCATGCTCATACCTACCCTGCTTAAGAAATTCCGCGAATATCTCAATGATGAGACCATGACCATCGTGGCTCTCGGTCTTTGTCTTGGCATGGTGCTTCTGGCACAGGGCGCAGGATTCAGCGAGGCTCTCGGTGCCTTCGTCATGGGTTCGATCCTTGCCGAGACGGTCGAAGCCGAACGTATCGAACACCTTATGGGTCCGGTTAAGAACCTCTTTGGTGCCATCTTCTTCGTGTCGGTGGGCATGATGATAGAACCAGCCACGCTTGCCACCTATTGGTTGCCAATTACCATCATTACACTTACGGTGATCATCGGTCAGATTGTGTTCGCGTCGCTTGGTATCGTCCTGTCAGGACAGCCGCTCAAGGTGGCTATGCAGTCGGCTTTTGCCCTCACTCAGGTGGGTGAGTTCGCTTTCATCATCGCGCAGTTCGGCGAGTCGATTGGAGTGACCGAGAAGTTCCTTTACCCTGTGGTCGTGGCTGTGTCGGTCATCACTACGTTCCTCACGCCTTACACCCTGCGTCTGGCCGAGCCTGCCAACCGTTGGGTTGAGGCTCATCTGCCTGAACGTCTGCGCCGTCGCATCGAAAATCTGTCGAAGGGACATGACACCATTGCCCAACACAGCATCTGGAAGGCATTGCTCAAGAAGGTGGCTCTCTCCGTTGCCATCTATTTCATCGTCAGCATCTTTGTCATGACCTTCTATTTCCAGCTCCTTTCTGGATGGCTCGTAGATATGGTCAATCAGTTCATGCCTGAGGGTTACGACTGGGTGGGACGCCTCGTAGGTCTTCTCCTTATTCTTGTCATCCTGGCATCGTTCATTTATAAGATGGTCACCAAGCATCTGCGTGCGGTGGAGACACGCCGTCTGTGGATTGAGGGTTCGTACCATCGCGCCAGTATCGTCGCCCTGTTTGTGGCACGTCTGCTACTAGGTCTTAGCATCATAATCTTCTGTATCTCGCATTATTTCACGCTCACGTCGGGCATGCTGTTCGGCATCGCTGTGCTTGCCGTATTCGCAATGCTGTTCTCAAAGAAGATTCAGCAGCAATCCACATTCATCGAGAAGAGCTTCATGGCCAATCTCTCGGCCCGTGAGGTGGAGCAGGAGCGTAAGCGTGCGGTGAAGAAAGAGTTTGAGAATGCGTTACTTAGCTTTGACCTGCATCTGGCTGATTTCGAGCTGCGTCCGGAGTCAACATACTGCGGCCGTCCGCTCATGGAACTTGACCTGCGACGTACGTGCGGTGTAACTGTGGTCCGCATCGTGCGAGGTGGCCTTAATGTCAATATCCCTGGCGGCAACGAACGAGTATATCCGCATGACCGTATTGTGGTGGCAGGCAGTGACGAACAGATACACAGATTTCAGGAATTGCTCGAAAATGCCGACCGCAGTGGAACCGAACAGATTGCACAGCAAGGTCTTGACTCACGCCGTGCCACCGTGTCGCTCGAACAGCTTGAGGTTGTTGCTGGAATGCCGTTCTGCGGTAAGACTGTGGGCGAATCAAAGATCCGAGAGATGGCTCAGTGTGCAATCCTCGGCATCGAACATGGCGAAGAAACCATCATGAATCCTGATGCCTCGGTCATCATCAATGAGGGCGACACGCTGATCCTTGCCGGTGAGGAGAAGAAGATGCAGGTGCTGCTGCCGCAATAAGTCCACTCGGTTAACTCTGAGAGGGATGATGAATAAGACAAAAGAATAGAAAAGATAATTATGAACAGAGAAACCATTAACTTACTTCGTTCTGCTTTCCTTGCAGGTGTGTGTATCGGTATTGCTGGTTTTGGCTATCTCGCCGAGAAGAGCATCATAGGTGCAGTGCTTTTTGCTTTCGGTCTGCTTACCGTGGTGCATTATGCGCTGAAGCTTTACACCGGTACGGCAGGCTTCATCAAGCGCGGCGAGCTTGGACAGCTGTTGCTGATTCTTGCGTTCAATATTTTGGGATGCCTCGCCGTGTCGCTATTGGTGCGTTGTTCGCCTATGCCGCTTCAGGACACTGCACAGCACATACTAGAAGGTCGTCTTGCCGTCGGTCCTCTGCGTGGTGGTATCCTTGCCATCGGTTGCGGTTTCATCATGACCACGGCTGTTACCTTTGCGCGCAAAGGCCAGAATCTGCCATTGCTTTTCGGTGTGCCGCTGTTTATTATGTGCGGTTTCCCACACTGCGTGGCTGATGCCTTCTATTATCTTTGCGTTCCCGTTTCTTTTCTTGCCGACAATGCGATACCCGTTATTGTTTTCTATCTTAGCATTGTTGTCGGAAACTTCATCGGATGCAATCTCTATCGCATCGTAATGCCAGATAAATAATTGTTCCGGTCTTCCCAAGTTGGGAAATTATTTTGCTTTAATTCGAAAAAGAATTGCTTCGTAAATAAACTGTCCGCAATACCTCTTGCAAGGCATTGCGGACAGTTTCCTGTATGTGTGATGTTTTTATTTTACCATTACCTTATGGCCATTGCGGACATAGAGACCAGGAGACTGCATGTCGCGCACGCGTGTACCATTTATATTATATATAGAAGAGTTCAGGAACGATGATGCGTTGTCTGTATTATCGAAGACCACGTCGATGAAGGTGGTTTCACCATCCTCTCCATCCTGGTAGCCGATACGGAAGTTTGGGGCAGGAGCCGAATCATTATTGATCGTATAGTTCATGCACCAGCGATTAGGACCGAGAGATACGGAAGGACTGCTGACCTTGGCCAGACGACCGCCGCCAAGGGCATAATATCCGCCATCGTACATTAACTTTCCAGGAACACCTGTTGATGAGCCGAGGAATGTGACGGTATAATTAGACGTCTCGTAGTTATACGTCGAATCGTTGACCGATGGTAGGATGCGGACATTCTTAAGTGTGATGGTTTTATTCATCGCTGATTCTGTACGCATGATGAGCGGTTTGAATGTAGGAGTGACGTATGATGTGATGCGAGAGAAATTGATCTCGACCTCACCATCTTGTTTCTCTTCCACATATTGCAGTTCGCTGACTTCAATTCCATTCTCCTCAAGTGTCTCAAAAGGAATTTCGAACGGCAGGTAGGCTGCACGCCAGTTTCCATTCTTGAACGACAGGGTTGCATCACAGTTGATAGCATAGATTTCGTCAATGTGCTCTGAGTCGTCAGCATCGTTGAATGTGTAGTTGCCATAGATGCCGATGAGCCTTGAATTGTATAATGCCCATTCGTTATCGGTTGAGTTGTAGTCACCCATACGATCATAGCGAACGTAAAGATCTTTGCACTTCAGATTTCCTCTCATGCCTCCTGTGCCAGTAGTGCCAGTATAGAAACTGTTTTTGATCTTGTTGCGGCCAAAAAGGAACAGCTTCTGGACATTATACGAATCGAATGCATTGTAAGCTGATGTTACATTGTCTGCATGCAAGTGAACCTCTTCAAGTCTGCCAGAACATCCTGCTTCGCCGAATGCAGATACACTCAGAGTCAGGTTGCTGTCCTCGGTCAGGTTGAGTTTGCCTATGTTTGCACCATTGAACGCATTTGGATCAATTGTGGTTGCTGGGCTTTCTACATAATCCAAAGTACATTCGCTAAAGGCATATCGCATTATGGTAGTGACGTTGTAAGGCATTACCAGCGAACCGATTTTGCCTGTTGGACAGCAGAAGATGCCGAGATTGCCTCCGCTGAGTTTCTTGTACAGCACACCGTCGATGCTTGTGAAGTTAGGATTGCCTGCTGCAATGTTGATGTTCTTGACTTTTCGGGTGTAGTAGAATATGCCGTCACCAATAGTGGTGAGTGACGCTGGCAGATTGACTGTTTCCAGGGCATAGCAGCTCGAAAAAGCTTTAGAAGCAATCTCTGTCGTTCCCTCGCTGAAAGTGATTGACTTTGGAAGGGAAAAACTGCCTTCAATGGCATAAGAGGCAATCGTGGTGAATGTCGATGGGAGCGTGATGTTTTCAAATTTGCTATAGATGCTAGACTGGGCGCTTACCACAGCATAGCGCACACCATCGATGGTGACATGATCAGGTATCACTACATCGCCATGATATCCTTCAGATTCTCTATAATTATAAGGATTATAGGTGTAATTGAGGCGCAGTGATACGGTCTTGTCGGCATCTGATTCTAATTTATAAATCAATGGTGCTGATACGCCTTTCTCGTAGGTGACATACAGATCGGCATCGTCTGTCGCGAAGTCACTGATTGAATTGGCCATATCGAATCCTAAGGAATAACCTTCATCCTTATATTTGTTGAGAAGACCAAGCGGAACATGGACATAACCAAGGATAATATCGAACAGACCGCTTGCATTTGGTACTGTAGTCTTGTTCTTGAACCAGAAGTCAACTCTTTTGTTGTCTTCTATCGAACCGTTGAATAGAGGACTCTGTGCCAGAGAGAAGTTCTCGCCGAAGTGAATATAGGCAAGGCTGTCGCAGTCGTAGAAGGTGAAAGGATATATGGTAGTGCAGGCATCATTGACTATGAGACGCTTGAGAAATTTGTTGCCGGCAAATGCACTGTTACGAACCATTTTCACGGTTTCTGGCATCTCATATACGTCATCTGTCTTACCGCCAGGGTAGCAGAGGAGCTGCGACTTGGTCCTGTTGAAGAGCACACCGTCGGCTTCCGATAAGGAAGAGTTTCCTGACTCGATGACGAACTCCACAAGCTTCGGACAGTTGGCAAAAGTGGCATAGCTGGGGAACAGATTTTCTTCTTCGTCGTATGTGCCCAATTGCGCATTGAGCGGAATGGTGATGCTGCGGAGCTCAGGACAGCCGTAGAAAAGGGAGTCCTGGATGTAATCGAGCTGGCTTGGCAGGAAGGAAACATCCTCAAGCTTCTGCGAGTTCATGAACGCACCGACTTCGATGCGGGTGACACTCTCTGGGATAGAGATGCTGGTGCAGGTATTATCGCGGAATGCGTACTTGCCGATGCGGATCACAGAGTAGGTCTCGCCGTCGATGGTGATGTGCGAAGGGATGACAACATCGCCCGTGTAAGAACAACGGTTGCCGCGGTTGCCGATCACCTGAACGGTCTTAGCGAACGATGAGAGGATGCTGTAAGAAAGCGGAACTTCATTGCCCATGTCCCCGTTGTCGTTGATATCCTCGATGATGTAAGACTGGTCGAGCAGTTCCCAGCCGCATGTCATTCTATATGAGAGATGAGGCTGAACGTAAGTGAGATAGAGCTGCCTGCTGCCGTATGGGATGTGGAGATAGGGCAGGTTGTCGGTGTCGAACGCACCGCGTATGAATGGGGCAGATGTCTTGCTGGTGAAATAGAGATCATGAAGGTTTGGCACGTCAACGAATGCCTTGGCATCGATGCGGAAGATGGAGTCATTGAAATAGACGTCCTCAAGGTTAGGGCAACCGGCAAAAGCACTTGGTCCGACCTGACCAAGGTCAGTGCCCATTTTTACATGTTTGAGGAAACGGGTGCCGGCGAATGCAAAATTGCGGATGCGAGTGACAGAGTCGGGAACGGAGAACTCTTCGCCACGTTTGCCGGCAGGGTAGCATTGGATGTGTTTTCCAGTGCTGTTGTAGAGCACTCCGTCGATGACTTTATAGCTCTTGTTTGCCTCGTTCAGCTTTATTTCTTTCAAACCAGTACAGCCGACAAAGCATCCGATGGAAATGTTGGCAACGCCGGCAGGAAGTGTAAGTTCGAGAAGTTTCGGTGAGTTGACAAAACAATTGGTAGGAATGCCTGTGATGCCGACCGGCATGTCGTTGAGATGGCGCAGACCCTTGCATCCGTAAAATGCCTCTTCTTCAAGTCCACTGATTGATTCTGGCAGTTCGATCATCTCGCACGTGCTGTTGTAGAAAGCACGCTTGCAAATACGGATGACATCGAATGTCTCACCATTGATGACTACCGTTGAAGGAATATCGAGGTTCGTATCATACGGCTTATGGTTGCATGTTACACCAACTTGCTTATACACGCTGGTATAGTTAATGAGCTTATACATCAATGGGACGCGACCTCCATTGATTTCTTTGTCGGCATCCTCGTCGGCAACAGACTCCTCTATGATGTTTGCACTGATGTTTGTATTGTTCCATCCGCAAGAACTGCCATCGAAAGTCCCATCAAGGTATGCCTGCCTGTAGAACATCGGGATGTGATATGACACAGTCTGTGTGCTTCCTGATACCGCACCATTGACGTAAGGGATGGTAGTCTTACCATTGAAATAGAGATTAGCCAGAGCTTTATTATCTGTGATGGCCAATGCCTGAATATATTGGGCTTGTGGACCGAACTCTATGCTCTCAAGGCTGTCGCAGTTGCAGAATCCGTATGGGAAAACGGACACAATACCAGGAAGGTTTACTCGCTTGAGATATTTGCAGCTGTTGAAAGCAGAGTTATAGACATTTACAACCGAGGCAGGAGCTTTGTATTCCTCACCGCGACGCGCAGCCGGATAGAGGTAGATTCTGCTCAGAGCCTTGTTGTAGAGTACGTTATCTTGGTCGTTGGAGGAAAAATATTCGTTGTCGTTGCTGACATAGACATAACGGATGTTAGTACAGCCATCAAAAGTGTGGCGGCCCAAACCTTTTATGCCCGCATAAATACTGAGGTCCTCAAGCTTAGTGCATCCCTTGAACAATGAGTCGCTGAATGCAGTAATACCGCCCATATTATTACTCCATGCGCCTTCTCCTGCGTTTATGCTTCTCAGTCCCGTACAGTCCTTAAATGCACATTGGCCAATGGTCTTGGCTGTAGGTGGCAGATAGATGCTTGTGATGGAACTGCCGGCAAAAGCATATTCGCTCACACCGGTCACAGTGTAGGTTACGCCATTGTATTTGACTGTCTCACTGCTGACGTTGCAATAGCCGGAATAAGAACTGTGACCCTTGACGTCGTATGTGAGTTCCACATATTTGTTGGTCGCGTCGGTGATATTGAAGAACGCTGTCGTTGGACTTGAGGCTGAGAAATCGTATGCCTGAGCTGTGATGGCACTTGCCAGTATGAGAGCGAGAGAAAATATCTTTTTCATAGTTATGATGTCTTCTGGATGAATGTTTGTCTGTTAGTCTTCCCAGTCGAAAACGCGGATCTCAGGAGCGTCAATCTCGTCGAGTGTGCCGCTGTCGTCTGTCACGATATCATCTTTCGGACGATAGCCATCGCCGGTGAGTTCGATCTTGTAGGTAATTTCAACGCGTTTGCCAGCATACGGTGTGAGGTCAATATACTCGCCCCAACCTTGCTGCTGATCAGCAAAACCTCTGCGGCTAACTGAGACGCCTTCTGTTTCGCCGTTATCATTGGTATAATATCCAATGCAAACAGCCTCGATTGCGCAGCGTGTAGGTATGATCATGTTTGACTTCTCTCCATGTATCGTGCCTAATTTTAGCGGAGTGACTATTCCTTCAGTAGAAGCAGGTACATCGTTGTTGCTGAACTCTGTGATTTGCAGTTCTGTATTATCAAAGTCATCACCGAGACTTTCCCACTCATGAGATTCAAGACAGAACCAGTGTGTGCTTGGCGTATAAATGCGAAACTCGACAGAGTAGTTTTCATATTCATTGAGCAGAGTACTCTTGATTACCGCATTCACTGAGACCTGTGTCAGCATGTGCTTAAAGTCAAGGCTTATGCGTCCGTTATTTGTGCCGTAAACCTGATCCTCAACGTGGGCATACATCCAATCTTCGCCTCCGTCAGGCTGTTTGTCGAAACAGATATACACATCATTCAACTGATAGGTTGGGAATGAACCAAGGTTCTTGGCGTAGTCATATTTAACGATTTTGGATGATGGGGCATAGAATGCGGCGAAGTCGAGCGGGATCTCCTCGTCTGTATAGTCATCGATTGGCCATGCGTGATTATCGCCGAACTTCCACGACCTGCCGTTGTAGCTGCAGGTGTCTTCAAAATAAAGCACTGAGTTGTCGGATGTGACGTCGTCCTTTGCCAAGATTATGAAACCATCGCGTTTCAGGTCGTCGATGCCAGATTCGGCTACAGCACGGCTGAATGGCGTGGATGTGGCATCCACTTCTATCAGACGACCGGTTTTCGTTGACTTGCCTGCTGAAGAGACATCGTCATTGCAACTGCTGAGAGCACAGGCGGCAACAAGCGTCAGTGTGAGAATTCTGTTTGATATCATTGTCTGTTGTTTTATTTCCGGTAAGTAAAATTAACCATATTATAGTGGCAAAGATAGGTTTTCTTTTTGAATTGACCAAACATTACTGCATATTTATATGTTTTTAAGTGCGAATTGAGCGAAAAACACCAAATAATGTTGCAAAATTCTTATTTGTTTTATATCTTTGCCCTCGAAAACGGCATATTAAGCGTGTTTTACTCATTAATAATTATAAAGAAAGTTTTATGAAAAAGACAATCGTTGCGATGGTTTCGGCTGCGTTGGCAATGACGGCTGTGGCGCAGAACCCTTACCTTCCGCTTTGGGAACATTTGCCAGATGGAGAGCCGCGTGTATTCGAAGATCCTGACCAGCCAGGCAAGTATCGTGCTTATATCATCGGCTCGCACGATGTGAACTATTCTGCCTATTGCGGCCCTGACATCCGCATGTGGTCGGCACCTGTAGAAGACCTCAGCCAATGGCGTGACGAGGGCTCGATCTTCAGCTATTACGTCAACGGACAATGGGACACAATGTTTGCCCCGGATCTCGTTGAAATCAAAGACCGCGAAACAGGTAAGAAAACCTATTATCTCTATCCTCATTCGCGTGGCTGGCGTCGCGTGGCAATGGTGTGCAAGAGCGATCGTCCTGACGGTCCGTTCACTCCTATAAACCTAACGGCCGACGGAAGGGAATGCGTTGAGGGTTCGATGATCGATTTCGACCCTTCGGTTTTTGTTGAAACGATTGACAATAAGAAGGATCCGGACTATAAGACAGGTTTCCGTGCCTATGTGTTCTATGGTTTTCAGCATTCGGTGGCTTGTGAGCTCGATCCAACCACGATGTACTCTGTGCGTCCCGGTACAACACCAATCGATCCGTTCATTCCGGCATCGGCCAGCTATGGCAAACTGAAGGATCCGGAGGGAACACAATATCCTGCATTATATAAAGATCAGAATCCTGGCGAATTTAACTTCTTTGAGGCATCGTCCATCCGTCAGGTGGGCAATAAATATGTGATGGTATTCTCGGGATACAGCGGCCCTGACTACGGACTTTCATCGACCAACTCCGCGCTTCGCTATGCATACGGCGATTCGCCTCTTGGACCTTGGCGTTCGGGTGGCGTACTCGTTGATTCGCGTGGCGTTGTGCCAAATGCCGACGGTACTCACCTTACTACTACCAATGCCGGACACAATACACATGGTTCGCTTCAAGAGATCAACGGTCAGTGGTACGTGTTCTATCATCGTCCGCCACGTAACTTCGGCTATGCACGCCAGGCAATGGTGGCTCCGGTACGCATCGAATGGGATAAGAAATCCGTGGCCAAGGGCGGTCAGGTGCGCATCAGCGGCTATGATCCGTTTGCAGCCGATGAGACATGGAAGGCCACCGCATCGGACGGTACTTGCTACATGGGTGCAGAGGTCACATCCGAGGGATTCCAGATTTTCGGGCTTCCCCCTTATCAATATTATTCGGCAGGAATTGCCGCGTATATGAGTGATCAGCAGTGGATGCAGGATAATCACGACAACTGGAATGACAACATGGATCTGGCCGGTATTAAGAACGGCGGCATCGTCGGATTCAAGTATTTCGGTTTCGGAGGTCTTGCTGCCGACGCTAAGGGCGTCCGTTCATTTGCTGGCACAATGCCAGGTGACGGCACAACTCTCAACGTCTGCCTTACCCCTGGCGGCAACGGCGCCTTCCGCATCCATGTGATGCTCGATGGCCCTTATGCCAACGACACTTGGAAGGGACGTGAACTCGGGGTAATCGAAGTTCCGACAGATGCACGCAAGACTGCCACGATGTACCGTCTGCCAGTGCCTCAGGTGGAAGGTCTCTCAGGCAAGCATGCCATCTATCTCGTCGTTGAGGGCCCAGAGGTAAAGCAGCCAGAACAGCCACGATGGGGCAACCGCCAGCAGTCTCCGCAGCGTCCGGTAGGCCTGATGGACCTACATGGCATCGGTTTCTCATCGAACAATGTGAAGTGCGAACGTCCGTCTGTGCCACAGGTGACTATTACCGTTGATGGGCGTAAGCTGCAGATTCCAAATACTCCGATACGATTCACTAATGCCAACGGTTATGCCGACGTGAGCCGCTATCAGGTTTATGCACCGATGAACGATGATTCTGTCATCCGTGCAACGGCCAATGACCCATCGGTCAGCATCGAGATTGGAAAGATTGCTGACGGACGAGCCACGGTCAAGTGTACGTGGAAAGGACAGACAAAGTTGTATCTGATTAACTAAAAGACGCCTGCATCGGGCAAAAACGGGCGCAAATTTGCATATTTTTGACAAGAAACTTGCTATTCTTGTTATTTGTATGTAAATTTGCGCCCGAATTATTTTTTTTGTGCAATGTGGGATTTCGGTATTAAAGACGCAATAGACATTCTTGTCGTGGCATGGGCGCTATACTACCTTTACCGTGGCGCCCAGCGTAACGGCACGCTTGTCATCTTTCAGGGCATCATGGCCATCATTGTTGTGTGGCTCGTGGTGAGCCAGATGTTGCAGATGCGCCTGCTTGGAGCCATCATGGACAGTGCTGTGGGCGTGGGTCTTATCGCCGTGGTCATCATTTTTCAGAACGATATCCGCCAAGTGCTGGTGCGAGTAGGTTCGCGCCGACGTTGGAGTTCATTGCTGCGCGTATTCGGCCGTAGGAATCTCGACTCGGAGGAAAAGTCGTGGGTCGATCCCGTGGTGTTGGCATGTCGCAACATGAGTCAGCAGAAGGTAGGAGCCCTTATCTGCATTGAGGGAACCGATTCGCTGCAGCAATATGCTGATACGGGTGATCTCATCGATGCCCGTCTTAGCACACGTCTCATCGAACAGATTTTCTATAAGAACACACCGCTTCACGATGGAGCGATGATTATACGCGATGGTCGCATCGTGTCGGCTGCCTGCATCCTGCCAGTATCTCACAGCGCCCGTATTCCAAAGGAGTTCGGTTTGCGTCACCGATCGGGCATCGGACTGAGCGAGGTCAGCGATGCCAAGGTGATAATTGTCAGTGAGGAGACAGGTGGCATCACGCTCGCCTCGCACGGACGCCTGCACCGCGACCTGAACATCAACACGCTACAGAAACTCTTGCTCAAGTAGCGACAAATCATTTTGTTAATGGATTCAATATTCTACATAGCGTTGGGTATGCCTGGAACGGCGGCATGGGTGGCATTGGCTGTGGCCGTGCTGCTGTTGTTCGCCTCGGCAGCAATCTCCGGTTCGGAGGTGGCTTTCTTCTCGCTTTCGCCCAAGGATATCGAACGCCTTGAGGATGGTGAGAACGACCGCGACACTACGATCGGACACCTTCTTGAGAAAAGCGAGCGTCTGATGGCTGCCATTTTGATAGGCAACAATCTGGTCAACGTGGCTATTATCATGCTGTTCTCACTGTTCATCAACGGATGCATTGACCACAATCGCACGAGCACGGTCATGATTTTCCTCATCGAGACGGTCATCCTCACTTTCCTGCTTCTGCTTTTCGGTGAGGTGCTGCCAAAAGTCTATGCTTCTCATCGACAGTTGAGTTTCGCACGTGCCACAGCTCCGGTGATGGACTGGATGACCCGCGCGTTCAGTCCGTTCATTTCGCTTCTGGTGGGCAGCACCGGCATCATTAACCGCCGCCTTGCCGACAAGATGGGAGAGGAGGTGACGGTCGAGGATCTGGCCGATGCAATGAAACTTACGCCTCAGGTTGCTCACAATAAGGACGAGAAGAAAATGCTGGAGGGTATCATCGAGTTTGCCGACAAGACGGTGAAGGATGCCATGACCAGCCGTTCGGAGATGACCACGGTTGACGTCAAGTCGCCGTTCAGCGAGGTGCTGAAACTTGTGGTCGATCAGCGATACTCGCGCATCCCTGTTTTTGAAGAGACGGAAGACCATATCCGAGGCATACTCTACATCAAAGATCTCCTGCCATATCTCAATCAGAACGATCAGTTCCGCTGGCAGGACTTGATACGCACAGCATACTATGTGCCTGAAAACAAGATGATCGACGACCTTCTCGACGACTTTCGTAAGAAACGCCTGCACATGGCCATCGTAGTCGATGAGTTTGGCGGCACCAGCGGCTTGATCACAATGGAGGACGTGCTCGAAGAGATTGTGGGCGAGATACGCGATGAATATGACGAGGATGAGCAGACATGGCAGAAGGTGGGTAAAGACGAGTGGATTTTCGAAGCTCGCACATCGCTGACCGATTTCTGCCGAGCCATCGCCTTTGATGCCGACCAGCTGGGCGACAAAGCTGACAACTGCGAATCGGTTGGAGGTCTTCTTCTTGAGATAAAGCAGAACTTCCCTAAGGTCAACGAGACAATCCGTTATCGTGGCATAGAGTTCCTGGTCCTGTCTATGGATCGCCGTCGCATTGACCGCATCCGAGTGACTGTGAAGCGAAAATCATAATACAGATGAAATTCATAAAGCAATACATACCATTCATCCTGGCTCTGTTGCCGATGATGTTTCTGCGCGATTTCACGCCGAGCAATGAGTTGCGTTATATTAGCGTGGCGGTCGAGGCTCTGCGCGAAGGCAGGTTCTTTGCCCTCACGCACCAGGGCGAACCATACGTTGAGTTTCCTCCCCTTTACTTCTGGCTGCTGATGGTGTCGAAGGTAGTGTTCCGTCATTGGTACATGATCCAGCTTGCCATGTTCTCGCTGATACCGTCTCTGCTTGTGGTTCAGGTGATGCATCGATGGGTGTGGCGCTACGAGATGGGTGGCATGCGATTGAGCGATGGCAGTCAGAGCCGTGATCTTGCACAGTGGATGCTGTTCACTTGCGGACTGATGTTCGTGATGTCATTCTATCTCCGCATGGACATGCTGCTGTGCCTTTGGGTGGTGCTTGCCCTTTATAACTTCTGGCAGATACTGTTCAGTCCTCTCGGCGCTGACGAGGAACATGGAGTCAAGCCTCGTGATCGGGGTACGGTGCGCTATCAGTTCCGCTTCGGTCTTTTCGTGCTTCTTGCTGTCCTGACCAAGGGCGTCTGGGGTCTTGTCATCCCTTTGCTCGTCACGACGTCATATCTGGTACTCAGCGGACGCGGCATAAAGTGGTTCCGCGTCTGGGGATGGCGTACGCTGCTCGTTCTCGCTTCTGGCATAGGCGTTTGGCTGGGCGGTGCGTACCTCGAAGGCGGACAACCCTATATCGACGAGATGTTGAAGGTTCAGCCCTATCATCCGCTCTTTATCTCGATGCACCACGTGCGTCCTTGGTTCTATTATATTGCTTCGGTCTGGTACGATTCATTGCCATGGGGGCCTTTGTGCATGCTGATGCTGGTGGTGTCTATCGTGCGTCGCTATCGCAGTCGTGCCGACCTGCCTTTCATCCAACGCATCAGTCTTCAGACGCCGCTTCAGAATTTCTTTGCGCTAACCTTCCTCAGCACTCTCATCATGCTTTCGTGCATACCTGGTAAGATTGATGTGCGCCTATTGCCTGTATTCCCATTTCTCATTTATGTGGGAGTGATGCAGATGGGTCAGTGGCGATGGCCGCTCGTATGGCAGTGGCGTATGCTGTGGGTGTGCCGCATCATCCTGATCGTGTTCTTCATACTCGGATGTCTTGCTCCGACGTACAATGCCCATATCGGATGTTATGGTCATGTCTGCTGGAGGGCGAGAGGTTTTGCCCGTGAACTTGGCACCGAACATTATTATGCCTATCACCTGCCGCAGATGGGGAATATGGACGTATATCTGCACGAAGATCCGATTGAGGCTACAGACGATGATTTCCGCCTCGGAACGATGCGCAACACACTGCTCATAACTAACGAGGATGACTACCACGATGTGGTCGGTAGGATGCGTCAGATTGACGTTCCTTCAGAGTATCTCGGCACTATTGTGAGTCGCAAAGGACCTTATGTAGTGGTCAAATTTGAGTAAAAAATAACGATTTTATAAAAAAGTATGCTGATTTATAAAAAAGTGTGCTGAAAATTTGCATTTTTGAATTATTATTCATACTTTTGTCCCGTAGAAAATACTTATTACACACAATAACTAATAATAGAAAAACATGAATTCAATTGCTTTGATGAACAAGGCAGCGGACAATATCCGCATCCTTGCCGCTGCAGCCGTTGAGAAGGCTAAGAGCGGACACCCAGGCGGTGCTATGGGTGGTGCTGATTTCATTAACGTACTTTTCAGCGAGTACCTCGAGTACGATCCAAAGAATATGAACTTTGAGGGTCGTGACCGTTTCTTCCTTGATCCAGGTCACATGGCTCCTATGCTCTATGCTCAGCTTTGCCTTGCTGGCAAGTTTACTACAGACGAACTTCAGACTCTCCGTCAGTGGGGTAGCCCTGTAACCGGTCATCCAGAACTCGAGGTAGTACGTGGCATTGAGAATACATCAGGTCCTCTCGGTCAGGGTCATGCTTATGCAGTAGGTGCTGCTATCGCTGCTAAGTTCCTTGCTGCCCGCCTCGGTGAGGAGGTTATGAATCACAAGATCTATACCTACATCTCTGACGGTGGTATTCAGGAAGAGGTAAGCCAGGGTGCTGGCCGTATTGCCGGTACACTCGGTCTCGACAACCTCATCATGTTCTATGATTCAAATGACATCCAGCTTTCTACAGAGTGTAAGACCGTAACCTCAGAGGATACAGCAATGAAGTATCGCGCTTGGGGTTGGAACGTTCTTGAGATCAATGGTAATGACGTTGAGCAGATTCGCGGAGCTTTGAATATCGCAAAGGCTACCGTTGGCAAGCCAACTCTCATCATCGGTAAGTGCATCATGGGCAAGGGCGCCCTCAAGGCTGACGGCACATCTTACGAGCGTAATTGCAAGACACACGGTGCTCCTCTCGGCGGCGACGCATTCACAAATACTATCAAGAATCTCGGCGGCGATCCTGAGAATCCATTCCAGATCTTCCCAGAGGTTAAGAAACTCTATCAGCAGCGTCGCAATGAGCTTCGCAAGATTATGGATGCCAAGTATGCCAAGAAGGCTGCATGGGCAGAGGCTAACCCAGAGAAGGCAAAGATGATGCATGAGTGGTTCAGTGGCAAGGCTCCTCAGATTGACTGGACAAAGGTTGCCCAGAAGAAGGACGATGCTACTCGTTCTGCCTCAGCTGCAGTATTGAGCCAGCTTGCTCAGCAGGTTCCAAACATGATCTGTGCATCTGCCGACCTCTCTAACTCAGACAAGACCGACGGCTTCCTCAAGTTTACTCACGATCTGCAGAAGGGCGACTTCTCTGGCGCATTCTTCCAGGCAGGTGTTGCTGAGTTCACTATGGCATGCTGCTGCGTAGGTATGGCTCTCCACGGAGGTGTCATCCCTGCTTGTGGTACATTCTTCGTATTTAGCCAGTACATGCTCCCAGTGGTACGTATGGCAGCTCTCATGGAACTCCCAGTAAAGTTCATCTGGACACACGATGCATTCCGTGTAGGTGAGGATGGACCTACTCATGAGCCAGTTGAGCATGAGGCACAGATCCGTCTTATGGAGAAGCTCAAGACTCACAAGGGTCGCAACTCTATGCTCGTTCTCCGTCCCGCTGACTCTGATGAGACAACTCAGGCTTGGAAGATGGCAATGGAGAACACTTGCAGTCCAACAGGTCTTATCTTCTCACGCCAGAACATTAAGACTCTCCCAGAGGGTAATGACTACACACAGGCAGAAAAGGGTGCATACGTTGTTGCAGGCTCAGACGAGCAGTATGACGTAATCCTCCTCGCTTCTGGTTCTGAGGTTGCAACTCTCGTTGCTGGTGCAGAACTCCTCCGTGAGGATGGCATCAAGTGCCGCATCGTCAGCGTTCCTTCTGAGGGTCTCTTCCGTCGCCAGACAAAGGCATACCAGCGTCAGATACTTCCTGCAGGCAAGCCAAAGTTCGGTATGACTGCTGGTCTTCCTGTAACCCTTGAGGGTCTTGTAGGTGCCGACGGTGAGGTATGGGGTCTCTCAAGCTTCGGTTTCTCTGCTCCTTACAAGGTGCTCGATGAGAAGCTCGGCTTCACAGGCGAGAACGTTTACAACCAGGTAAAGAAGATGCTCGCTTCACAGAAGTAATATAATCACAATCACACGGCTGCCTGGCAAGATAATTTAGTGTCAGGCAGTCGTTTTTTTTCGTCAGATATTATTTACCCAGATTGTTATGAAAAGACTTTCGTATCTTGTTATGTTGCTGCCTCTGTTCGTTGCATGTCAGCCTACAGTGCCGCAAGCCGAATATGACCGCATGAAGTCGATGCACGACTCTGTGGCAGCCGTTGCCGACGACATGGCATCGGTCATCAATCTTCTCAACCTCTCTGTTGACCAGATGGCCAAGGAAGAGGGCCTTATCTTTGTCGATGACAATGGCAACGACATCAAGGATAAGAGCCAGGTGCTCTCTCACATGAAGGCATTCCGCGACCACATGGCTCAGCAGCGTCAGCAGATTGACGATCTCAAGAAGCAGATTGCCACCAATGACCGTTCCTACAACGCTAAGCTCCAGAAGATGATGGACAACATGAAAGCCCAGCTCATCGAGAAGGACACACGCATTGCAGAACTCCAGAAAGCACTCGAAGAGAAGAATGCCAGCCTTGCTGATCTGCGCACTCAGCTCGATGTCATGACCGCAGCCCGTCAGCAGGCCGAGGAAAGCCGCGACTTCTTTATCGATGTGGCGCGTGCTCAGGAAGAAGCCCTCAATACTGCCTATTATATCGTAGGCAAGAAGAGTGAACTCAAGGACGCTGGTGTGATTGAAGGTACTTTCAAGAAGAAGGCCAACTATGCTAACTTCGACACAGAAAAGTTCACAAAGGTCGATGCGCGTGAATTCACAGAACTTGTCATCGAGTCAAAGAGTCCTACTCTTATTACCGAAAAACCAGAGGATACTTACACACTCGTTAAGAATGGCGACGGTACAACCACTCTTACCATCACAGATGCTGCAAAGTTCTGGGCAGGTTCGCCATTCCTTGTGATTGAACTCTGATTGTCAACCGTAAATCGTCCAATTGAAAATTATTCTATTGTGGAAATCAAGAATTTTGTGGGTCTTGCAAGCGATCATGCCGCATTCCCACTCAAGCAGTTTGTAAAGAAATATCTCGATGAGAAAGGTCTTGCCTGGAAGGATTATGGCACCCTCACCGAGGAGTCGTGCAACTATGCTACCTATGGTCATGCGCTTGCCGAAGGTATCGAACGAGGCGAATGCTATCCTGGTATCGCCATGTGCGGTAGTGGTGAAGGCATCTCGATGACTCTCAACAAGCATCAGCAGATTCGTGCAGGTCTTGTATGGCAGCCAGAAATTGCCCACCTCATCCGTGAGCACAACAATGCCAATGTTATTGTCTTCCCTGGTCGCTTCATCACTGAGGATACTTGTCGTGCATGCCTCGACGAGTTCTTCTCAACCGAGTTTGCCGGTGGTCGCCACGAACAACGTATCGCCGACATTCCAGTAAAGTGACCGATGACCCAGCCAAAACAGCGAGCCGGGCGTAACCGAACGCTTACTATTGAAAAGCACGAGGCAGAAATGCTTCGTGCTCAATTGCATACATGTGCCGACGTCTGTGACGCCGGTGTTTGTTTCGAGCCAGATACGCTTGTCCATGCTGATATCTTTGAGGCTCTGCCATTTGTTGCAGATCATTCAGCAGACCTTATCATCATAGATCCTCCATATAATCTAACGCGGCAGTTTGGAACAAGTACTTTCACATCAATGCGCGAGTCCGAATATGAGGATTATGTTCGTTCGTGGATGCCATCGGTGTGCCGCAAACTGAAACCAAACGGTTCTCTCTATGTATGCGGCGACTGGAAGTGTACCTCAGCCCTCCAGCGTGTGCTTTCAGAGCATCTTACCATCATCAATCGCATAACATGGCAGCGCGAGAAGGGGCGCGGAGCTGCTCACAACTGGAAGAACGGCATGGAAGATATCTGGTTTGCCGTGGCCAATCCGCGCGACTATTATTTCGACCTCCAGTCGGTTATGCAGAAGCGTCGTGTCATTGCCCCCTATCGTGCCGACGGTCTGCCCAAGGACTGGGAGGCTACAGATCAGGGCAACTTCCGCCTTACGTGTCCGTCGAACTTTTGGGACGATATCAGTGTGCCGTTCTGGTCAATGCCAGAGAATACAGATCACCCTACACAAAAACCGGAGAAACTCTATGCCAAGCTTATATTGGCTTCGAGTCGCCCAGGTGATGTTGTGCTTGATCCGTTCATGGGCAGTGGTACGGCGTGCGTTGTCGCTCACAAACTTGGACGCCGCTATCTGGGCATTGAACTTGAAGAAGAGTATTGTCTCTATGCTGCCAAACGCCTCATGCTTGCCGACACAGACACTTCTATTCAGGGCTATGCCGACGGTGTCTTCTGGGAACGTAATACTACGCCTGTTATCTCTAAATAGAATCTGGTAAATGGGCAATGATAAATATTCCAATCTTCTGAAGTTCGAGGCGACCATGCTATTTACGCAGGTCAAGCATCGACTGAGCAACACGACGGCGTGGCCCTATTTCGAGGCTTCACGCCGTGATTGCTATTCACTTCAACTCACACAGTCAATCTCGCCATACCGTGCTTCGCTACATTTCCGCTACGTCCATTCGCAAGTTATTTTTGACGTATATCTTGAACGTGAGGCATACGTGGGCGAAATTGGCCAGAATATGTGGTCTCTATCATTTCCTGGTATCGAGGGCAAGGCGCACGCTCTCATGTTGAGAAACATTCTTCAGCCTCTCATCTCTCAAGGCTATGACGTGCCCAATGGAGAAGACTACCTCGACCGACAGATGCAGTTCTCACTCGGTCTCTATGCAGCGTGTCTCAATAGGGTAGATATTCATTTCCCAACAATGCAGTCTCCATTTGAATGTTTCTGCCAGGTGTTCGATCTTCTTGAAGCCTCAAATCTTCCTTTGTCTGATATCTGCTTGCCGCCTGTTGTGTCCTCTGATGATGATGACGACTATTCCGATACAGACATGATGTTGGGAGACTGGCAGACATGGAAATGACCATGTCATAATAATGCTGATTTTACCTGCTCGTAAACAAGTTCAATAAGTTCGCGAATCTTTGCTTTTTGCTTAATCAGTTGCTGTAGAACCTTGAGACGTTCAGCGTTGGGAGATTCTGGAATCCATAGCCTCAGATACCCTCCTTCAGCATATTTTTCATCCAGATGGTCGAGTGCCCTCTTAATGTGAGCCTCTTTGCCGAAATCCGGATAGTGCTTGAACCCGTATTGGATGGTGCGGCGCAGAATGGTGTCAGTGTCAATCAGTCGGTCGGCTTCGGCTACAATCTTGCCGTATATGCTACGTGGTTCATGGTCAGACGATGCGCGATGGTCTTCTACTGCTTTTGCCATTGTCTCAATCTGTTCGTGAGAGAACCATTGCAAGAGCCGCTCGTCCTCCATGACTATCTGTCCAGACACAAGATGATGTGTCTTGCGGTCTTTCTCCAGTCCCAGGTCGTGATAAGCGGCAATAGCATACACCATATCGATACTGACATCATAGAATGGAGCAAGCTTCAGGCTTTGTTCGATAACCGAGTGGACGTGATCTTCTTGATGTGCTTTGTCGAAGGAAGCGTACCTTGGAATGATTTCTTCCTCAATGAATGATCGGAGTTTTTTATCTGGCTGTATCATAAATGTATTCTCTGAATAATTCTTTTCTTTTTGCCTAAATCCTATTCTGTGTAGAAGCGGATAAGACGACTGATGGCGCGCTGGCACACCGGACAAAACTCTGGTGTAGTATTGTTGCGCATACGACATCCTTCGGCAGGACGATAAACACCTTTTAAACTGTAACCGGCGCCTTCGTAAATGCCCAAGGTGCTGTCTGGTAGCATGTCAGCCCACTTCGCACTGAAATCAGTGAGCGTGGTGATGTTTGGTTCCCATGGTTCGATGTCATGCGGATACATAGGGACATCTTCCTGCTCGTAGGCATATTCGTCGGCCAGTCCCACAAGACTGTGTCCGAATTCATGGACAACGACAGGACGGAACATCTCATGGTGGGTCATCGAAAGATTGTAGCTGTTCAGTATTCCGCCTCCACCATATTTCTCAGTGTTGACAAGGACGATGATATGCTCGTAGGGCGTACCTGCCAGCCAGTCATGAAGATCCTCGATAGCCAGTGTGGTCAGATAGCGGTCAGAGTAGAACGTATCGAAATGGCTGCTCAACGCGGTGTGACGCCAGATTCCTTTCGAAGGTTCGCTTGTACCACTCTCAACAGACGGAGCCTTCACGGCAATGATATTAAAACGGTCTTTGAATGAAGCAAACGGCTCGTGGCTGAACAGGGCATCAATGGCGAGGCGGGCATCGTCGATGAACACTGGCATTTCCGTCTCGGTATATCCCTCGGAGATAAATGCGATGTTAATGCATCGTGTGCTATCGGCAGCCTTGAGCAATGTCTCGTATGGAGTGATGTGCATTTCTCCCTTACGTCTGATCAGAATATCCTGCGGCAATACGGTGTGGGTCATGGACGATATGACTGATCGGCGATTGTCACGCAGTTCAACCGTAATATCGGCTGCGTCTTTGGGCATGGGCAAATTGAATACACTTTCAAAAGCGCGCTGTGTGGTTTTTGCCTCATCATAGGCCAGCCATTCCTGAAAGAGAGTGGAGAATGACTGTCGGTATATGACAGTGCTGTCATTGTGATTGCGCATGGTAATTGTGCCATTGCCTTCGACAGGAACTTCTGCCAGATGTTGTCGTTTGCCCCACCAACCCGGTATGCGGCTCATCTTGTCTAGACTTATATGCTGCTGAAATGCGTCGCCCGATAGGATGTAGTCGAGCCTGAGTGTCGAATCAGAGAAGCAGTCATGGAAATCTTGAGCACATGTGATCGATGCACTAAGGCCTATAAGCACAGATATGATGGCGCGGAGAGTGTTCATGCCGGAATGGTGGGTGTGATATATAAATATTGCGGTTGTGTAAGCCGAGGACTATGGTTACATGTTATTGCTGACGGGTTAGTTTGTGAACGTAGGCATTGGCATTGGTGTATGGTTGCCATGCGCCATCAGACGAAGGCGTATTTGGGTCGCCGTATTTAGCGAAGTTTGTCCAATAGGTCACCATTCGCGAACTGAGTTCGTAGTCAGCCTCCGAGAACGGACGCCAAGAACGGCCGAGTGTGTGGAACACCGACCAAAGTTCTGAACTGTGGAATGAACCGGTAAGGGCTGGACGGCCATCAGTTGGAGGTGCTGAGTCAAAATAATAGACATATACAGGCTGTTCGGAAAGACTGTCGCGAAGTGAAGCAAAATCTTCAAGGCCTTTATCGAGTCCTGGCATGTCGTTGGCTACCGAGCCTACCATGTATGGAATATCTGCCAGAGTGTTGCAGAGAGCCGCTTCACTGAAATCGGTTGTAATGAGACGACCGTCAATGTGGGGAGTACTGAGACGCCAGTTGCCAGTGCGGCTCACATACTCCTGCTGGGCGTTATAGAGAGTCTGCCAGTCAGATGCCATGAGTCGCTCGTATGTAGAGATGCCTGCTGCATCGAGAATCTGACGGTGAAGTTCTTCTGCAGACTGCTGTGTGTTGTCTGCCGAGAGAGCACGATTAAGTCCGCCGGCACTCATGATGATAGCCTTTGAGATAAGAGGTTTGGCAAGTGGTGAAGACACAAGGCAACGGACACTGCCACCACCTGCGCTCTGTCCGAAGATAGTGATGTTGTCAGGATTGCCGCCAAACTGTGCAATGTTGTCATGTACCCATTGGATGGCTTTGAGTTGGTCATAGATGCCATAGTTTCCCGAAATGCCTTCTGGACTGTGGGCGGTAAGTTCGGGATGTGTGAGGAAACCGAAGATGCCAAGGCGATAATTGATAGTGACGAGTATGACTCCACGTTCAGCCCATGCCTCGCCATCGAACTCTGGCTCAAATCCCCAGCCAGCATGATAGGCTCCGCCGTGAATCCATAGAGCCACAGGGAGGTCGCGGTCGGAATGGCCAGAAGCACCGCGTGGAGTCCAGATGTTGAGATAGAGACAATCCTCGCTGAACTCTGGATCTTGGGCATAGAATTCGACACCGTAGTTGGCATCATTCGGATCGTGAGGAGCCTGCCAACTGGCGCAGCTCCAATGGTCGGCGATAAGAACAGAGTCCCATGTTACGACAGGCTGTGGCAACTGCCAACGAAGTGAGTCGACCGGCGGAGCTGCATAAGGAATGCCACGATATACGACAGAATTATTGAGAACCACACCTTGTACTTGTCCGCCTTCAATGCAGAGTACGGGATTTTCCGGTTCTTGAGTCGCACAGCTGCATAGCAAGAGTGACAATAGGGAGATAGAAGAAAGAAATGTTTTCATATAAATAGCCTTATCAAAAGATCGAAAATTCGATAGCACAATAGTCCGATAACTCGAAAAATCGATAATTCGAAAATTATAATAATGGTAATGAGGAAAGAAAGGGGAGTGACCCTCACTCCCCTTGATGTAACTTATTTCAGGAAATAATCAATGGTGGTGACCACGCGAACGTGTCGCATATATGGTCTGATCTCATCGCTATATACCTCAAATTGGCCTTGGCGAGCATTGCGTATGCTGCCAATACTGCAGTCGGCATCTTCGGCAAACTTATTTGCTACAATGCGTGCATTGCGAGTGGCTTCTTCGACCATGACGGGTTTGAGCTCGTTGAGGCCCATATAATTGTAACTTGGACGAGAGCCATCAATGACCACACCACGCTTCATAAGCTCAAGCTGCTGCATGTGGATGTTTCGGATCTTCTCGACATCTTCAGAAACGATGGTCAGCGAACCTGTCACCACAAACTGGTCAGTGTATGCCTTCTTTTCGTTCCAGTTATACCAGTCAGAACGGTCGTAGCATGTAGGTGCAGAGAAAAAGATCTCATCGTCGGTGACTCCGTTGTCTTTGAGGAAGCTCAGAAGCTGATCCTGCTTGGGCTGAAGGCGAGGGTAGAGGGCTTCAAGTTGGTTGCCCGTCACATTGAATGAGATATCCCAAGTGACCTGATCGGCCATGACCTCACACTCGGAGAGTCCGCGTACGGTAACATAGCGATCCTTAGATGCGAAATTGTCAATGCCGCAATAGATGAAAAATCCGGCAAGAGCAATGCCTATGGCGAGAACTATAGAATTTTTCATAGTTTGGTTCTTATTTTTTTTCGATCATTCCATTTTTTTGATACTTCGATGTCTCGATGCTTCGATAGCTCGGTTATCCGAATAAACACTCAACCTCTTAGAGATCCTGTGTGGCAGTGAGGCGGATGTCCTGTGATGAGGCAGCGACATGGAACTGATATGTGCCGCGGTCGAGAACCCACTGACGCAGGTAGTTGTCGAACGAACGAAGGTCATCTACCTTGACAGTCATGGTAACAACCTCAGACTCCTTAGCCTTGAGCAAACCGGTCTTGGCGTATGCACGAAGTTCCTTGACTGGCTTTACAATCTGACCCTTTGGTGCCGATACATAGAGCTGTACGACCTCCTTGGCTGCCACCTTGCCTGTATTTGTGACCTTGACGCTTACGGTGATGTCAGAGCCCTGCTTTGACACCTTGAGGTCAGAGTACTCAAACTGGGTGTAGCTCAGACCAAAGCCGAATGGGAAGAGGATATCTGCTGGCTGACGGTCGAAATGGCGATAGCCTACAAAGATGTCCTCGTCATAGTTGACATCACCAGGGTTGTTGTTAGACATTGGGAAATCGTTGGCCGATGGATATGTTTCGTATTTGGTAGCGATGGTCATTGGCAACTTGCCCGAAGGTGAAACCTTACCGGCGAGGACATCAGCAATGCTGTGACCAGCTTCCTGTCCACCCATCCATGTGTGCAGGACAGCATCAGGCTGAGTGCTCCAGTTCATGTCGATGATATTGCCCATGTTGAGCAGGACGATGACCTTCTTGCCCACCTTGTGGAAAGCGTCGCAGAGAGCGTCGATGTTTTTCTGTTCGAGATCAGAGAGATACCAGTCGCCAGGAACGAGCTTGCGGTCGCCGCCCTCGCCAGCCATACGACCGATAGAGTAGATAGCAACGTCATTACGCTTGGCTGCAGCAGCGGCATCCTCTGCTGAGATGGCTGTCTCAGGTACAACAGGTACTACCCAGAAGTTCTCATTCTGATTGGCCTTAACGCCCTTTACATAATCCTGATACTGGGCTGTAATCTGTTTGTCAAGCTTAAAACCGGCAGCTGAGAGACCCTCGTCCAGAGAAACCTTGTAGGCACGATTAACATAGCCAGAGCCAGAGCCGCCAACCATGATGTCGTATGAAGGAACACCGAAGAGTGCAACCTTGCGGCCAGCCTTGAGAGGGAGAACAGACTCGTTCTTGAGCAATACCATGCCTTCTGGGGCTGCGTCACGAACAACCTGAGCGTGTGCCTTGAGATCTGGTTTGTTGCTGTAGTTGTAGCGAAGGAAGGTTGGCGACTGAACCATCACCTGAAGGATGCGACGAACGCAATCGTCAAGATAGCGCATATCGAGACGTCCGCTTTGTGCAGCCTTGATGATTTCATCGAACTGATGAGGAGTGCCTGGCATGAGCATGTCATTGCCAGCCTCGATCTGACGGGCGCCGTTTTCCTCAGCCCACCAGTCGGTCATGACAAATCCCTTGAAGCCCCATTCGTTGCGGAGCACGTCGGTGATGAGCCAGCGGTTCTCGCTCGACAGTACACCGTTTACCTTATTATATGAGGTCATGATTGTCCAAGGCTGAGCATCCTTGACAGCAATCTCAAAACCCTTGAGATAGATCTCGCGAAGGGCACGCTCGGTGATTGAAGAGTTCTGACCATTACGCATAGTCTCCTGGTTGTTAGCCGCGAAGTGCTTGAGCGAAGTGCCGACACCCTGGCTCTGGATGCCACGGATATATGCGGCAGCAGTGAGACCTGCAAGGAGCGGATCCTCGCTATAGTACTCAAAGTTACGTCCGCAGAGCGGATTGCGGTGGATGTTGATAGCAGGAGCAAGGAGTACGTCTGCACCATATTCGTGCACTTCCTCGCCCATGGCTGTCGTAACACGCTGAGTCAGGGCAGGATCCCAAGATGCAGAGAGCAGCGAACCGATAGGGAAAGCTGTGCAGTAATATGTCTGATCGTCATCCTTGCGTGTAGGATCGATGCGGAGACCTGCAGGACCGTCGGCGAGAACCATTGTAGTGATGCCTACTCGCTTGACTGGCACAACATCGCCGGCTGCACCCTTGACGCGTCCACTAGAGAACGCAGTTACGACTTCCTCCTGTGGCTCTGATTTCGGTTTGGCAACGTGCTGTGCCTTGCGTTCAGGCATGCCAGGAGCATGATCTGGACCGCTCTCAATCTCGGCATAGCGGTTTGCACCCACAACGAGGGTGACTTTTTCTTCAAGGGTCATCGCCTTGATAACTCCATCAATATTGCCCTGAGTGAGCTGTGGAGCCTGGGCAAAACATGTGCCTGCAAGTAACATGGCAGCAGTGGTAGTAAGAATGGTTTTCATATTAGTTTATGGTTTTCTGTTAATGTCATGGTTTTCTCAGTCGTCAATCGGCGGTATATCGTCTTCGAACTCAGCTTCGACATCTTGAGTCTGTTCTACAGCTTCTTCTGTAACCACGAGACGGTTGTTGATCTTACACTCGACACCGTCAAGGCTGCGTACGTAATCAACCAGTTCTGTACTGATGCGAATCTTGTGCTTGCGCGAGAATAGACGTACGTTGAAGTTGCGTATTGCGTCCTGAACCTCAAAGAATAGCAGTGATGATGGTGGTCTTTTGTCGCTATCTTCTGTCGGTTTTGACGAGATAAGCTCGCTCTGAAGCATGCGCACTGCTTGGTCGTTGAGCTTCATGCTGTCAATGACAACCGTGAAGTTCTCAATAAGCTGGTCGGAAACGTCATTGAGCTGTGAGATGCTGCCGATGTTGAGTTCGTAGTCAAGGAAAGACTGCGGCGGTGTGCGTAGGAACTTCTTTGGCTGGAATTTGGCTCGAATCAAAAGGTACATGCCTTCGCATCCATAGCCTCGCCACTGAGGGTAGGCCTGTCCGAAGAAGGCAAACTCATGCTTGCCCGAATAGTCTTCGAGTGTTAGGATGCCGTATGGAGAATTTGTTTTTTTGCTCAGAGCCTCACGCCATCCAGTGACCAGGCCGCCGCAAACAATCTCCTTATTCATGATGCGTGCATATTCCTCAGACTTCTCTTTGGTGAGCCCCTGGAGAATGGTGCCATACTCGTCGCGACTGCGTGGGTTTGGTATCGAGTCAAGTTCTGCCATAGTGGTGTTGCAGGCATACTTGAGCTGGAACTTATAGTCATCGAGCGGATGCCCCGAGAGATACATACCGACATATTCCTTCTCAAGGTTGAGTCGTTGGAGTGTGCTCATCGGTTCGCCCTCTGGAACGGCAGGATGGGCAATGGCGATGGCAGCATCTTCGAGGTCATCGAACAGCGAAGCCTCGTTGCTCTGCTTTTCGGCTCGGTATTTCTGTCCGTAGCGCACCAGGACATCGAGAAACGTATCTGTGGCATTAACTTTGCCGAGGTACTGCTCTCGTTTGTAACCAAGACCGTCGAACGCGCCACTATAGACAAGGGCTTCGACGCATTTGCGGTTTACAGCGCCGAGTTCCACTCGTTCGATAAAGTCAAAGATGTCCTTATACGGGCCGTTGGCCTTACGTTCGTTAACAATGGCATCGGCAGCACCTTCGCCTACGCTCTTGATACCGGCCAGACCATAGCGTACAGCACCTTCTGTATCGACCGAATAACGCTGGCGTGACATGTTGACATCAGGCCCCTTGACCGTCAGATCCATGTTGCGGCATTCGTTCATCTGCTTAGCCAGTTCGTTGATATCGTTGAGCGAACGCGACAGAACGGCAGCCATATATTCGGCTGGGTAATGTGCTTTGAGATAGGCAGTCTGGTAGGCAACCCAGGCATAGCACACAGCATGACTCTTGTTGAAGGCGTATGATGCAAACTTTTCCCAGTCGGCCCAAATCTTTTCGAGAATCTTCGGGTCGTGTCCGTTCTTTTTGCCACCCTCGATAAACTTTGGCTTCATGGCATCGACGATGTCCTTCTTTTTTTTGCCCATGGCCTTACGCAGGGCATCCGACTCGCCTCGTGTGAAGTCTGCTAGCTTGCGCGAGAGGAGCATCACCTGTTCTTGATATACTGTAATGCCATAGGTGTCCTTCAGATATTCCTCACAAGCCTCGAGGTCATAGGTTATAGGTTCGCGTCCGTTCTTGCGGGCGATGAACGCAGGAATGTAGTCCATAGGCCCAGGACGATAGAGAGCATTCATGGCCACAATGTCTCCAATACAGTCTGGATGCAATTCTTTGAGGTATTTCTGCATGCCAGGACTCTCGAACTGGAACGTGCCTATGGTCTTGCCCGAGGCAAATAGGTCGTATGTCTTTTTATCGTCGATGGGGATGTGGTCGATGTCAATCTCCACTCCACAGGTTTCACGTATGTTGTCCAAAGCCTCGTTGATGATACCAAGGGTCTTCAGACCGAGGAAGTCCATCTTGATAAGTCCCGTTGACTCGATGACGTGACCGTCATATTGGGTCACGAGCAGTTTGGTGCCATGGTCATCGACCACAGAGACTGGAACCACCGTGTCGATTGGGTCGCGACCGATGATCATACCGCAGGCATGGACACCTGTACCGCGCACGTTACCTTCGAGCATCTGGCCGAGGCGCATCACATTGCGGATGGCAGGATCCTCGCTCTCGCATGCGTCACGCAGTTCTGGCACAACCTTGATACAGTTTTTTAAGTTACACTTGAGAGCCTTTCCGTTTTCCTCTGGCATACGGTCCGGTACGAGGCCTGCCAGGCGGTTTGCCTCTGGGATCGGCACCTTCTCAACGCGGGCCATATCCTTGAGTACCATCTTTGTGGCCATTGTGCCATAGGTGATGATATGCGACACGCGGTCGGCGCCGTATTTTTGCTGTACCCATTCGATTACCTTTGAGCGTCCATCATCGTCGAAATCAGTATCGATATCAGGGAGAGAGATACGGTCTGGGTTTAGGAAACGTTCGAACAGCAGGTCGTACTTGATAGGGTCGATCTTTGTGATGCCGAGACAGTATGCTACGGCTGAGCCTGCAGCCGAACCACGTCCTGGACCAACGCTAACACCAAGTTCTTCGCGACAGGCACGGATGAAATCTGACACGATGAGGAAGTAGCCAGGGAAACCCATCGTCTTCATGATGTGGAGCTCGAACTTGATTCGGTCCCATACATTTGGCGCGAGAGCAGCAATGATCTCGTCGTCGGTCATTGGCTGAGCCATCGGGTCGCCTTCGTAACCATAGTCCTTTGTTAAATAATGATTGTCGCGTGCGCCTTGAAGGGTCAGATGCTTGAGATAGTCTGCCTCGAACTTGATGCGCACAACCTTGTTCAAATCGCCATTGCCCAGTTTCTTGAATTTCTTGCGGGCGTCTTCTTCTGAAAGAAAGACATTGCCGTTCTCATCGCGTGTCATCTCTTCGAAGAGCATCTCCTCTGTGTATCGCTTGCGATAATCCTCTTCACGTCCGAACTCGGCAGGAATCTCGAAGTTCGGCATGATAGGACCGTTCTCAATGTCATATTCCACGCATTTGTCTATGATTTCGACCGTATTGGCAAGAGCCTCAGGAACATCGGCAAAGAGTTCATTCATCTCGGCAGTGGTCTTGAACCATTCCTCCTTGGTGTAGCGCATACGTGTCGGGTCGTCAAGATCCTTGCCCGTATTCATGCAGATAAGGTGGTCATGGGCCTCGCCGTTCTCTTCGTCTACGAAATGCACGTCATTCGTACAGATTAGCTTTATGCCATGCTTTTTCGACATCTCGATGAGGAACTCGTTGTAGGGTTTCTGTTTCTCGTAGCACTCTGGATTGTAGAGCGGATCGCGTGTCTTGTGGCGCTGGAGCTCGAGGTAGTAATCATCGCCGAAAAGTTCCTTGTGCCAAAGGATTGCATCTTCGGCAGATTGCAGATCGCCCGACTCGAATTTCTTGGCCACCTCGCTGCCGAGACATGCCGAACAGCAGATCAGATCTTCATGATATTTCTCGAGCACGGCATGGTCGATGCGCGGGGCTCCATACAGGCCCTCGACCCATCCTATTGACACAGCCTTAATCAGATTCTGGTAGCCGTTCTTATTCTTGGCAAGAAGGATAAGGTGCCATCCTCTCATATCTGCCTTTCCCTCTTTCTTGTCGAGCGAACGATGGGCCACATATACCTCGCAACCGAAGACCGGCTTTACTCGCGGCAGTCCCTCTTTCTCGCGGTTTTTGTTCTCCTTGCCTGCGATGTCAAAGAACTCTTTGATGCCATACATATTGCCGTGGTCAGTGATGGCAAAGCCTGGCATTCCGTCGTCTGCCGCTTTCTTGAACAGACGTCCGATCTTGCACTGCCCGTCGAGCAGCGAATATTCGGTGTGTACATGCAGGTGTGCAAAAGGTTGCATATAGTGTATATATAAATATGAAAGGTTTGATGAGTATTAAATTTGAATGATGCCGCAAAGATATGAAGAAAAAATAGAATTTGCAAGTTTTATTTGTTTTTTTGCAAAAAAATTATTACCTTTGCGCCCGCAAAATAAAACAGATGAACAAATTCGAGAAAACCCTTCGTTTTATAAGTGACAAAATCACGCCTGACTCACCGTTCTACGGCAGGATCTATCTTGTCGGAGGCTGTGTGAGGGACGAACTTCTTGGCGAACGCTACACCGACCTTGACCTGCTTGTCGATATGCCAAACGGACAGAAGGCTTTTGTAGAGCACATGTGCGCCGAGTACCCGGAAACGTGCAAGGGTCCTTTCTATTATCAGCGATACGGCACTACTGCCATGGACGTCATCATCGATGGCAGTCTCACTCTCGTGGAGTGTGTCGAACCTCATGTCGAAGCCTATGCCGAAGATGGTGTAACCCTGCTTGAGACCCGTTTCTGTTCGCTCGAAGAAGATGCCACACGACGTGACTATACTTGCAACGCCCTTTACAAGAATCTATCGACAGGCGAGGTACTCGATCCTACAGGACATGGCGTGGAGGATCTGCGCAACGGACTGTTGCGTACGCCTTCTGAGCCTAACATGATATTCCGTCAGGATCCGGTGCGTATGCTGCGAGGCATAAGATTCAAGCATCAGAAGGGATTCCGCATCGACCAGTCTGCATGGGATGCCATCCTGGCGCAGAACGATGAGATGCGGGTGTCGGCACCTAAGCGACTTCGTGACGAGTTGAACAAACTTCTAAAGGCTCGTACATTTGGCGAGGGCATACATGATATGCTGTCATGCGGTCTGCTTGCTTACGTGATGCCAGGTCTTGACCATTGCCTCCATGATCGTGAACCAATCGCTAAGGGCGACGGAAGGACCACAATCTGGCAGCATACACGTACGGCTCTGGCTGTTCAATGCCGCGAGCATCCACACACCGATGCGGTGATGCGTCTCACCGTACTTATGTCGGATATCTACGACCGCTACGGTCAGGAAATGGTTACCCGCATACTTGTGGCATCACAGATCGGCCGTGAGAAGATCTCGACCATAGTCAACTTGCTGAGGATGTATCGCCGTTTCTGTTCGTTCTTTGAGAATGGCAGTTATGTGGAACGTCCGCGTGTGCTTCCTCATTTCATCATCGCTCTGGCAGGCCGTAAGGATGATTTTCGCCGTATGGTTAGGGCGCTCAATCATGGTCTTGCTCCGGAATACCAGTTGCCATATCAGCTGCTCTATGACAAACCGTCACAGCAGCAGATGTCGCAGGAGCAGATCAAGCGGGCACGCAACAACCGCCGTAACATCAAGCGTCGCGAACAGCGCAAGCGTCAGAGACGCCGTGCTTCAGCTACAGCATAAAAAACAGGCTTTGACAACACGTCAAGCCTGTTTTTTGTTCAACTCATGTGTTTGCAAAGAGTTGACACTGCTGATTTTTGTTTAACTCTTATCTGTGTGTTTTCAGGTATTAGACTTAAGGTTTTTAACTTTGTTGCGTTATTAAGGTATTGTGCTATGGTTATGTTTTTTAAGGCACTGCAAAGATAGGGCTTTTTTTACAAACCTTCCAAATAAATAAATAAGAAAATCGGTTGCACGATGTGTGTTTTCCCAAATCTTATGTTATACAACATATTTTTTGAGCCTTATTCCACCAAATAACTCAAAATTTCCTGAAAATTCCATAATCTCGCTTCACACTTCGCTTTATTTCTTCCTGAAGCGTTTCGTTACGGCAGCATAGTCGCATCGCTGGCAAAGCGGGGCGACTGCGGTATGGCGAGAAAAACCGTCATAGAGCTGCCGTGCCATTTGTCCTGACAGAATCCCGTCAAGTGTCTGTGAGAAAATATTGCCGAGCGGAATGCTGCCGTCATGGTCGAGGCAGCAAGGCACCACAGTACCGTCGGCAAGGATGCCAATCTGATTGCGCAGGGCATAGCAGAACACCTCGTCTTCACCTGTGAGGGCATGAGCCTCGTCTGGCCATTCGAACATCTGGTCGTATTCGAGGTAGAGGTGGTCTGCAAGTTTCCATCCGTCATATCGCTGGATCCATGACTCGCTTGGTACGAAGTCGGAAAGAATATTGAGAATCTCGTCGTTCTGCCTATCGTAGCCGCCTTGGTTCCAAAGACGCAATACGACGATTGTGCCATGCGCCGCAGCATCGACAGCAAACGTCATGATGCAACGAAGGTAATCAGACAGGCTGTTGCCCGTCTGATTACCTTCGTGAGAGTGTAGAGAGATTTGTATCTTATGAGGCAGATTTTTTAGTCCCTTACTGATGAGAGTGCCGTTGGTGGTCAGTACGGGGATGAACCCTTTGTCGCGTGCTGAGCGAATGAAGTCGTCGAGATGGGGATGTAGCATCGGTTCGCCCATCAGGTGGAAATATAGGAACCTGACCTGTCCTTGAATGCGGTCTGTGATAGCCTCAAATTCATCGGGCGACATCAGTCGCTTCTGCCTCTTAGTCTTTGGACAGAATATGCAATCAAGGTTGCAGACGTTGGTAATCTCCAGATAGCAGCGGTCAATCATCAGTGGTGGGGAGCGCGGTTAGCCAGCCTCGTACAGTTAAATCTCGAAATCTAGACATGTGCGGAGGCTGGTGTAAGGACGAACCTTCGAGTCGGCCACCGCCACATGTTCTGGATGTACGGCGTAACCTCGCAGCGCCTCTGGACTTTCCAGGGTGCTGTCGAGCATTACGTCGGCGTTTGATGAGTCGAGCCTGCCATCCACATTGACCTTGATGTCAATCAGTCCGGGCACTTTGCCAATGAGAGACTCAAGGCCCTGCTTGATGCCCAGTTTGACCTGTTGCTTCTCTGTCTCGCTGAGGTCTTCGCGAAGTTTCCAGAGGATGATATGCTTAACCATGAGCGATTACTTCTTGTTCTGTTCAACCCACTTGCGTGCGTTTACGAAAATCTCAATCCATGGGGTAACATCGTCCTGCTGGTGGTCGTGAGGATAGTAGCCGCACTGCCATGGGAACATAGCGCGCTCTGGGTGTGGCATCATTGCGAGGTGACGGCCGTCGGCAGAACAGATGCCTGCCAGACCCTCTGGCGAACCGTTAGGATTGGCTGGGTATGCGTTGTATCCGTACTTGGCAACGACGTTGTAGTCCTCGATGGTCTTGCCTTCTGGCAGACCGAACTTGCCCTCGCCGTGAGCAGCCCAGATGCCGATGCGGCTGCCGCTGAGCGAGCCCATCATGATGCTGTTGTTTTTAGGAATGCGCACGTTGACGAAGTTCGACTCGAACTTATGGCTGTCGTTGTGGAGCATGTGTACGCGGTTAGGATTCTGTGCAGCCTTGAGTATGTCGAGGCTGCCGGCAGCAAGCTGTTCGTCGAGGTTTGAACCTACGAGGCCAAGCTCGATCATGAGCTGACAGCCGTTGCAGATACCGAGCGACATGGTGTCAGGACGAGAGTAGAAGTCCTGGAGGGCCTTGCGAGCCTTCTCATTGTAGAGGAAGCCTGCAGCCCAGCCCTTGGCCGAACCGAGAACGTCGGAGTTAGAGAAGCCACCGCAGAACACGATGAGGTTCACGCCGCTCAGATCCTCGCGACCAGAGATGAGGTCGGTGATGTGCACATCCTTGACGTCGAAGCCTGCCAGATACATTGAGTAGGCCATCTCACGCTCAGAGTTGACGCCCTTCTCGCGGATGATGGCTGCCTTGATGCCCGACTTGGTGCGACGGTCAGCGCTGATGCCATACTGTGCGAGCTTGCCTGTGAAGCCCTTAGGCCACTGGTAGTAGAGAGGCTGCTTCTTGTAGTTCTCAAAGCGCTCGTCGGCCTTAGCCACGGTGCTCTGCTTGCGGTCGAGGAGGTGTGACGACTCATACCATACGTCGCGCAGAGCGTCGATGTCAAAGTCCTCGGTGTAGTCGCCCTTGCGTATGCTTACGGTGCGTTCCTGGCATGGGTAGCCGATCTTGGCAACGGCCACGCCAGCCTTCTCCATGAGCTTCTCGAATGCCTTGGTGTCCTTCACCTGGAGCACGACGCCTGGATTCTCGGCAAAGAGGATCTTGACGATATCGTCCTCTGCCAGTTCGCTGAGGTTGATGCGCAGGCCGCCCTCGGTGTTGGCGAAGCACATCTCAAGGAGAGTGGTGAGCATACCGCCGGCTGAGATATCGTGTCCGGCGAGGATAAGACCCTTGTTGATGGCGTCCTGAACAGCGTCGAATGCATCAGCGAAGTAGTCAGGGTTGACCACGGTAGGAACCGAGTCACCGACCTTGTTGAGGGTCTGAGCCAGAGCCGAACCGCCAAGACGGTGCTCACAGAACGAGAAGTCAACGCAATAGAGGGCAGTGCTGTTGTCGAGGTGAACGACAGGCGAAACCACCTTGCGGACATCCGTAACCTCGGCGCCGCCTGAGATGATGACACAGCCTGGGCTGATCACCTTCTCGCTTGTGCCGTCTGGCTTATTATACTGCTGGGTCATTGACAGCGAGTCCTTGCCAGTAGGAACGTTGATGTTGAGGTCGATGGCGAAGTCAGAGCAAGCCTTAACGGCGCTGTAGAGACGTGCATCCTCGCCGGCATTGCGGCATGGCCACATCCAGTTGGCAGAGAGCGATACGCCCTGCAGGCCGCCCTTGAGCGGAGCGAACACGATGTTGGTCAATGCCTCGGCAACGGCCATTACCGAACCGGCAGGAGCATCGACGAGAGCCACTGCAGGTGCGTGTCCGATAGACGTTGCTATACCAGCCTTTCCGCGGTAGTCGAGAGCAACGACGCCGCAGTCGGAGAGAGGCAGCTGAAGCACACCCTGACACTGCTGACGGGCAATCTTGCCTGTCACCGAACGATCGACCTTATTGGTCAGCCAGTCCTTGCAGGCAACGGCCTCAAGGCGCAGCACGTTCTGGATATAAGTCTGAATCTGCGAAGCCTCAGCCACGACAGGCTGATAGTTATGCTCGACGGTCGTATCGTTCATGTAGGTCTTAGGAGCGTGGCCGAACATGTCGGCGAGCGAGAGGTCGATAGGTTTCACACCGTCGGCCTGCTCGAAGGCAAAGCGCATGTCGTTGGTAGCCTCGCCGATCACGTAGAACGGAGAACGTTCACGCTCGGCAATCTTGCGGCAGTAGTCGATGGCCTCATCCTTCACGAGGAAGCCCATACGCTCCTGGCTCTCGTTGCCGGCAATCTCCTTGGCACTCAATGTTGGGTCGCCGATAGGAAGCTTGTCCATCCAAATCTTGCCGCCGGTGGCATCGATAAGCTCCGAGAGACAGTTGATGTGACCGCCTGCGCCGTGGTCGTGGATTGAGATGATTGGGTTGTTGTCCGATTCGCCGAGAGCGCGAACCACATTGTATGCACGCTTCTGCATCTCAGGGTTGGCACGCTGTACGGCGTTCAGCTCGATGCCGCTTGCATACTTGCCTGTGTTTACCGACGATACTGCACCGCCGCCCATGCCGATGCGGTAGTTGTCACCGCCGATGAGGATGACCTTCTCGCCTGGCTCAGGTTCGCCCTTGAGAGCGTCGCGGAGCTTGCCGTAGCCCACACCGCCAGCCAGCATGATGACCTTGTCGAAGCCGTATTTGAGGTTTTGAGGTTCTGGGGTTTTGAGGTTCTGTTGCTTCTCGTCAGATTCAAACTCGAAGGTGAGCAGCGAACCGCAGATCAGTGGCTGACCGAACTTGTTGCCGAAGTCCGAAGCGCCGTTCGATGCCTTGATCAGCACTTGCTCCGGTGTCTGGTAGAGCCATGGACGAGCCTCCATGCCGTCCTCCCACTGCTTCTTGGCATCGTTGCGAGGATAAGAGGTGATATAGACGGCTGTGCCAGCGATTGGCATTGAGGCCTTACCACCACCCATACGGTCACGGATCTCGCCGCCAGTGCCTGTGGCAGCACCGTTGAACGGCTCGACTGTTGTAGGGAAGTTGTGGGTCTCGGCCTTGAGCGAGATTACCGACTCAAATTCCTTCACCTCGAACTCTGATGCTGTGGTTGGGTCGGCAGGTGCAAACTGCTCGACTACAGGACCGCGATTGAATGCGACGTTATCCTTGTATGCGCTGACAAGAGCACCTGGATGTTCCTTTGAGGTCAGCTTGATCATCGCGAAGAGTGAAGACTCCTTCTCCTCACCATCGATGATGAACGTACCGCCGAAGATTTTATGGCGGCAATGCTCAGAGTTCACCTGGCTGAAGCCGAACACCTCTGAGTCGGTCAATGGGCGACCAACGCGTTCACTCACTTCGTTCAGGTACTTGATTTCCTCTGGCGACAGGGCCAGGCCCTCCTTTTTGTTATATTCTTCGAGGTTCTCGATATAGACGATCGGATCTGGCTGCTTGTCGATGTTGAAGCAGTCCTGACCTACACCCTCATACATACGCTGGAGCATAGGGTCGAATGTAGACTCCGGTCCGCTTACAGGGAAGTACTCCTCGATGCGAGCGATGCCCGAAAGACCCATGTTCTGGGTAATTTCAACTGCATTCGTACTCCAAGGAGTGATCATTTCGCGACGTGGACCCACATACCATCCCTTGAGCTGCTGCTCGGGAAGGAGTGTGGCGTTGCTGAAGAGCCAGCAAAGGCGGTCTGTCTCGTCTGCCGACAGGGTGTGGTTCACATCCACGGCAAGAACGGTATTCGATGGTTGTTTGAAGAAAAAGACCATTTGTTTATAGTTTTTGAATATTGTTTGTCTGCGTTTTTTTGCTGATAAATGTCAGTTCACGAGGTGTAAATACCCCGAATTCTTTATTTGCGCGGCAAAAATACAAAAAAAAGTTCATATAATTGCACAAATAATGAAAAAAGTTGTTATCTTTGCGCAAAATTTATTGATAATACCATCAATTAATGCTTGAAGATATCATTGCAACGGCCATTCTTACAACTTTGTGGGGCCTGATGTTCGGTGTGCTTGTCTCGGCGCCAATGGGGCCGACGGGCATTCTCGTCATTCAGCGTACGCTCAACAAAGGGTGGCTTCCCGGCCTTGCCACTGGTGTCGGAGCCGTGTTGAGCGACCTCTTCTATGCCGTCCTCTCCACGTTTGCTGTGAGCTTGGTGGTCGATTGGATTGAGAAGAACCAGCCCGTCCTCTTGCTTGCAGGCGGTGTGCTCATAGCCGTCTATGGTGTTTATCTGTGGACCAGTAATCCGGCCACGGCGCTCACCGGCAAGGACAAGGTGTCAGCCAGTGAGATGCGCTCGCTTCGGTCGTTGAGGGTCACGGGTCTGCTCAAGTTCTTCTTCTCGGGCTTTGGCCTCACGGTCAGCAATCCAGCCATTGTGTTCTTCTATCTTGTTTTGTTCTCGCGTGCCGGCTTCATCTTTGTGGCGGCCGACGACCAGTGGGGCTTCTACCTCCTGTTCTTTGCAGCCATCATGATGGGTGCTTTCGGATGGTGGGTTCTGATCACGTGGGCGATCAATAAGGTCCGCAATCATTTCAAGATACGTACGCTCAAGGTTATCAACCGTGTGATTGCCGTGATAATGATTATCATTGCCGTCTGCGGTGTGGCCAATGGAGTGATGATGCTTGTGTGAGTCTATGAGGTTGAGATGTTTTGAGGTTGAGATGTTTTGAGGCTACGAGGTTATGAGGGTGTAAGGTTATGATGTTAAATTAAAAGGGTGGCAGGGAAATGCGGTGAGAATCCGCAGCTGTCCCGCAGCTGTGAGTGGCCTTCGGGGTCATGAGTCAGAATGCCTGCCAGTCGGTGATAATGTGCTAACTCCGCGATCGACGGAAACGCGCCTATGTTGTTAAAACTGATTTTGTCCGTGCTGCCATTGTGCAGCTCTGTCGCTGATACGTGCGATGTGCTTTCCATCTCCGAGGTGGAGGTCGTCCAGAGCGTACGCAGCCGGGAGGTTGTGTCCGGACAGCAGCTCGATGGCGAAGGCGTGCGTCGTCTCGGTGCTTTGTCGGTGGCCGATGCGCTTCATCATTTCTCGGGCGTCCAGGTCAAAGACTATGGCGGCATAGGCGGCTTGAAGACCATCAATGTGCGTAGCATGGGCAGCCAGCATACCGGAATATTCTACGATGGCGTGGAGCTTGGCAATGCCCAGAACGGACAGGTCGATCTCGGTCAGCTGTCGATGGAGAATGTCGAGTCCGTGCGCGTCTATCACGGACAGCGCAGCGCCCTGTTCCAGACCGCCAGCGATTTCGGTCATTCGGGCACCGTCTATCTACGCACGCGCATACCTATTAATAATCATCTGCGCGTCATGGGGCAGGGTGGGTCGTTCGGCCTGATGCGAGGTTCCTTCCTGTGTGAGCGTCGCCTGTCTGAGCGTGTCAGTTCGTCGCTTCTGGTCAATGGCACGAGGTCCGACGGTCAGTATCCGTTCCGCTACCGCCGTCTCAACTATGACCGCACCGTGGCGTATGACACCACAGCCCATCGCCACAACGGAGACGTTACTTCGTTCCATGCCGAACTGAATCTGTTTGGTCGCATGGACCGCAGCAACTGGCATGCCAAGGCCTATCACTATCAGAGCGACCGAGGCATACCCGGCGCTATTGTCAACAACGTGTGGAGGCGTGGCGAACGGCAGTCTGATGGCAACACATTCGTCCAGGGCCAATGGCAGGGCGATCTCACGCCGCGGTATTCCATGCGCGTTCTCGGCAAAGCTGCATACTACAGCACCCACTATGTCTGCCGCGACTCCACGCAGTTCATGGCCGACAACCGCTATCGTCAGATGGAACTCTACGCATCCACCAGCCATGCCGTCGAACTCACGCCCTCGTGGTCGCTGTCAGCGGCGTGCGATGTGCGCCACAATGTGCTATGGTCCGACATGCCGCTGTTCCATACAGCTCGCCGCACCACCTGCCTGCTGGCTCTGGCATCTGCCCTTCACGTGTCGGATGTGAGGGCGCAGGTCAGTCTTATGAGCACCGATTTCTCCCATCTCTCGCCCTCTGCGTTCGTCTGTTGGGACGCATCGCGCTGGCTCTCGCTCCATGCCTTTGCCAAGCAGAGCTACCGCCTGCCTACGTTCAACGAACTCTATTACACCACCATTGGCAACAGCCGCCTGCGACCAGAGACGGCGCGTCAGCTCGATGCCGGCCTGCAGTTCCGCACCTCCTCCCAGTCCTCTCCATGGCGCTTGTCGTTGACAGCCGATGTCTATCGCAACCGCGTCAGCCACAAGATCATTGCCTATCCCCAGGGTCAGCAGTTCCGTTGGACAATGCTCAACCTCGGTGAGGTCCGTGTGACTGGCGTCGATCTCAATGCCGAGTCCGGTGTGAATCTTGGTCAATGGCACCTCCAGCTCTCACCTCAATACACCTGGCAGCGGGCCATCGACGTCACATCGCCCGCCGACAGCTACTATCGCCATCAGATTCCCTACGTGCCGCATCACAGCGGTTCGCTGCGTGCGTCGCTGGCATATCGTGGCGTGTCGTTGCTCTATGCCTTTACCTACACGGGCGAACGCTGGAGCCAGCAGCAGAACATAGCCTACAACCACCTGCAGCCGTGGTACACCAGCGACCTGCATCTTCAGTATCAGACCCCGTCATGGCGCCTGTCCGCTGACGTGCTCAATCTCCTCGACCAGCAGTATGACGTCATTGTCAACTATCCGATGCCTGGCCGCAGTTTCCGATTCTCAATCAGCTATAGCCTATGATCCTCACCCGAATTTCCCCGCTATGCCTTGCCCTGCCCATGCTCGTGCTGTTTCTCGCCTCGTGTCGTCATGATGAGTTCGTGATTTATGAAGAGGTCGAGCGGGTGGGTGGCGAGCCTGCCTCAGATGCGATGTGCTCGGGCCTCTATCTTCTCAACGAGGGCAATATGGGCAGCAACCATTCGACGCTCGACTATCTTGACCTCCTCACCGGCACCTATCATCGCAACATCTATGCCCAGCGCAATCCCAGCGTGGTGCGCGAACTGGGCGATGTGGGCAACGACATCCAGGTCTATGGCAGTCGTCTCTGGATGGTCATCAACTGCTCGAACAAGGTGGAAGTGGCGCGTGTCAGCGATGCCGTGCGGCTCGGTCAGGTCGATGTGCCCAACTGCCGCTACGTGGCGTTTGCCGGCGGCTATGCCTACATCTCGTCCTATGTCGGCCCTGTGGCTCTGGGTGGCGATGTGCAGCTGGGACGCGTCTATAAGGTCGATACGCTCACGCTCCAGAAGGTTGACTCGGTCACCGTGGGCTATCAGCCCGAACAGATGGCGGTGGTTGGCGACCGGCTTTATGTTGCCAACAGCGGCGGCTACCGATTGCCTGTCTATGATAACACGCTGAGTGTCGTCCGTTTGTCGTCTTTTGCTGAGGAGTGTCGCATAAGGGTCGGAGTCAATCTTCATCGCGTGGAGAGCGACCGCTACGGTCAGCTCTGGGTGTCGTCGCGTGGCAACTATGCCGACATCCCTCCGCGTCTCTATTGTCTGGCGATGACAGCCCGTCATGAGTATGCCGTGGTCGATAGCCTGGAGCTCAGCGTCAGCGATATGCAGGTGACTGGCGATACGCTCTGGTATTTCGGCAAGCCTTCGTCCTCTGCCGGACCCTCATACGGCATCATCGACGTGCGCACACACCGCGCCATCGATACACATCTTTTCGACGGGGTGCTCTCTGCCCGCATTGCCATGCCCTATGGCATCCTCGTCGATCGTCATACGCGCGACTTCTATCTGATGGACGCCAAGAACTATGTGTCGAACGGCGAACTGCTCCACTTCCTGCCCGACGGACGCCTCGACTGGCGTATGCGCACGGGCGACATCCCTTCGTGTGGTGTGCTGGTCGGAGCCTGTCTCCATGATGCTGAAACCGACGATCTTCCCCAGCCATCCGATCTGCTCACGGTCGATGAGTATGTGCCTGCGCCCGGACAGTTTGTCAACATGATGCCACGTTGGGACGAGGGCGATGACGCGCTTGCGATGGCTGAGAAATGCACATCGGCGCTCAACGGTGGGGGAGTGGTCTCGCTGGGCGGCTTTGGTGGCTACGTGACCTTCCATTTCGACCGCAGCGTGACGAACGTAGCCGATGCCCCTGACTTTGCCGTCTTTGGCAATGCCCATGACGGAGCCAGCGAACCGGGCATCGTCATGGTGAGCATCGACACCAATCATAACGGTGTGCCCGACGACGAGTGGTACGAACTCTCGGGCAGTGCCGACACCGACAGTCTCGGACGTGTGACCTACGGCTATGAGGTGACGTACGAGCGACAGGGCGATATGGCCGCTGTGCCGTGGACCGACAATCTCGGTCGCTCAGGCATCATAGCTCGCAATCCGTGGCACAATCAGGAATACTTCCCTCAATGGCTCGACTCGCCACTCCGTCTGGGCGGCACTCTTCTGCCCCCCAACGGCTCGGACCTCAGCCATAACGGCAGCAGCTGGGTGCTCTCTCATTTGCGCTACGGTTACGTCGATAACCGTCCGAACACCGACACCGATGCCCAGCGCTTCGACCTCGACTGGGCAGTGTCGCCCGTCACCCGTCAGCCCGTCCGTCTCTCTCATGCCGACTTCATCCGTGTCTATTCCGCCCAGAACCAGGTCTGCGGCTGGCTCGGCGAGACCAGCACAGAGGTGACAGGAGCCTCGTTGAATATTGGACGAAGGACGAAATAACGAAAGACTGCGTCACGAAAGGACGAAATAACGAAAAACGAATAAACAACAAAATAACAAAACAACAAAATGAAACACCTATTTTTTTCAGTCATTCTTGCCACATCGCTGAGCGCAACGGCTCAGGACCTGCTCGTGGCCGATTTCGAGAACCTCCCATTCGCCAGCGAGACCACTGTTGGCGAAGACGGCACTAACCTTGAGGGCTTCTTCCAGAGCGGCCCGTTCTATTTCATCAACATGTCACAGACGGTCGAGTCAGAATGGGGCTCGTATTTCATGATGGAAGGATTCTGCTACTCGCGCAGCAAGGCCCGTACATACAGCAGCGCCACCTATGCCGTCGATCAGTTCAACACACTCACCGGCTCTGGTGCCTCTCAGTCTGAAGGTTTCGGCGTATGCTACGGCACTGGCACATACAGCCTTACCGCCGACGCCTCGTTCCTTCCTCAGACGTGCTTTGTCACCAACAACGCCTACGCATTCAGCAGCATCACTCAGGGCGATGCCTACGCGCGTCAGTTCCTCTTCGACGATGAGTTCGTGCTGACCATCACCGGCATCCGTGGAGAGGAGGTGACTGGTTCTGTCGAGGTGTGCCTTGCTGCCCAGGGAGCTGCCGTATTCCAGTGGATACCTGTCGATCTGACCACTCTTGGCGAGTGTGACGAGGTTCAGTTCTCACTTTCGAGCACCGATGTCATCGACCTGTCTGACTATGGCATGGGCATCTCGATGAATACCCCTGCCTATTTCTGCATCGACAATTTCACGGCTCTCCCAGGCTCAGGTTCGGCCATTGCCTCACCGGTCCATCGCCTCACCCCATCACGCTCTGTCGCTGAGATCCGCGCCCTCGACGGCACCCTCCGCCCTTCTCTCTCTCCCGGCGTCAATCTCGTCAGGATGTCCGACGGCTCGGTACGTAAAGTCCACAAATGATTTGAGAGCATGGCACACGTGCAATGTGTCAGAATAATCTGCATGGATAGCATGGCACATGTGCAATGTGTCAGAATAATCTGCATGAATAGCATGGCACATGTGCAATGTGTCGGACATGGTTTATTAGGTCAGGTCGGCACTTGTGCCAGCTCTCAGAATGATTTGCACGGACACCTCGGCACATGTGCTCTCTCTTGGAAAAAACTGCATGCTCACATCGCACGTCATGCATGCTGTCGCAGCAAATCGTTTTGACACTCCGCACATTGTTGATGCTCACGAAAATAGTTAAAAGATAAGTCTAACAATATTAGAAAGAACAATGAAGATACTATTAACATTAAAGCTCGGGACATGATTCCAATGCTCATGAAGATTCCTAAAATATCCACTAACTACGAGGATGCTCAACTGTTGATTGTGTATAACGACAAATGACAAGCATGATGGCTTAACACCTGTTGTCATGCTTGTCATTGTCATGCTTGTCATTTTTGTTTTTAGGTTACTCCATGTAGATGATCTTGCTCATGGTGCGTGGCTTTGCATTTGGCGTCTCGTCGGGATAGCCGAGAGCGATGCAATAGAGAAGTTCGTAACCCTCAGGGAAAGCCATGCGGTCGAGATAAGGCTTGGCTGATGGCGAGTCATTGATCCAACGGGCAGAACTGCCAAGACAGCATGACCCGATGCCCTTTGCCCACGCCGAGAGGATGATGTTCTCGCCGAGAAGGCCGCAATCCACCTGACTCATGTCATAGTTCTTGTCGTTGGCGATGCAGATGACGCACGGAGCATTGACGAAGATGTTTTTGAATCCATTACGCTCGCCAATCTTCGGGTTGTCCTTTACAACGGCAGCCGTGATGCTGTCGATGAGGGCAGGGGAGAGTACGCGGATCTCGTATGCCTGGAGATTTCTGCCGTTTGGGGCATTCACACCGCATTTCAAGATCTCGTCGAGTGTCTCTCGGCTGATGGCCGAGTCCTTATATTGACGTATGCTCCTGCGGCTCATCATGAGCTCTGTCACGGCTTCGTCGGGTGTCTGTGAAGATGCATTCTGTTCGGTTGTCTGGCTGCAACTTGCCAATATGAGTGCTGCTGCGGCCATGCTGAGAATCTTTTTCATTGCCATAATCCTGTCATTATTTTACCCAAACAACGAAATCATCTTTGCGCGGTGCCTGAGGCTTCAAGGCATTTGGCGCAGCGTAGCCGAGGATGCAGTTGCCAATGCCCACGTATTCGTCGGCAATGCCGAGTTCGGCGAGTATCTGCTTGCCTTCCTCTGTCTCGAATGTCTCCTTGGCACGATGGATCCAGCATGAGCCAAGGCCGAGGCTCTGTGCGGCAATCATCATGTTCTCCATGACGAGGGTGCCGTCGTAGATGTTGGTGCCTACTTCCTTCTTTGCCAGCACCACGAGCACAACTGGCGCGCCGTAGAACGGATCTTCGTGTCCTGACGAGGTGGTCAGGTTCTTGCCCATGATGATCTCGAGGTTGATGCGGCTCAAGCGGTCGCGCATCGCCTTGTTTGTTACGGCGATGATTTTGGCCGACTGCTTGTTCATGCCCGATGGTGCGTACATGCCAGCCTTCACAACCTCCTCAACGAGTTCCGTAGGAACCTGCTGATCGGTGTATTTCTTCACGCTGCGTCGTGAAATAATGTTTTCAATTGTCTGATTCATAGTTTAAGTACACGGCTTTTACTTGTCTCATTCTTATTTATACTCATCCCAAGCCTTGATGGCGATGTCCTCAAGGCTGAGGGCACAGAAGGCTTCGATGAAGGCCTTTGCCAGACGAGGGTTGGTGAGGAGCGGAATGTTATGGTCGATGGCATTGCGACGGATATGGTATCCGTTGGTCAGCTCGCGCTTTGTCTGGTTCTTTGGAACGTTGACAATGAGGTCGAACTTATGCTCAGCAATCATGTCGAGGACGTTGTTCTCGCCATTCTCATCCGGCCATGACACCTGAGTGCACTCCACGCCGTTCTCCTTGAGGAACTTGGCTGTGCCTGCGGTGGCATAGATGCAGTATCCGTTCTTGACAAGGTTCTGGGCTGGTTCGAGCAGCTGTACCTTGCCCTTGGCACCGCCAGAAGAGAGGAGGATGGCACCACCCTTCTTTGGAATGGAATAGCCGGTGGCAATGAGCGAATTGAGCATTGCCTCGTTGAGGTCGTCGCCAAGGCAGCCAACCTCGCCCGTCGAGCTCATGTCAACGCCGAGCACTGGGTCGGCATTCGAAAGACGGTTGAATGAGAACTGCGAAGCCTTGACACCAATGCGGTCGATGTCGAACTCTGACTTGTCAGGACGCGAATATGGCACATCGAGCATGATCTTGGTGGCTGTCTCGATGAAGTTGCGCTTCAGGATCTTGCTGACGAATGGGAATGAGCGTGACGCACGGAGGTTGCACTCGATGACCTTGACCTCGCGATTCTTGGCGAGGAACTGGATGTTGAAAGGACCAGAGATGTTGAGCTCGGCAGCAATGCGACGTGCAATCTTCTTGATCTGACGTACGGTCGAGAAGTAGATATTCTGGGCAGGGAATACCATAGTGGCATCGCCTGAGTGAACGCCTGCATACTCAACGTGCTCAGAGATTGCATACTCCACAATCTCACCCTTGTCGGCTACGGCATCGAACTCGATCTCCTTGGTCTCCTGCATGAACTGTGAGACAACGACAGGGAAGTCCTTCGATACCTCGGTGGCCATGCCAAGGAAGCGTTCGAGCTGCTCATCGTCGTAGCATACGTTCATGGCAGCGCCTGAGAGCACGTATGACGGACGTACGAGTACTGGATAACCCACCTGCGCAACGAAGCCCTTGATGTCGTCCATCGAGGTGAGGGCGCGCCATGCCGGCTGGTCGATGCCAAGCTTATCGAGCATGGCAGAGAACTTGTCGCGGTTCTCGGCACGGTCAATATCGACTGGCGATGTGCCGAGTACAGGCACTCCCTGACGATGGAGCTTCATGGCGAGGTTGTTTGGAATCTGTCCGCCCACAGAGACGATCACACCGCGTGGCGACTCAAGGTCGATGACATCGAGGACGCGCTCCATGGAAAGTTCGTCGAAGTAGAGGCGGTCGCACATGTCGTAGTCGGTCGATACGGTCTCTGGGTTATAGTTAATCATGATTGACTTGTAGCCCTGCTTGCGTGCGGTGTTGATGGCGTTGACCGAACACCAGTCGAACTCAACTGACGAACCGATTCGGTATGCGCCCGAGCCGAGCACGATGACTGACTTCTCGTTTTTATACCACTCAATGCTGTGCGGCTGAGGCTTCAGGCAGCGGGCTTTCCACTCGTCGGTGGTGAGCTTGTCTGCGTTTGTTGGCTCTACCTCGCCAAGGTATGTGAAATATAGATAGTTGGTCAGCTCTGGATGTTCACCACCCACGGTTTCGATGCGGCGTACGGTTGGTAGAATGCCACGCTGCTTACGGTCGCGGCGCACCTCAAGGTTGGCTTTCTCCATGTTGCCCTCTGGCTTGAGCACGAAGCGTGCAATCTGGAAGTCAGAGAAGCCGCAGGCCTTAACCTCGCGCATCTTCTCGTCGCTGATCTCCTCAAGTGAGTTGAAGGCGAGAAGTTCGTTCTTGAGATCGACGATGTGCTTCATGCGCGAAAGGAACCACTTGTCAATCTTAGTCAGCTCCTCAATGCGCTCGATGGTGTAACCTTCGTCCAATGCCTGAGCAATGGCGAAGATACGGAGGTCTGTAGGGTTGGCAAGTTCCTTGTCGAGGTCGGTGAAGCGGGTGTGGTCATTGCCCACGAAGCCGTGCATTCCCTGTCCGATCATACGCAGGCCCTTCTGAATCATCTCCTCGAACGAACGGCCGATGGACATGATTTCGCCCACAGACTTCATTGACGAACCGATGAGACGGCTGACACCGGCAAACTTGGTGAGGTCCCAGCGTGGGATCTTGCAGATCATATAGTCGAGCGAAGGAGCAACGTATGCCGAGTTAGGTGTGCCCATCTCGCCAATCTGGTCGAGTGTGTAGCCAAGAGCAATCTTGGCAGCAACGAATGCGAGAGGATAGCCGGTGGCCTTAGAGGCGAGGGCAGACGAACGTGAGAGGCGTGCGTTGACCTCGATGATGCGGTAGTCGTTTGTCTGGGCGTTGTAGGCAAACTGGATGTTACACTCGCCTACGATGTTGAGGTGACGTACGCAGCGGCGGCTGATATCCTGGAGATATTCGACCTGTTCCTTGGTCAATGAGCAGGTTGGAGCCACTACAATCGACTCGCCAGTATGGATGCCCAGAGGGTCGAAGTTCTCCATCGAAGCAACGGTGAAGCAGTGATCGTTGGCGTCGCGGATTACCTCAAACTCAATCTCCTTCCAACCCTTGAGCGACTCTTCGACGAGAACCTGAGGAGCAAAGGTGAAGGCTGATTCGGCAATCTCACAGAAGGTTTTCTCGTCAGGACAAACGCCCGAACCAAGTCCGCCAAGGGCATATGCCGAACGGATCATGATAGGGAATCCGATGCGACGGGCAGCGGCAAGGGCATCCTCCATATTCTCGCAAGCCTGCGAAACAGGGGTCTTGAGCTCGGCTTTGTTCAGCTCCTTGACAAAAAGATCACGATCCTCGGTGTTCATGATGGCCTCGACACTTGTGCCAAGAACCTTAACGCCATACTGTGCCAGCACACCGCTCTGATAAAGGGCTGTGCCCACGTTGAGACCTGTCTGTCCGCCCCATGCCAGCATGATGCCGTCAGGACGCTCCTTCTTGATGATCTCAGTGATGAAATGAGGGGTGATTGGTTGGAAATAAACCTTGTCGGCAATGCCCTCGGATGTCTGGATGGTGGCAATGTTCGGATTGACCAGTACAGAACTGATACCCTCTTCGCGCAAGGCTTTGAGCGCCTGTGATCCACTGTAGTCAAACTCGCCTGCCTGTCCGATCTTCAGGGCACCGGAACCGAGCATGAGAACTTTCTTGAGATTGGTTTTCATTGTTTTCGGATTTGATTTTTCGTTATTTTGTATTTTCGTTATTTCTGCTTGTCGTTTCGTGTGTGTAAACTGATGCGCGCAAAGATAATCAAAGTTTTATCTTCTACCAAATTTTTGATGATAAAAGTAATCAACAGGGCGTAAATTGGCTGTCGTTGCTTGATATTGTATAGGTGAATAAGGCAAAAAATAAGAAGACCCGGAGCTTTGCCCCAGGTCTTCCTGCTATCTGTGTCAGATGTTTTTTTATGCCTTGTTGGCAACAGCAGCCTGCTCGATGGCAAGACCAGCCTTATACATCTCGATGTACTTGTTGAAGCCATCAACGTCCTCTGGTGTAGGATTGATCTCGACACCTGTGTTGCCAGCGAAGACAACCTTGTCGAGATAGTCGGCGAGGTCGAGGCCCTTAGGATTGTTGATCACATATCCGGCAAGGAGGGCAATACCCCATGCGCCGCCTTCGCCCGCTGTTTCCATGACAGAGATTGGCGAGTTGAGGGCAGCAGCCAGTACGCGCTGACCTACGCCAGGAGTCTTGAACAGACCTCCGTGACCTGTGATGCGATCCACCTTGACCTTCTCCTCTTTGAAGAGTACGTCATTGCCAAGCTTGAGCACGGCAACGGTGGCATAGAGGTTTGTACGGATGAAGTTGGCAAGGTTGAACTTGCTGTTGGCCGAACGTACAACGAGTGGACGGCCTTCCTGAAGACCAGTGACAGGCTCGCCGGAGATGTAGTTGTATGCCAACACACCGCCGCAGTCAGGGTCACCGTTGAGGGCATTGTTGTAGAGCTTGCCATAAACCTCATTCATATCTACAGGGATACCGAGCAACTCCTGATACTCCTTGAAGAGCTTTACCCAGGCATTGATATCGGATGTGCAGTTGTTGCAGTGAACCATGGCTACGAGGCTTCCGTCAGGTGTTGTCACCATGTCGATCATCTCGTTTGGCTTGCTTAGATCCTTCTCAAGCACTATCATTGAGAATGAAGAAGTGCCTGCCGATACGTTGCCGGTACGCTGTTTTACGGCGTTGGTGGCTACCATGCCGGTGCCTGCATCGCCCTCAGGAGGACAGAGTGGACAGCCAGACTTGAGGTGACCTGAGATGTCGAGACGCTCAGCGCCATGCTCAGTCAGTACGCCTGCGTTATCGCCTGCCAGGAGAATCTCAGGAAGGATGTCACCAAGCTTCCAGTCATAGCCCTTTGGTGCAACGAGCTCGTCGAACTTGCGTACCATTTCGGCGTTGTACTGCTTTGTCTCTGGGTCAACAGGAATCATGCCTGAAGCATCGCCTACGCCAAGCACTTTCTTGCCAGTGAGACGCCAGTGGATGTAACCCGCCAGTGTGGTGAAGTAGGTGATGTCTTTGACATGCTCATCGCCATTGAGGATGCACTGATAGAGGTGGGAGATGCTCCAGCGCAGTGGGATGTTGTAGTTGAACAGTTTCGAGAGTTCGGCAGCTGCAGCTCCAGTGTTGGTGTTGCGCCATGTGCGGAATGGCACGAGGATCTTATCGTCATGACCAAATGCCATGTATCCGTGCATCATGGCTGAGATGCCGATGGCAGCAAGGTTTTCGATCTCAACGTCGTACTCGGCATTGACATTCTTGCGGAGGTCGGCATAACAATCCTGTAAGCCGTACCAGATGCGGTCGATGCTGTAGGTCCAAAGGCCGTCAACGAGCTGGTTCTCCCACTCGTGTGAACCCTGTGCGATAGGCTTGTTGTCCTGATCGATGAGCACTGCCTTGATACGGGTCGAGCCGAACTCGATGCCTAATATAGCTTTGCCAGCGGCAATAGTTTCTTTTGCTGTCATATTCATTATCAATTATGAATTATGAATTCTGATTTGTCAATTATCTCAGCGCTTTGTTCAGCATGTAGTAAACCTCATTGTTGCGGAGCTGCTGCTTGAAACCGCTGATGGTGGTGTCCTTGTTGATGCCGATGAACTCAATATCACACATCTCAGCGAAATCCTCCCAGTATTCGGCAGTGATGTCGTATGAGAAAGCGCTGTGGTGAGTACCGCCAGCAAGGATCCATGCGCCTGCACCGATCTCGAATGTCGGCTGTGGAACCCAAAGGGCAGAGGCTACAGGGAGCTTAGGCATTGGCTTAGGTTCGATGCACTCTACGTCGCTTGTGATGAGACGGAAACGGTTGCCAAGGTCAACGATTGTAGCCTTGCAGCCGGCACCGGTCTTCGATGTGAACACGAGACGGGCTGTTTGCTGCTTGCGGATACCGATGCCGAGGTGGTGAACCTCAAGCTTAGGCTTGTCTGTTGCGATGAGTGGAGTAACCTCGAGCATGTGGCTCTGGAGTGAAGATGTCTGGTTGGCATCGAAGTTGAGTGTATAGTCCTCAAGGAATGAGCAACCCTTGCTGAGCCCCTGGTTCATCACCCAGAGTGAACGATAGAGACATGCGGTCTTCCAGTCGCCCTCTGCACCGAAACCGATACCCTCGGCCATCAGGCGCTGAGAAGCAAGACCTGGAATCTGGTCGAAGCCGCAGAAGGTAGGAGAGGTGATGTCAGCATCGCCAAGGTCGTCGAAGTTGGTGGTGAAGGCTGTTGCGCCCTCTGCTTTCAGCACGGCACGGATGGCAAGTTCTGCCTTGGCAGCATTGCGTACCTTCTCCCAGTAAACCTGCTCGCCGCACTCGTCGATCTTGATGGTGTATTCCTGCTTGTAGGTTTCAACAAGAGCGTCAACCTCTGCATCGGTAACCTTCTTGAAGTAATCCATCAACGAAGACACTGGATAGTAGTCAACATGGTAACCGAGACGCTGCTCGAACTCAACGCGGTCGCCATCAGTAACGGCAACGTTGTTCATGTTCATGCCGAACATAAGGCAACGAACGTCATGAGCATCAGCAACAGCTGCTGCAACGCGTGCCCAAACTGCAATCTTCTTCTGTGCCTCTTCGCTCTTCCAGTAGCCAACGACAACCTTACGCTGGATGCGCATACGGGTGCAGATGTGACCATACTCGATATCACCGTGAGCCGACTGGTTGAGGTTCATGAAGTCCATGTCCATGGTGTCCCAAGGAATCTCGGCGTTATATTGTGTGTGGAAGTGGAGTAATGGTTTCTTGAGGCGCTGCAGGCCCTTGATCCACATCTTGGCAGGTGAGAAGGTGTGCATCCATGTGATGACACCAGCACACTGTGGTGCATTGTTGGCTTCGAGCATGATCTGCTCTACTTCCTTCGATGAGTTGGCTGTGCCCTTATATACGACCTTGATTGGGATGATGCCGCCTGCATTGAGGCCTGCAACCATCTCCTGTGAGTGTCCGTCAACTATTTTTACAGTTTCGCCACCATAGAGCAACTGTGCTCCGGTGATCCACCAAAGTTCTAAATTTTCAAACATATTTTTAGGAATTTAATTCAAATTAATAATTCGGAATTGTCAGAGCGAACCTTTCCCCTCTCTTGTGGTGGGGGCAGAGTACGGGCCTTTTTTTAGTGCTTCTGACCTTTCTGTCCATAGTAAGCATTAGGTCCGTGCTTGCGGTTGTAATGCTTCTCGACGAGAAGAGGGTTCATTGTGGTCAGCGGATTGACGCTGAACGAGATGAAGGCCATCTTTGCCACCTGCTCCATGACCTTTGCATTGTAAACGGCATTGTCTGGAGATGTGCCCCAAGAGAAAGGACCGTGATTCTTGACAAGAACAGCCGGAGTGTGATCAGGATTGATCTTGCGGATGTTCAAGATCTCATCAACGATGACGTTGCCTGTTTCAAGTTCGTACTGACCTTCCACTTCCTCCTTTGTCATATCGCGTGTGCAAGGGATTGCTTTGTAGAAATAGTCGGCGTGTGTGGTGCCGATATTCGGGATGTCCTGACCTGCCTGAGCGAATGCTGTGGCATAGGTGGAGTGAGTGTGAACGACACCTTGAATATTAGGGAATGCGCGATAGAGCACAAGGTGCGTAGGTGTGTCGCTCGATGGATTGAGATCGCCTTCAACTACCTCGCCGGTGTTGAGGTCAACGACTACCATGTCTGATGCTTTCATGTCGTCATAGCTGACGCCTGATGGCTTGATCACTACAAGACCTTTTTCGCGGTCGATGCCAGAGACATTGCCCCAGGTAAAGATTACAAGGCCCTGTTTTACGAGATCAAGGTTAGCCTTGAATACTTTTTCTTTGAGTTCTTCTAACATGTCTAACTTTGTATTAGATTGTTTTGTTATTATTACCTCCGGCCATAGCCAATAGTTATAGCCGGAGGTTATTTGATTATTACCACAAAAGTGCGTAAAGGATCATGGTGATGACGGCGATGCCGATAGTGCCCCAAGTGTAGCCGCGAGTAGTGGCGAAGAGCTTGAGATCGACAGGTAGAGCCTTGGCATCCTGAACCTTGTGCTTGGCATCACTCCAAAGCCAGATACCGTTGCAGCCAACGAGTACGCCGAAGAAGATGAATGCCTGGCAGCCGATGTCATTGAGATAAGCTGACCAGCCGGTGCTATCGCCAAGGCAGATAACAACGATGGCGAAGATGATCATAGCAACACCCACACCGCCGAGAATCTTAGCCCACTTGAGCATCTGGCATTTGTCCTTCTCTGACAGCTCAGGAGCGCTGACAAACTTCTTGTCGAGGAGAGAAACCAGGATGAAGAAGCTGACAACGATGATGAAGATGTAGCCGGCACGGAACTGGAATGGAACATCGCCGAAACAGAGCTTGAAGATTACGCCCAGTGGGATGGTGATGATAGCGGTCCAAACGGCAGCCTTTGAAGAAGCACGCTTCCAAAGAAGACCAAGGCCGAATACGGTGATTATGCCTGGATAGATGAAACCGCTATACTCCTGGATGTACTGGAATGCCTGTGGGATGCCACCGAGAAGAGGCTTAACGGTGATGAGGGCAACGAACAGGGCAACAATAGAAGTCAGACGACCCACGTTAACGAGCTTCTTGTCGGCTGCGCTTGGGTTGATGTACTTCTTGTAGATATCCATTGTGAAGAGGGTCGAGGTCGAGTTGAACATTGAAGCCAAAGAAGAAATGATGGCTGCAGTGAGAGCTGCGAAGCTGAGACCCTTGATGCCGGTAGGAGTGAAGTTGCGGATGAGCCAAGGATAAGCGTCATCTGGGATGTTGATCTTACCCTGGAGGTTCATGCTTGTGAATGCATCAGGATTCTGGGCAATATAGAAAGCGCAGATACCTGGCAATACAACGATGAATGGGATGACGATCTTCAGGAAGCCTGCGAAGATAAGACCCTTCTTAGCCTCGTCGATGCTCTTGGCAGCAAGACCCTTCTGGATGATATACTGGTTGAAGCCCCAGTAACCGAGGTTGGTCAACCATACACCGCCAACAACGGCAGCGATACCAGGAACGTTGGCGAATGCATCTGCCGAGCTTGACTGCTGGATAACGAGGTGGAAGTGAGTGTCGTGGCTGTAGTTGCCGGTGGTGAGGTCAGTATAGATCTTGCCGAGAGCACCCATAGCGTCAGTGCCGAACACGACGCCCATTTCCTTCAATGCAACGTATGCTGTGATAAGACCACCGCCTACGAGGAAGGTAACCTGCATAACATCTGTCCAAGCCACAGAAGCAAGACCTCCATAGATTGAGTAGATACCAGCAATAACGAAGAGCATGAATACGATGATCATACGGATGCTGACAGTCATGCCCATGAACTCAACGGCGAGACCCTGAAGACCGAGGATCTGCTCGATAGCCAATGCGCCGAGCCAAGCTACGGATGTGAGGTTGACGAATACATAGAGGAAGAGCCAGAGCACAGAGAATGCAAGACCTACGCCGTCGTTGTAACGTTCACGGAGGAACTGAGGAATGGTGAAGATCTTACGTTCAAGCATCACAGGAAGGAGGAACTTGCCGATTACTACGAGAGTGATGGCAGCCATAACCTCGTATGCCGAGATAGCGATACCATCGGCAAAGCCTGTACCAGACATGCCGATGAACTGCTCGGCAGAAATGTTGGCAGCAATCAAAGATGCACCGACTGCCCACCATGTCAGGGTGTTGCCTGCAAGGAAGTAGTCATTGGCGCTCTTTTCTTTGCCGTCTTTCGAACGGCTGAGGAACAATCCGAGGCATACGAGCAGAATAATGTATGCCACAAGGATTATGAAATCGACGGTCTTGAAACCGCTGCTCTGAAGAGCTGATAGAATATCCATTGGTTTTTCGTATTATATTATATATAAATAGGTATTAGTCAACTTTGATGTCCTTGTTGACATTCTTGCAGCCCCAAACGCTATAGTAGAGGATGTAAGCAAGCATGGCAACGATGAGCCAGTAAGAACCGAGGTAGCCTGTGAAAGGACGAACCACGAGATCCTGGAAGAATGGCATCATGCCGCCGCCGAATACCATTACCATGAAGAGGCCGGAAGCCTTGGCTGTGTATTTGCCGAGACCCTCGGTAGAAAGGTTGAAGATACCACCCCACATAACAGATGTGCAGAGACCTACGAGGAAGATGAATACGCATGACAGAGGCACGGTAGCATTCTCGATTGTGATGAAGCCGAGGTTGATGTTAAGGGTTGTGGTAACATCGCCTGTGAAGATGGCAGCAATGGTGAGGATGATGCCGGCAGTAGATACAGTGATCATCTGAGCGCGTGTAGATACCTTGCCAGAGATAGCTGTAGAGGCAAGACGTCCGATAAGCATAAGGAACCAGTAGATACCAGCCAGTGAACCGGCAACGGCTGCAGCGCCGGCGAAGTCCATGCGGCTTACCCATGCGTTCATCATGTTAGGAGTAGCAATCTCGATGCCTACATAGAAGAAGATGGCGATGATGCCGAGGAGGCAGTGACGGAATGCCAATGGAGACTTCTCGTATGTTACGTTCTTGAGGTCGCCCTGTGGCTCCTCGATCTTTATGAACGAGATGATGAAGAATGCAGCAAGGAAAATAACGATACCTGTGATGATGAGTGGAGCAACATCAGGGAAGCTCTCCTTGGTTAGGGTGCCTACGAGGAAACCTGCAAGGATTGGAGTAGCTGTACCGGCGAGTGAGTTGATTGAACCACCTGCCTGGATGAGCTGGTTGCCAGTGTTGCCGCCGCCACCGAGAAGGTTGAGCATTGGGTTAACTACGGTGTTGAGCATACATACGCAGAAACCGCAGATGAGAGCACCGAGCAGATAGACATAAATGTTGCTGACTACGCCCGAGAGGAGTTGAACACCGAGGCCGATTGCACCTACGATGAGGGCGATGAGAGCGGTCTTCTTGTAGCCATACTTGATGAGCATGTTACCGGCTGGAATGCCCATGATAAGGTATGCGGTGAAGTTCATGAGGTTGCCGGCAAAGCCAGCCCACTCGTATGACATTCCCCAGATGTTGCCGAATGGTGCAGCCATGTTGGTCACGAATGAAATCATGCCGAAGATGAAGAACATCGTAATGATGGCTACCCAGTTGCGTTTTTGTTGTGCCATAGTGATTGTCTGTTGTTATTAGTTAAGGTTTTTGGATTAGTTTCTCTGGAAATCTGCTGGAGTGCGGAACTCGAAGATTGTTGTGGTGTGATACTGCTCGCCTGGACGGAGCACGGTAGTTGGCCACTCTGGCTTGTTTGGAGAGTCTGGGTAGCGCTGAGTCTCAAGGCAGATGCCTGTACGCTTCTGATATACGATGCCGTTCTTGCCTGTGAGTGTGCCATCGAGGAAGTTGCCAGTGTAGCACTGAATGCCAGGCTGGTCGCTCTTCACAACGAGGATGATTCCGCTTTCTGGGCTCATGAGGGCAGCGTGAACAGGGAAGTCGTTAGCCTTAGGCTGTGGGAGGATAACCCAGTTGTGATCGTAACCGCCAGCCAACTTGAGGTTCTCGTCGTCAGCCTCGATGTCCTGACCGATGGTCTTGAAGCCATGGAGGAAGTCGAATGGAGTATTCTCGCCGATCTCGGCCAGCTCGCCAGTTGGGATGAGGGCGGCGTCGGTAGGTGTCATAGTGTTCGAAACGAGAAGGAGCGAGTCCGCCAGAACGGTCTTTGTAGGATCACCGCTGAGGTTGAAGTAGCTGTGGTTGGTCATATTGATGACTGTAGGAGCGTCGGTTGTAGCCTGATAGTCGAGAACAAGTGAATTGTCGTCATTGAGGATGTAGGTACAGCTTGCGGTAACTGTGCCAGGGAAACTGTTGTCTCCGTCTGGGCTTACGATGGTCATTGTGACAGATGAACCGTCCTCGCTCATCTCAGCGTCATAGACCTGATACTGCCAACCCATAGGACCGCCGTGCAGACAGGTGAGACCCTTGTCATTGCAAGGGAGTGTGTACTCAACGCCGTCGAGAGTGAACTTGCCACCGGCGATACGGTTGGCAAAACGACCGATGCAAGCGCCGAAGTCAGATGCAGTCTTGCCATCTTCGTTGGCATACGACTTAACGTTGTCAAAACCGAGAACCACGTCGCGCAGCTCACCGTTTCGGTCTGGAGCCATGATGCTGACGATACGGCCTCCAAGGTTTGTGATGCACACCTCCATGCCGTTTTCGTTGGTAAGGGTGTAGAGAGCGGTCTGCTTGCCACGAACTGTCGAAACGAAGTTCTCTGGGTTGAGACCTGACTTAGTCAATTCCACTGGCTGCTTCTCAGAACAGCTCGAAAGAATTGGAAGGGCCATAGCGGCCATTGCTAAAAACTTTGAGTAAGTCTTCATGATTTTGATTTGTGTATTTGATAAATATATTTTTTGAGATCACTGTCGGTAGAGCCTACTTTTCAGAAGGGTTACTTTTTTTTCACGTGCAAATATACGAATAAGTTTTCAAAAACGCGCGTTAATGTGTGAAAAATTGTATTTTTGAGCATTTTTTTTGATTGAAAACGGAAATTTATTGAAAAAAACTTGTGTTTTGTATTTTTTAATTTGGAAAAGTCGAGCGCTTTGCCTATCTTTGCGTGCCGAATAACACGAAACCAGAATTAATTATTTATGTTCGATTTTTTGTTCAAAAAACGAGAAATGCTCCCGCTTCCATACACTCGCGAGCTGCATTGCCACATCATTCCTGGTGTGGACGATGGTTCGCGTCAGATGGAGGATTCGTTGGATTATATGCGTTCACTTCAGCGATTCGGAGTCAAGAAAGTGATATTTACACCTCATCATACCTCGCCTCGGTTCATGAACACACCTGAGATTGTCCAGCCGTTGTTTGACGAACTGAAGTCAGAGATGCAGAACCGTGGCTTCAGCATCGAGGCAGAGGATTATAGTTTTGAGTACCGTCTTGATGACACATTCCTTGAGATGGAGAAGGCTGCCAAGTTCGGCGAACCTGGTTGTCTGATCCGTCCGCTTCATGGCCGCTATCTGCTCATCGAGAATAGCTTCTCTCATCCTATTCCAGCGTTCGATGACGTCATTCAGCGCCTTCTCTCCGACGGCTATTACCTTGTGCTGGCACATCCTGAGCGATACATGTACTATGCCGGACACCACGGACACATGTATCATCATCTGCAGGAGCTGCAGGTCGAATTTCAGGTCAATATCCTGTCGTTCTCGGGATATTATGGCGACGTGTCGAAGAAGATGGCCTACTGGATGCTTGAGAATGGCTATGTGAACTTCCTTGGAAGCGACTTGCACACTTATCATCACACCTATCTGATTGAGGATTTCCTGCGTTCAAAGGACTATGCAGCAATCTATGACCAGCTGTGTGAGTGCAATGGCAATGACCAGATCTAAGCAATTCTATTCGTTAAAAAATACTCTATTCGTTGTGAAATTGATTAAAACCCTCATTGCACTGGCAGCTATCCTGTCGGTGGTTATTAATATTTCGGCAGCCGAGAAGCTGACGATCAAGTCTTTCCGTTCGGGCGAATATTCTGCCCGTAGCGCCAGCACATTCCGTTCTACTGCCGATGGCAAGCACTATACGGCAATCACTCCCGACGGACGCGCCGTGGTCAAATACCAGTATAGCAACGGTGCCGCTGTTGATACACTGCTGAACCTTGACAACCTCAACAATCCAGATAAGCTTGACCTCTCGAAGATACGCATCTCAGGCTATGAGATCAATCCAGAGGAGGAGCGAATGCTTATCTATGCCAATCCTGAATATATCTATCGCCGTTCGTTCAAGGCCGACTATTTCTACTTTGTCATTTCCAGTGGTGGAGTGCGCCGCAACAACATCCGACGTCTGACCGAAGGCAAGGTTCAGGCAGCCACGCTCGGTCCTGATGGACGTCAGGCTGCGTTTGTCCGTGGCAATAACCTTTTCCTTGTCAAGATCATGAGCGCTTCGATTGAGAAGGTGGAGCGTCAGGTCACCGAAGATGGCGAGTGGGGTAAAGTCATCAACGGCACGCCCGACTGGGTCTATGAGGAGGAGTTCTCGATGAATCAGGCTTATTGCTGGAGTCCCGACTCAAAATATCTGTGCTATCTCAAGTTCGATGAGAGCCAGGTTAAGGAATACCCGTTGCCATTGTATAAGGGTGCATATCCCGAGCGTTCGGAGTATGAACTCTATCCGGGTTGGTACAGTTACAAGTATCCGGTGGCAGGCGAGGTCAACAGCACGGTCACGGCATGGAGCTATGATATCTTCAATCGCAAGAACAAGCAACTCGACGTGCCATGCGATCCTGACGGCTACATGATGCGTCTCTCGTTCACCAACGATCCGTCCAAACTTGCCGTGATGACCTTCAACCGTCATCAGTCCGACTTCCGCATGTATTTTGTCAGTCCATCGTCAGGCGTGAGCCATCAGGCCGTTCAGGACACCAATGCCAAGTATGTCAATGACGGCAACATGGACATGATCCGCTTCTATGACGACGGTTTTACATTTGTGAGCGAGAAGTCTGGCTTCCGTCATCTCTATTATTATAGTATGGGCGGCACACAGCTGCGTCAGATCACCAAGGGCAACTTCGATGTGACCAATGTATATGGCTATGACCCAAAGACTAAGACGGCATACGTTCAGGTGGCATATCTCGGCGAGGGCGCATCGATGCCGGCTGAGCTTACACGAGGCATCTATAAGATCGATGCCAAGGGGCAGATGATACCGCTGTTCAATGGCGGCAAGGACGGACAGGGCTGCCGAGGCACCCACAGCGCAGCCTTCAGCCAGGGTTTTATCTACATGCAGCATTTCTACAGCGACGCCGAGACCCCGACCCGTGTGACCCTTGAGACCGTCCGCGACTTGAAGGTCATCAAGGTTATGGAGGACAATGCCGACTACCGTTCACGCATCAGCAGCCTTGGCATGTCCAAGCGTGAGTTCTTCCAGTTCACCACACCCGAGGGGCATGTGCTCAACGGCTATCTCACCAAGCCTCACAACTTCGATTCCAACAAGAAATATCCGGTCCTGATGGAGCAGTATGGCGGACCTGGCAGTCAACAGGTGCTCGACAACTGGAAGTATTCATGGGAGCAGTTCCTCAATCAAGAGGGCTATGTTGTGGCTTGTGTCGATGGACGTGGCACGGGTGCACGTGGTGCCGAGTGGGAGCGACAGACCTATTGCGAGCTTGGCGTACGCGAGTCGCAGGATCAGCTCTATGCCGGCCAGTATGTCGCTTCGCTCTCATACACCGATCCTGCCCGTATGGCCATCTGGGGATGGAGTTTCGGCGGCTACAACACGCTTATGGCCATGTGTGGCGGCAACGACGTCTATAAGATTGGCATGGCAGTGGCTCCTGTCACAGACTTTAAGTTCTATGACACCGTCTATACCGAGCGATACATGCGCACACCTCAGGAGAATGCCGAGGGCTATAACAAGGCAAGTGTTCTGGAGCGAGCCAGGAACCTCAAGGGCCAGGTGCTGGTTATCTGCGGTACTGCCGACGACAACGTGCATCCTCAGAACACATACGAGCTGACCGAGGTGTGGGTTCAGAACGACATCGATTTTGACATGCATGTCTATACTAACCGCGATCATTTCATCCGTGGTGGCAACACATCGTCATACATCTACAATCAGCTCTTCAAGTATCTCAAGAAGAATCTCTGATTCAGAATTCATAGTTTGGAATTCTGTCAGAATTTGGCTATTAATGTTCACTTTATAATATGAATAGGATATTTTTATATTTAGGCATCGTGTCAGTGGCAATGTTCGCTTCGTGCAGCGAACCTGCCCAGAAGGCACAGGAGGCACCGCTTGTCCGCCTCGTGACCGTCGGTGCGGCATCGCAGACCGTTCATGGAGTCTATCCCGGACGCACGGAGGCCTCGCAGACCTCCAATGTTTCATTCCGTGTGAGTGGCACGCTCGATCAGGTTCTCGTCAAGGAGGGCGCACACGTCCGTAAGGGGCAGGTCATTGCCAGGATGGACAAGCGCGACTATGAGGTGCAGTTCAATGCTGTCAAGGCCGAGTATGAGAGCACAAAGGCTGAGTGCGAGCGCATCATTGGCCTGTATGAAGACGGCAGCACCACAGCCCAGAACTATGACAAGGCTCGCTATGGCCTTGAACAGATAACCATGAAGTACCGTCATGCTCAAGACCAACTTTCCGATTGTGAAGTCCGTGCTCCGTTTGACGGCTATGTCCAGACAGTATTTCACAAGTCACACGAGACCGTCTCGGCCGGTATGCCGGTGGTGAGCATGTTCACCTCTGCCGGCATAGAGGTAATCATCAATATCCCGGCATCGGAATATTTGCGTTCCGACGATTTCCAGTCCTATACAGCCACGTTCGATGTGTTGCCGGGTGTAACCTTCCCGCTTTCGCTTGCCACCATTTCACAGCGAGCCAATGCCAATCAGCTCTACGAGGTGCGTCTGCTGCTCGATGCCAGTCCGTTGTCAGGCAAGATCACACCGGGCATGACAGCTCTGGTCAATGTTGCTTACAAGGCATCAGAGACCGTTCCTGTTGTCATTCCTTCTGGAGCCGTGTTCAGCAAGGACGGCGGTTCGTGGGTCTATGTATATGAACCTCAGTCCGAGGGCAGTGGTCGTCTTGTGATGACCCGTGTCGATGTGTCGGCTTTGCGTCTTGACGGTTCGGTCATCATCGGCAGCGGGCTCCATGAGGGTCAGCAGGTTGCCGAGAGCGGTGTGCATCATCTTACCGATGGTCAGGTGGTACGTCCCAACCCTGAGCCAGCTCCTTCGAATGTAGGCGGATTGCTCTGAGCCTCCACGTGTTGTTATTTTCCTTTTACCTTTCAATAAATATATATAAATGAGAAATGGATTACGGAAGATGGGCATTTGATAACAATAAGTTGGTGCATTTCCTTATTGTTGTGTTGATATTCGGCGGCCTTTACGCATATTATGATATGAGCAAGCTCGAAGATCCCGAGCTGAAGGTTCGTCAGGCATTGGTCGTCGGCGTCTATCCGGGTGCGTCAGCACATGAGGTCGAGCTTGAGATGGTCGATCCGCTTGAGAAATCCATCCGCCAGATGGCCGATGTCTATTCGGTCCAGTCCTACAGCTATGCCGACATGGGTCTCATCACGGTCGAACTTGAATCTACCGTGCCTGACAATCAGCTTGAGCAGCATTGGGACATCCTTCGCCGCAAGGTGTCGAGTGCGCCGTTGCCGAGTGGTGTGCAGGCCGTTCAGGTCAAGGACGACTTTGGCGACGTGTTTGGTATGTTCTATGCCCTCACTGGCGACGGACTGTCCGACAAGCAGCTCTCTGACTATGCCGAGTATTTGAAGCGTGAGATCTCGAACATCGACGGCATCTCGCGTGTCGATATTTATGGCAAGCGTTCTGAGTGCATCGACGTCACGCTCCGTCAGGACAAGATGTCCAACCTTGGCGTTTCGCCTGTCGAGGTCATTCAGACGCTCAACGGTCAGACCGAGACCGTCTATGGCGGCTATTTCAATAACGGCACCAACCGCGTGCGTGTCACCGTGGGCGACCGCAGCACATCGGTCAGCGACATTTCCAATCTTATCATACAGGGTCATGAGCGCGATCAGCTCCGCCTCTCTGACATTGCCACCATCGAGAAATATTATGACCAGCCTGTGCGCAATTCGCTGCAGTATGACGGCGAGCGTGCGTTGGGCATCTCCGTGTCGGCACTTTCGGGCACAGACATCACAAAGCTTGGCAAGGAGGTCGATGCCACCATTTCGGGCATCAGCAGCCGGTTGCCAGTTGGAGTGGAGTGTCACAAGGTGTTTTTCCAGCCCGAGCGTGTGAATAATGCCCTGAGCACGTTTCTCATCAACCTTCTTGAGTCCGTGCTGCTCGTTGTGGTGGTGCTGATGCTCTTCATGGGTTTCCGTTCGGGCATCATCATCGGCTTCAGCCTTGTGGTCATCGTCATGGGTTCCATCCTTGTGCTTTATGCGCTTGACGGCACCCTGCAGCGTGTCTCTCTTGCGTCGTTCATCCTTGCCATGGGCATGCTCGTTGATAATGCCATAGTCATTGTCGATGGCGTGCTGGTCGATAAGAAAGCCGGACTGCCGATGTACGATGCTTTGACCCAGACGGGCAAGAAGACCGCCATACCTCTGCTTGGCGCCACGCTCATTGCCATCCTTGCATTCCTTCCTATCTTCCTCAGTCCTGACACCACGGGTCTTTATGTGCGCGACCTGTTCATTGTCATGTCCGTGTCGCTTCTCCTCTCGTGGATTCTGGCCCTTGTCCATGCTCCGCTGCTCTGCCGCCGTCTGATGTTCTACTGGAAGACCAAAGAGAAGGCTGAATCATCACAGCCAGACGCACCTCAGTATAACGGTCTCAGTTACCGACTGCTCTCACGTCTGCTCGATGTCGTGTTGCGTCACCGTGTCATCACCATGGTGTTCATGCTGATGCTCTTGGCTGTGTCGGGCATGTGCTACAAGTATCTGCCACAGGCGTTCTTCCCTGATATGGAGTACGATCAGCTCTACATGGAGTATAAATTGCCCGAAGGCTCGAACTACACGCAGGTGGAGCATGACCTGCAGCAGATACAGGACTATCTTAACACTCGTCCAGAGGTGACCCACATTGTGGCCTCAACGGGCGGAACTCCGTCGCGCTACAATCTCGTGCGCAGCATTGCCTCTCCGTCGCTTGCCTACGGTGAGCTGATCATCGACTTCACATCGCCAGCGTCGCTTGTTGACAATCTTGAGGACATTCAGGCCCGTGTGGGCTCGATGTTCCCTGATGCCTATGTCAAGTTTAAGCGCTATAACCTGATGTATAAGAAATACCCGATTGAGGCCCAGTTCTCGGGTTCCGATCCTGCCGTGCTCCATCAGTTGAGCGACAGCTGCCGTGCCATCATGATGCGTACGGGTGCTGTGCGGCTGATCACCACCGATTGGGAACCGAAAGTTCCTGTGCTCAATGTCCATTATGCCCAGACCAAGGCTCGCAGCCTTTCCCTGTCGCGCAAGGAAGTCGGCACATCGCTGCTTACGTCCACAGGCGGCATCCCGGTCGGCAAGTTCTACGATGGCATTCATCCGCAGAACATCTACGTCCATTGTGTCGGCAGCGATGGCAATCCGCTGGAGGACTTGAACGACGTTTCGGTTTTCGGCATGTTGCCCAACTTCCAGGCGCTTCTCACTCAGGAGAATGTCAACCGTCTCATGTCGGGCGATGTCGATCTGACGCGTCTTGTTTCGTCTGTCATCAGTCCTACGCCATTGCGTCAGGTGTGTGACAGTGTGACGGTCGATTGGGAGGATCCCGTCGTCATCCGCTACAATGGCGAGCGTGCCCAGCGCATACAGTGTTCGCCTATAGCCGGCCTTGGCACCGAGGCAGCGCGTCAGCTGGTCGAGGATGCCCTGCTTGCCCAGCTTGACATTCCTGAGGGCTACGAGCTCAGCTGGATAGGCGAGAAGGCAGCATCGACACAGAGCATGATGTATCTGTTCAAGAACTATCCGCTTGCCGTCATTCTCATGATCATCATCCTTATCCTTCTGTTCAAGGACTATAAGGTGCCAGTACTGCTTTTCTCGTGCATTCCTCTGATTCTCATCGGCGTCATTCCGGCTGTGCTCATCTCGGGCAAGAGCTTCGGCTTTGTAGCCATTGTCGGTGTGCTCGGTCTGGCGGGCATGATGATCAAGAACGGCATCGTGCTCATGGACGAAATCAACCTGCAGATCAGTTCTGGCAAGGATCGTCGTCAGGCGCTGATCGATTCATCGCTCTCGCGTCTGCGTCCGGTGCTTATGGCCAGCATGACCACGGTCTTGGGCATGATTCCACTCCTGCCCGATGCCATGTTCGGTGCCATGGCTGCCACCATCATGGGTGGTCTTGTCATGGCCACGTTCATCTGCCTGGTCATCATTCCGGTGCTTTATTCTTTGTTCTATCGCATAAAGTAATCCTCCCTATGAAGAAGCCTTTTGCAATCATATCCGTTGTCCTTTGTGCCGCCCTGTCGCTTCAGGCCCAGACTCTGAGCCTCGACTCGTGCATAAGCCTTGCCCTCGCGCATAACCGCACCATACAGGCTTCTCTGGTCCAGGCCGAGAAGCTCAGCCACGATGTCAAGGCCTATCGCGCCAATTTCTTCCCCAATGTCAAGCTTTCCGCCCAGGATCTCTGGAGTTCCTCCGACGGTAACTTCGGTGTTGACGGAGGCTATCTGCCAACCTACAATTTTGACCCCGTGTCGGGTTCGCTCAAGCCAAATGTGATGATCAATCCGGGTACAGGCACTCCGGTGATGAACGGCGATGTGCCTGTGTTCAATCAGTATGCCTATTTCCCAGGTCTCAACATCGACTATAAGGTGGGCAATATCTTCAATGCCGGCGTCCTTATCGAGCAGCCACTCTATATGGGCGGCAAGATCTTAGCAGCCTATCGCATGTCAAAGCTCGGACGTGAGATGGCTGACCTTGGCGTGCGTCTCAGCCGTGATCAGGTGGTCGTGGCAGTGAGCGAGGCATATTCGCTCGTGGTCAAGTCTGATGCCATGTATCGTGTGGCAGTGGAGTACGACTCGCTGCTCCAGACTCTCATGACCGATGTGCGTAATGCCGAACGCCGTGGGCTTCGTACCCACAATGACGTGCTCAAGGTGCAGGTCAAACTGGCTGAATCCGAATTGCAGATGCGTCAGGCCGAGAACGCCCGGCAGCTCTCGCGCATGAATCTCTGCCACCATATTGGCCTTCCGCTTTCGTCCCAGATCGATGCTATGGAGCAGATGCCAGACCTGTTTCCTGCCGTGTCCGATGCCTCGGCTGAAGCTGTTTCGTCGCGTCCTGAATATGAGATACTCGAACTGAAGAGCCAGTTGGCCGAACGTCAGGTGCAGGTCGATCGCAGCGACTTCCTCCCGCAGGTCGTACTCGGTGCGTCATACGGCTATACCGACGGTCTTGAGGTGCTCAACACGAAAATGTTCCGCAAGCCGTCGCTCGGCGTGATGCTGTCCGTGTCTGTGCCTATCTTCCATGGCGGAGAGGGCGTCCACAAGGTCAGGTCTGCCCGTCTTGAGGCCGAGCGCACACGTCTTGAACAGGAGGAGCTTGTCGGGAAGATGATGCTCGAAGTGGCTCAGGCTGCCAATACTCTCGATGAGGCAGGTTATGAACTCGTACTCGCTCAGAAGTCACTTGCCCAGGCTGAGGAGAACCTGCGCAGCGTGCGCAAGGGCTTCGCTGTCGGCACCGAGTCGCTTTCTGATGTGTTCGAGGCTCAGACCCTTTGGCAGCAGGCCAGCGCCAAGCTCGCCACATCGCGTACCAGTCTCTTCGTGGCTTCCGTCAAGTATCAGAAGGCAGCCGGCAGACTCTGAATCGAATTAACGCCATCGGGCATACACTCTGATTGGGCTTATGGATAACAGATATATAATAGGTAAGATCCTGATGCACATCGGCGAGCAGCTGTGTGATCCGGAGTCGCGTCTTTACAACAGCTTCACGCTGAGTAACGAACAGCTGGAGGCCTGTCTGCGCCTTCTCAAGGTTGCGTCCAGTCCTCAGACACACGTGCTGTATATCGGAGACCTTGCCATGCGCTATGGCGTCACTGACCGCACCATCCGCAACTGGATTCGCGACGGTGTCGTGCCTCGCGGCAAGAAGCATGACAGCGGAGACAACCGAGACTACTGGATCAGTCACGAACTGCATGAGGTCGATCGTCAACTCGTGGCTCGTGGCTACGTTCGAGAGTCGGATATCCGCCATATCGATGCCCGCCTCCAGGATCTGCTTACCAACTATAAGTGGAAATGACCTCTTGTGAGCCCTCTGCTTTGATGGCGTCACATAAAAAGGGCGCCGCCAACCTCACGGCTGTCAACGCCCAGCAAACGAACCATTTAATAATCATTAATCATCATCTGTCTATATGGTGTGTTTTTCTGCTGCAAAGGTATGGGTTTTCGCAATACCGTGCGTGAACTGTGAAAACATTTTGTAACATGCTGATTGACAGTGCCTATATTTTCCATTTTCGATGAAAGTCTGTAAAGAAAGTCTTGACCGCATCAGTCGCGAGGTGTTCGATGTTGCCGGTTTCAGGCAGGTTGATCCCTGCGGTCTTGTCTATGAACTGACAGAACATACCCAGCGACAGCTCGACATTGAGCTCGGTGCGCTCCTGACTGCCATGATCTCGTGGGGCAATCGCAAGTGCATACGTCGTGCTGCGCGCCGCATGCTTGCCGACGAGATGCAGTGGCATCCTGCTGACTTCATCCTCTCGGGTCGTTTCGTCCATAGCTATGGCGATGGCCGTGATGGCAACTGCTGTGTCTATCGCACCCTTAATCGCGAGACCTTCATCGCCGTATGCCGGAACCTTCACGATGCTCTTGTCGGAGCCTCTTCCGCGTCCCATGATGCAGGGTTGACTCCATTCGGTCTTCCGTCTTCCGACCTTACCATCGAACGTTGTTTCTCCGGCCTGAGCATGAAGGAAGCCATACGTCGCGTCACAGAGTTGCTTTCTCCTGCACGTATCGGTACGATGGACCGTTCGGCCTGCAAGCGTGTCTGCATGTTCATGCGTTGGATGGTGCGTCAGCAGGCTCCCGACTTCGGTCTCTGGAAGTCACGTTCGGCTTCCGAACTCTATGCCGTCCTCGATGTCCATGTCTGCACCCTTGCGGCCCCACTCATGACTCGCCGCCAGGCTTCGTGGGCTGCGTGTGAGGAGCTCACTTCCGTCTTCCGCCAGTGGGATCCTGTCGATCCCCTCAAATACGATATTGCCCTCATGACCCTGGCAGATCACCCAGAGGATGAATGATTGATCAATAATTTCTTTCATGCAAAAAACGTTCGAGGGCATTTTCAAAGAGTTGGGAAATATTGCGATGTCTTATTATGGACGGACGCTGTACTAGTGTCCGGGTAAATGGAAAAACATGGTAAAAACGGCAAACGAAGTGATCTCTGCTATGCAGATGCTTGAGAACCCAGAGCAGCGGAAGGTGCTGATGGGATTCTTCAAGACGGGCAAAGGACAATATGGTGAAGGCGACGAGTTCCTGGGATTGAAAGTCCCGAAAACGCGAGCTTTCGTCAAAGAATACCGTGGTTTGCCGTTGCATGAGGTCCAGAAACTGCTTGAGAGTAAATGGCATGAGGTAAGACTTTGTGGATTCCTTATCCTGGTGGAGCAATATAATAACAGGAGTGCAACAAAAGACGAGAAGGATGCTGTCCTCAATATGTATCTCGCAAATACCCAAAGAGCCAACAACTGGGATTTGGTTGACCTTAGTTGCTACAAGATACTCGGCAAATGGCTCGTAGAATCGGAAGCACCCCAGGATGATAAACTGCTGCTGATGGATAGACTCGCCAATAGTGATAATCTCTGGGAACAGCGTATCTCAATAGTATCGACTATGGCAACGCTGAAAGCCAAAGACACATCCTACACTCTGCGCTATGCTCGTCATCATCTAAGTCATAACCATGATCTGATGCACAAGGCGGTAGGATGGCTTTTGAGGGAAATGGGTAAACGATGTGGAATGGACGAACTGCGTGCCTTCCTTTCAGAGCATGCATCCACAATGCCACGTACCGCCCTGCGATATGCCATAGAGAAGATTGATAAGGATGAGCGAGAGTATTGGATGAATTTAAGGATAAGCTCCCACTATTGAATCTTGACAAGCGAATAATAAAGACCCACTGACTTTCAGCAGAGAAGCTGAATGTCAGTGGGCATGATCTTGTTATTGTGTACGGCCAAATGCGCTTACTTCCTGCAGGCCTTGACCAGATAGACGATAAGGCCGATGTAGGCAGCGAGGCTCAGGAGCTGGCCCCAGGTGCTGACAGCCCAGTTGCCACCGTCGATGACCCAGTCGATGCCGCCGAAGGTGAGACCGGCACTGACTACGCCCATCAGCGCACCGCCGGCAATGAAGCCAGAAGAAAGGAGAGTGCCCTTCTCGCCACGCTCGGCGTTGACCTTGGCGTCAGAGCTGCGTGTGGTGACGTAGCGCTGAATGGCTCCGCCCACGAGCAATGGGAGGTTGAGCTGCAGAGGGATGAACATGCCCAGGGCAAAGGCGAGGGCTGAGATACCGAACCAGTTGAGAACGAGTGAGATGACGACGCCGATGCCATACATGATCCAGGTCTCGGTGGTCATGCCGCCGTTCATGAGTGGTTCGATCACACCGGCCATGGCGCGTGCCTGAGGAGCTGCCATCACGTCGCTGTTGTCGGGAGTGAAGCCGTAAGCCTCGTTGAGGATCATGATGACGCCTGCAGCTGTGGCGGCGCTCACCAGGATGCCGAGGAACTTATAGCCCTGCTGCTTCGATGGGGTGGAACCGAGCCAGTAACCGATCTTGAGGTCGGTGACGAACGCACCGGCGCTGGAGAGGGCTGTGCACACTACGCCGCCCATGATGAGGGCTGCAACCATGCCTTCCTTGCCGCTAAGGCCTACGGTGGCCATCACGAGCGAGGCGAGGATGAGGGTCATGAGAGTCATGCCCGACACAGGGTTGGAGCCTACGATGGCAATGGCATTGGCTGCCACTGTGGTGAAGAGGAACGCGATGATGAAGACGATGAGCAGGGCGACGACGGTGAAGAGAAGCGAGCCGTGCATAACGTCAAGATAGAAGAAGAGCGCGGTGACCATCAGGGCGATGGCAAGGCCGAGAACGATGATTTTCATCGACAGGTCGCGGTCGGTGCGCAGATTGTCGGAGGTGCCGGCTGCGCCCTTGTTGCCAAAGGCAGCCTTGATAAGGCCGAACGAACTCATGATGACTTTGCGGCTGTTCCACACGCCAATGATGCCTGCCATGGCAATGCCGCCGATGCCGATGCTCTTGGCATACTGGAAGATCTGCTGTGGCATGGCGTCGGCTGCGGTGAGTCCTGCACTCACTTCGAGGTCAGGCCAAATGAGGGCGATGAGTGGCACCACGACCCACCAGATGAGCACCGAACCGGCACACATGATGGCGGCATACTTGAGTCCGACGATGTAGCCCATGCCGAGGAGCGCTGCCGAAGTGTTGCAGCTGAGGAAGAGCTTGGTCTTGGCTGCGAACGTTGTGCCGAAGGCGCAGAACGTCGATGTGAAGTTCTCTGCCCACGCGCCGAATGTGGCAACGACAAAGTCGAAGAGACCGCCGATGACCGATGCTACGATAAGCGACTTGGCTGAACTGCTGCCGCCCTCGCCAGAGATGAGCACCTGTGTGGATGCCGTGGCCTCAGGGAAAGGATATTTGCCGTGCATCTCCTTGACGAAATACTTACGGAACGGAATGAGGAAAAGGATGCCGATGACGCCGCCCAGCAATGAGGCAAGGAACACCTCAAGGAAGCTGACCGAGATATTGGCATCAGGGAATTTTGCATCGAGGATGTAGAGTGCAGGCAACGTGAAGATGGCGCCTGCCACGATCATGCCCGAACATGCACCGATGCTCTGGATGATGACGTTCTCGCCCAATGGATCCTTACGCTTGGTGGCGCTGGCAAGACCCACGGCGATGATGGTGATAGGGATGGCAGCCTCGAACACCTGGCCTACCTTGAGGCCAAGATAGGCTGTGGCTGCGCTGAAGATGACGGCCATCAGAAGTCCCAGGACGAGCGACCACGCGGTCACCTCCTTAGGGTTGGCCTTAGCTGGCATGAGGGGTTTGTATTCCTCACCTGGCTGCAGGGGACGCATCGCATTTTCGGGCAGTCCGCCTTGCTTGATGTTTTCTTCCATTGATATGTTTTTATTATTGGTTGTTTGTCGGTGATGTAGCGGCGCTGCGGCCGTTTTACTGGTGGCAAAGATAGGTGCAAATCGGCAAAAATGCAAGAAAAGCGACGAAAAATCGCGCGAACAATATTAAAATAAAGATAAAACCGTGCAAAATGTGTTGATGATAAAAACTTTTTTCCGATTTATTTGCATTATTCAAAAAATATTTGCTATCTTTGCGCACGGTTACAGATATTCTCTGCTGACCTCTGAATGCAATAATCTAACACGCATCTAAACACAAAAAATCTTACGTAATATGAAGAAATTTTTCGCATTGAGCGCTATGTGCGCTACTCTTATCGCTGCAACCAGCTGCGGCGGAGGTGAGAAGAACGAACCGGTAGAACCAGCCGAGGAGCCAACAGTGTGGAGCGACATCAACGTGTTCGACACCAATGGCGATGAGACCGGAAAGGAAGTCACAAACTACGGACAGGACGGCAAGATCGTGTCGGTCGATAAATACACCGTCGATAAGGAGTCAAAGCAGATGGTACAGACTGATCATGTGATCTATCAGAACGGCAAGCCGGCATTCGGCAAGGCTCTCCGTGCGGACGCAAGCCTTGAGGGCCGTGATCTCTATACATACAACGAGCAGGGTCTGCTCACTGAGGAGGTTGTGGAGACCTATAGCGAGGGTCTGAAGCGCATCGCTCCTGCCCAGCGCTTTGTCTATGCCTACGATGCTAACGGCGACGTGACAAGCATCAAGGAGCAGAAGGCTGTGCCTAACGGATGGGCTACGGAGTATGAGTGGACCTACACCTACGATGCCCAGGGCCGCCTCACAGGTCGTGCTGACTACACAGGCGACGGCAAGGACCGCAAGCAGTCATGCCAGTATGGCTGGAGCTATGAGGACGGTTCGAACAAGATCAAGCAGCTCGACTACTTCACCTTCGACCTCAAGCAGCAGAAGCTGAAGCACGACTCGAAGACCCGCTACACCTACAACGCTGCCGGTCAGGTAGAGACTGCCACCGTGATCCGCCACAAGGCCAACCAGAAGCGTGACGACATCAACTCACGTCTCATCACCAACCGCTACAATGCAGCCGGTCAGCTCCTCAACGTCATCGAGCAGAAGTGGAACAACGGCTCATCGTCATGGTATGAGGTGGCAAGCTCAAACTATGAGTATGACGAGGCAGGTCAGCTCACACGCTATGCAAGCATCAAGAACACCAACAAGGGCGTGAAGGTCTATAATCAGGTTCACACTCTGAACGCTCCTGCAGGTCAGCTCAACGTGGCTCCTGCTGCCGAGGCTTTGGTCGTTAAGCCTGTCATCAACCTCGACGACAAGCACGCAACAAGCAAGGACGAGGAATAACCTAACCCCTGAATATGGCAAGATAAACCATAGATTTATGGCCAAATACACCATAGAAGACTTCCGTCAGCGTAACACTGACGACCAACAGAGCCTCACAAGGGCTCTGTCTTGGGCTTCATACAAATACTACGTCGAGAATGACCCTCCGATGTCTGACTTTGAGTTCGACATGGAGTTCAAGCAGCTGCAGCGGCTTGAGGCTGAGAGCGGCGTGGTGATGGAGGGAAGTCCGACGCAGCGTGTGGGTTCGGACATCCAGGGCGGTTTCCACAAGCGCAGGCACATCATCCCGATGCAGAGTATCGAGAACGTCTATACCGACGAGGAACTGCAGGCTTGGCTGTCATCGACAAGGGCACAGCTGCTGGCTGCGTTCCCTGGCGAGACGGTCAGCTATACGTTCGAGCCAAAGTATGACGGCCTGTCGGTGTCGCTCATCTATGAGGACGGAGTGCTGACCGATGCCGTGACGCGCGGCAACCAGGTGGAGGGCGAGTCGGTGATCGAGAACGTGCGCACTATTCGTAACGTGCCGCAGCGTCTGGTGAATGCGAGCGACGATCTGTTCGCCCCGCAGTTGCCTCATTACTTCGAGGTGAGAGGTGAGGTGCTGATGCCTCAGGGTGCGTTCGAGCGTTTGAATTCCGAGAAGCTGGCGACAGGCGACAAACCGTTTGCCAACAAGCGTAACGCAGCGTCGGGCAGCCTCAAGCAGCTCGATCCGAAAGTGACTGCCCGCCGTGGCCTCATCGTCAATGCCTATGCCGCCTATTCTACCGACGAGGACTTCCAGCGCGATGTTATGTCGTCGCAGGAACAGACCCTGGCATTGCTCGACACTCTCGGATTCAGCCACTATGAGGGCAGCACAGCCTTCTCGGACATCGAAGAGCTGACGTCGGCCATCGCCCGATTCAATGAGGTGAGGACGTCCCACTCCCTGCCGTACGACTGCGACGGCGTGGTGGTGAAGGTCAATGAGCGCCGTCATCAGGAGTTCCTCGGCCTTAATACGACGTTCCCGAACTGGTGCAAGGCTCGCAAGTTCCCTCAGGAGGCACAGTCAACGACGGTACGCGGCGTGACGTTCCAGGTGGGAATGACCGGTCACATCACACCGGTGGCAGAGCTCGACCCGACGACGATAAGCGGCTCGGTGGTGTCGCGTGCCACATTGAACAATGAGAACTACATCCGCCAGCTGGGCATTGCTGTGGGCAGTTACGTGTTCGTGCAGAAAGCAGGCGAGGTCATTCCGCAGGTGACAGGCCTTGACCTTGAACGCATGAAGGCCGAGGGCATCGAACCGGGTGAACCTGTCTGTTTCCCGACACACTGTCCATGCTGCGGCACGGAATTGCAGCGCAAGGGTGAATACTGGATCTGTCCGAACCACCATTGCAAAGAGCAGGCCGTGCAGCGCCTGGAGTACTGGTGCGGTAAGGATTGTGCCAACATCAAGGGCCTCGGCCCAAGCGTGCTTTCCGATCTCTATGACAAGCTCGGCATCGCATCGGTCAATGACCTCTATCGCGTGTTCGTGACCGAGAGGGATGCGTTCGAACCTGACATCTTCTGCCCTGACTACATGACTAGCATCTGCCAGCAGCTGGGCGAGGGCTATGCCGAGAAGTCGGTGAGGATGATGTTCGACGGCATTGCTCAGTCAGTACAGACACTGACCCTCGACCGCATCATCGGAGGTCTTGGCATCGATGGCGTGGGCAAGATCACGGGTCGCGTCCTTGCCGAGCATTTCGGCAGCTATCAGGCAATGCGTGCAGCAACGGTCGAAGACCTTGTTGCCATCGACACAATCGGTGAGATCATGGCCCGCAACATCATGGAGGCTGATTACGACGACTATTCATGCCTCACCGACGCAGGCCTTCCTTTCAACCTGACCTATCAGGCAGCAGAGAAACTCAGCAACGCCCTTGAAGGCAAGACGGTGATCTTCACGGGCACCAGCTTCCGCTTCAAGCGCGAGGAGATAAAGACGTTCTTCCTCGGCCATGGCGCCAAGTACGTCGGTTCTGTATCTGGAAAGGTCGATTATGTGGTGACGGGCGATGCACCGGGACAGAATAAACTCGACAAGGCGCGTCAGCTGGGTGTGACGGTCATTGCCGAGCGAGAGTTCTATGAGATGTTCAATATCTGATCCGGATATTCAGTTTTGGATATTCAAAATTGAGTATCAGATCCTTAATATCTGATTTTCGCTAGGGACTTTGTCCCAGTCAAAGACGGAGATCAATTCCTGAGGAGTAACCGGCTGGAGACAGTCGGTTATTCCTGTCTTATAGGCAAGAAGGCCGATGATCTCTGGAGCTGTGTGGTGTTTGCGGAGTTCGCCCATGTCGAGCGACTTATCGCGCTTGCAGAGACGCTGATGCTGCTCGTTGCAAAGAAGCGGCAGGTGACAGAACTGCGGCGCACGGAAACCAAGTAGTTCGTGCATGAAGATCTGTTGCGGCGACGAGAGCAGCAGGTCGCACCCTCTTACGACCTCAGTGACTCCCATCAGGGCATCATCCACGACCACGGCAAGCTGATAGGCCCACGCACCGTCGGAGCGTCGCAGAATGAAATCTCCGCACTCGTGAGCGAGGTTGACTGTCTGTGTGCCGTAATGCAGGTCGGTGAACGTGATGTCGCGGTCGGGCACCATGATGCGTATGGCAGGAGTCTTGCCCATCTCTGTCTTGCGGAGGCTTAGCCATTCGGCTCTGCGGAGGTTCAGCCATTCATTCTTTTCGGGAGTGCCGTCGGGTCGGCAGGTGCCTTTATACACCACACGTCCGTCGCTTTCGTGAGGCGCCTGTGTGGCGAGGATGTCGGCGCGGCTGCAATAGCATGGATAGGTCATCCCCAGTTCTGCGAGGCGGCCGAGGTATTGCTCATAGATGTGTCCGCGCCTGCTCTGCACGTACAGCGGATCGTCCACGCCTCCGCGATCCCAGTCAAGCCCCAGCCATCTGAGATCGTCCTCGATCTGACGGGCAAACACCTCCTTCGACCGCTGTGGGTCAATGTCCTCGATGCGCAATATCCATTCGCCGCCTTTACTCTTGGCCGAAAGCCATGAGAGCAGGGCGCTATAGACGTTGCCGAGGTGCATGCGTCCGGTGGGAGAGGGAGCGAATCGTCCGGTGAGCATTGGTGGTGGGATTGGGGGTAATTGGGGATTATTGGCCTTGGCCTAATAGGATAATTGGCGAAGCGCCGGGTTGTTTGGGTCGAGCTTGAGGGCTGCCTTGACAACATCCTGGGCGCGATCCTTATCGCCGAGCGAGATGTAGGTCATGGCGAGACGGTGGCTGACGCGGCTGAAGAAAGGGAGCATGGCGTCAGGGTTGCGATCGTAGGCCTCCTGCGTCTTGGTGTGGAGCTTGATGTAGAGCGACAGGGCTTCCTTCTTATTGCCCATAGTAGTGTGGATGTTGCCGATGAGCGACAGCACTTTTAGGTAATCCGATGCGTAGGATTGAGGATCTTCTGTGCTGCATTCTTCGATCATGTCAGCGCTCTCCACGGCTTCGTCCAAGGCTTTCTGCATCTTCTGCTGGCCGTAGTAGATGTAGGCGCGGTTGTAGTGGCTGATGCTGCGGTTATAGACAAGGCGCAGAGGGTCGGACGGCTCGGTGATGCTGTTGAGACAGGCGTCCTGTGCATTGAGCTGCTGCAGGGCCTCGTCGTAGCGCTTCGTCTGGCTGTAGAGCATGCAAAGGCTTGCGTGGAGAGTGGCGAGCTGTTCGTTCTGCTGGTCGGCATTCTCGTATGGATGGTCGAAGAGGATCTGTATGGCATTGGCTTCACACTCGATGGCAGCGTCATACTGTCGCAGGGCAAAGAGCACGGAGAAGAGGCCGTGGCTGCATTGTGCCGCCTCGCTCCAATCCTGTTGCATCTTGCTGTGACGGATGCCCCGGCGGTAGTATTTGATGGCTTCGGAAGGTCGGTTCTGTCGCTTGAGGTAGTTGGCGTACTCCTTGGCGAGCGTGTGGCTTGTGGTGTCGGCATCGGCCATGCGGCGGAGGCTTTCGCCCACACGTCGAAGGTTCTTCTGACCGCCAGCCATGCGCAGGGCGTCGTTCTTGCGGCAGATGATGCTGTAGAGACTGTCCTCGGAAAGTGTGGCCTGAGCGAGTGCCTGCTGCAGCTGATGGAGGGCGGCGGCTGCTTTCAGGCGGTTGGCGCTGGCGTTCTCGAACTGTTCCTCACAGTGCATTGACTCATATTTGGCCACTGCCTCATCGAAGCGTCCCATCTGCACGAGCTGTACTATGTGGCGTTCCTGACCTGACACCGAACCGAGGTCGATGCGCGAGAAATGGTCGATGTATGACTCAATGTTGTCGAGCTGCTGTTCGTAGAGTTCCTCCAGCTGGTTGATCTGTGTCTGGTAATCCTCTTCCTTCAGGCGGTTGGCGCGGCGTTCGGCTTCGAGTCGTGCGTGTTCCTCCTCATATTGGCGCTGGTAGTTGCCTGTGGCTGCATTGCGATAGCTGTCGCGCAGTTCTGACAGGGCAGCGACCGAACACATTATGATCTGAATCGGCTGATCGTCGGCCGAGCGACCGATGCGCATCACCTCGATGGCTTCCTTGTTGAACACCTCATAACCAGCCTTCTCGATGCGGCGGAACTGGATGTTGTCTCCATAGTGAAGGGTGCGGAAATTGAGCGTAAACGTACCGTCGGCAGCACTCATCACCGTGACGGCGTTGGCCACGGCTATCGATACGCCTTCGAGCGGCGTCTTCTCACCGTTGCGATATTCGAGCACGATGCCGTGCTGCACTGCCTGCGCCATTGCCGAAGCGCCTGGAAGTATCAGCAACGCAGCGATCACGATGCGCATGAAGTCGCGCATGAAGTTGCGTTTGAAGGCGGGCATCAATGGCGTGAGGGTGGCGTGTGTGAGGTTATTGAGGGTCATAATGTGAGTCTTATAGCGTAAAACTGCGCGCAAAGTTAGTCAAATAATGTGAAATGCTGAAATTATAATGCGGAAAATTTGTTTTTTCGGACGAAAACGACTATCTTTGCGCCGCAATTTATCGAAAATAGTTGCTCTTTAAATATTAAATATGAGAAAATCCACAACCGCAAGCAATGTGGAGGCCCCTGTAGCAGACGAGAAGAAGGAGGTGAAGAAGACCTCACGTCGCAAGAAGGTAGTTGCCCCAGTTGCCGAAGAAACAGCGGTCGAGGATGTTGCCGGCGAAGTTGCTGCCCCTGAAGTCAACAAGGCTGAGAAAGCCGTTCAGGAGGCGCCCGCAGCAGAGGCCCCTACGACCGAACATGAGAGTGAAAAAAGAGTAAAGAACACACAGACACAGCTTCCGCCAATACCTCGCAACGCCATCGTTCGCGATATTGTGGATCTTTGGAATGCCCGCATCCCGTTGCTCAATGATCAGCAGGTGCAGCAGCTGACCCTCAAGGAAGCCCAGGATCGTCACCTTTTCTTCGAGGCAATCCTCGCTCAGGTGCTTGACTATGACATTGTGTTGAGCGATACGAACATGTGGCTCGAACTGCTCGTGGGCCACACATCGAGTCACAGTGATCCGCGTGTGAATGCGCGTCTGATGTTTGAGCGACAGCTTGAGTTCATCTCGAAGATGATGAAGAAGAGAGGCGGACGCTTCATGATTATGTCTGAGACATACGAGGAGATTGACCGCTTCGCATGTCAGCAGGAACCCACCAACTATCAGCAAGCCGATTTCACCGACCCTGCGCTCTGCCGTAATGTGGCAGCGCGTCTTGCCAAGCGTCTCATCCTGAGTCAGCAGCGCGAGAACCGTCTGCGCATTGAGGGCATCACAAGCGAGTCGCACCACGCATCGTTTGCTGATCCTGCCATTATCCGCCGCATGGTCGAGCTGTTTGCCGAGGGCAAGAAGATCCTTCTGCTCACCAATGATGCGTCGGTTGCCATCCGAAGCCTTGGCATGTGCGATGACCTGCAGCGTGTCAACAGCATCGACGATGAGACATGGGACAAACTCTATGCTCCGATCCGTCCGATGGCATGCACGATGGACGACCTCAAGCAGCTCGACAGCTACACACGCCAGTATCATTTCCTGCAGAGTGCTGCCGGAGCCGCATGGATGCAGGATCTGACCACACAGCCGAAGCGCGACGAGGTGCCACATCTGAAGCTCGACGAGAATGCTTTCCGTCCGGGTGACAAACACGAGCGTCGCAGCGACCGTGAGGATCGTCTCAAGCAGGAGCAGCAGAAGGAGCAGCGTCAGCAGGAACTTCAGAAGCTCGACCAGCAGCGCCAGCAGCTCAAGGAAGAGAAACAGAAGCTCGACCAGCAGCGCAACCAGATGAAGCAGGAGCAGCAGAAACTGCAGCAGGAACAACAGAAACTGCAGCAGGAGCAGCAACGCCAGCGTCAGGAACAGCAGAAGGAACAGCGTCAGCATCAGGAGCGTCAGCGCAAGTCTGAACCTTTAGAACCAGCTGCTCAATCACCTGCACAAGTGCCAGTTCAATCTTCCGCACAGCCATCAGCACCTGCCCAGGCGCCTTCATCAGCGTCAAATGATGCTGTGGCAACTGTAGCAGCTGCAGCTGAAACGCCTGTAGCAACTGAAACGCCTGTAGTGGTTGCCCCTGTTCAGGAACCAGCCGACGCTTCGGAAGGCGAGTCGCAGGCAACAACCGTTGATCTCCCTGCATTCTCGCCTGAAGACAAGGAGTTGCTTAGCAATCCTGCGCCAAAGAAGCGCACCCACCGTGGCGGTCGTCGTCGCGGCGGAAGCAAGAAGGCTGAGAATTGATTCGAATAACACACACACATAATAAAAAAGACCGGCATCTAAATGTCGGTCTTTTGTATTTCTGTTCGATTTTTAGCGTCACTTCACGAAGGCCTTCACCACGCGACCGTCGCCCAGGCGTCGGATGACGAAACCGCGTGCATCGTCGGAGGTGCGCTGACCGTTGAGGTTGAATGTCTCGACGGCGGCAGGGGAGAGGTCGGAAATTGACGGACACTCGATGCCGACAGGGTTTGAGCCGTCGTTGCTGACAAACACCTGGTCGATGTAAATCGCCTCGCTGTTGCCGCCGTTCGTCCAGAAACCGGCAATATAGATGTGCGAAGGATCGAAAGCCGAACCGTCGTCATTCTTGCGGTTGTGGAGAGGGATGGCAATGGTGCTGCGACCGCCAAGGCCTGTCATGTAAGGCGATGACCAGTAGCTGCTGCTCTTTGAGAACATGCGGAACGATGCGCTTCCGGGAGCATTGCGCTTCAGTTTGACCACCACATACTGATAGTCGCTAAGGTCGAGTGGCGAAGCGTATTGCCAGCCGCCGAAGCCGTACTGACCGGTCACGAGTTTGCCTGTGGCAGGGTCGAATGTGCCGTTTTCCCAGATCGAAGGATTGAACTCAAACTCGTTGAGAGGGAACATCTCTGACGACTCGTCGGTGTTCCATACGCGGGCCTTGTGTTCGGTGTGAGCATACTGCGGATACCACTTGAAGCACGCACCCGAACAAGCCTCGTAGGCATCGCCGTTCATCGCGCCTGTGAACGCCGGAACCACGGTCTTGTCGGCCAGATAGCGGTCGATGTCGATGTAGTCGTGAGTGTGGGTCAATGTCCAGCCGATGTTGCCGAAATAGTCAACGACGGCCTTGAAACCCTTGCCAAACTTCGATGTCGAGCCGGTTGCCCATGTGCCGTAGTTAGGCAGCACCCACTGACCCGATTCGTTGTAGTGGCCCTGACCGTTAGGGTTCTGAGGGCTCCAGTCAACCTCGGTGATCATGATAGGCGAAGTCTTGACCACAGGCACGCTGCCAAGGAACGAGCGTATCGAGGCGATGGTGTCTGTCTGCGAGTCGGAAGTGCTGAACCAGCCAGGGTAGAAGTGCACCGCATAGCCGATCTGACAGTCAGGATTGCCGTCGGCGTCGGTCATTGGGTCTGTGATAGGAAATTCTGCATACGGGCGATAGTTCTGCTGCCATGTGCCGCCAGGGATCCAGATGATGCCCTTGAAGCCGTTGGCGCGGATTTTCTCAACGATTGGCTGGAAGAAATCGTGCATGGCAGCGTTCGTCTCGTTGCCGTTGGCATCGACGATGCGCACAGGTTCGTTGGCAAGCTCAAGGCTCAGCCAGTCGGACGAGCTTTTTGTGCCAGGCATCTTCGACACCACGTCCCACACCGTGAGCAGGTACTGCTGATAGGCACCGCCCACCTGGATGGTTTGCGGACACACTCCCGGCGGACGCATGATGACGTACATGCCGTGGTTCTTGGCTTTTCTGGCCAATGGGAGGTAGAGCGACTGGAGGAAGTCGGTCAGGCGCTTCTTTGAGAACTGGCTGATGTTGGCTTCGCCCGTGTCGCTGCCTGAGCTTGGGATCGACGGATCGTTTGTCCAGCATGGGTCGAGGTGAAGGCGGAACACATTGCACCACGAACCCTGTGCCGTGTCGGTCACGGCGGAGAAGAGTTTCTCGAAGTACTTGAGGCACTCTGACTCATAGCCGTAGCCGCAGTTGTAACCCCATCTGAAGCCGCTGAAATATGGGCTTGGGGTGTCCATGACGCCATGGAGCATCACCTGGTTGCCTTCCTGATCGACGAGATGGTTGCCCTCGACGCGCAGGCGTGACGTGTCGCCCCATTTATGTATCTGGGCGTTTGCAACATTGCTCAGAGCGATGCTGCAGACAAGCGCCATGAAGAGTATTGACAGTTTCTTCATCTGCAAAAGGAGTTATGGAGATTAATATGGGGCAAAGATTGTGCGTCTTTGCCCCTTTTGTGTATTGTCGCAATAGTCTTATGCCTGTTCGAGCTTGAGGGTGATGGTTGGCTGGTCAGCAACCTCGGCAGGGCCGAAGTACTGGATAGGGCCAGGGTAAACGAAGCAGGTGTCCTTTGCCCACTCGTCGCGCTTAGAGGCGAAGAAGTTGAATGGCTTGCCGTCGAGCTCGACGAGAGCCTTCTTGATAACTGGCTTCATCTCGCCGTTGCGCTTCTCCATGTTCATCATCATGGTGATTGGAATACCACCGGCAATCCACTCGTCAGCAGGACGGTAGGTGTTCTTGATTGACGACATGTAGCCTGTCTTGCCTGCGGCCATGAGCATCGAAGCGTTGAAACCGAGCGAGTAGCAGTAGTCGGCATCCCAGTTAGAAGGAGCAGCGCAGCGTCCCTCATAGCCGAAGAAGTGGTGCTGTGTAGAGAACTTACCGCAGAACTTGCCTTCCTTCTTCCACTCGGCGAGCTTCACGGCAACCATGTCAGCGAGGAGCTGCTCTGTCTCGATGAGTGAAACCTGTACGTTGCCGTGTGGGTCGCGCTCAAGGGCGAGCTGGCGGCTGACGCCTGTTGGGAGTGACTTGAAGATGGCAGCGTTGGTCTCAGAGAGGTGAGCTGCGATGAATGCGATCTTCTCGTCGGCTGTGATCTTGTCGAACTCTGCCTGGTTGGCAGCGATGAGGTCGTTGAGCTCGGCGATGAGCTTCTTGATGGCAGGGATGAACTCGATGAGGCCTTCTGGAACGAGAGCCACGCCGTAGTTCATGCCGCGTGAAGCACGGTCGGCAACTACCTCAGCGATACTTGTCACAACGTCGTCGAGAGTGAGGTTCTTAGCCTCTACCTCCTCGCCGATGAGACATACGTTAGGGTGTGTCTGAAGGGCGCACTCAAGGGTTACGTGCGAAGCCGAACGGCCCATGAGCTTGATGAAGTGCCAGTACTTCTTGGCCGAGTTGCAGTCGCGCATGATGTTGCCGATAACCTCAGAGTAAACCTTGGTAGCGGTGTCGAAGCCGAATGAAGCCTCGATCTCGCTGTTCTTGAGGTCGCCGTCGATGGTCTTAGGACAGCCGATTACCTGAACGCCGGCATTGATAGCCTTGTAGTACTCAGCGAGCACGCAGGCGTTGGTGTTCGAGTCGTCGCCGCCGATGATTACGAGAGCCTTGATGCCGAGTTCCTTGAGGATCTCAAGACCCTTGTCGAACTGCTCCTTCTTCTCGAGCTTTGTACGGCCAGAACCGATGATGTCGAAGCCGCCGGTGTTACGATACTCGTCGATGATCTCTGGAGTGAGCTCCATGTAGTTGTGGTCAACAAGGCCGCCAGGACCGAGGATGAAGCCATAGAGCTTATTGTTTGGGTTGAGCTTCTTGATGCCGTCGAAGAGGCCTGAGATTACGTTGTGACCGCCAGGAGCCTGACCGCCGGAGAGGATCACGCCTACGTTCATCTGGGCGGTGGTCATCTGACCGTCTGTTGGTTCGAACTTGAGGTAAGGCATTCCGTAGGTGTTAGGGAAGAGCTTCTTTACCTCCTCCTGATCGGCTACCGACTGTGTTGGCTCGCCCTCTACGGCCTTGAGTGCGCCACGCAAAGCCTTAGGAAGCTTTGGCTGATAGGCAGCACGGGCAATCTGAAGTGCACTTTTTTCCATAGGATAAATTTGATTTATGATGTTTGTTATGATTATTCGTGTGCAAAGATAATAAAAAAGAATGAATGCGCGCATACCTGCATGAGATTTTTATCGCCGACGCGTGGAAATGTCATTTTCTGCTTTATGAAACTGTCAAAACCATGTTAATTTTGAGACAAAAGTTATAAAATTTGACCCATTGGCCCACATTGTTCCGCAGCGTGTTTGCGCCGAATGAAATAATTACGTACATTTGCGGCAAATAATGATTGAACAACACCCTGCATACATCAATACACAAACTGCATACATCACATGAAATCTACTCGAATCAGACAGATTCTTGCATCGGCCTTCGTGCTCGGTGCTGCCCTGTGTCAGCCGCTCATGGCACAGGACGTCGAGACCGACAGCGTGGAGGTTGTCGAGAAGCCAGTCTTTGGTCGCAAGCACGGCATCTATGCCAGTGCGATGCCCGTCACGGTCAAGCCTTATGTGGAGGGAAGAACCGTCTATTACACCAACGATGGCAGCTGGCCGACGATGAAGAGCAAGGTCGTGACCAACGGCAAGGTGAGCATCGGCAAGACATGCGTGCTGCGTGCTGCCGAGGCGATCAATGACACCCTTCTCTCGGCTGTCACATCGGCCACATACGTCATTCCCGACAACGTCACGCGCCAGGCAACATCCACCGACGGCACGCCGCTCATTCCCGAAGGCTATCCGAAGAACTGGGGATGGAACATCGATATTTCCGGACGTGCGCCGGCTTACTACTCAATGGATCGCAGCATCGTCAACGAGTCGAAGGATCAGATCATCCAGGGCCTCAAGGATCTGCCTATCGTCTCTGTAAGCACCGATCCGCACTTCCTCTTCGGCGAGGAACTCGACTCGGTCAACGGCGGCATCTATGTCTATACGGGAGCTCCGATCGGCGATCATGCAGGTCGCGACTGGGAGCGCCACATCAGCCTTGAGATCATTGGCGGCAAACTGCATCATGACGTCACGCTCGATTGCGGCATCAAGATCCACGGCGGTCACAGCCGTGTGCCCGAGAAGAACGCCAAGCACGCCTTCCGTCTGATGTTCAAGGGAAAGTACGGCCCGAAGAAACTGGAGCACGCCGTCTATGGCGATGCTGGTGCCGACAAGTATGAGGATCTCATCCTGCGCACACATCACAGCAACTCATGGCTCCATTGGGACGAGTCGAACCGCCAGCGTGCACAGTACACCCGTGAGCTCTGGGCGCGCAGCATTCAGGAGCGCCTCGGATGGCCTCACAGCCAGGGTCAGCCCGTCCACCTCTTCCTCAACGGCCTGTATTGGGGCATGTATAATCTGTCGGAGCGCATCACGGCGGAACACTGTGCCTATCACTACGGCGGCAAGAAGAAGGACTATGACGTCATCAAGGTCGATGAACTGTCGGGCGAGATGATCGAGGCTGCTGACGGCACGCTCGACGCATGGAACGAGATGACCGAGCTCATCAGCCAGGTGTCGGCCACCAACAGCGATGCCTACTATGCCCTGCTCGGCCTTGACCCTCAGGGCGAACCTGATCCCGAACGCACACCGCTGCTCGATATGGACGATTTCATCGACTACATGCTCATCAACTTCTATGCCGGCAACAACGACTGGGATCATCACAACTGGTTTGCCTTCCGCCGTTTCGACAAGCACATCTGCGGCTTTCGCTTCATCTGCTGGGACACCGAGCTGATCCTGGGCAGCGAATATGACGATGTGACCTCGACAAAGAATGCCGGCAAGCCGTCGGGCTTCTTCCACCAGCTGATGAAGAATCCTAAGTTCAAGGCGCGCTTCAACTGGCGTGCCCACCTGCTCCTCGCTGACGATGGCCTCCTCACCCCGGGCAAGGCCGTGCAGGTCTGGGACAGCCTCTATCATGTGGTGCAGAATGCCGTCTATGACGAGTCGGCGCGCTGGGGCGTCTATCGCCGTGACTTCCAGCCATACATGTCGCGTGGCAACCGCTATACGGTCGATACGTTCTTCAAGAACGAGCGCAACCGCCTGGTCAATACCTATTTCCCTCGTCGCACAGACATCGTTATCAATCAGCTGCGCAATCGCGGTTGGTGGTCGAATACCGTTGGCATTGAGTCGGTTGCCGATGATATTCCATCGGTTGCCGTGACGCCTGTGTTCGACCTTCAGGGTCGCCGCTGCGGTTTGCTCTCGCCTGATGGCCGCCTGCCTGAACATCTGCCGTCGGGCATCTACGTAGTGGGCGGACGAAAGATTGTCCGTCAATGACAGCATTACAACAAAAGAACCAAAAATAACAAAAGAACATGAAATACCTAATCGCTTCCCTCTTGGCTTGCCTGGCCGTTGGATCGTACGCCCAGGAGCAGCTCTATCCCAATGAGTTCCCGTTAAGCGACGTAACCCTGCTCGATGGCCCGTTAAAGCACGCGCAGGACGTCAACGTACACACCCTTCTCCGCTACGACGTTGATCGTCTGCTTGCCCCGTTCCGCAAGGAGGCAGGCCTCAAGGAGGTCGCACCGCTCTTCCCCAACTGGGCAGGCCTTGACGGACATGTGGGCGGACATTATCTCTCGGCCATGGCCATGTATGCGGCGTTGGGCAACAAGGAGTGTGAGGACAGAATGCTCTACATGATCGCCCAGCTCAAGGAATGTGCCGACGCAGCCGCCCGCAACTATCCCGATTGGGCAAAGGGCTACATCGGCGGTGTGCCGGGCAGCGACCGCGTGTTCAGCGAGTATAAGAAGGGCAACGTAGGTCCCTTCATGGGCCTTTGGGTGCCGTTCTATAACACCCACAAGATTCAGGCAGGCCTGCGCGATGCGTGGCTCTATTGCGGCAACGAGGATGCCCGCGAGCTGTTTATCGGCACATGCGACTGGATGATCTCAATCTCGTCAAACCTCACCGACGAGCAGGTCGAGAAGATGCTCGGCATGGAGCACGGCGGCATCAACGAGGTGCTGGCCGATGCCTATCAGATGACGGGCGACCGGAAATATCTCGATGCTGCCAAGCGCTACTCGCACAAGTGGCTGCTTCGTCCGATGAAGGAACACAATGGTCAGCACCTCGACAATATCCACGCTAACACGCAGGTGCCCAAGGTGGTAGGCTTCGCACGTGTAGCTGAGCTTTCGGGCGATGCCGACTATCTGGAGGCAAGCCGTTTCTTCTGGGATGAGGTGGTCAATCGCCGTTCGCTCTCGCTGGGTGGCAACAGCCGTCGTGAGCATTTCCCGAGCAAGGAGTCGTGCATCGACTGGACGCAGGACATTGACGGCCTTGAGTCGTGCAACACCAACAACATGCTCAAGCTCACCGAAGACCTCTTCCGCATGGATCCCGACAACGCATCGATGGCCGACTACTACGAGCGTGCTACGTTCAACCACATCCTCTCCACACAGCATCCTGAGCACGGCGGCTACGTCTATTTCACCTCGGCTCGTCCGCGTCACTATCGCAACTATTCGGTGCCAAACGAGGCTATGTGGTGCTGTGTCGGTACGGGCATGGAGAACCACGGCAAATACGGACAGTTTATCTATACGAAGAGCCTTCGCACTGGCGAAAAGGGCAGTGTCGATACCCTTTCGGTCATCCTTTACGCTGCCTCTGAGCTCCGCTGGAAGGAGCGTGGCATCGTGGTGAGCCAGCAGACGCAGTTCCCTTATGGCGAGACGTCGCGCCTCACCATCGCCAGCGGCAAGGGCGAGTTTGCCGTGCGACTGCGCAAACCGGCATGGTGCAGCCACTTTAAGGTCAGCGTCAACGGCAAGCTCGACGTTGAGAGCCAGTCGGATAAGGCGGATTTTGTCACCATCCAGCGCAAATGGAAGAAGGGCGACGTCATCGACGTTGAGTTCCCGATGCATGCCTCTATCGAACACATGCCTAACGTGCCTCAGTACGTCGCCATTCTCTACGGCCCTGTGACCCTCGCCATGAAGACGGGCAACGAAGACCTTCGCGGACTTCTGGCCGACGACAGCCGTTTCGGTCAGATGGCTTCGGGCAGGAAGCTGCCTGTCGATCAGGCTCCCTACCTCGTGGCAAACAACGTCGAGGATATTGCCAACGACCTCGTTCCTGTGCCTGGCAAGCCTCTGCATTTCACACTCCGTACACGCATGGAAAATGCGCCTCAACTCGATGCTTCGCAGGATGTTACGGGTGAACTTATTCCTTTCTTCGAACTGCATGACAGCCGCTACATGCTCTATTGGCTGGCGCTCAGTGCTGACGGCTATAAGGAGTACCTTGACAAACTCGCTGCCGAGGAGAAGGAGCGTCTGGCTCTCGATGCCCGCACCACCGATAAGGTGCAGCCGGGCGAACAGCAGCCGGAGAGCGACCACTTCATGGAGATCACCGGCAAGTCGAACACAGGCGTCACCAACAGCGTGGCTTTCCGCGATGCACGCGACGGCGGTTCGTTCAGCTATCTGATGCAGACGGGCGGCGAGCGTAATCTCTCGCTCCGTGTGCGCTATTGGGGTCAGGACGAATGGCGTACGTGCGAGTATGATCTTTATATTGACGACAACCTTGTGCGTGAGGTCAACAACTCAAGGAAATGGCGCTCATCGCAGTGGAAATATGAGACTTACGAGATTCCTGCATCGGTGCTCGAAGGCAAGCAGCAGGTGCGCGTACGTTTTGTCGCTAAGCCTCATCGCCAGGTGGGTGAGATCTATGAGGTTCGCCTCGTGAAGTGACCTCTCCACGTCTCGTTTTCTGTCCGCATCACCCGGTCAAGGTCAGCTCCGGTATTGCTGCCCGAGCTTTGTCACATGTGCAAAGTGTCGCAGCACGCAGGTCGCTGACCTTGACTGTGTGAGGATGCGCGATCGCCAGTCACAGAATCACAGATAACAGATAAACAGTAATTGAAAAAATATCCGAACAGAATTTTATATAATATTAATATTATATAA